>NZ_JAFLJN010000034.1:0-454120 GCF_018682595.1 Janthinobacterium sp. JC611
TCAGTATCGTCCCGGTAAATGGCGCCGCGCCGGTCGCCGCGCGAAGTAACGTGATAGAGGGCGCCGACGAACTCAAGTCGTAGTGGACTCGTCATTCGGTAGATGTCAAGACCCGCCTGGTTATAAACACGTTTAACAAATAATTCCGGCTTTTTCGCCTGCCATTTCTTCATTGCCTGAATCGGCGTTTCGTTGTTGAGAGCACGCTGCGGGATGTTGTGGTTATAGATTTTCAGGTAATTGCGCAGTGTTGATTCGAGCTCGGCCCTGGACGCGAAGCGGGTCTGGTTGACGACCTCGCTGATGCGGCCGTTGAAGCGTTCCACCATGCCGTTGGTCTGCGGATGACGTGGCGGGATCAGGCGATGTTCGATCGCCAGTTGCTTGCATAGCATGTCAAACGCGTGCTTGCCGCTGGGAATCCGGTCGCCCGTTTCCGGGTCTTTTTTCCTGCTGCTAAAGCGGTCGGTGAACTGGCTGCCATTGTCGGTGAGCAGCTTGACGATGGCGATCGGACAGGCTTTGTTGAGCTTGATCAGGAAGTCGGTGCTACTACTGTCGGACTGGTCGGCATAGATCTCCATGAAGACCCAGCGCGTGGCGCGGTCGATGGCGACGAACAGATAACGGCGTTCGGTTTCGTCAGGCATCTGCGGCAAGTACTTGATATCCATATGTAAAAAGCCGGGCTCGTAGTCCTTGAACGACTTTTTGGTGACGGGCTGATCGGTTTCCCGGGCGGCCAGTTCAAGCAGGCTGGAGACACCATGGCGACGCAGGCAGCGCCCCAGGGCGGCGCGCGAAAGCGCTGGATTGACGAACTCGCGGGCCACCGCCAGCAGGTCGTCGGTGGGCAGCAGCAGCGTGGTGCGCAGCTCCACGACGATCAATTCCTGCGCAGGCGTGAGCGTGGTGTGTATGGTACGTGGCCGGTGCGAAAGATCCTCGGCGCTGTCGCGGTTCTGCCACTTGCGGATCGTCAGACGACTGACGTTGTAGCGTTCAGCCAGTTCCCGTTGAGAGAGCGTCGATTTGCGGATTTCGTCACGAATCAGATGAGTGGTGCGGGCTTGGCTGTGAAGGGCTTGGCTCATGGCGCTGGTAGTTGGGTGACAGGATTCAACAGTGTACTCAAAAGCAACCTGGCCCTGAAAAATGGCAGGCTGCGAGTTGGAATATGATCACCCATATCTAAACAGGTAGACGATACCTGAGCTATATACATCGGCACTGAGATTGCGCAGAGGTTTGAATGTCGGAATGGCTGAGGCCGTGTCGGAATGGCGGACCTGACCCCGTCTCCTAACGTCTCCTAATGGATTTTTTAAGAGCCTGGAAAAAGAGTGGGCGTCAGACTGTAACATTTGATGGGAATTAAAATGAATTATGATATTTTTTTGAATGACGAAGTCGATTTTTGTGATGGAAAGCATAAATTATTTTTACGTCGCGATCCTGTGGTGAAAAAATTTCCACGTAAATTTATCGGGAAGTGTCAGGGATATATGAAATTGGATTCTGATGTGATTAAGATGATTTGGCTTGCAAAATGTCTTAAAAAAAATGGAGTATCCGCATATGTTACTAAGGCTGAAATAAGAAATGAAGTTGATGTATCATCATTAATGAAGATTGCGGAGAATGGTTTTATTGAAAAGATAAATGATTTCCCCGGTTATGATTTCTCGATAATGGAACGCACGCCATTAAATGGAACATTGTCCGTTAGGGCTGCTGGGTTTGTTCGATGGTCAGAAAAAATGGCGCGGGAAGGGTTTACTCCACCTGGTTTATTTCTTTATGTTGATAAATATGATTTACATATTGTTAATTCCGATGAGTTCCTTGAAATGGAAATTTTAGATAACTTAACCGAGGATTAAAATGTTAAGTCTATCTTTAGAGAGTTGAGTATTGATTGACGTTGGTACAATCATAGATAGGTGGCGCGCACGGTCGTTTCCAAGTAGTGAGGGCCGGGGCCAGGTCCGCCTTTCGTACACGATCTCAGCCTTGGTCGTCTCGATCTGCAGCAAGTTGCGCTTTACTAAATGCCGATACGGCCTGGCTGACTGTCCTGTTCGATACATGAAAAGCGGCGGCGACATGAGACATGGAAAAGCGGTTGGTAGATAAGCGTATGCCATTGCCTCGTCTCTGCTGCTATAGCTGGCTTGATATGGCGTTAATGACAGGGTGACAGCGTCGCGCTGAAGATCGGCGTATCCTTAAATTTATCGGAGCGCTACGATTGCTGATGTGCCGAAACGAAAGCGTGATCGGCCAGGAAAATCTGGTGACCGGTTTGAACAAGCGGATTTTCCTCTTCCGTTCCGTCCGCGACGAACCGGCAATGACAGATAGATCCGCTGAGGGTATTTTTGAGGGTATCGGTAACTGAATGGTTTGGAAAGTACTGAAAAATCAAGCGCTTAGCCACCTCATTGACCATCGAATGGGAATCATCACTCATTCGGCAGCGTCAGCTATGCCGTCTGCCCCAAGCTGGCCAGGCGGCCCAGGGTCTCTTGTGCATTCATGGACTTGGCCAGCGAGGCGGCGGTCATGCCGCGGCTGTCCACGGCATCGATGCGGGCGCCGTGTTGCAGCAGCAGGTCGAGGATGGCCAGGCGGTTGAACATGGCGGCCATCATCAAGGGGGTCTTGCCATCCGGACTGTTGCCTTCCACGTTGGCGCCGTGCCGGAGCAGCAATTCGGCGATGTCCAGGTAACCCTTGTAGGCCACGCCGGCCAGGGGCGTCTGGCCCTGGTCGTTCGGGACGTTGGCGTCGGCGCCCGCTGCGAGCAGCAGGCGTGACGTTTCAAGGTGGCCATGGTAGCTGGCCAGCATGATCAGGCTGTCGCCTTTTTCGTTGCGAAAGTTCACTGGCACGCCCTGAGCCACCATGGCGCCCAGTTGCTGCGTATCGCCTTCGCGCACCAGGGCGAACAGGCCCTGGATGAATTCCAGCGTTTCCGTATCCATCGTTGCCGGGATTTTTCGTGCATCGGTGTTCATCGTTTTCTTTCCGCGAAGGTGGGCCATGCCTGCAGTGTAAATGGATGTTGAAGCATTGGCCCGGAAGTTTCAATTGTACGATCCGTCTCCGCATTTGAGGTAAGTGCGGCAGGTGCTCTGCTTGTAAATTTCCATTATTAAACTATATTGGAAAATGATGTGATTTTTATATTGTGTCAGTTATTCCAGTTCGGAAATTTAATACTTCCAGAAATTCCAAAGGAGGGACGGGTCATGAGTGCGATGTTAGAAAAGAAATCCTTGGATAAGCCGGACGAAGTCCGCCCATTCAAGGACGGAGCCGGCCGGATGGCTGTCTTTACGCTTGGCGAACAGACCATGGGGCGCGGCGAATTTGAGCCTGGCTGGCGTTGGAGTCTGCACGTAAAACCGATTGCAGGAACCGATTCGTGCCAGGCAGCTCATACCGGCATGGTCCTTGAGGGACGGATGGTGGTAAGGATGAATGATGGCGCCGAAATGGAATATGGCCCGGGTGACGTCTTCTATATGCCACCAGGGCACGACGCCTGGGTGGTTGGAAACCAGCGTTGTGTACTGTTCGATGTAACAGGCGTCGCAAAGTATGCCAAACCGCAATAAGCGGGGCCAATGCATGTGCGATACAGTCGCTTACGCGCCCGCCGCCAGCGCCTTTTGCCGCGCGGCCAGCGCCGCGCCGATGAAGAGGGCGATGGCCGAGGCGATCAAGCCCCGTTCCAGTCCGGCGGGGCCGTCGGCGATCCAGCCGACGACGATGGGGCCGACGATCTGGCCCAGCGCGAATACCGTCGTGTAGGCGCTGATGCCAGCCGTCCAGGATTGCTGCGGCAGGTTATGCCGCACCAGGGCCGTGGTCGACGCCACCACCGACAGGAACACGGCGCCGAAGACGAGGCCGGAGAAGAACACGACGGGGACTAAGCTCGTCAGCGCGGGCAGGATGGTCGCCGCGCCCAGCACGCCATTCAATATCGCCAGCGATTCGCCGCCCTTGTAGCGGTCCAGCATGCGCGCCCAGATGCGCGACGACGCCACCACCGCCAGGCCCAATACCGTGTAGAACACCGTGATCAAGGCGGGCGGCATGCCTTGCTGCTTGAGCAGGGCGATGACGAAGGTCATGTAGCCGATGTAGCCGACGCCGAACATGCAGTAGCCGGCCAGGCTGGGCAAAAAGTCGCGCCAGGCGAAGCGCCGCGGCGTGTCGAGGGCGCGCGGCGCTTCGCCGATCGCTTTCGCCGGCAAGGCCATGATGGCGGTGGCGAGCAGGCAGGCGATGCCCAGTGCCAGCCAGGGCCACTGCCAGGCATGCGCGGCGCCGTGCTCCAGGGCGGACGCCAGCGCGGCCGGCACCAGCAGGGCCGACAGCGCGATGCCGAATCCCGTGCCGCCGTAATACAGGCCGATGTAGAAGCCGGCGCGCTGGCTGTGCATGGAGCCGAGCCGCGCCGCCAGCACGCCGCCGGCGATGAAGATGAAGGCGCTGGCCACGCCCGCGCACACGCGTTGCAGGAACAGTGTGGCCGTGTCGCTGACCAGGCCCGACATCAGCATGAAGATGCTGGCCAGCACGGAACCGATGAGCAGCAAGCGCCACACGCCCAGGCGGCGCATCAGGGCCGGCGTGGCCAGGGCGCCGAGAAAATAGCCGAGCGCATTGAAGGTGTTCATGGCCCCGGCCAGCAGATAGGACCAGCCCAGGTCGGCGCGCATGGGCGGCAGCAGCAAGCCATAGGAAAAGCGCGACAGGCCCAGGGCAACGGCCGCGCCCAGCGAGAGCGCCAGCGCCGTGGCCAGCGGATGGGGCGGGGAATGATCGTGTGTCGGCATGGCCTTGAGGTCCATCCAGGTGAGGGGGCAGTGGCGGACAAGGTTCTGTGGCCGGCAGTGGCATGCGGCGCTGACGGCGCACCGTTGCTTTTTTACTGCTAAGTTAATGAATCGGAGCTGGGAAGTCAAGCAGGGCTTGCGCCTGGACATGGTGCGTAACAATGCAATCTTTGCCATCGTTACTTTTGGAGAGAATTGTGAGACATGCAATCTCATATAATTGCATTTGGGAAATTAAATTGCCCAAATTCAATTTGGCAGCTTGCTCCTGATCCTCCATATCATAAGGGCACTATGAACAAGAATACACCTGGCGCGTTGTTGATGGCAGCGCTGATTGGCGCGGCGTTGGCTGGCTGCGCTTCCGAATCCTCGCAAGCTTTGGCCGTCCCCACGGTTGCCAGCGCGGCCCGTCCCTACGTTGGTCCACGCACCCTGATCGCTGTCGGCAAGTTCGACAACCGCTCCAACTTCATGCGCGGCATCTTTTCCGATGGCGTCGACCGCCTGGGCAGCCAGTCGAAAACGATCCTGATCGCGCACCTGCAGACCTCCAACCGTTTCAATGTGCTCGACCGCGACAACATGGCGGAACTCAAGCAGGAAGCCGACTTCAAGAAGCAGGGCCAGAATATCAAGGGCGCCGATTTCGTCGTCACGGGCGACGTGACCGAATTTGGCCGCAAGGAAGTGGGCGACAAGCAACTGTTCGGCATCATGGGCCGTGGCAAGACGCAAGTGGCGTATGCCAAGGTCACCTTGAACGTCGTCAATATCGCCACCTCGGAAGTCGTGTACTCGGCTGGCGGCGCCGGCGAATACAGCCTGTCGAACCGTGAAGTGCTGGGTTTTGGCGGCACCGCCAGCTATGACGCCACCCTCAACGGCAAGGTGCTGGACCTGGCCATGCGCGAAGCGGTCGAGCGCCTGGTGGCTGGCGTCGAAGCGGGCGCATTGCGCAAACAATAAGGTATCCCATGAAACAGACAATGATGAACAAGGGCGCAGCCCTGCTGGCGACGCTCGCCTGTGCCGCCCTGACCGGTTGCGCCACGCAATCGAAGACCCTGTACCAATGGGAAGGCTATCAGCCGCAAGTGTACGAATACCTGAAGGGGGAAAGCCCGGAGCAGCAGATGGCCGCCATGGAAAAAGACTTGCAAGTGATCGCTGCGAAAGGCAATCACGCGCCGCCGGGTTTCCATGCCCACCTGGGCATGCTGTACTCGATCGCCGGCAAGCCGGAGCAGGTCGCCGCGCAGTTCGAGGACGAGAAAAAACTGTTCCCGGAATCGACGCCGTATATGGACTTCCTGTTGGGTAAATTGAAAAAAGGCGAGAAATTATGATGTCGCGCATGTTGAAAATGGCCCTGTGCCTGGGCCCCGCCATCTTCATGGTGGGCTGCGCCACCAAGCAGGCGGCCTACGATTACACGGCCTTCAAGGCCGCCAAGCCCCGTTCCATCGTGGTCTTGCCGCCGCTGAACAACTCGCCGGAAGTCAATGCCGGCAACAGCGTCTACGCGCAAGTGACCTATCCGCTGGCCGAGGCGGGCTACTATGTGCTGCCGGTGGCCGTGGTCGGTGAAACCTTCAAGCAGAACGGCTTGACGAACGCGGCCGATATCCACGGCGTCGAGGCGAAAAAGCTCAACGAGATCTTCGGCGCCGATGCGGGCCTGTACGTGACGATCTCCAAGTATGGCACGACCTACGCCGTGATCGACAGCGTGACGGTAGTGGCGGTCGATGCCAAACTGGTCGACCTGAAGACGGGCGCCTTGCTGTGGCAGGGTGCGGCCAGCGCGTCCAGCAACGAAGGCAATAACAGCGGTGGCGGCGGCCTGGTCGGCATGCTGGTGACGGCGGCGGTCAAGCAGATCATCAACACCAGCACCGATGCCAGCCACCCGCTGGCTGGCACGGCGAATGCGCGCATGCTGTCGGCCGGCGTGCCGAATGGCCTGCTGTACGGTCCCCGTTCGGAACGCTACCTGGCGCAGTAAGCGTTTGATGACGCCATGTCCGGGCCCTGCGTATTGCAGGGCTTGTCCCATGGCTGGCTGCGCCGGCGCCAGAACGGCGCCGACGGCCAGCGCGTTTCCTGGCCGTAGCAGTACGCCAGGTGGCGCTCGTACGCGGCGCCGATGGACGCCAGTTCCCCCTGGTAGTGTTGATAAGCCAGCAATTCTCCCCGCAGCGTGCGGTCGGCGGCCTCGGCCGCGGCCAGGCCCGTGTACAGGGCGTTGAAGATGCCTTGCGACGACAGCGGGTCGAAGCTCAGGGCGGCGTCGCCGGCGGCGAACCAGCCTGGGCCGGCGCCGGCGTCCAGGCTGGCCGTATGGGCGGGCGTGGCCAGGGCTGGCGTATCGGCCGCGTAGCCTTGCTGCTCCAGCAATTCCCGCGTGGCCGGCAGGCGGCGCGCCGCCGCTTCCAGCCAGCCGGCATCGCGCAAGGCTTTGCTGTCGAGTAAATCCGCATCCGTATGCAGGGCCAGCACGCGGCGCCGGCCGGGCAGGGGCGCGCTGTACCACCAGCCGTCTTCGCACGCCTCGATGTGGGCAAAGCCCCGCGCCGAGGGCGTGCGGTCCTGTCCGTATTGCCATACTGATACCAGCCGGTCGCCGCGCTGGCGCCGCGCGCCGACTTTGCGGGCCAGCCGGGCGCTGCGTCCCGTGGCGTCGATGACGATGCGCGCCGCCGCGTCGCACGGGCCGTGTTGCGTTGCCAGCCGAACTTTCCAGCCGCCATCGTCGGGCGCGATGGCCGCGACATTGGCCGAGGCCAGCAGGGCGGCGCCGCGCCGGCGCGCCTCGTCGCGCAGCCAGCGGTCGAAGGTGCCGCGCGCCAGGTGCCAGCCGTGCCCATCGGGATCGCTGAGGAAGTGGTGCTCCGTCCAGGCGCCGTTCCACCAGGCGCGGTTGCCGTGGTAGGGCGCATGGCCCTGCCGCAGGAAGGCCTCCAGCAAGCCCATGTCCCGCAGCAGGCGCGCGGCGGCGGGCGGCAGGGATTCGCCGATGCGCGCCAGCGGCGCGGCCAGCCGGTCGACCAGCAAGACCCGGTGCCGCCCCGCCAGGTTCAGGGCGGCCGTGGCGCCGGCCGGACCGGCGCCGACGATGAGCACGTCGGCCTGCAGCACGGTCACAAGCGGCGTCGCTGCAGATGGCGCGCCTTCTCCGTGCCTTCCAGGTCGACGTCGACGAACTCGTCGGGTATGCCTGCGGCGGCGCGCAGCAGGTGCTTGCCGGCCGCGGGTGGCGGCAGGCTTTCCACCTGCAGGAGCGCGGGGAAGCCGGCCAGGTCCGTGGGGCCGGGGCGCACCTCGACCACGCCCACTTGCGCCAGGTCGGCGATCATGTTGTTGATCTGTTCTTCATAGCTGATGTTGCCCAGTGGCCGTATCCACGCGGCGCGCCGGGCGAAGGCGGCCAGGCGGTCGTCGACGGGGACTTCCCGGTTCATCACCGTATCGTAGGCCAGCTTGCTCATCACCTGGTTCGGCACGCGCGCGGGCCAGAAGGTGGGCACGTAGGGATCGTAGTCGGACTGGTAGCCGGAGCGGCAGCTGGCCGTGTCCGTTTGCCATGGCACGGCCATCCAGCGCGTCACGCCGCCGGCGATCTGCGCCGAGCAGGGGCTGGAGATATTATCCGGCGTCAAGACGGCGCCATAGTCGGGTTCCACCCAGCCCGGCGGCCGGTGCGCCAGACGGAACGGCGCGCTGTACATGCTGGCCTGGCGCATGGGCCAGGTCATTTCGCAGCCGGGGTGGAAGGCGTCGGCCAGGCAGAATTCCATGGCCGCGCGCAGCAGGGTGTCCGGTTGCAGGGCCACGTCCACGTCGGCCAGGCTTTGCGGCGGCGTCTTGCCGGGCGCATAGTCGGCCGTGAACTCGCCGGCCGCCCATTGCTTGAGGAAGCGCAGTTGCAGATTGCTCAGCGCGCAATTCTGGCGCGGCGTGTCCGCCGGCGGGATGGCCATCGCGTCGCCATACAGCCATGGCCACGGCGATGGCGCCCAGGCGTCGCGCTCGAACTGGCGGAACTGGTTATAGATGACGTTGCGCCATTCCTTGCGGTTGTCGGATGGGCTGGCCAGGCGCGCCATCCATTCGTCGCGGCTGAACGGCGTGCTGCCATCCCAGCCGAAGGCGGCCGCGAAGCCGGCGTTGACCCATTGCAGGTTGGACAGGCGCTCGAAAATGGGACGGATATCGTCCTGGAACGAGGGAATGGCCGGCGCGGCAAGTTTCCCTTCGGAAACAAACAAGTCGCGCATCAAGTCCCACATGGTGCGTACCGACTTTTGCTGCGGCGCGTAGTCGGGCGGGGCGACGACGACCCAGGCCATGTCGACGGGCAAGGCCTTGCCCTGGTAGTGCACGGTGGCGCAGACGGGGCCGTCGGCCGTGTCGTCATACCAGCCCTCGTTGTTGGCGAAGGTGATGGCGCGCGCGCCATTCCACGAGGCCGACTTGCCATGGCCGCCCAGCACGATCAGCCGTCCCATGGCGTCCGTGCGCAATTCGCCCAGGTAGACGGGCGTGCCCATGAAGCTGCCGCTGTCGAAGGCGACGGCCGGCTGTTCGCTGCCGCTGATCGTGCGCTCGCCCGGCGTGATGGACAGTTGCGCGCGGTCGGTGACGGCCATGTTGCGCAGGAACGAGGGCTGGGTGACATTCGCCTCGGGAATGTCGAGCGCGATCTGGAACTGGTACCACGCCGCCTTGGTGTTGGCCAGGGTGACGGACCATGCGATGTCGGCATTGGCGGCGTTTAATTCGGCCACCGCCACGCCGGCGGCGTTCAGGCCGTAGATGCGAAAGCCCGCCGCCTGGCGCTTGATGGCGCCTGAGGCATCGCGGTAATAGCCGGCCGGCCGCGGCGCCGGTTCCGGCACCTCCGGTCCCAGAAAGTATTCGCTGGGGCTGTTGCCGACGCGGGCAATGCCGATGGGCGGATAAATCGCCGCCTTGACGATGACGGTATCTTGGGTGGAATGGGACATGGCATGCCTTTCCAGACGCGTGAAGGGAAGGAAAATATACCGCATAAAAAACGCGCCAAATGCGCACATAGTCACCGCATCGTGAATTCGTGCGCCGGGCGCCGGACACACGCAGCGGCGGCGCGCCAGGCGCGCTTCCCCCAGCCACGTTAAGATAGCGGTATTTTCAAGACTGCGAGAGGCCCAGGTGCGCGTGCTGCTGGTGGAAGACGATCCGATGATCGGGGAAAGCCTGGTCGAGGGCTTGCGCGGCGAGTGCTATGCCGTGGACTGGGTGCGCGATGGCCACGATGCGGAGCTGGCGCTGGCCGGTTTCGCCTACGATCTGATGCTGCTGGACCTGGGCTTGCCCGGCAAGGAGGGCATGGAGGTGCTGCGCGCCATGCGCGCGCGTGGCGCCGAGCTGCCCGTGCTGATCATCACGGCGCGCGACGGCACGCCGGCCCGCGTGGAAGGACTCGACAGCGGCGCCGACGATTACCTGGTCAAGCCGTTCGACCTCGACGAGCTGCTGGCGCGCATCCGCGCGCTGCTGCGGCGCCGCGTCAGCCGTTCGCGCTCCGTCATCGAGCATGGCGCGCTGATCCTCGACCTGGCCAGCCACGACGTCACGTTCGAGGGGGAGCTGATCAAGCTGCCGCCGCGCGAGTTTTCCGTGCTGCGCGCCTTGCTCGACCATCCGGGCAAGGTGGTGTCGAAGCGCCAGCTGAGCGAGAAGCTGTACGGCTGGGATTGTGAAGTGGAAAGCAATACCGTCGACGTGTACGTGTACCAGCTGCGCAAGAAGCTCGGTGCGGATTGCATCCAGACCGTGCGCGGCGTGGGCTACAAGATGCGGGTGGCAGCTTGCTGACCATCCGCCGCCAGTTGCTGCTCGGTTTGCTGGTCGCCACCTTGCTGTGCGTGCTCGGCGCCGGCATTTCTCTGTTCCGCTCGCTGCAGGAAGAAACCAATGAACTGGCCGACTTGCAGTTGCGCCAGCTGGCCGTGGCCTTGCCCGACGAGTTCGAGCCGCAGGCGGGCCTGGCCGCCGCGCAAGAGCCGGAAGAAGCGTTCGTGCTGCAGGCGTGGGATGAGGACGGCCAGCCCTTGCCTGTCCTGCAGGGCCAGCCGGCATTGCCGCGCTATGCGCTGGCCGGCTTCGCCGACGTCAGCTTGCACGGCGAGGACTGGCGCCTGTACGGCGAGACGCGGCGCGGCCGCTACGTGCAGGTGGCGCAGGCGCAGGCCGTGCGCGACCAGCTGGCCTGGCAGATGACCGTGCGGGCCGGCGCGCCCCTGCTGGTGTTCGCGCTGATCCTGGCGCTGCTGATCGTCGCCGTCGTAGGGCGCGCGCTGGCGCCGCTGCACCGGCTGGCCGAATCGGTGGCGGGCCGTTCGCCGGACGCCCTGACGCCGCTGGCGGCCGACGACATGCCGCCCGAGCTGCGGCCCGTGGCGCTGGCCTTGAATGGCTTGATGCGGCAGTTCGAGGCGGCGCTGACGGCGCAGCGCACCTTTGTCGCCGATGCCGCGCATGAATTGCGCTCGCCGCTGACGGCGCTGAAACTGCAGCTGCAGGTGGCCGAGCGGGCCGCCAGCGAGGAAGAGCGCCGCGTGGCGCTGGCGCGGCTGCACGAACGGCTGGACCGCAGCACGCACCTCGTGCGGCAACTGCTCAGCCTGGCGCGCCACGAAACGGCCTTGACTTCCAGCCAGCTGCGCACGGTGGACCTGGGCCAATTGCTGGAAGCGGCCGTGGCCGATCACAGCGCGCTGGCCGACAGCCGCGCGATCGACCTGGGCGTGGTGGATGCGCCGCCGGCCAAGGTATTGGTGCAGGCCGATCCCGATGGCTTGCAAGTGTTGTTGAATAACTTGATCGACAACGCCTTGCGCTACACGCAGCAGGGCGGCAGGGTCGACTTGCAGGCGGCGCTGGAAGGGGGCCGGCCCCTGCTGCGCGTGTCCGACAACGGTCCCGGCGTGCCGCGCCAGCACCATGCGCGCCTGTTCGACCGCTTCTTCCGCCCCGACGGCAACGACGCCTGGGGTTGCGGCCTGGGCCTGTCCATCGTGCGCCACATCGCCGAGCACCACCAGGCCGATATCGCGCTGGCCGATGGGGAGGCGGGGAGGGGACTGCAGGTGACGGTGCGTTTTCCGCAGGCGGCTTGAACGGACAAAAAAAAGCGGATGCCGGCGAGGGCATCCGCTTTTCAGTCACGGGCGTGGCGCTTACGCCAGCTCGGTGATGAATTGCGCGCGCGCGGGGCGCACTTTTTTCAGGTCCACCAGCCAGTCGCCTTCGTCGGCGCGGTAGCCCAGCGGCAGCATCACGACGGAGCGCAAGCCTTTTTCGCGCAAGCCCAGGATCTCGTCGACCTTGGCCGGGTCAAAACCTTCCATCGGCGTCGAATCGACCTGTTCCTGCGCTGCGGCGATCAGGGCCGTGCCCACGCCGATATACGCCTGGCGCGCCGCGTGCTGGTAGTTGGTTTCCGCGTCGCGCTGCGGATACGTGGCGAGGATCTGCTGGCGGTACGCTTCCCAGCCTTCATTCTTGAAGCCGCGCACTTCGTTGACCAGGTCGAAGCGCGCGTTGATGCGTTCGGCCGTGTAGTTGTCCCAGGCGGCAAACACCAGCAGGTGCGAGGCGTCCGTCACTTGGCCCTGGTTCCACGCATGCGGCTTGATCTGCTCGCGCAGGGCCGGATTCGTCACGACGAAGACTTCATAAGGATGCAGCCCGCTGGAGCTGGCCGTCAGGCGCACGGCTTCCAGGATGCGCTCGACCTTGTCTTGCGGCACCACTTTACTTGGGTCCATCTTCTTGGTGGCGTAGCGCCATTGCAGTGTTTCGAGCAAATCGGACATGTAAATCCCTTTCATGATGAATAGTTCAGATTAGAAATGATAGCGGATTCAGGCATTTCAAGTGCGGCGGTCAAAATAGCGCACCCGAGTACCGTCGTCTACAGGCCAACCATGGCAAGTTCCGCGTCCGGGTAGCGCGCCCCTTGCACGCTGGCGGGCGCGATGGCGGCGCCGACGGCGGCCAGCTCGGCTTCGCTCAAGGCGACCTGCGCGGCGGCCACGTTCTCTTCCAGGTGCGCCAGGCTGCGGGCGCCGGGAATCGGCACGATGTCAGCGCCCTGGGCCAGCAGCCAGGCCAGGGCCAGCTGCGCCGCCGTGGCGCCGCGCGCCGCCGCCAGGTCGTGCAATTTTGTCAGCAGCTGCCCGTTGGCGGCCATCGCCTGCGGCTGGAAGCGGGGCAGGCTGTGGCGGTAGTCGTCCCGCGCCAGCGTGGCGCCGGACGGCGGTTGGCCCGTCAGGAAGCCGCGGCCCAGCGGGCTGTAGGGGACGAAGCCGATGCCCAGTTCACGGCAGACGGGCAGCACCTCCGCTTCCACGTCGCGGCTCCACAGCGAATATTCGGATTGCACGGCGGCAATTGGATGCACGGCATGGGCGCGGCGCACGGTGGCGGCCGACGCTTCCGACAGCCCCAGGTGGCGCACCTTGCCCGCCCGTACCAACTCGGCCATGACGCCCACCACCTCTTCGATGGGCACGGCGGGGTCCACGCGGTGCTGGTACAGCAGGTCGATGCAGTCGATACCGAGCCGTGACAGCGAGCCGTCCACCGCCTGGACGATATGTTCGGGGCGGCTGTCGACGCCCGCCATGCGCTCCACTCCCTGGCCGTGCGGCAAGATCTTGAAGCCGAACTTGGTGGCGATGTGGACCTTGCCGCGCAACTGCTTCAGGGCGCGCCCCACCAATTCCTCGTTGGCGTAGGGGCCGTACACTTCCGCCGTGTCGATCAGGGTCACGCCCAGGTCCACGGCGCGGTGCAGCACGCGCAGCGAGGTGGCCTCGTCCGCGCCGCCGTAGGCAAAGCTCATGCCCATGCAGCCCAGGCCGATGGGTGCGACGCGCAAGCCGGACTTGCCCAATGTTCTGTGTTCCATGCTCATTCCTTTTCAAAAAAAGATGCAAACAGTATGGATGAAGCGACTGCATGCGATAAGATACCTAATCCTGCATGCATTACTGAACATGGCTCATGAATGATGGCTGACCTGAATGAATTGACGGCCTTTGCCGCCGTCGCCCGCCTGCGCAGCTTTCGCCAGGCGGCGCTGGAACGGGGCGTGTCCGCCTCCGCCCTCAGCCATGCGCTGCGCGCGCTGGAAGAGCGCCTGGGCGTGCGCCTGCTGAACCGCACCACGCGCAGCGTCACGCCGACCGAGGCGGGGCAGCTGCTGCTGGCGCGCCTGGCGCCGGCCATGCGCGAAATCGACGATGCCTTGCAGGACTTGAGCGCCTTGCAGGACGTTCCTGCAGGCAAGCTGCGCCTGAACGTGCCCCGTCCGGCTGCGCGGCTGCTGCTGGCGCCCATGCTGGCCTCTTTTGTTGCGCGCCATCCGCGCGTGCAGGTCGAAGTGGTGACGGACGACGGCATGATCGATATCGTGCGCGACGGTTTTGACGCGGGCATCCGCTTCGGCGAGCAGGTGGCGGCCGACATGATCGCCGTGCCCGTGGGCGCGCCGCAGCCCTTCGTCGTGGTGGCGTCGCCCGCCTACCTGGCGGCGCATGGGGCGCCAGGCACGCCGCGCGCGCTGCTGGCGCATGCCTGCATCGGCCGGCGCTTTCCCAGCGGACGCCAGTACGCGTGGGAGTTCGTGCAGGACGGGGAAGGCGTCAGCATCGCCGTCGGCGGCCCGCTGGTGTTCGACGACGATGAGCTGATGTTGCGCGCGGCCCGCGATGGCGCGGGACTGGCGTATGTGTACGAGGCCGATGCGCGCACCGATATCGCGGCGGGACGCCTGGCGTGCGTGCTGGAGCGCTGTCTGCCGCCGCCGCCCCGTTACTTCCTGTACTACCCGAGCCGGCGGCAGATGCCGGCCGTCCTGCGCGCCTTTGTCGACATGCTGCGCGCGCCGGCGGTATAGTCAGCCGGCGGACGGCGGGGCCGTATGCTCGACCGGCCACTTGATCGTGAACAGGCTGCCGCCCGCCTTGGCGCGGGTGCAGGCGGCGCTGCCGCCGTGCGCGCGCGCGATGGCGTCGACCACGGCCAGGCCCAGGCCGCTGCCCGCGTTCAGGTCGACCCTGTCGCTGTCGCCGCGGCGGAAGGCCTCGAACACATGCGGCGCCAGTTCCTCCGCAATGCCGGGGCCCGCATCCTCGACGCTGAGAATATACTGGCCGGCCTGCACGCGCGTGCGCACGCGCAGCAGGCCCGGATGGGCATAGCGGCGGGCGTTGTCGAGCAAGGCCAGCACGATTTGCCGGATGCGCGCCGCATCGCAGCAGACGGGATGGTCGGACAGGTGCAAGCGCAGGGTAAAACCGGCCGCTTCCATCTCCTGCGCCAGCAGGCGGCCCACTTCCTCGATTTCCAGGGTCAGGTCCGTCCACGCCATGCGCAGCTGCATGTGGCCGCTGTCGGCCAGGCTCAGGGTGCGCAAGTCCTCGATCAGGCGGCCCAGGTCCTCGACTTGCGCCAGCAGGCTGGAAAACGGCACTTCCTCGGGCTTGAACACGCCATCGACGACGCCTTGCAAGGTGCCGCGCAGGATGGTCACGGGCGTGCGCAGTTCGTGCGCGATGGCCGCATTCCACGTCAGGCTTTCCTGCGCTCCCCGCTGCAGGCGCTCGGCCATGCTGTTGAAGTCGTCGACCAGCATGGCCGTCTCGCCCAAGGTGCGGTCGCCCGCGAAGGCGCGCGCGGACAGGTCGCCATGCGCCACGCGGCGCACGCTGTCCATCACGGAATTGATCGGTTTCAAGATGCGCGCGGCGAGCTTGATGGCGAAAAAGGCGGCCAGGCCCAGGCCGAAGACGGTGATGGCGAAGATCCACAGCCACTCGACGGTGCTGGGCGACCAGTCGTCCGGTTCGGACAGCATGCCGGGATCGATCTTGAAGGCGATGGCGAAGAATGCCCAGGAGCCGATCCAGATAATCAGGATGCTGCACACCATCAGCACGGACATCGACAGCACGATCTGCCGGTTCAGGCCCGTGAGGCGCATCAGGCTTCGCTTTCCAGGCGATAGCCCACGCCGCGCAGGCTGGCGGGCATGTTCGTCACGCCCGCTTCCTCGAGCTTCTTGCGCAGCTTGCTGACGTGGCTGTCCACCGTGCGCTCCATCGAATTGCTCTCGGGCATGCACGACTCCAGCAATTCCATCCTGCTGCAGACGCGGCGCGGCGTGCGCGCCAGGTGGGCCAGCAGGCGAAACTCCGTCAAGGTCAGGCTCAAAGGCACGGGCGCGCCGTCGCGCAGCACGCTGGCCATATACGTTTCCTGGTCGAT
Organism: Janthinobacterium sp. JC611; assembly: GCF_018682595.1. Classification (NCBI taxonomy): domain Bacteria; kingdom Pseudomonadati; phylum Pseudomonadota; class Betaproteobacteria; order Burkholderiales; family Oxalobacteraceae; genus Janthinobacterium; species Janthinobacterium sp. JC611. Next base: position 16,176 of record NZ_JAFLJN010000034.1, read on the forward strand.
CTCGATGGGGCCGCAGCGCAGGCGCTGGCCGCCCACCGGGTGGTGGCGCACGCGCGAGCGGCGCAGCACGGCCGCCACGCGCGCCACCACCTCGGCCGGATTGAAGGGCTTGATGATGTAGTCGTCGGCCCCCACGCGCAGGGCGGCCAGCTTGTCGGCATCCTGGTCGCGCGCCGTCAGCATGATGACGGGCGTCTCGCCGCGCCGCCGCACCTCGGCCAGCACGCCCCAGCCATCGACCCTGGGCATTTGCACGTCGAGCAGCAGCAGGTCCGGCGCCAGCGCCAGGTGCTGCTGCAGCGCTTCCTGGCCATCGTGGGCGTAGGCCGTGCGGTAGCCGTCGCGCTCCAGGTAACCGGCGAGGATGCGGGCGATTTGCGGTTCATCTTCGGCGATCAGGACGAGGGCGGAAGGCGGGGTGGTGGCAAGAAACGAGGGCTGGCTGGCGCTGTGATGATAGTTCATGCAAATAGTCTAGCATTCTTCGCGCTCTCCATCGAATCTCCACATTTCTTTGACGGAACATCCACGCAAGGCTTTTATCCTGCGTTTATCTGTCGACCGGACCGCCGGTCGGGATCCGCCATAGAGAAACGTCATGCCAGTCAAGTACCTTACCAGGAAAAACATGTTGATCGCCGCGGCACTGCTCAGCCTTGCCGCCTGTTCCAAACCCGCGCCGCAAGAGGGCGCCGCGCCGCCCGCCGCCGCCGTTGCGGTCACGGTCCTCAAGCTGCAGGCCGCGCCCGTGGTGCTCAGCGATGAATTGCCGGGCAGGGTGGCCGCCTTCCGCACGGCCGACATCCGCCCGCAAGTGGGCGGCATCGTGCTGCGCCGCCAGTTCGAGCAGGGCGCCGACGTGAAGGCGGGGCAGAAGCTGTTCCAGCTGAACCCGGCGCCGTTTCAGGCGGAAGTCGATTCGGCCGCCGCCGCGCTGCAGCATGCGGTGGCCACGGCGAAGCGCGCCGGCAGCCAGGCCGAGCGGTTGAAACCGCTGGTGGAGGCGGACGCCATCAGCCGCCAGGCGTATGACGACGCCGTGGCCCAGCGCGAGCAAGCCGTAGCCACCGTGGCGCAGGCGCGTGCCAGCCTGGCGCGCCGCCGCCTGGACCTGGCCTTTGCCAGCATCGAGGCGCCCATTGCCGGGCGCATCGGCCCGGAACTGGTGACGGAAGGCGCGCTCGTGGGCATGGCCGATGCCACGCCGATGGCGCGCATCCAGCAGATCGACAAGGTGTATGTCGACGTGCGCCAGCCGGCCGCCGCGCTGGCGGCATTGCAAGCGGCGGGCGCGGATGGCGCGGATGGCAAGGGCGGCGGCGCCGACAAGCTGCCCGTCACCATCCTGGGCGCCGATGGCCGGCCGCATCCCGTCACGGGCCGCATCCTGTTCTCGGGCATCAGCGTCGATGCGGGCACGGGCGACGCCGTCATCCGCGTGCTGGTCGACAATCCGCAGCGCCAACTGCTGCCGGGCATGTTCGTGCGCGCGCGCATCGCCCGCGCCGTGCGGCCAGACGGCGTGCTGCTGCCGCAGCAAGCGGTCCTGCGCGCCAGCGATGGACAGGCGCAGGCCTGGGTGCTCGATGGCCAGCACAAGGCCAGCCTGAAACCCATCAGCGTGGGCGACGTCGTCAACCACCAGTACGTGGTCAGCGGCGGCTTGAAGGCCGGTGACACCGTCGTCATCGAAGGCCAGGAGCGCCTGCAGCCGGGCGCCACGGCCGCGCCGCAACCGTGGAAGCGCGCCGCCGCCGTGGCCGCCGCCCCTCCCGTCAGCACCGTGCGCTGACCCGTACGCATTGAAAGTGTACTTATTGAAAGTGGTTTAACGACATGCCTCAATTTTTCATCAACCGCCCCGTCTTTGCGTGGGTGGTGGCGGTCTTCATCGTCCTGTTCGGACTGATCGCCATACCGCAATTGCCGATTGCGCGCTTCCCTTCGGTGGCGCCGCCCAGCGTCAGCATCAGCGCCAATTATCCTGGCGCCACGCCGCAAACCATGAACGATGCCGTGGTGGGCCTGATCGAGCGCGAACTGTCGGGCGTCAAGCACCTGCTGTATTTCGAGTCGTCCACCGATACCTCGGGTTCGGCCTCGATCAGCGTCACCTTTCAGCCCGGCACGAATCCGGAGCTGGCGCAGGTAGACGTGCAGAACCGCCTGAAAGCCATCGAGCCGCGCCTGCCGCAAGCCGTGCGGCAAAACGGCTTGACGGTGGAATCGGCGTCGTCGGGCTTCCTGATGATCGTCAGCCTGATTTCCGAAAACGGCCAGCACGACGAAGTGGCGCTGGGCGACTACCTGGCGCGCAACGTGACGGAGGAGCTGCGCCGCATTCCCGGCGTGGGCAAGGTGCAGCTGTTCGGCTCCGAGCGGGCCATGCGCATCTGGGTCGACCCGGCCAAGCTGGTGTCGTACAACATCGCCATGGGCGAGCTGACGGCCGCCATCGCGCAGCAAAATGCGCAGATCGCCCCGGGCCGCCTGGGCGATTCGCCCGCCGTGCACGGCCAGCGCGTGACCATCCCGCTGACGGTGCAGGGCCAGCTGCAAACGCCGGCCGAATTTGCCGCCATCGTGCTGCGCGCGAATGCGGACGGCTCGAAAGTGACCATCGGCGACGTGGCGAAAGTGGCGCTGGGCGCGCAAAGCTTCAACTTCAGCATCCGCGAAAACGGGCAAGCCGCGTCGGGCGCCGCCATCATGCTGTCGCCGGGCGCCAATGCCGTGCAGACGGCGGCCGCCGTGCGCGCGCGCATGGCCGAACTGGCGCACACCATGCCGGCCGGGATCAAGTATTCGGTGCCGTTCGATACGGCGCCGTTCGTCAAGATCTCGATCGAGAAGGTCGTCGTGACCTTGCTGGAAGCGATGGTGCTGGTGTTCCTCGTCATGTATCTGTTCCTGCAAAAGATACGCTATACGCTCATTCCCGCCATCGTCGCGCCCATCGCCCTGATGGGGACGTTTACGGTGATGCTGCTGGCCGGCTATTCCGTCAACGTGCTGACCATGTTCGGCATGGTGCTGGCCATCGGCATCATCGTCGATGACGCCATCGTCGTGGTCGAAGCCGTCGAGCGCCTGATGGCCACCGAGGGCCTGTCGCCGAAGGAGGCGACCTCCAAAGCCATGCGCGAAATCACCGGCGCGGTGGTCGGCATCACCCTGGTGCTGACGGCCGTGTTCATCCCGATGGCGCTGGCCAGCGGCTCCGTGGGCGCCATCTACCGCCAGTTCACGCTGGCCATGGCCGTGTCCATCCTGTTCTCGGCCTTTCTGGCGCTCACCCTGACGCCGGCCCTGTGCGCCACCATGTTGAAACCCATCGGCCCGCACGAGCATGATAAAAAAGGCTTCTTCCTGTGGTTCGACCGCCAGTTTGAGCGCATGACGGCGCGCTACGAGCAGGGCGTGGTGGCGATGCTGAAACGCGCGGGCCGCTCGATGCTGGTGTATGGCGCCATCGTCGCGGCGCTGGGCGTGGCCTTCCTGCAGCTGCCGTCGGCCTTTTTGCCGGAAGAAGACCAGGGCTATTTCATCACCTCGATCCAGCTGCCGTCCGACGCCACCATGGAGCGCACGCTCGATGTCGTCAAATTGTACGAGCAGCACGTGGCCACGCGGCCCGGTATCGAGGTGAACCAGTCCATCCTCGGCTTCAGCTTTTCCGGCGCGGGGCCGAACGCGGGCCTGGCGTTCACCATGCTGAAGGACTGGAAGGAGCGCAACGGCGCCACGGCGCAGGAAGAAGTGGCGCTGGCGCAGGCGGCCATGGCGCAGGCGAAGGAGGGCGTCATCATGAGCCTGATGCCGCCCGCCATCGATGAACTGGGCAACTCGTCCGGCTTTTCGCTGCGCCTGCAAGACCGCGCCAACCAGGGTGTCGCCGCCCTGCAGGCGGCGCAGAACCAGCTGCTGGGACTGGCCGCGCAAAGCGCCAGGGTGGCGGGCGTGTATCCGGACGGCTTGCCGCCCGGCGCCAGCGTGCGCCTCGATATCGACCGCAGCAAGGCGGAGGCGCTCGGCGTGTCATTTGGCGCCATCGCCGACATGCTGACGGCGGCCATGGGGTCGACCTATGTCAACGATTTCCCGAATGCGGGCCGCATGCAGCAAGTGATCATCCAGGCCGATGCGCCGTCGCGCATGCAGCTGAACGACGTGCTGGCCTTGCGCATCCGCAACAGCGCGGGCGGCATGGTGGCCCTGGGCGAGCTGGTGCGCCCCGTGTGGAGCGAGTCGCCGCTGCAACTGGTGCGCTACCAGGGTTATCCTGCGGCGCGCATTTCCGGCAGCGCGGCGCCCGGCGTATCGAGCGGCGACGCCATGCTGGAAATGGAACGTCTCGTGACACAGCTGCCGCCGGGCTTCGCGCTGGCGTGGACGGGGCAGTCGCTGCAAGAGAAGGAATCGGCGTCGCAGGCGCCCATGCTGATGGCGCTGTCGATGCTGGTGGTGTTCCTCGTGCTGGCGGCCCTGTATGAAAGCTGGAGCATTCCCGTCTCCGTGATGCTGGTGGTGCCGCTGGGCTTGCTGGGCGCCGTGCTGGCCGTGATGTTGCGCGGCATGCCGAACGATGTGTTCTTCAAGGTGGGCATGATCACCATCATTGGTCTTTCCGCGAAGAACGCCATCCTGATCGTCGAATATGCGCGCCAGCTGCAGGCGCAAGGGCGCGGGCTGGTCGAGGCGACGGTGGAGGCGGCCCGCTTGCGTCTGCGCCCGATCCTGATGACGTCATTGGCCTTCGCCCTGGGCGTGGTGCCGCTGATGCTGGCCACGGGCGCCAGCGCCGAGACGCAGCATGCGATCGGCACGGGCGTGTTCGGCGGCATGATCAGCGCCACCGTGCTGGCCGTGTTTTTCGTGCCCGTGTTCTTTGTCGTGGTGCTGGGCGCCGTCGACAGGATGGACCGCTACTTCAATCAACGCGGTCATCGCATCGCCGTCAAGACGGCGCAAGGAGAGTTGTAATGCGTTTGATGCTTATCACGCCGCTGGCCGCGCTGGCCTTGTCGGCCTGTTCCTTGACGCCGCCGCTGGTGAAGCCGGCGGCGCCGATTCCCGCCGCCTATGCCGAGGCCGCCGCGTCAGGCGTTGGCGATACTGCAGCCGGCCTGGGCTGGCGCCAGATGCTGCTCGATGCGCGCCTGCAGCGCCTGGTCGACATCGCGCTGGAAAACAACCGCGACCTGCGCGTGGCGTCGCTCAACGTGGAAGCCGTGCGGGCCCAGTACCAGATCCAGGATGCGGGCCGCTACCCGGCCATCGCCGCGAATGCGGGCGGCGCGCGCCAGCGCGGCGCCGATGCCACGGTGCAAAACCAGTTCACGGCCGGCGTCGCCATGAGCGCGTTCGAGATCGACCTGTTCGGCCGTTTGCGTTCGCTGTCGGACGCGGCCTTTGCGCGCTACCTGGCCACGCGGCAGGGCCAGCGGGCCGCGCACATGGCCCTGATCGGGGCCGTCGCCGATGCGTACCTGGAACAGCGCCTGGCCGAGGAGCAACTGGCGCTGGCGCGGCAAACCCTGCTCGATTGGCGCCAGGCCCTGGTCTTGACACGGCGGCTGCACGGCGCGCAGCAGGGCAGCGGCCTGGACGTGGCGCAAGCGGAAGGGCAGGCGGCCACGGCCGAAGCGGACGTGCAGGCGCGCGAGCGGGCCAGCCTACTTTCGCGCAACAACCTGGAATTGCTGCTGGGCGCGCCTCTGCCTGCCGGTTTGCCGGCGGGCCGGCCGCTCGACGGCCAGCCCGTGCTGACGCAGCTGCCGCCCGGCCTGCCGTCGGACTTGCTGGCGCGCCGTCCCGACATCCTGCAGGCGGAATACGCGCTGGTGGCGGCGAACGCGGAAATCGGCGCCGCCCGCGCCGCCTTCTTCCCGCGCCTGTCGCTGACGGCGCAGCTGGGCCTGGCCAGCCCGGAACTGGGCGACCTGTTCCGCGGCAGCGCGCGCAGCTGGTCGTTCGCGCCGCAAGTGACGCAGCCGCTGTTCCAGGGCGGCCAGCTGCGCGCGGAGCTGCAACTGTCGCGCCTGCGCAAGGACGTGGCCGTGCTGCAATATGAGCAGGCGATCCAGGCGGCGTTTCGCGACGTGCGCGACGGCCTGGCCGGCAGCGCCACGTATGCGCGGCAGATCGACGCCCAGCAGCGCGTGGCGGCGGCCGCCGAACAGCGGCGCAAGCTGTCCGCCTTGCGCTATGGCGCGGGCCAGGACAGCCGCCTGGAATTGCTCGACGCGCAGCGCCAGTCGTATGCGGCGCAGCAAACTCTGCTCGACTTGCGGCGCGACCAGTTCAAGTCGGCCGTGGCCCTGTACAAGGCGCTGGGGGGCGGGCTGGAAGAATAGGGGATACTGGCCGGTGCGCGCGCCTGCCAGCTCACATGCAGCGCTTGCCGCATCCACGGATGCACGATGACGGCCAGGCTCCACGGCAACTTCTCCATCAGCACGTCGACCGTCCTGCGCTGGACGGTCAGGGTGCACTTTCCATCGCGCCATGCTTCGCAGGCATCAGCACATTGAGTTTTCGCAACAGCATCTCAATGAAAGGATGGATCAGCACCAGGCCGGCGTTGTCGATGTAGCTGACTTTGACGGAAGCGCCGGCGGGTGGATGGTGTCGTTCATGGGCTTATCCGGTAAAGGCCGACATTGGCCGCCTGCGCGCCAGGCTCCAGCCCGTCCGCCTGCTGCACGCTGTGGCTCCAGAGGATGTCCGTAAAGCTCAGCTTGAACTGCTCGGTGGGCATGTCGTCGGGGTGGGTTTGCTGCTGGATTTCGCTGATCAGGGCGTCGCGCAGGGCAATGGTGATGACGTCGGCCGTCTTGCTGTTCGCATAGCGGGCGATGTACAGCCTGGTCGGCTGGGCGGCGCCTGTGCCCAGCGGCTGCGCCAGCAGGTACAGCTCGTTCAGTTTGACCGACGTCGCGTCGACATATTTAACGCAGGTAAATTCCGAGACCAGGGGCCGGCCGGAGGTGCGCGCCGCGTTGCCGACGTCGGTCGTCACTTGCTGCTGCATGCCTTGATGTAATGACACCAGCTCGATGCACTGGCCCATGCCCCGCAGCGCGGCGGCGTCGCGCCAGATGGCGTCGATATTGCCTCCACCGTCAGGCGCCTTGCCAAACACGAATTCAGGGTTGCCGGGTTCCAGCAAAATCAAATCCATGACGAACTCCTCCGCTCGATTGTCAGGCGCGGCCTTGCGACAGGCAGCCCTTGAGCCGGTGTGGCCTGGTCCAGCCGGCCTCGCTGGCGTGCTCGACAAAACAGATGGTCAGCTGCGCAAAGCCTGGCGAGGTGAAATACACGCTGGCCGTGGCGTCCTGGCGCTCACGGGTGATGCACCACTGCGCGTCGCCATGTGCCAGGCCCCGGCTGGCCACGCGCTGCACCAGCAAGTCGGCGTTGCCGCGCTGCACGATGGCTATCCGCACGTCGGCTTCGCCCATGTTGTTGGTCTGATAGATGCGCGCCACTTTCCTCGTCTCCGTTGCAATCGTGCCTGCGACTATACACCGATTAAGTTGCTTAAAGACAATCAAAAACGCCAGAGGCAATACTTTTTTTTGCGCGGCCGCATCCAAACGCGCGCATGGCGGGTAGTACAGGAGTGCGCTCGCCGCGACCGCGGCCTGGGCGGCACTTCCCTTCACTCACTTACCGGAGTCACGCTCATGTCCACGCTGCCATCCTTGCCGTTCGCCAAGCTGCTGCTCGCTTCCGCCGTCGCCATGTCGCTTTCCGCCTGCGGGGGCGGCGGCCATGATGACGTCGTCGTTACGCCACCGCCGCCGGCGGTCGTCACGGGCGATGTCTTCGTGTTGACAGCCAGCAACAAACTGCTGTCGTTCGACCGCGCCACGCCCGGCACCATCCGCAGCACGGCCACCATCACCGGCTTGCAGGCGGGGGAAAACCTGCTGGGCATCGATTTCCGGCCCGCCGATGGCCAGTTGTACGGCGTCGGCAGCACGGGCCGCCTCTACACCCTGAATGGCGGCACGGGCGTGGCCACCCTCAAGGCCAGCCTGGCGGCCGACGCGGCCGACACCACTGCGCCATTCACGGCGCTGGCCGGCACGCAGTTCGGCGTCGATTTCAACCCCGTCGCCGACCGCCTGCGCATCGTCAGCGACACGGGGCAAAGCTTGCGCATCAATGTCGACACGGGCGCCACCACGACGGATGGCAACATCAACGGCGGCGCGGCGGGCAGCGCCATCACGGCCGCCGCCTATACCAACAGTTTCGCCGGCACGGCCAGCACCACCCTGTTTGTCATCGATGGGGCCAACGCCACCTTGTACACGCAAAATCCGCCCAACAACGGCACCCTGGCCGGCGCCGTGCCGCTGGGCGTGGCCGCGACCAGCGTGGCCGGCTTCGACATCGATGCGCGCACGAACACGGGCTACGCCGTCATGACGGTGGCCGGCGCGCGCAATCTGTACAGCGTCAACCTGGCGGCGGCCAGCGCCCCGGCGACCCTGGTGGCGGCCATCGGCGTGACGGAAGAGTTGCGCGGCATCGCCTTGAAGACGCCGGCTGCGCCCGTCGCCTATGGCTTGACGGACGACGGCCGCATCGTCACCTTCAAGACGGCCACGCCAAACACGCTCGATGCCAACGTGGCCGTCACGGGCCTGGCGGCGGGCGAGCGCCTGCTGGGCTTTGACATCCGTCCCAAGGATGGCTTGCTGTACGGTATTTCCTCTGCGGCGCGCATCGTCACCATCGACCCGGCCACGGGCGCGGCCACCGTCAAGGCGACGCTGGCGGCCGACGCGGCGGACGTCAGCGCACCGTACACGGCCATCGCCGGCACGGCCTTCGGCGTGGATTTCAACCCCGTCGCCGACCGCCTGCGCGTGATCGGCAACACGGGGCAAAGCCTGCGCATCAATGTCGACACGGGCGCCACCACCACCGACGGCGCCATCAACCGTGCCGGCGCGGCGCCCGTCGTCACGGCGGCCGCCTATACCAACAGCTTTGCGGGCACGGCGGCGACCATGCTGTTCGATATCGACGTGGCCAGCGCCAGTCTCGCGCTGCAAAATCCGCCCAACGACGGCACCCTGGCCAATGTGGGCCTGCTGGGCGTGGCGGTGGCGGGCGACGCGGGTTTCGATATCGCGGGCGGCGCCAACGGGCTGGCGCTGGCCGCCCTGCGCACGGCGGCCGGCGGCCCCAGCTCCCTGTACCGCATCGACCTGGCGACGGGCGCGGCGGTGCCGATCGGCGGCGCGGCCACGCCGGCCGCCTCCGCCATCGGCAATGGCACGGTGGGATTGAGCGATATCGCCATCGCCCTGAAATAAGGCAGTTCCGTCGCGGCCTTTGCATTCATTCAATCATTCCACTATTATGGAATTATTGTTGACATTCACAGGCTGCGGCGCATGGTGCCCGCGACGCCGCACCGCAAGGGAACCTCGCCGCATGCTGACCGCTTTCCTCATCTTTCTCGCCACCTTAATTCTCGTCATCTGGCAGCCGCGCGGCCTGGGCATCGGCTGGAGCGCCGTCATCGGCGCCTGTGTCGCCTTGCTGGCCGGCGTGATCCACTGGGGCGACATCCCCGTCGTCTGGCATATCGTGTGGAATGCCACCGGCACCTTCGTTGCCGTGATCATCATCAGCCTGCTGCTCGACGCGGCCGGCTTCTTCGAATGGGCGGCGCTGCACGTGGCGCGCTGGGGCGGCGGCAGCGGCAGAAAACTGTTCGTGCTGCTGGTCTTGCTGGGCGCGCTGGTGTCCGCCGTGTTCGCCAATGACGGCGCCGCGCTGATCCTGACGCCCATCGTCATCGCCATGCTGCGCGCGCTGAAGTTTTCCGCGAAAGCCACGCTGGCCTACGTGATGGCGGCCGGCTTCATTGCCGACACGGCCAGCCTGCCGCTGGTGGTGTCGAACCTGGTGAACATCGTGTCGGCCGATTTCTTCAAGATCGGTTTCGCCGAGTACGCGTCCGTGATGGTGCCCGTCAACGTCGTCGCCGTGCTGGCCACGTTGGGCGCCTTGCTGCTCTTTTTCCGCCAGGACATCCCGCGCGACTACGATGCCTCGCAGCTGAAACGCCCGCACGCCGCCATCCGCGACTTGCCCACCTTCCGCGCCGGCTGGCTGGTGCTGGCGCTGCTGCTCGTGGGTTTTTTCTCGCAAGAAAGCCTGGGCGTGCCCATCAGCCTGATCGCCGCCGTGGGCGCCGCGCTGCTGCTGGGCGTGGCCGGCAAGGGCCACGTGATTTCCACGCGCCACGTGCTGCGCCATGCGCCATGGCAGATCGTCGTCTTTTCGCTGGGCATGTACCTGGTCGTGTACGGCTTGCGCAATGCGGGCTTGACGGCTTACCTGACGGGCATGCTGAACCACTGCGCACAATACGGCGTGTGGGGCGCGGCCATGGGCACGGGCGTGCTGACGGCCGTATTGTCGTCCGTGATGAACAACCTGCCGACGGTGCTGGTGGGCGCGCTGGCCATTGACCCGACGACGGCGCAGGGGGCCGTGCGCGAAGCGATGATTTACGCCAACGTCATCGGCAGCGACCTGGGGCCGAAGATCACGCCGATCGGCAGCCTGGCCACCTTGCTGTGGCTGCATGTGCTCGACAGCAAGAACATCCACATTTCCTGGGGATACTATTTCCGCGTCGGCATCGTGCTGACCGTGCCCGTGCTGCTGCTGACCCTGGCCGCACTGGCGCTGCGCTTGTCCTGAGTTCCGTGTATGGTGGTGGCTGACAGCAACTTTAACTGGAAAGCCATGAAATTACTGCTTGTGGGCGCCACCGGCCTGGTGGGCCGCGAAGTGCTGCGCCTGGCGCTCGCCGACGCGCGCGTCAGCACGGTGGTGGCGCCGGTGCGCAAGGCCTTGCCGCCCCATGCGAAACTGCACGCGCCCCTCGTCGATTTCGATCGATTGCCGCCTGACGCATCCTGGTGGCAGGCGCACGCCGTCATCTGCACCCTGGGCACGACCATGAAGGTGGCCGGCACGCGGCAGGCGTTCTTGCGCGTGGACCACGACTATCCGCTGGCCGTGGCGCGTCTGGCGCTGGCGGCGGGCACGCGCACGTATGCGCTCAATTCGGCCGCCGGCGCCAACGCCGCTTCGCGCATCTTCTATAACCGCGTCAAGGGCGAGCTGGAACGCGACCTGGAGCAGCTGGGTTTTGCCTCGCTCACGCACGTGCGGCCGGGCCTGATCGGCGGCGAGCGCGACGTGGCGCGCGCGGGCGAGGGCGCCGCCTTGCGCCTGCTGCGCGTGCTGGGACCCGTGCTGCCGCGCCGCTGGCGCATCAATCCCGCGCCGCGCATCGCCAGCGCCTTGCTCGAAGCGGCGCTGGCCGGCGCGCCGGGCGTGCACGTGGTGACGTCGGAGCAGCTGCTGTGAGTGCGCGCCCGTGTAATTTCCCTTCCTGTTTCTGAAAAGGATAGCAATGCAGACAGTACGCCCTTACCAGGCCAGCGACCGCGACGCCTGCCTGGCCCTCTTCGACGGCAATACGCCGCGCTTTTTCGACCCGTCCGAGCGCGCCGACTTTGCCGCCTGGCTCGATACTTCGACGCATCCCTACCTGGTCATTCTGCGCGACGGCCGCATCGTCGCCTGCGGTGGCCATGCGCTGGAGGCGGGCGGCAGCGTCGCCAGCCTGTGCTGGGGCATGGTGGCGCAGGACGTGCATGGCCAGGGACTGGGCCGCGCGCTGACGCAGGCGCGCCTGGACGCCATCCGCGCCGTGCCGGGAATCGCCAGCGTGCGCATGAATACCAGCCAGCACACGCAAGGCTTTTATGCGGGCTACGGTTTCGTGACGGTCAACGTGACGCCGGACGGCTTCGGGCCCGGCATCGATCAATGGGACATGGTACTGCAACTGCCGGTGTAGCAGCGGCAGGCATGACGCCGTACCGTGCTCAGTAATTGATTGAAATGCTAACGTTAATCGCTTACTATCGCCGGGTGTTTCAACTAGGAAAGATACCCATGCACCCCTCGTTCTTGCTTGATTTTCCGCCGAAGATTGCCGCCAGGCAAGGATGGCTGCATGGCTGACTCATCCCCGCTCGTCATCGTTGCCAGCAGCGGCACCGGCGGCGACATGCAACCGTTTGTCGCGCTGGCGCAGGCCTTGCAGCAACGGGGGCGGCGCGTGCTGCTGCTGGTGCCAGGCTGGCAGGAAGCGGCGGCGCTGGCCTCAGGGCTGGCGTATCGCACCTTCGGCAGTGCGGCAGAGGGGCAGGCCATGCTGGGCGATCCGGGGCTGTGGGATGAGCGCAAGGGCTGGGGCGTGGTCTGGCGCGGCCTCGTGCCGCACCTGGGCGCCGTGCGCGACGTGGTGCAAGGCTTGCCCGACGGTGAAGAGTGCGTGGTGCTGTGCCACCCCTTCCTCGTGCCGATGGCCGCCCTGGCGCGCTCAGTACGCCCGGACCTGCGCATCGTCGCGGCCTATCTGGCGCCATCGAACCTGTGCAGCAGCCATGATTTCCTGGCGGCCGGCTCGCTGCGCATTCCCGGCTGGGTGCCGCTGGCCTGGCGCCAGGCCCTGTGGCGGCTGCTCCACCGCGGCATGGTCGACCCGGTGCTGCTGCCCGGCCTGAACGGGGCGCGCGCGCAGCACGGACTGCCGCCCGAAGCGCATTTTTTTGCGCATATGCTGGCCGCGCCGGATGCCTCGCTGGGACTGTTTCCCGCCTGGTTCGCCGCCCCGCAGGCGGACTGGCCGCCGCATTTCGTGCAAGCCGGTTTCCCCGGCGCCGCCCCGCATGGCGCTGCGGCGCTGCCGCCGGCGCTGGAACGCTTTATGGGCGAGGGCGAGCCGCCCATCGTCTTTACGCCCGGTACCGGTCACCAGCACGCGCAGCGCTATTTCAGCATCGCCCTGGACGTGTTGCGGCGGCTGGGACGGCGCGGCCTTTTCCTCACGTCCCATGCGGCGCAGGTGCCGCAGCACTTGCCCCCCAGCGTGATGTGGCAGGCGCACGTGCCGTTTGCGGCGCTGCTGCCGCGCGTGGCGGCCGTGGTGCACCACGGCGGCATCGGCACCAGCGCGGACGCCTTCCGCGCGGGCATCCCGCAACTGATCGTGCCGTTCGCGTACGACCAGTTCGATAACGGCTGGAGGATCAAACGGCTCGGCGTGGGCGATGTCTTGCTGGCCAGGCGCTTGTCGGCCGGGCGCATGCGGCGGCAGCTGGCGCGCCTGCTGGCCGCGCCCGAAGTGGCGCTGGCGTGCGGCGAGGTGGCCCGCCGCATGGGGCAGGGATTGGCGCCGGCACACTTGCTCGATCAGGTCGAAGCGGCGCTCGCCGCTGCTTAGGGACTGTCGTCAGCGACTGTCGTGCGGCGTATCGTCGAGGGCGATGACGCGGTCGTTCGGGCCGGGCACGCAGCCGTCGGCGATGGGTTCCCAGCCGCGGTGCACCACCACCTGCTTGCCGTCGTGGCAGATTTCCACGCGTTCGCTGGCGGGCAGGCGCTGGCGCGCGAACGCTTCCAGGCTGGCCGGCAGGCTCACCGCCAGCCGCATCGAGCGTATCGCCTCGGGCGGATGGTCGTCCATGTGCACGAGGGGCACGAAGATGGAGCCGAGCATCAGCCAGCGCGCACCCACGTCGACGGCGGCGGGGTTGTAAGGCGCGGCGCGCAGCCAGTCCTGGGCACGCGCGCGCAAGTCGCCGCCCGCAGCCAGCTCACCCCAGGCCGAGGCCAGCAATTCCACCACCCACTGATTGCAATTCTGGTATTGCAGGCTGAACGCATAGGCGTTGGCGCTGTAGCGGCCCGCCAGCAACTGCTGCACGCGCACGGGGTCGAGCAGGGCCCGGCGCAGGGGCGGCACGCTTTCGGCCGGCAGTTTCACGACAGAGATGTAGCCGAGCGACGGATTGTCCGTGCCCATGGCGAAACCGGCCGTGCCCTGGTCGAAGATGCGCGGGCGGCCTTCGTCGCAGGCGTAGTACAGCTGGCGCGCGGACCAGCCGCTGTCATTGTCGTGGCGCCAGGCCAGCGCGGCGTGCGAATAGCGGATGCCGAAGCGGGCCAGGTCCAGGCCCGAGCGGCTGATCAGGGCCACGCCGCCTTCGGTGGCGGCCAGTTCCTCGCGCACGACGGCGGCAAAGCGCAACAGCCGGTCCTGTTCCGTGGCCGTGAGTTCCTGGGCGCGGTCGCAAAAGCGCGCGGAGGCGAGAGAAGTGCCCGCCTGCGCCGCGCCGACGCTGAAGATGGCGCAAACGGCCAGAAGCAGCGCCGGGCGGCGCGAGAAAAAGCGGATCAAAGGCTGACGGGACGCGTGGCCAGTTCGCCGTACCAGTCGTCGGCCAGCACGAGGAAGAAGGCGGCGCGCGTGTCGTTGCGCGAGAATTCGATGCCGTAGGCGCGGTTTTGCGCATGCACCACGTCGCCTTGCGCCAACTGCTGCTTGTCGAGCGCCGCCTGCGGCAAGTCCAGCACCAGCGGCGTTGCCGTGGCGTCGGCCTGCATGGTCAAACGCGTCATGCCGTCGCGGCCCGGCACGGCGGCCACGTCGATGATGCGGTAAGGGCCATTGGCCACCTTGTTGTCGCGCGAAGAGCTGTTGCTCGAACCGTTGAGCGAATCGGAAATGCTGCCGCTCGACTGGGAACCGGCGCTGGAGGCCGAGGAAACGAAGCTGTCGGCGTTGGCGTTGCACGCCATGGTCAGGGCTGCGGCCAGGCCGAGCATGCGTAAGGAGGTAGTCAAGGCAGTTTTCCAGTGGGCGTCAATGAAAGCGGACCGGGTCCATCCCGGCCCGCGCCATCATAGCAGATCGGCCGTTAGCTGAGCAGTACCTCGATCAGGCCCTGCGCCTCGGCCGATGGCTGCGTGCGCAGCGCCTGCAGCACGGGGTCGTGCTCCAGATAGGCTTGCAGCGCCTCGCTGACGGTGATGCTGGCCTGCGGCAGCGGCGAAGGGACGGGCGAGAGCGCCTTGGCCAGCAGCAGGGTGTCGCGCAAGCCTTCGGGCGGCAGCATGATGGTCGAGCCAGGCAAGGCATTGACGGCGTCGGCCACCGCCTGCGGCACGCCCAGCTGGCGCATCAGCGCGCGGCCGATCACTTCCAGCGTGGACGCCATCTGCGTTTCCAGCTGGGCGTACAGGCCCGGGGTCTTGTCGGCCTGGGCCAGCATATAAAAGCCGGCTACTTCATGCACGATGCCGGCGAACAGGGCCGTATCGGCATCCGTCCGCGTGACGGCGCCGGCCAGCGCATGCGCCAGCGCCGCCACATGCACGGTGTGCGCCCACAGTTGGGTGGCGCGGGCGCGCAGGGCTGCGTCGCGGATGCCCGCGTTCAGCTGGCGGATCACGGCCGCCGTCGCCAGCGCATACAGGTTGCGGTGGCCCAGCCGCTCGACGGCGGCGCGCACGCTGGTGATGGCGGGCGCCTGGCCCGGCGCGAACAGGGCCGAATTGGCCAGCGCCACGGCGCGCGCCGACAAGGTCGGTTCGCACAGCAGCAGCCGGCTGATGTCGGCCGAGTGGCAATCCGGATTGGCCAGTTCCTTTTGCAGGAGCAGGGCCGTATTGATGCTGGTGGGAAAGGCCAGGGTTTCCGTTTCGGCGCTGGCCAAAAGTTGCGCCAGGCTGCTGAGCGTGTTGACGTGCATGGATGGGGGCCGGAAAGTCGTGATGCCCGATATTATCAGGCAATTGCCGCTTGCATGGCGTACGCATGCCGAAATGGCGACGATGCATGCCGTGCATGAGCCGATGCCGGTACTACGGCAGCAGCAGGGCATGCTGGCTGGCCGTGTGGAAATCGCGCCACACGCGGTTGATGGCGCTGTCTTCGCGCGCCGCATACAGGCCGCAGTACGGATACAAGCCGTCGACGGCCGAGCGCGCGACGGCCACCAGGGCCAGCGAACTGTCCTGCACGGCTTGCATGCCTTCCGCGTCGAGCACCGCGCCGCCGTCCACCTGCGCCCAGCTGTCGTCCAGCACGGCGTAGAAACGGGCGCGGGCGCCGGCAAACGCGTCTTTCCTGCCTTGCAGCATGGCGGCCACTGCCGGCACCTCCAGCAACGGCAAGCCGGCGCGCGCATGGCGGCGGTGGCGCATGCATTCCTCGGCCAGTTGCATGAAGTGGCTGGCCATGCCGGCCACGTTGGCGGCCAGGGTCGCGTAGGCGAGCGAATAAAACGGGTAGCGGTACAGCGGGCCATCGGCCGTCGCGGCGGAGGGATCAATGGTGAAACCATATTCCTTGGCAAGCCATGCGCCGTCGATGCGGTAGCTGTGCGAGGCGCTGGCGCGCATGCCGATGCTGTTCCACGACGGCACCAGCTGCACCAGCGCGGCGGGCACGAGGAAGGCGCGGATGCGGGGCTGGCCGTTCGCATCGAGCAGGGGCTGGCCATCGCGCCGCAGCCGCGCGTTCAGGGTGAAGTGCGTGGCCATCGGCGCGCCGCTGGCGTAGTCCCAGCCGCCCGTGATGCGGTAGCCGTCGCCTTCTTCCTCCGCATGACCGGTGGCCGCGCCGCTGCCGCCCAGACAGACGCGGGGCGTGCCGATGATGGCGCGCGCCAGTTCCGGCGCCAGAAAGCCCGCGAACCAGCCCGCGCCCGCGCACAGGGTCAGCACCCAGCCCATGCTGCCGTCGGCGGCGGCCACGGCTTCTTCCAGGCGCACCACTTGCGGCAAGGGCAGTTCCGCGCCGCCCGCGCCGCGCGGCGCCAGCATCGTCAGCCAGCCGCGCTGGTGCAGCAATGCTTGCTGGGCCGGATGCAGGAAGCGGGCGGCGTCTGCCGCCTGGGCATGGCGGGCGATGCGGCGGGCGTCGCGCGCGGAAAGGGTATCGATGGCAGCGTGCGGCATGGGCAGAATCCGGCAATGGCGAAGGCGGGCATTTTCGCACGGCGCGGGGGCGGGGGCCAGCCCGCTGTTGTTGCGTCCGTCACGGCGAGGGGGCGCGCAAGCGTTCGCCCTTGCCTATGGGCAGCGCGCCCAGCGCCAGCGGCGCCGCGCCGGCCGGGAAGGTTGCCGTGATGGCGTAACGGTCGAGCAACAAGCCGCCGAGCGTGGCGCCCGGCATGATGGCGAGCTGGATGGCCGCGACGATCAGATCGCCTGCGCTTTCCGGCGCAGCGCGCATCTCCCGGCTCAGCCAGGTGAACCAGGCCACGGGGATGGCCGCATTCAGCGCGCCCCAGGCCGCCATCGCCAGGCCGGCGCCCCAGATCGCATCACGGCCTTCGACCATCCGGCCGACACCGTGCTCTGGCCGAAACTGGCGAAGTTGCTGCGCGATCATCCCGCCATCACGGTGGAAATCGACGTCAATTATGTGCTGGTCGATATCGTTGCCGAACGTTTCGACGCGGGCGTGCGCTTCGGCGACCAGGTGCCAGGGACATGATCGCCGCGCGCATCGCGCCCGATCAAGGGATCGTCCAAGGGATCGTCGTCGCCAGCCCGGACGTGCGCGATGGGTGCGCCGGACGGCGCCGCTCAGGCGGCCTCGGCCAGTCCTTCCGCCGCCAGTGCCGCCTTGACGCTGTCGCGCCGGCCCACTCTTGCGAGGAAGGCTTGCACATGCGCCAGCGCGGACAAGTCCACGCCCAGGCCCGGCGCCCAGCCCGTGATGACGAACAGATAGGCGTCGGCCACCGTGAACGTGTCGCCCGTCAGGTAGGCCTGGCCTTCCAGGCGGCTGTCGATCCACTTGTATTTCTTGCCCAGTTGCTCGATGAACAAGGACTTGGTGGCGGCGTCGATGCGGGAGTCGAACAGCGGACTGAACGATTTGTGCAGCTCGGACGTGATGTAGTTCTGCCATTCCAGCACCTTGTAGCGCGCAAAGGTGCTCACCGGCGGCAGCAGGTCCTGCCGGCCCGCCTGTTCGGCGACGTACTGGGCGATGACGGGGCCTTCGCTCAAGGTCGTGCCATCGTCGAGCGCCAGCAGCGGCACCTGGCCTTTCGGGTTGAGCTCGTAGTAATTGCGGCCTTCCTGCGTGCGGTGCTGGCCAAGGTCGACCTTGACCAGCGTGAACGGCATGCCCGTTTCGTACAGGACGATGTGCGGTGCCTGCGAGCAGGCGCCCGGCGAGTAAAAGAGTTTCATGGCGATCCTTGAACAGGTGGTGAAGCCGCCACTATAGTCCTGCGACGCCGCATGGTAAATGCGTGTTCGCATGGCGACTGTCACCGCACGGTGATGGATTGCGCTGGCTCAAACCCGGGGATGGCGCACGGTGTCGAGCAGCAAGGTAAACGCGGGCGATGGCCGGCTTGTCGCGTCGGGCGCTGAGCAGGGCCAGCTCCGCCTCGATCTCGCCGAAGCGGGGCGCCACCGTGCTCAGCAACTGTTCGCCGTGGCCAGCGGGCGGGTGTTGGGCGCCGGATGGACGGGTGCGCCAAGGCCGGGGCGGCTATAATCTGGGCACGTTGGCAAGTGTTGCTCAACGTCATTACGAGGCCGCCCATGCATAAACTGATTTCCGAACTCACCCGTTTATATTTGTTCGATGAACAGCAGCAATATGTCGATGGGGAGGGCGGCGCGCAACCGCTGTCGCCGGGCGTGCTGGCGCGCCACTTGTCGGGCGAGCACACGGTGGCGGTGCCGCTCGTGAGCGAGGGCGGCCTGACGCGCGCGCTGGTGCTGGAGTTTGGCGGCAAAGGCGGCGGCGAGGCGCACTGGAGCGCGCTGTGCACGATCGCCAATGCCGTGCAGCACGAACTGGACTTGCCGGCGCCCGCCGTCAGCATTTCCGGCACGGCGTTCCAGCTGTGGCTATCGCTGGCCACGCCCGTGCCCGCCGCCCAGGCGCGCCAGTTCGTGCAGCTGCTGCGCGCCACCTTTTTGCCTGCCTCGACCGACATCCTCGCCGCCGCGCCGCCGGCCGACGTGGAACAGGTGGCGCTGCCGCCGTGCCTGCAGCCGTCGGGCAAGTGGGCCGCCTTCATCCATCCCAGCATGGGCGCCGCCTTCGTCGACGAACCGGGCCTGGACATGCCGCCGCCGCCCGCCGCCCAGCTGGGCTTTCTGGAGGGCTTGCGCAGCATCAACCCGGCTCAGTTCGCGCAGGCGCTGGCGAAATTGCAGGGACATGCGGGGCTGGCGGATGCCGCACCCGCGCCTGTCCCCATGGCCGCCCCGCCTGCGGCCTCGTCCGCCACCGCGCCCGGCTTGCTGCTGCAGGACGCCACCTTGGAAGACATCGTGCGCTGGCTGCATGCGCGCAACATTGAACCGACCTTTCGGCATCGGCTGCCCTGATCGTCCGGCTTGTCGTCGGCAGCCTTGAACAATTGTTGTGGAAATGCAACCAGTGAAATAAATCACCCGCGCGTGGCATTTGGAGATTGTCTTTCTGGTATGGCGGCAGGAAGATGCAAACTCTTCAATTCCAAAAACGGGGATGGCCATGAAACGTACACGTCTTGTTGCCGCAGCGCTGATCTTGTCGCTCGAATGCTCCACCGCCTTTGCTGTCGTCTCCGTCAAGAGCCTGACGGCCAATATACAGAAGGAAAAGAATGCCGTTGACCTGGGCAACGAGCTGAATAGCTTTTTCAAGAATGGCGGCTGTGTCTTGCCCAAGGAGTTGACGAAAAAGCTGGACAAGAAGGACAAGGCCTACATTCCTGGCGAGCTGAAGAGCATACTGGCCAGCGACCTGGTGGCGGAAGTCGACAAGTATTCGGGCCAGAGCGTGTTGCGTGTACTGAATACGGCCATCTTCGTCGATACGAAATCGAGTGCCCGGCAGGTGACATTGACCGGTGCGGAAACCTATACGGGCTACGACCCGCTGCGCAATATGGATACGCAGACGAATAATTTTGCCTATGCGATGGATTGCTCGGGCTTTCTCAATTCGTCCATCAGCGTTGCCGGCGGCATTTCCGGCAATGACGGCGCCATCGCCGCAAAGAATGCGCTGGAGACAAAAAAATCCATGCTGGCGGTTAAGGCCTCCGTCTTTTCCCCGATTGCGCTGGCGCTGGCGCCCGATATCGGCGGCAATCTGACTCGCCGCCAGCGCATCAGCGTGCTGTACTCGCTTTCGCGGGAAATCCGCGGCGCGGACCCCGCCGCGCCCGACAGCACCAAGGTGTCGTCGGGCAGGATGTTTCCCGCCGTGTGGATTTCCAGCGCGGGCGCATCGTCGTTCCAGGGCCAGACTACGCTGTCTGGCAATGCCGGTGCGGGGATCGGCGTGCTATCGGCCTCCGCGAATACGGCTGGGAACGCGACTTTCTCTAAGAGCATTTCGTTCAGCCAGTTTGATACCTATATCATCAACTCGCAGGAAATTTCTACGGTGGAAGCCGATTTGAAGACCATACACGAGACGGTCGTCCAACTGGTCAACTCCACGCCCAATGCCACGCGCCTGGTGCAGGTGGATCAATCGTTCCAGGTGGCTTTCGACTTGCCGCGCCTGATCTGCCAGAAAAGCTGGACGATACGCAGTGCCAGGACGCCTGATGTGCTGCTGCCTGGCACGGTACAGGCCTCCGATGGGCAGTCCGGCTGCGAAATGACGATCAGACCCGCAGCGCCATTGGCCAATGACGAAACCGGCCTGGTCCTGGAAGCGGCAAGCGACTTGACGCCGGAACTCAGGTTCGTGCTCAAGGCGCCGATGCGCTAGCCTGGCTGGCGGCGATGGCCCTGGTGGCCTGCGAGAAAGCCGTGCAGATCGTGTATGAGTTGCGCCTGCGCTCGCCGGAGAAACAGCACTAGCTCTGGATGGACAGAGTCCAGCTGCAATTGCATGGCGCGTTGAGCAGTCCACATTGCCCGATGTGCTGCCGGCGGACGAGTATCCGCCGTGGCCGGGTTTGCGGCTGTGGCAGAACCGCAAGCCGTGTTTGTCGCCACGCGCTTGGCTTGACGCCGCTCAAGGCGAGGGCGCCGCTCCCTGCGCGCGCAGCCAGTCGAACACGTGCCCGACGATGGGCGAACGGGGGGGCTGCGCCACGCCCGACAACCACCAGGTGGCGCCCGGCACCCTGGGATAAGCGGGCAAGACGTGCAACTGGCCGCGCGCCAGGCTGGCATCGACCAGCAGGCGTGGCAGGCAGGCGATGCCGCGCCCGTCGAGCGTAGCGTCCAGCAACAGGCGCGCATCGTCGTAGATGGCGCGCTTGCGAAAGCGCGCCAGCGGCCCCAGGAACAATGGCGCCGTCGCGTCGCCCGTCAGGCTTTCTTCCAGGCACACCAGATCCGCGTGCAGGTGATGCGCCTCCTGCGGCACGCCGGCCAGCCGCGCCGCCAGCTCGCTGTTGGCCACCATCACCCATTCATCGTGCAGCAGGGGGATTTCCTGCAAGTCCGGCTGCAGCAGGGGGCGGTTGCCGATGGCGATGTCGACGTCGATCTCGTCGACGAAGCGGGCGCTCTCATCCACCGACAGCAGCAAGCACAATTCCGGCAGCAGTGTTTCCAGTTCCCGCAGCCGGGGCTGCAGCCAGCCGTGCAGCACGGGCGCCGGACACACCAGTACAACCAATCCCGGATCGAGATAGGTGGCGATGCGCCCCAGGCCGCTGCGCAGCACGGTCATCGAGCGCTGCACGCTGCGCAGCAGCACTTCGCCCGCCACCGTCAGCTCCACGCCCCGCCCGGCGCGGCGGAACAGCGGCTGCTTGACTTGTTCTTCCAGCAATTGCACCTGGTGGCTGATGGCCGACTGCGTCACGTGCAGCTCGTCGGCCGCGCGCGAGAAATTGCCGTGGCGGGCGGCCGCCTCAAAGCCCATCAACAGTTTCAGCGAAGGAATGCGATGTTCTGACATATGAGCAAACTTAATGAATTTGGGTAAATCATATCATTTGTTTTCATATCTTGACCGCGCCACAATGCCGTGCATGCCAGCGCATCGGCTGCGCGGCACACTGACTAACCAATCAAGGATGGATATGAACACACGTCGATATTTCTTGCGCCATTGCATGCTGGGCGGCAGCGCGCTGGCCATGGGCGGCTTGCTGGCCGCTTGCGGTGGTGGTGCGGCGGAAACTGGCTCCGTCGCGCCATTGCCTCCGATTAATAGCGGCGGCGTTCAACAGGCCGACGGCTGGCGCATGCCCGACGAGGCCGAAGCCCACAAGGCCACGTGGATGGCGTATGGCGCCTCGGACGCCGTGTGGACGCGGGCGCAAGTGCCGCAGGTGCAACTGGCGCTGGCGCGCATCGCCAATGCGATAGCCGCCTACGAACCCGTCAACATGCTGGTGCGGCCGGCGGAACTGGCCGGCGCGCGGCAATTGCTCGACGCGCGCGTGAACCTGATTCCCGCCGAGATGGACGATGTCTGGATGCGCGACACGGGCCCCGTCTTCGTGCGCAAGCCGAACGGCGAGCGGGCCGGCGTGAAGTTCAATTTCAATGGCTGGGGCAACAAGCAGCAGTCCGGCAAGGATGGCCAGGTGGCCGACGTGGTCGCCGCCCAGGCCAAGGTGCCGTTGCTGGCCACGCGCCTGGTGCTGGAAGGGGGCGCCCTGGAAGTCGATGGCAAGGGCACGGCCATCATCACGGAAAGTTGCGTGCTCAACAGCAACCGCAACCCGGGCTGGAGCAAGGCCGACTGCGAAGCGGAATTGCAACGCCTGCTGGGCGTCCGCAAGGTCATCTGGTTGCCGGGCATCAAGAACAAGGACATCACGGATGCCCATACGGACTTCTACGCCCGCTTCGTGCGCCCCGGCGTGGTGGCGGCGCACCGCGAGATGGACCCGGCATCGTACGATTACGCGCTGACCCGGCGCCACCTGGACATCCTGCGCGGCGCCACCGATGCGGATGGCCAGCCGCTGCAGATCGTCGTCATCGACGGCCCCGAGAAAATTCGGGCTGGAAACAACCCGAACACCTTCGCCGCCGGCTACATCAATTACTATGCCACCAGCGGCGCCATTTTCCTGCCGGAATTCGGCGATGCGCAAGCGGACGCCAGCGCCAGGGCGCAGTATGCGCAGCTGTATCCGGGGCGCGCCGTGATCCAGATCAATATCGACCCCATCGCGGCCGGTGGCGGCGGCATCCATTGCACCACGCAGCAGGAAGCGGCATAAGGAGAACAGCATGCAACGACGACATTTTCTGGCCAGCGCCCTGGGCCTGGCGGCCGGCGCCGCCGCTTTGCCGGCCTTGCCCGTGCTGGCGGCGGGCGAGGGCTGGCGCATGCCTGACGAAGCCGAAGCCCACAAGGCCACGTGGATGGCTTTCGGCGCGAATGACGATGTGTGGGGCCGGCGCCTGAAGGCGGGCGCGCAGGCGAACCTGGCGCGCATCGCGCAAGCGATCGCCAGCGTCGAACCCGTGCACATGCTCGTCAACGAAGAGGACTACGACGTGGCGGCTCGCCTGTGCGGCAACAAGGTCAAGCTGCTGGTGCAGCCCATCGACGACCTGTGGATGCGCGACACGGGCCCCGTCTTCGTCAAGAAGGCGGGCGGGGCGCTGGCCGGCGTGCATTTCAATTTCAATGGCTGGGGCGAAAAGCAGGAGTGCGACGACGATGCGCGGGTAGCCCCTTTTGTCGCCGGGCGCGCCGGCGTGGCCGTGCTGGAAAGCAGCCTGGTGCTGGAAGGGGGCGGCATCGAGGTCGATGGCCAGGGCACGGCCATCATCACGGAAAGCTGCGTGCTCAACGATAACCGCAATCCCGGCGTCGGCAAGGCGCAATGCGAACGGGAACTGCGCCGGCTGCTGGGCATCGAGAAAGTCATCTGGCTGCCCGGCATCGCCGGCCAGGACATCACCGACGGCCATACGGACTTCTATGCGCGCTTCTGCGCCCCCGGCGTCGTCGTGGCCGGCTTCGACAGCGACCCGGCGTCGCCCGAACGGGCCGTCACCCGGCGCCACCTCGAGATCCTGCGCAAGGCCACGGATGCGCGCGGCCATCCGCTGCAGGTGGTGGTCCTGCCCGGCCCGGGATATGTTCGCCCGCGCTACGAAAACAAGGATTTCGCCGCCGGCTACATCAATTTTTATGTCTGCAACGGCGCCGTGCTGTGTCCGGAATTTGGTGATACGGCAGCCGACCGCAACACCAAGGCCATCCTGCGCGAACAGTTCCCCGGGCGCGACATCGTGCAACTGAACATCGACGCCATCGCGGCCGGTGGCGGCGGCATCCATTGCACCACGCAGCAGCAGCCGGCGTGAGGCGGATGGCCCCGGAAAGTCAGGCCGCCATTTCCCGCGCCAAGGCGGCGACCAATTGCGCCGCTTTCATTTCCCGCGCCAGCGGCGCCCCCTGGCCGGCCCAGTGCGCGGCAAATTCGCTGTTGCCGTGCTGGCTGGCCAGCGCGTTCAATCGTTTGGCGGCGTCGTAGGCGACGGGATAGTCGGCCGGCGGCGGGCCGCCCGGCGCTTCGGCGTATTCGATGTAGCGGTTGACGATGCCGCGCGCCAGGCGGCCCGAGAGCGCGCCGGTCAGGCGCGTGCTGGCCGCCCGTTCGCTTTGCAGCTTGGCGCGGTAGCCCGCATTGGCCGCCGATTCCGGACACAGCACGAACGCCGTGCCCAGCTGGGCGGCCACGGCGCCCAGGTCCAGCGCGGCGCGGATGCCTGGTCCATCCATGATGCCGCCGGCGGCGATCAGGGGCAGGGCGGTGCGGCCCGCCAGCAGGCGCAGCAGCACGCTGGTGCTGTGGCGTTCGTCCGGCGCCTGCGGATCGAAGACGCCGCGATGGCCGCCCGCTTCCACGCCCTGCGCCACGATGGCGTCGACCCCCGCCTGTTCGATCAGGATTGCTTCGCGCACGCTGGTGGCCGTGGCCAGCGTGTAGATGCCGGCCTGGCGCAGGGCGGCGATCTGCTGCTGCGTCGGCAAGCCGAAATGGAAGCTGACGACGGCGGGACGCAGTTCCAGCAACAGCTCGAACGCCGCCTCATCGCCGAGAAACGTTGGATAGATCTCGTCGAGCGCCACCGGCACGGCCGCGCCCAGCTCGGCAAACAGGGGCGCCAGATGGGCCAGCCAAGCCGCTTCGCGCCGCGCATCCCTGACGGCCGGCGCATGGCAGAACACATTCACATTGAAGGGCTTGTCCGTCAGCGCGCGCGTGTCGTCGATCGCCTGGCGCGCCTGCGCCACCGTGCCGGCGCCAATCGCCAGCGAACCGAGGCCGCCCGCCTGCGAGACGGCGGCGGCCATGCGCGGCGTGGAGACGCCCGCCATCGGCGCCTGGATGATGGGCCATTGCAAACCGAGACGGTCGAGGAAGCGCAGGATTGACGTCATGATGTTTCCTTCATGAAGTTGAGGATGTCGCGCAATGTTCGAATTTTGAGAATATAGTATAGCAATTATTTCAAAAAAGAGAATGTAATGGACCTCGACTCCCTGACGATCTTTTGCACCGTGGCCAGTGAGCTGAGCGTCACCCAGGCTGCGGCCAGGCTGGCTCGTGCGCCGTCCAGCGTCACCACGCGCATCCAGCAGCTGGAAGCCGATATCGGCGCCGCACTGTTCGTGCGCACGAACAAGCGCATGGCCCTGACGGCGGCGGGCGAGCGCTTTCTCGCGTATGCGCAGCGTTTGCTGGCGCTGGCGGAAGAGGCCAGGCACGTCGTCACGGGCGGGCGCGAGGGCGGCGCCTTGCGTGTCGGCAGCATGGAAAGCGCGGCCGCCAGCCGCCTGCCGGCGCTGCTGGCCGCGTATCACGCCCGCCATCCGGCGACGCGGCTGGCGCTGAGCACGGGGCCGTCGCGCCCCCTGATCGAGCAAGTGCGCACGGGCTTGCTCGACTGCGCTTTCGTCGCTTTGCCGCCGGCCTTTGGCGGCGCCGCCGCCCTGGCGGACTTGGGCCTGGCATCGACGGCCGTGTGGCGCGAGGAACTGTGCCTGCTGCTGCCGGCCAGCGAAGCGCAGGCGCGCCGCGCCGTGGACGTGCGCACGCGCTCGCTGGCGGCCTTCCCGCAGGGCTGCACCTATCGCGGCATCGCCGAGGACTTGCTGGGGGTGGCCGGCAGCACGCAGTGGCGGGTGCAGGAGCTGAGTTCGTATCACTTCATGATCGCCTGCGTGGCGGCCGGCGCCTGCGTGACCGTGCTGCCGACCAGCGTGCTGGCGCTGTCGGACGCGCCGGCCACGCTGGCGACTATTTCCGCCGGGCAGGTGGACACGGTGCTGGTGTGGCGCGCCGGATTCGACGTGCCCGCCTTTCAACACTTGCTGGCGCTGCTAGGCGAGGCGGCGCCGTGAGCGCGCCGGCCTGGCTGCGCGCGGCCTTCGCGGCGGCGGCCATCCTCGCCATCGGCATGGGTTTCGGCCGCTTCGCCTTCACGGCCATCTACCCGCACATACGCGGGGAGGGCGCGTTGACCTTGCGCTACGGCAGCCTGGCCGCCTCGGCCAACTATGCGGGCTATCTGCTGGGCGCCATCCTGGCCATGCGCGCGCGGGCGCACGGCGCGCACCGGCTGTGCCTGGGCGTGCTGGCCTTGCCGATGCCGGTCTGGCTTTTCGTGACGGTGCGGGGCGTGGCGGGCGTCTTCAGCGCCCTGGCCATGGTGGCAGCCTCGCTGTGGCTGCTGGTGCAGCGCCGGCATGTGGCTGCTGCTGGCCGGCGTCACCGTGCTGCTGGGGCTGGCGGCCGCACCGTCCATTGCAGCCGGTGGCCTGGCCAGCCCGGATGAAACGGCGATACCCGCCGCATCCGCGCTGGCGCCCGTGGCGCCCTGGCCGCTGGTGCTGATCTACGGTTTGGCGGGACTCGGCTACATCGTCACGGCCACGTATCTGCCCGTGCTGGCCAGGACGGCCTTGCCCGATCTCGATTCCGCCCACGTGTGTGCCATGTTCGGCCTGGGCGCGGCGCCTTCGTGTTTCCTGTGGCACCGGCTGCACGAGCGCCTCGGCACGCGCCAGGCGCTGCGGCTGAATCTGGCACCGTCGGCTGCCGGCTATCCGCGCAGCGGGCGGCAGTCAAGGCAGGCGCCAACATGATGGCCATCATGACGGTGGTCTACAGCGTGGGGCGGATCATCGGCCCCGTGCTGGCAGGCAGCCTGCAGGCGCAGTCGCACAGTTTCAGCAGTGCGCTGCTGGCCGCCGCCAGCGCGCTGCTGCTGGCGATGATCGTGAGCCTGCGGCTGTAAAACGCAGAGACGAAATGTGCGGCGCATGAAGCCGGGTCGCAGCGCGTTGAGCCTGGCGGCGGCCGGCACATGTGCTCGTGCACGCCGGTTTGCACCAGTTCCGCCAGTTGCTCTGTTTGCTCGCTTATCTGCATGATGATTGCGCTGTGTGTGTGCTGTCATGGCCTGTCGCTTCCGCCCCCAGCCACCTCGCCACCGATTGCGCCACCCATGCCCCCTCGTCGAGCGGCAAGTCGTGGCCGGCGTCGCGGTGGATCAGGCAATCGGCCTGCCAGGCGCGCGCCAGGCGCTGCGAGCAGCGGTGGTCGACCAGCCGGTCTTGCGCGCCGGCCATCACCAGCACGGGCATGCCCGGGCGGACGCCGGGCGCGCGGTAGCGGGCGGCCGACAGCAGCTGGCGCAGCGCGTTGCGCCGGCTGACCGGGTATTCCTGCTGGTAGCTCAACCAGTCGGCCAGCAGCGCGGGGTGGCCGCCCGCATGCCGGCGGCTCGTCAGGCGCAATATCAATGCTTCCTGGCTGGCTGGGTCGCCCAGCAGCAGCTGGCGCAGCAGGGCGCCATAGTTTTGCCAGCGCAGGCGCCGGTAAAACGGGCTGTACGGGCGCATGCTGGTGTTGATGAGCACGCAGCGGGCGATTTCCTGCGGGTAGCGGTGAGCCCATTCCACGGCCACCATGCCGCCCAGCGACAGGGCCAGCAGGTGATAGGGCGGGGCGATGGCGCGCGCCAGCAAGTCTGCGCGGCAGCTTTCCACCATGGCGGCCACGCGGGTGGCGCTGTCTTCGCCGTGGCGCGTGCCATTGCCGGGCAAGTCCGGCGTGACGATGCCGGCGCCGGGCAGGGCGCGCGCCAGGGTGGCGGGGAAGCTGCCCCAGTGGCGCTGTTCGCGCATCAGGCCGCGCAGCAGGACCCAGGTGGACGACCCGCTCATGATTCGTACCATTGCGCCAGCGCGCGCCGGCGCTGCGCCTTGCGCTGCAAGCCTTCCGGCATCCAGCGGCCGTGGCTGCTGGCGGCGCGCATGAGGAAATCGAACCACACCAGATGCCGGCGCAGCACGCGCTGCAGGCGGTGCGCGGCGGTGGGGTTGAAGAGGCTGACCCGGTTGAACAGCTGGCGCGGGTTTTTCTTGACCCAGCGCCACGAGCCCATTTCCAGGGTCAGCGGCAGGAACACGCGCCCGCTGTAGCTGGTGCCGTTCAGGTACAGATAATCCCACAGGTCGCCATGCGTGCGGTATTGCCGGCTTTGCGGCTCGAACACATAGTTGTGGTTGGGGTAGCTCTGGCTGAACAGCTCTTCCAGCGCGCCGATCTCGGCCAGGTGTTCGATCGGCACCTTGGTATGCGCATGGGGGAACCAGATGCGGTCGCGCAAGCCGAAACCGGAATGGCAATCAAGGGCGATGCTGAACTGGCGCGACAGCAATTCGCGCTCGACGAGCTCGCACACGGCGGCGCTTTCCGCCTCCATCGCCGCGTCTGGCGCGCCGCGGTACCAGGGCAGGCGGGCACTGTAGCGCTGTCCACCGAGCATGAACGGCACTTTTTCGCGCGCGCTCAACGGCGCATTGCGCATCAGGTCCACGCCGCGCGGATTGCAGCGCGTGGCTTGCCACATGCCGCCCGGATTAACCAGCGGCATGAACACGAGGCGCATGCGTTCCAGCTGCTGGTGCAGGGTGGCGTCCCAGCGCAGGCGCGCGACCAGGCTTTCCAGGAAGGACAGCAGCACTTGCGTGCCGATGCGTTCGAGGCCGTGGATGCCGCCGAAAAAGCCCAGCACGGGCACGTCGGGGGCCGGATTGCCCAGCGCAATCGTGTACACGGGAAACTCGCGCCCATCCATGGCGATGCTGCAGGGCGCAGCCACTTCCAGGTGGCTGCCGCCCTCGTCGATGAGGCGCTTCAGCATGACCAGCTCGGGCAGATTCTTTTCGATCATCAGGCGTCTGAATGGGAATGTGACAGCCAGTGTAGCCGAAATCGTTGCCGCGGCAGACGTCTCGCATGGCGAAATTTATTGACCGCAAGCATGTCACGAAGCCGTCATTTTTTGTGTGTAGGCTATTGCAGTTGATGCAAGAATTGTTACTTGGCAATGCCTTGTTTTCACGCGCTTCCACCCTCACACGATAGCGACTCGATAGCGATATGACAGGCAGCCCGGCATCCGTCCATGTGCTTGCGCTGGCGGGATACCTGGTACTGCTGGGTTTCCTGGCCGCGGTGGGCCCGGTGCGGGCGCAGCCGGCCGACGCTCCCGTGCTGCAGTTCGATATCGCCGCGCAACACCTGGGCGACGCGCTGGACCTGTACAGCCGCCGCACCGGCATCGCCGTGCTGATGGACCAGCGCTACGCGCAGCGCCAGTCGGCCGCCGTGCGCGGCGCCCATGCGGCTGGCGCGGCCCTGCAAGTCTTGCTGGCGGGCACTGGGCTGCAATCGCGCCTGTCCGGCGCGCAAGCCGTCATCGTGTACGCCCCGGCCGGCGCAGGCGCTGCCACCGCGTCGGAGCTGCCGCCGGCCGCCGTCGTGGCCGCCGCCGACATCCCGGGCGCCACGCAGGGCGGCGGCGACCATGCGGCCTATGTCAGCCGGCTGCAGCACGTGCTGCTGGGCTTGCTGTGCCGCGCGGCGCAGACGCGTCCCGGCGGCTACCGCCTGGCGCTGCAGCTGTACCTGGACCGCGCCGGCGTGGTGGACCGCGTGCACCTGCTCGACAGCACGGGCTTGCGCGCGCGCGACACGGCGATTGCGCGCCTGGTGCTGGGCATGCGCGTGGGCGCGGCGCCGCTGCCGTCGATGCCGCAACCCGTCTCCATCCTGCTGCTGCCGCAAGGCCCGGGCAGCGAAGTCGATTGCGCCAGCGCGCCGGCCGGGGCCGCGCCATGAGCATGCCCGACCTGCGCACCAGGCTGAAACGCCACCTCAGCTCGCGCTACGCCGTGCTGCGCTGGCGCCTGGAACGGGTGGTCGGCTGCAAGCATCACGCGGCCGATGCGCTGCAGGAAACCTGGCTGCGCCTGGAAGCGATGGTGGCGCCAGGCCCGGCTGCCGCGCCCGTCCACAATCCCGACGCCTACCTGCTGCGCATGGCGGCCAATATCGCCACCGATGCCTACCGCCGCGACCGCGTCATCGTCACCGAGCGCGAACGCGAAGAGCTGATGCACCTGGCCGACGAGGCTGGCGACGACATCAGTGACCCCGCGCGCATCGTCGCGGCGCGGCTCGACGTGCAGGCGCTCGACGCGGCCCTGGCGGGCCTGTCGCCGCGCCGCCGCGCCATCCTGACGGCGGCGCGCATCGACGGCATGCTCAACGCGGACATCGCCGAGCGCTTCGGCATTTCCGTGGCGATGGTGAAGAAAGAATTGCAGGCCGCCATGCAACACTGTAAAACGTGCATGGCCGACGCCGAGGCCGCCCAGCGCAGCGATGTGTCGGGCCGCCGTAAATATTGATGAATGCCATGACTGCTCCTGACCGCGATCCACGCGACCCTTCCAATGCCGCCGACGGCGATGCCGACATCGGCCGGCAAGCCGCCGCCTGGTGGGCGCGGCTGCGTTCCGACGATTTCACGCAGGCCGACGCCGACGCCTTGCGCGCCTGGTGCGCGCGCAGCCCCGAGCATGCGCGCGCCTGGCGCGAACTCCAGCAAGTGTGGCAGGCGCTGGCCCCCGCGTTGGAGCGCGCCGCCGCGCCGCAGCAGGCGAACGTGCTGGCCTTCCCGGCGCGCCCCGGGCGCCGGGCTTTTCTCGGCGGCGCGCTGGCGGCCGGCGTGGCCGTGCTGGCCCTGCGTCCGCCGCTGGGGGCCTGGCCATCGCTGCAGGAGTGGAGCGCCGACTACCGCACGGGCACGGGCGAGCAGCGGCAGGTGGCCCTGTCGCAACAGATGACGGTGCAGATGAATACGCAGACGCGCATCGACGTGCGGGCGCCGGAAGCCATCGAACTGCTGGGTGGTGAGGCGGAAATCCTCGCCAGCGGCGCGCGCCAGCCCGTGTCGGTGGTGGCGGGAGCGGGGCGCCTGCTGGCGCAGTCGGCCCGCTTCAACGTGCGCCACACGGATGACACCGTGTGCGTCACCTGCCTGGCGGGCGCCGTGCAAGTGCAGTGGCAACAGCACCGCCTGACCCTCGATGCGGGTCAGCAACTGGTGTATGACGAGCGGGGCGTGCAGGCGGCCACGGCCGCGCCAGCGGAGGAAGCCAGCGCGTGGCGCACGGGGGCGCTGTCGTTCGTCGGCAAGCCGCTGGCCGAGGTCGTCGATGAAATCAACCGCTACCGGCCCGGCCGGGTGCTGCTGCGCAATGCCGAACTGGGCCGCCGCCTCGTGCGCATGCGCTTTTCCATCGCGCAAACCGATGGCGCGCTGGCGATGATACGCGACCTGTACGGCGCGCAAATGACCAATCTGCCAGGCGGCATCGTGCTGCTCAGCTGATCCCGTGTTTCCCTTGGGCTGGCTTATTTAAAAATATTTTTCAAAAAACATTATCCCTTCCGCCGCCCAGCTACGTCATGGAGGCATGGACGCCTGCGCTACCGCCAGGCTCCGTTCCCTTCTCTCTAGCCAGGAAACCATTGCCATGACCAAGTTTCACACTGCCCAGCGCCCAGTCCAAAACGACGACACGGGCGCGCAGCGGTCCTCCAAGCTGGGCAGCCGCTTGCGGCTCACGCCGCTCGCTTACGCGCTGACCACGATGCTGATGGCGGGCGCCTTCACCACGCCGGCGCGCGCGCAGCAGGCGTTCAGCGGCGGCTGGTTCGCGGCCAAGGGCGCGGCGCAAAACACGGCGGCCAGCTCGGGCCGCCTGCCAAATGGCCAGCCGCTGCCCTTGGGCAGCCGGCCCGAGGGCCCGCAACAGCAGGCCAATCAGCAGTTGCAACGCTCGCTCAACAACCTGAACCTGGCAGCGCGGACCATCGCCGCGCAGCAATCGGCCCAGGCGCAGGCGCGCCAGGCGGCGGCCGGCGCACCAGGCGCACCCGATGGTCTCGTGAAAGGCGGCTTGCAGGTCGACACCAACAGCCTGACGGCCGGCTGGCTCAATGCCCAGGCCCCCGTGCAGACGGTGGCGAACGGCAAGACGGCCGTGGTGGTGCAGCAGACGGCGGACAAGGCCATCCTGAATTGGGAAACGTTTAACGTCGGCAAGGACACGACCCTGACCTTCCAGCAGCAAAAGGATTGGGCCGTGCTGAACCGCGTGAACGATCCGCAAGCGCGCCCCAGCCAGATCCAGGGCCAGATCAAGGCCGACGGCACGCTGCTGCTGGTCAACCGCAATGGTATCGTGTTTACCGGCACGAGCCAGGTCGACACGCGCAGCCTGGTGGCGGCCGCGGCCCGCATCGGCGATGCGCAATTCCAGAAGAACGGCATCTACAGCCCCGGCACGGCCGGCGCCACGACGTTCACCGATGCGGGCGGCAAGGTGCAGGTAGAGGCCGGCGCGCGCCTGGCCAGCCATGCGCCCAAGGGCAGCACGGAAGGCGGCGGTTACGTGATGCTGCTGGGTAAAGAGGTGCACCATGCGGGCGAGATCGCCACGCCGAAAGGCCAGGCCCTGCTGGCCGCCGGCGACAGTTTCACCATCAAGAAAGGCGTGGGCACGGATGGCAATCCGCTGTCGACCACGCGCGGCAGCGAAGTCACGCCGCAGTTCGCGGCCGGCAGCACGGCGGGCAAGGTCGTCAACACGGGCCTGATCCAGGCGCGCGAAGGCGACGTCACCCTGGCCGGGCGCGACGTGCGGCAGGAAGGCGTGCTGCTGGCCACGACGACCACGGCCACGCGCGGCACGCTCCACCTGAACGCGCTGGGCAGCGACGCGGCCGTCACGCTGGGGCGCGGCGCCACCACCGCCATCCTCGTCGAGGACGACGGCAAGACGACGGCGCTCGACAGCCAGCGCGACGCCATGCGCGGCCCGGCCGTGGCGTCGACGGAAAACGTCGTTGCCGTGAACGACCGCCGCGACCAGTCGCGCATCGAGATCGGCAGCGCCGGCACGGTGGAATTCATGGGCGATTCCTTGACCCTGGCCACGGGCGGCCAGCTCGCCGTCAACGCGGCCAGCCGCAGCCTGCTGCGCGACGGGGCCCGGCTCGACGTTTCCGGCGCCGTCGGCGTGAAGGTGGCGATGGCGGCGAACAATGTCGAGATCAACGTGCAGGGCAACGAGCAGCGCGATGCGCCCGTCAACCGCGACGGCAAGGCCTTGATCAGCAACAATATCTGGGTCGACCGCCGCAAGCTCGTGTTCGTACCAAAAGGCACGAACGGCTACGACAGCGACCGCTGGTACACGGCGGGCGGCTTGCTGGAAGTGGCCGGTTACATGGGCACGCAGGGCCACTCCGTCAGCGAATGGATGGCGCAGGGCGGCACGGTCACCTTCGGCGGCAAGGATGTCGTCACGCAGGCCGGCTCCAGCATTAACCTGTCGGGCGGCACCCTGGACGTGCAGACGGGCGCGCTGCGCCAGACCTGGCTGAAAGGCGCGGACGGCAAGCTGCACGAGGCGGGCAGCGCGCCCGCCGACCTGGCGTATGCGGGCGTGTACAAGGGTTACGAGGAAGAACACGCGCGCTGGGGCAAGGAGGCCAGCGCCTTCTACGCCAATCCCCTGATCGCCGCGCAACAGCGGCTGGAAAACGGCTACACGGTGGGCCGCGACGCGGGCAAGTTGATCATCGCCACCGGCTCGGCCGTGCTGGAGGGAAGTATCGCGGGCGACGTCTTCCAGGGCGAGCGCCAGACGCAGGCGCCCCAGGCCCTGCTTGACGGCTACCAGCAGTCGCAGCTGGCCGCCGCGCAGCGGGGGCAATTGATTGTCGGCCAGTATCAGCCCATGTTCGACAAGCGCACGGGCGTGCTGCAGCATGCGCTGTCGGCCGTCATGGACGAGGTGCGCCTGACGCGCGTGCAGGACGGCATCGCCGCCGGCCTCGAGGTGGCCGACGTGTTGGCTGCGGAGCGCCAGGGCAAGCTGCTGCTCGACACCGCCTTGCTGAATCAGCAGCAACTGGGCGCCCTGCGCCTCGCCGCCAAGGGCGCGATCACGGTCGACAGCGCGCTGCAGGTTGCCGATGGCGGCAACATCACCCTGTTCGGCAAGGACGTGGCGCTGAACGCCAGCCTGCGCAGCCATGGCGGCAGTATCGCGGCCGGCAACGTGCTGAACCAGATCGGCGCGCTGGGCATGGTCGACACTTTCGTCAATCCGGGCGTGCCCCCGGGCAAGCTGGTGCTGGCCGATGGCGTCACGCTCGACACCAGCGGCCTGTTGAATAACGTGCTGCGCGACCCGCTGGCCGCCGCCGGCTTGCCCTATATCAATGGCGGCAGCGTGTCCCTGCGGGCGTTTGGCGACGTGCATATCGGCAGCGGCAGCCTGGTCGACGTGAGCTCGGGCGCGGCCATCCTGCCGCAGGCGAAACAGCAGGGCGGCAAGGGCGGCAACGTGACCCTGGCCAGCTACGGACCGAAGGCTGACCTGGTGCTGGGCGAGGGCGCGCAAGTGCGGGGCCATGGCGTGGCGGGCGGCGGCAAGCTGGAATTGCAGGCAAACAAGATCATGATCGGCAACGTTGAAAAATCCGGCGCGGGCAGCCTGCAGCTGGACGGCGGTTTCTTCGACCAGGGGTTTTCCAGCTACAGCCTGGTCGGCAAGCAAGGCGTGACGGTAGCGGACGGCGCGCAGGTGGACGTGCGCATGCCCGTGCTGCGCGTGGTGGACAATGAAAGCTTGGCCGTGTGGATGCCGGAACAGGTCACGGAAAATGCGCTGAAGGGCACCTTGACGCAGCGCAAGGGCGCCAGCCTGGCCCTGCAGGTGGGCGATATGCAGTCCGGCGCGGCCGACATGGCCAGCGCCGAATTGCTGGTGAGCAAGAATGCCGTGGTGAGCGTTGACGCGGGCCAGTCCATCAAGCTGTCCAGCGTGGGCCAGCTGACGGTGGAAGGCCGCCTGAACGCCTGGGGCGGCAAGATCAGCCTGGGTGGCGTGAACGTCGACAAGCCCGTGTCCGAGGCGGTGGAAGCGGCTGGCCATGGCCGCTCCATCTGGATCGGCGAGAACGCCGTGCTCGACGTGGCGTCGCGCGCCGTCACGGTCACGGACGCGCAAGGCCGGCGCTACGGCAAGGTGGCTGACGGCGGCAGCATCGTCGTCGGCGGCGAGATCGACCATGCGCAGGGCAGCACCTCGGCGGCCAGCCTGTTCGTCGTCGTACGCGACGGCGCCGTGCTCGACGCGTCCGGCGCGCATGCCGTGCTCGACGTCAATGGCGCGGCCATCGACGTGGCCAGCGCGGGCGGCGGCATCGCGCTGGCGTCGAACAATGGCTTGTACCTCGATGGCCAGTTGCTGGCCAGGGCCGGCGGCGCGGGCGCGGCGGGCGGCAGCCTGTCCGTGGCCACGGGCACGCCCGAATACCTGAAAGTACTGGCCACGGACAAGGTGCTGCAGGGGCGCGAGCTGCGGCTGATGCAGCGCCAGGGCGCCAGCGACCTGGCCTCCGCTGTGACGGCACGCGATGCGGCGGCGACGCTGAAGTATGGCCATGGCCGGTTTTCCGTGGAGCAGGTGGCCGCGGGCGGTTTCGGCAACCTGGCGCTGCTCGGCGCCACCTTCGATGGCGACGTGTCGCTGACGATGCGGCAAAGCCTGCAGTTGTACGGCGCGCCGCTGCTGGCGACCGGCAGCAAGCCCGGCGCGCGCATCGGCATCGCGGCGCCGTATGTGCGCCTGGCCAGCGTCAAGCCGGCCGGCCGCGATTTCTATACGACGCCGGGCAGCGCGGGGGAGTCGCCGCTCGCCGGCCAGATCAGCATAACGGGCGACCTGATCGACGTGCGCGGCATGGTGAACATTCTGGCTGACGACGTGCGCCTGAGCAGCCGCGGCGACCTGCGTTTGCTGCTGTCGCCCTTGGGCTGGGATGGCAATCAGGCGACGACGGTGCTGTCTACGCCGGGCGACATGACCCTTACTGCGGCCCAGCTGTATCCGGAATCGGGCGCCGGCGCCGCCGTGCGTGCCGGCCATGGCGCCATCGATGGCAAGTTCGGCTACGACCCTGCGCGCAGCCTGACCATCGGCCGCGCGACCGATGCCGTGCCGGCCATGCCGTATTCCGCCTTCGGCTCGCTGGAACTGGAAGCGGCGCATATCGAGCAGGGCGGCGTGGTGCGCGCGCCGCTGGGGCGCCTGGTAATCGGCGCGGCGCGCTATGACAATGACAAGAGCCTGAGCGTGAATCTGCTGGCCAACAGCATCAGTTCCGTCAGCGGCGCGGGCCTCGTCATGCCGTATGGCGGCACCGTCGATGGCCAGACCTGGAACGTCAGCGGCAAGCCGGTCACCTTGATGGGCGTGGGCGGCATCAATGCGCAGGGCGGCCTGCGCAACGGCGTGGAATTGGGCGGCGTGGCCGTGGACGTGCGACCGGGCGCGCTGCTCGACCTGTCCGGCGGCGGCGAACTGGCGGGCGCCGGCTTCATCGCGGGCCGCGGCGGCTCCACCGATGCGCGCTACCATCCGCTGGCGCAGGTGGGCGCGAACGGCGGCTTTGTCCTGCCGGGACTGGCCACCAACCCCGTGTACGCCATCGTGCCGGGCGCGCAGGCGCCGCAAGCGCCCGCGGGCGGCGAAAAGGCGGCGTCCGATCCGGCCGTGGGCCGGCAGGTGACGATAGGCAGCGGCGTGCCTGGCCTGGCGGCCGGCACCTATACCCTGATGCCGTCGACCTACGCCCTGTTGCCGGGCGCCTTCCGCGTGGAGCTGAACGGCCTGGCGGGCCAGGGCAGCGGCGCGGCCCCGGCGCAGCAGCTGCGCAACGGTTCCTGGGCCGCGCCCGGCACCCTGTCGATCGCCGGCACGGACATCCGCGCGCCGCTGGCCAGCCAGCTGATACTCACGCCGGCCAAGGTCTTGCGCACGTATTCCCAGTACAACGAGACCGGCTATGCCGCCTTCGCGCTGGCCGATGCGCAAACGCGGGGCGTTCCCCGCGCGCTGCTGCCGTCCGATGCGAAAACGCTCAAGCTGAGCATGATGCAGGACGGCGGCCTGGACACCTTCCAGTTCAAGGGCACCGGCAAGTTCGGCGCCGCCGAGGGCGGCTATGGCGGCACCGTGATCGTGATGCCGAGCAATAGCGCCAAGGGCGACATGGAAATCCTTGCCGACGGCGCGCCGGCCACCCGCGACGCCGGACTGGTCAGCGTGCGCGCTTCCAGCCTGAACAGCATCGGCGCAGCCCGTATCCTGGTGGGCAATGCGCCGTCGGTGGAATATGGCCAGGCCGGCAACTACGTAAGCTTCGGCGCCAATTCGGCGCGCTCCATCTACCTGCGCGCGGGGGCCGTGCTATCGGCGCCCGAGGTGTTCCTCGTCGCCCAGGACCCCGGCAGTTATCTGCTGGGCGACGGCTTGATCGATATCGCGGCCGGCGCCGGCATCAGTACCCTGGGCAAGGGCAAGGCCGCGTATGACGCCAACGACGGCTTCATCTACAAGAAGGGCCGCGAGGATGTGCACATGCTGGCCGCGTCGAACGGTTTGCTCAATGTGGCGCCCGTCAGTGGCACGGCGCGCGGCGGCATCCGCATCGGCACGGCCAGCCTGTACTCGGAAGGCACCTTGCTGCTGTCGACCAATGGCAGCTTCGCGCTGGACGACTCCGCCCGCTACGGCACGCGCAACCTGGGCCTGGCCGTGGGCGCCATCAACATGGGCAGCAGCGAAGCGCTGGCGGCGGCCCAGGCCAACGGCACGCGCGCCAACGGCCTGGCCATGAACCAGGGCGTGCTCGAGCGCCTGCTGCGCGGCGACACCAGCGCGGGCGCGCCGGCCCTGCAGGCGCTGGTGCTGAGCGCTGCGGACGGCGTCAATTTCTATGGCGACGTGGTGCTCGACACCTATGACAAGAGCACGGGGAAATCGACGCTGGAGCGTCTGGTGCTGACCACACCCGCCATGTATGGCCAGGGCGATGCGGGCACGGTGGCCACTATCCGCACGGCCAATCTGGTCTGGGGCGGCGCCCTTTCGCCGGCCGGCAATGTGATTGCGCACGGCGCCGGCACGGGCAGCGGCACCCTGAACCTGGAAGCGGAACGCATCGATTTCGGCTTCGGCCCCTTCACGCAGCCGGCCGGCGTCGCCTCGTTCGACCGCCTGGCGCTCGGTTTTGGCACGGTCAACCTGAAGGCCAGCGGACAGGTCACGGCCAACCACAAGGGCAGCCTGTCCGTCTACCAGGCGCAGGGCGCGTATGAAACGGGCAAGGGCTACCGGTACAGCGGCGGCAACCTGAACATCGGCACGCCGCTGCTGACGGGCGACGCCGGTTCCGCGCACAGCTACACGGCGGGCGGCGCGCTGAAGGTGGCGGCGCCGGCCGGCGCGGCGCCAGCGGCGCCCGTCAAAAATAGCGCCGCGCTGGGCGCCCAACTGGCCTTGAACGGCGACAGCGTGACTGTGGCGACGGCCGTGGTGCTGCCGAGCGGCAAACTTTCCGTCAACGCCCAGCACGACATCACCGTGGCCGACGGCGCGCGCATCGACATGGCGGGCCGCAAGACCACCTTCTTTGACGTGGATAAATACAGCTGGGGCGGCGACGTGACCCTGGACAGCCGGGCCGGCGATATCCGCCAGGGGGCGGGCAGCGTGATCGACCTGTCGGCCGAGCACAACCGCGCCGGCAGCCTGAAGGCCGTGGCGCTCGATGGCGCGGCCGGCATGGTCGATTTGCAAGGCAAGATACTGGGCGGCGCCAGCGGCAGCTACGACGCGGGCGGCACCGTGGTACCGTACAAGCAGGGCGGCGTGGACGTGCGCGCGCAGACCCTGGGCGCCGGAGGCACCCTGGACAGCCAGTTTGCGTCGCTGAACCAGCGCCTGAATGAAGGCGCGGTGACGGGCGCGCGCAGCTTCCAGCTGAAACAGGGCGACTTGACCATCGGCAACGAGCTGAAGGCGGGCGAGGTGCAGGTGGCCGTCGACAATGGCCGCCTCACCGTCGCTGGCGTGATTGACGCCAGCGGCGAGCGCGTGGGCAGCATCCGCCTGGCCGGCCAGCATGGCGTCACCTTGGCCGGCAACGCCGTGCTCGATGCGCATGGCACGGTCTTGCGCGTCGACAGCTATGGCAAGATAATCGACAGCCCGAACCGCGCCACGGTGGAACTGAACGCGGGCGAGGGCACATTGAGCCTGGCCGGCGGTGCGCAGATCGACGTGCGCCACGGCACGGCGGCCGTGGTTGGCAAGGGCAAGGGCGAACACGACGGCGCGGCGCGCGGCACGCTGGAGCTGAGCGCGCCGCGCCTGGGCAGCGGCGGCGCGCGCACGGACCTTGACGCGGCCACCTTCGGCGACATCGACGTCCGTGCGGGCGGCGGCTTGACCAT
Source organism: Janthinobacterium sp. JC611 (assembly GCF_018682595.1). NCBI lineage: Bacteria > Pseudomonadati > Pseudomonadota > Betaproteobacteria > Burkholderiales > Oxalobacteraceae > Janthinobacterium > Janthinobacterium sp. JC611. Next base: position 55,728 of record NZ_JAFLJN010000034.1, read on the forward strand.
TCGTGGCGCGAAATCCATCGCCGTCAACGCCATGCAGCGCTACGACGACGCGGCCTACGCCACGGACCTGTCGGCCAGCGGCCGCCCGTATCAGGTGATCAACCAGGCTTACCTCGACAGCAAGCATGGGGACAGCACGGCCTTCATCGACGCGGCGCTGGCCAACACGAACTTGCGCAGCGGCAAGCTGGCGGGCCTGGCCACGGCCGCGTATGCCGATGCGCTGCACTTGCGTCCCGGCGTCGATATCGTCAGCAAGACCCAAGATGGCGACCTGGTGGTGCAGGGCGACCTGGATCTCTCAAACATGCGCTATGCGAGCCTGCATCCGCGCTTTCAAGTAAGCAATGTGCGCGGCTCGGGCGAGGTGGGCAGCCTGCTGCTGCGCGCCGGCGGCGATTTGAGCATCTATGGCAGCATCAACGACGGCTTCGCGCCGCCGCCCGCCACCCTGGATGACAGCGGCTGGAAGCTGCTGCCGGGGCGCGACATCAACGGCAGCGACGTCATCGTGCCGGGCAAGGGCGTGACCCTGGCCGACGGCACCTTGTTCCCGGGAGGCATTGCGCTCAATTACGACTTGCCCGTCAAGGGCTTCAATCTGCTGGCCGACACGCGCCTGCCCGTGGCCGTGACCCTGGACCAGGCGATCACCGTGCCGGCCGGCACGGTGCTGGCGGCCGCCGTGCGCGACGGCGCCGGCAATGTCGTCCACGCGGCCGGCACCCTGCTGGCCACGGCGCAGACCTTGACAGCCGGCATGCGTCTGGACGCCGGCAGCGTGCTCAAGCAAACGGTGAAAGTGAGCGCCATGACCTGGCCCAAGGGCGTGCCCCTGCCAGGCGTGGCCGGCGAGCGCTCGGTCTTCGCGCTCAATGGCCAGCTGGTGCTGGCCGTGGGCTCGCTGATCCCGTCCGGCACCGACGTCAAGCTGTTGCCCAATGTGGATTCGATCGCGCTGCGTCCGGAAGTGGCGGGCAGCCAGGGCAAGCTGTGGGCCATCGCGCCCATGCTGGCCGAAGGCTCGCAAGCGTGGGGCATGCGCCTGGTGGCCGGCGCCGACCTGGACGGGGCAGACACGCGCGGCGTGCAGGCGCATCCCGCGCGCGGCACCCTGCGCCTGGCCGACAGCCATTACGGCATGTACGGCATCCTGGTGCCGCCGAAGGGCGTGCAGTACTGGACCAGGGAAGCGCAGGAGCTGGGCGAGCGGGAAGGCATTCCCGGCATCGTGGCGGGCGAACCCATCACAGAGGAATTCACCAGCCAGTTCGGTCAGACTGTCGAGGTGTTTTGCGCCAACGACCCGACGCTATGCCTGCTGAAGGTGGCCTATGTATGGACCAGGGAAGGCGCGGAAGAGTTTGGCGATCCCAAGACCAAGGCGGGCGATCTGCTCGACCCCGTGGCGCTGGGCTGGCCCACCATTTGCGAGGACAACCCCACCTGGTGCGGCACGTCGAACCCGACGTTCGACTACAAGGCGAGCAGCCTGCGCTACAGCGTGCTGCGCACGGGCACGGGCGACCTGGACCTCGTCAGCGGCGGCAGCCTGCGCATGGACAGTCTGTATGGCGTGTACACGGCCGGCATGTCGTCCGCGCCGACGGCGGCCGGCGACCCGTACAACCTGCCGCGCGCGCGCAATGCGGACGGCAAGGTGCTGGGCAACCCCGACGGCGCCCATGAACGCCTGGTCGATGGCGGCGCCGACAGCATCTACCGCGCCTGGTATCCGGAGCAGGGCGGCAACCTGCTGCTGAAGGTGGCGGGCGACTTGAGCGGCTCGCTGGTCGACGCGGCCAGCGAAACCAACCAGCGTCCGGTCAGCAAGGATGGCATGGCCGATTCTGTGGCAGTAGGCAACTGGCTGTGGCGCCAGGGCAGCGGCGGCGTGGCCACGGGTGGCCAACCCCAGCCGGTGGCGTGGTGGATCAATTTCGGCAGCTACGCGGGCCGCCCCACCCTGGCCGACACGGTGCTGGGCTTTACGGGTTTCGGTACCCTGGGCGGCGGTAACGTGCGTGCCGAGGTGGCGGGCGACGCCGGCGTGCTGGCGCCGCTGACCGGCAGCACGTATAACGGCAGCATCAATCCCCGTTCGCAAGGCTTGCTGCTGGCCGTGGGCGGCACGGGCCGCATGCAGGCCGACGGCAGCCTGCTGCAGACGGGCGGCGGCGACCTGGACTTGCGCGTGGGCGGCGCCCTCAACCCCGGCGGCGGCTCCGGTGGCCGCCATTTGAATGGCGCGCTGGTCGATGTGCGTGGCCATGCGGAAGCGTCGGCCACGCAACTGGGCAGCGTGGCGCTGCAGTACGGCACCTGGGGGGGCGATCACGTGCCGCTGGAATCGCGCGCCTACGACGCCTTCCGCGCCACGCGCGCCACGCCCCGGGGCGCCATGACCCTGGTACCGGGCGACGCCACGTTCAGCGTGGCAACCCTGGGCGACCAGGTGCTGCAGGAGGTGGCCGACCCGGGCCGCGTGACCCCGTTCAATGCCACGCCGTTCACCGGCGCGGCGGGCGAGCAGGGGTATGGCTACGGCTGGTTCAGCCTGTGGACGCCGCACACGGCGCTCGATCTGTACTCCGCCGGTGGCAACATGATCCCGCTGACTGCGGCGATCGACACGGCCACCGACCTTGCCGTCGTCTATCCGTCCATCGTGCGGGCCGCGGCCGCGAATGGCAGTTTGTATTATGGCAAGGCGATCGGCAATCCGAATACCATCCGCGAATATGACCACCCACTGCTGCTGGCGCCGTCGCCCAACGCCCAGCTGCAATGGCTGGCCAGCGACTCCATTTATGCGGGCGGTTTTTCCGTCAGCCAGTCCGGCGCCTCTGCCGACAGCATGGCGACGCCGTTCAAGCCGGGTTTCACGGGCTGGGATATCCAGCCTAATGTGACAAATCCCCTGGCGGCGAATATCTCGAGCACGGGGACGCCGGCGACGAAATGGAACTTCCCGCTGTTCGCCTTCGGTCCCAACTCCTCGGCCGGTCCCGCCAACAGCGGCACGCAAGTCGCTCGCATCTATGCCGTCACGGGTGACCTGGTGGGTGTGAACAGCGGCCGCATCCTTGAATTTTCCAATGCCAAGCGTGCAGGCATCACCTGGTACGAGGGCGCCCAGCCCGTGTGGATGAAGGCGGGCCGCGATATCGTCGGCAGCGGCACGGCGCAGCTGGAAGCCAACGACGGCAATACCGCCGGCAGCGACCTGAGCTTCCGCAATATCAACAACCTGGTCGTGCACAACCATGCGTATGACGTATCGGTGGTGTCGGCCGGGCGCGATATCCTGAACAGTTCCTTCAACGTGGCCGGTCCCGGTACGCTCGACATCAGCGCCGGGCGCAATATATTGATGCAGGACAAGGGCAGCGTCGTCAGCCTCGGTCCCGTGGTGGCGGGCGACAAGCGTCCGGGCGCCGGCATCGCCATGCAGGCGGGCGTGGGCGCGGCCGGTCTCGATTACCTGCGCTTCGTCAAGCCCTACCTGGACCCGGCGAACGTGGCGCAGAAGGGCGTGCCGTTGGCCGACCAGGCCGGCAAGGTGGTAAAAGCATACGACGGCGAACTGGCGGCCTGGCTGGGCGAGCGCTACGGCTTCAAGGGCACGCCCGCCGAGGTTCTGGCTTTCTACCTGGCCTTGCCGGAGCCGCAGCAGCGCGTGTTCGCCCGCGACGTGTATTTCGCGGAACTGAAGGCGGGCGGGCGCGAATACAACGACCGGGACAGCTCGCGCTATGGCAGTTTCCTGCGCAGCCGCAACGCCATCGCGGCCCTGGCGCCGGCCACGGACGCCAGCGGCAAGGCGCTTGCCTATGCGGGCGACATCGTCATGTACCGCGGTCTGTACGCGGTGCGCAATGACGGCGAGCAGCGCTGGGATTACTACCCCCGCAGCGGCTACGTGCACACGAACTTCGGCGGCGACATCCAGCTGCTGACGCCAGGCGGCAGGCAGGTGTTCGGCATCGAAGGCGAAGCGCCGCCGTCGACCTCGGGCGTCATCACCCAGGGCGGCGGCAATATCGAGCTGTTCTCGCACGGCAGCATCCTGCTGGGCCAGAGCCGCATCATGACGACGTTTGGCGGCGATATCCTCGGCTGGTCGTCGCAAGGCGACATCAACGCGGGGCGCGGCTCGAAGTCGACCATCGTCTACACGCCGCCCAAGCGCGTGTATGACAACTGGGGCAACGTGACCCTGTCGTCCGACGTGCCCAGCACGGGCGCCGGCATCGCCACGCTGGCACCGATCGCCGAAGTGCCGGCCGGCGACGTGGACTTGCTGGCCCCGCTGGGCACGATCGACGCGGGCGAGGCGGGCATCCGCGTCTCGGGCAACGTCAACCTGGCCGCGCTGACGGTGATGAACGCGGCGAATATCCAGGTCAAGGGCGAAGCGAAGGGCATGCCGGCGCTGGCGTCCGTCAACGTGGCCGCCATGACGAACGCCAGCGCGGCCGCCACCCAGGCGACGGCGGCCGCGCAGGACGTGGTGCAGCGCGAGCGCGCCGCCACCCGCGCCGCGCAGCCGTCCGTGTTCACGGTGCGCGTGCTGGGCTTTGGCAATGACGCGCCGCCCGACAGCGCGCAAGCTTCCCCGCAGGAGGGCGCGCGCATCGAGGCGGCCGATTACAACCCGCGCAGCGCCGTGCGCGTGCTGGGCCTGGGCCCGCTGCCGGAATCGGCCACGCGCCAGCTGACGGCGCAGGAGCGCAGCAGGTTGTCGCCGTGATGGCCGGCATGGTGAATGTGGCTGAAGCCATGCCCTTGCGCGCTGCCGGTCATGCCGGCATGGCCTGGTGCCGGCCCGCCATGCGTCCCCGCCGGCAGGCGGCCAACGATGTGGCGCCCCTGACAGTGCCGGGGCAGGGCGTCTGGCTGCAGGCGGTGTTGGAAGGCAATTACGCGGCCCTGCAGCGGCGTCTGGCGCGCCACCTAGGCTGCGCAGAGCTGGCCAGCGACAGCCTGCACGACGCCTGGCTGCGCCTGGGCGCGCTGACGGCCGCCGACGGCGCGGCGCTGGCGCACAGCCCCGTCGCGTATGTGTTTCGCGTGGCCTGCAATGCGGCCATGGACAGCCTGCGCCGCAACCGCGCCTGGCTGTATGCGGACGAGAGCGGTGAAGATGGCGCCGTCGGCCTGGTCGACTTCCTCGCCGATACGGCGGCCGGGCCGGAACGCCTGGCCGAGCTGCAGGCGGACGTGCGGCGCCTGGCGCAGGCCGTCGAACTGCTGCCGCGGCGCCATCGGCAAGTGCTCGAAGCGCTGCGCGTGGACGAGCTGACCCGCCAGGAGGTGGCAGAACGGCATGACATGTCGCTGCGCAACGTCGATACGGCCCTGCGCCAGGCGCTCGACCATTGCGCGCGCCACACCGGTTACGCGGCGCAGGGCGGCGTCGGCACGACCCGGCGCAGCCTGCGGCTGAACGTTCGTTCGCGTACAGACGCGTAAAAATCCCGCTGCCAGACTGGAACTCCGGGCCTGCATGCGCCCACCCAGCCAGTCCACAGCCAGGAGGAAGCGCACGATGACGGAATCGAATCACATCAATGCCGGCAGGCGCGGCGTGCTGATCGCCGGCGCGCTGTCGGCCACGGCCGTGGCCGTGCCCGGCGTGGCCGGAGCGGCGCAAGCGGTGAACACGTCCGGCCAGGCCGTGTTTTCTCCTCCGCCCGTGCTGATGCAAGTGAGCCTGGACGTCAATGGCCGGCGCCACAGCCTGGAACTCGACACGCGCACCACCTTGCTCGACGCCTTGCGCGAACAGCTGCACCTAACGGGCACCAAGAAGGGCTGCGACCACGGCCAGTGCGGCGCCTGCACCGTCCTGCTCGACGGCCAGCGCATCAATGCCTGCCTGAGCCTGGCCGTGATGCACGACGGCGCGAAGGTCACCACCATCGAGGGACTGGGCACGCCCGACAAATTGCACCCGATGCAGGCCGCCTTCATCGCGCATGACGGTTTTCAATGCGGCTACTGCACGCCGGGGCAAATCTGCTCGGCCGTCGCCGCGCTGGGCGAACTGCGCCAGGGCATCCCCAGCCACGTCAGCGCGGACTTGAACGCGCTCCCGCAGGCGACGCCGGAGGAATTGCGCGAGCGCATGAGCGGCAACCTCTGCCGCTGCGGCGCGTACTCCAACATCATCGAGGCGATTGCCGAGGTGGCGGGGAGGCCGGCATGAGAGTTTTTACTTACCAGAAGGCCGCCTCGCCGGCCGAAGCGGCGGCGGCCGCCGTGCACACGCCGGGCGCCCGCTTCATCGCCGGCGGCACGAATCTGCTCGATCTGATGAAACTGGAGATCGAAACGCCCGCGCATCTGATCGACGTCAATGGCCTCGCGCTGGACAAGGTGGAAGCGACACAGGACGGCGGCTTGCGCATCGGCGCCCTCGTGCGCAACACGGCGCTGGCGGCGCACGCCACGGTGCGCCGCGATTATGCCGTGCTGTCGCGCGCCTTGCTGGCCGGCGCCTCGGCGCAGCTGCGCAACAAGGCGACGACGGCCGGCAACCTGCTGCAGCGCACGCGCTGTCCGTACTTCTATGACACGAACCAGGCGTGCAACAAGCGCGTGCCGGGCAGCGGCTGCTCGGCCATCGGCGGCTTCAGCCGGCCCCTGGCGATCCTGGGCGGCAGCGAGGCCTGCATCGCCACGCATCCCGGCGACATGGCCGTGGCCATGCGCGTGCTCGACGCCGCCATCGACACGGTGCGGCCCGACGGCAGCGCGCGCAGCATCCCCATCGCCGACTTTTACCGCTTGCCGGGCAACACGCCGCATCTGGAAACCGTGCTGCAGCCGGGCGAACTGATCACCAGCGTGACCTTGCCCCGGCCAGCAGGCGGCACGCACGTCTACCGCAAGGTGCGCGACCGCGCCTCGTACGCGTTCGCGCTGGTGTCCGTGGCGGCGATCATCATGCCCGATGGCACGGGCCGGCTGGCCTTGGGCGGCGTCGCGCCGCTGCCGTGGCGGCTTGCCGGCGCGGAGCAGGCGCTACCCGCCGGCGCCGCCGCCGTGAGCGAACGCCTGCTGGCGGGCGCCCATCCCACCGCCGACAACGGCTTCAAGGTGACCCTGGCGCAGCGCACGATCGCCGCCGTGATGGCGCAAGCACAAGCGAAGAAAGGCTAAGGCCATGAAATTCACGACTCCCGCTACCACCAATCCCATCGACCAGCTGAAAGTCGTCGGCCGTCCCACGGAGCGCATCGACGGCCCCTTGAAAACCACGGGCACGGCGCCGTACGCGTATGAACACAACAAGGCCGCGCCGCACGCCGCCTATGGCCATGTCGTCGGCGCGGCCATCGCCAAAGGGCGCATCGCCGCGCTGGACGCCAGCGCGGCGATGCGCGCGCCCGGCGTGCTGGCCGTGGTGACGGCGGCATCGGCGGGCAAGCTGGGCAAAGGCAAGATGAACACGGCCCATCTGCTCGCTGGCCCGGACATTGAACATTACCACCAGGCCATCGCCCTGGTGGTGGCGGAAACCTTCGAACAGGCCCGCTCGGCCGTGCAGTTGCTCGACGTCAAGTATGTCGAGCAGCAGGGCGCTTACGACCTGGCCAAGGCCAAGGGCGGCGCCAGCAAGCCGAAGGACGGCAAGCCCGACAGCAAGACGGGCAACTTCGCCGCCGCCTTTGCCGCCGCCCCCGTGCGCCTGGACGCCACCTACACGACGCCTGACCAGTCGCACGCCATGATGGAGCCGCACGCCTCGATCGCCGCCTGGGAGGGAGATAAATTGACGGTGTGGACGGCGAACCAGATGGTGGACTGGGGCCGCGGCGATCTGGCCCGTACCCTGGGCATACCAAAGGACAAGGTGCGCATCGTCTCGCCGTATATCGGCGGCGGTTTCGGCGGCAAGCTGTTCGTGCGCGCGGAAGCCTTGCTGGCGGCCCTGGGCGCGCGCGCGGCGCGGCGCCCCGTCAAGGTCGCCCTGACGCGGCCTTTGATGTTCAACAACACGACGCACCGGCCCGCCACCATCCAGCGCCTGCGCCTCGGCGCCACGCGCGACGGCAAGATCACGGCCATCGGCCATGAATCGTGGTCGGGCGATTTGCAAGGCGGTCAGCCGGAAACGGCCGTGATGCAGACGCGGCTGCTGTATGCGGGGCCGAACCGCATGACGGCCATGCGCCTGGCCGTGCTCGACTTACCCGAGGGTAACGCCATGCGCGCGCCGGGCGAGGCGCCGGGCCTGATGGCGCTGGAAATCGCCATGGACGAGATGGCGGAAAAACTCAATATGGACCCCATCGTTTTCCGCATCCTCAACGACACGAAAGTGGACCCGGAAAAGCCAAGCAGGCCGTTTTCGCAGTGCCGCCTGGTCGACTGCCTGCGCACGGGCGCCGTGGAATTCGGCTGGAAGGAGCGGCAAAGCCAGCCCGGCACGCGGCGCGACGGCCGCTGGCTGCTGGGCATGGGCGTGGCGGCCGCCTTTCGCAACAACCTCGTCATGCAATCGGCCGCCCGCGTGCGCCTGGACGCCAACGGCATCGTGACGGTGGAGACGGACATGACGGACATCGGCACGGGCAGCTACACCATCATCGCCCAGACGGCGGCGGAAATGCTGGGCGTGACCTTGCAGCGTGTCGTCGTGCGCCTGGGCGACTCCGATTTTCCCGTCTCGGCCGGTTCGGGCGGGCAGTGGGGCGGCAACAGTTCCACGGCCGGCGTGTATGCGGCGTGCGTGCGCCTGCGCCAGGCCATCGCCGCCAGGCTGGGCTTTGATGAGAAAGAGGTGCGCTTTTCCGACGGCCAGGTGAGCCAGGGCGAGCGCAGCGTGCCGCTCGCTGCCGCCGCCTATCATGGCGACGTCGTCGCGGAAGACCACATGGAATACGGCGGCCTCGATAAAAAATTCCAGCAATCGACGTTCGGCGCCCATTTCGTGGAAGTGGGCGTGGACGGCGACACGGGCGAAGTGCGCGTGCGCCGCATGCTGGCCGTGTGCGCGGCCGGCCGCATCCTGAACCCGAAAGCGGCGCGCAGCCAGGTGATCGGCGCCATGACCATGGGCGTGGGCGCGGCCCTGATGGAAGAACTGGTGGTCGACCGGCGCCGCGGCTACTTCGTCAACCACGACCTGGCCGGCTATGAGGTGCCCGTGCACGCCGACATTCCGCACCAGGATGTTATTTTTCTGGATGAAACGGACCCCATGTCCTCGCCCATGAAAGCCAAGGGCGTGGGCGAGCTGGGCATCTGCGGCGTGGCGGCGGCCGTCGCCAATGCCATCCATAACGCCACGGGGGTGCGGGTGAGGGAGTATCCGGTGACCCTCGACAAGCTGCTGCGAGGGCTGCCCGTCACGACCTAGCCCCGGCCCGGCGCCCTTGCGCGCGTGAAAAAGCGTGTATTTTTGGTAATTTTCAGATGCTATGCTCGGAACGCATGTTGCGGAAAAATTCCCGGCCCGCAAGGGCATGCCGTCAGGAGATTGCATGGATAAGCCGTCGATGCCACCGCGGATACTGATTGTCGATGGCGAGCTGGCGCATGCGCGCGCGCTGTGCGACACCTTGCTCGGCCAGGCCTACGACCCGACGGGGCTGGCCTCGGGCGATGCGGCGCTGTCGCTGCTGGACGTCGAATCGTTCGACCTGCTGCTGGTCGACCTGATGATGCCCGGCATGAACGGCATCGCCGTGGTGGAAGCGGCGCGCAAGATCGATCCCGACATGGCTTGCATCATCATGACGGGCGAAGGCACGATCGCCTCGGCCGTGCAGGCCATGCAGGCGGGAGCGCTCGATTATGTCGTCAAGCCGTGCCAGGTGCCGGGCATCCTGCTGCTGCGCCTTCACACGGCCGAACTCGACGCCATGAACCAGGATTTGCGGCTGGCGTGCGAAGCGGCCGAGCGGGCGAACCAGGAAAAGACCAATTTCCGGTCCAGCATGAGCCACGAGCTGCGCACGCCGCTCAACGCCATCCTGGGCTTTTCGCAGATGCTGACGTCCGATTCCATCCCTTCGACGGCGCAGGAAAAGAAGACCTTTGCCTCGCATATCTTCGGCGCGGGCCGGCATTTGCTGGCCCTGATCAACGATATCCTCGACATCGCCAGGATCGAGTCGGGCAAGCTGCCGCTGTCGATGGAGCCCGTGGACCTGGCCGGCATCTATGACGAATGCTGGCAAATGATGGAGCCGCTGGCGCGCAAGCGCGGCATCACCTTGACGTTCGCCGAAGTGGACGGCGTGCACGTGCTGGCCGACCGCACCCGCCTCAAGCAGGTGCTGATCAACCTGCTGTCGAACGCCGTCAAGTACAACCGCGAACAGGGCGAGATCCACGTCGATTGCCTGCCCGTCGATGCGCGCCAGCTGCGCCTGTCCGTGCGCGACACGGGCTGCGGACTGAGTCCCGCGCAGCTCGAGGCGCTGTTCCAGCCCTTCAGCCGCCTGGGGCGCGATGCGCGCGACGAGGAGGGTACGGGCCTGGGGCTGGTGGTCAGCAAGCGCCTGGCCGTAGCCATGCGGGCCAGGCTGGGCGTGGCCAGCACGCCCGGGCGCGGCAGCACTTTCTGGCTCGACATCGCCAGTTGCCCGGCGCGTGCTAGCGATGGCGTTGCTGTAACGCAAGACGTTGCCGCAGGTGGCTGACGACCTGGAATTCGTCCGCGCACATGGCGCCGTCCTGCCGGGCAACGGGCAGTTCGCCTTGCCCGTCTGCACCCGGCGCTTTCCGCTATACTGGCCCCCCGCCTTGCCGCCACCAGCCGAAAATTACCATGGACCTGAGTACCCACGCCGCCGTCGTCAATGGCGAAGCCTATCGCGATGGCAAGAAAATCGCCCATTTCGACATCGGCAAGGTGGGCGACTTCCTCGGCGACCCCGATTGTTTCGTCTGGATCGGCCTGGCCAGCCCCGACGTCGCGGCCATGCAGGCGCTGCAAGCGGCCTTCGGCTTGCACGAACTGGCTGTCGAGGATGCGCAGGGCGCGCACGAGCGGCCCAAGCTGGAAGAATACGGCGACACCCTGTTCATGGTGATGCACACGGCCACCCTGGACGGCGAGGCCATCGCCTACGGCGAAACCCACGTCTTTCTCGGTCCCCGCTTCATCATCACGGTGCGCCACGGCCCCTCGGCCGGCTATGCGAAGCTGCGCGAACGCAAGGAAAGCGTGCCGGGGAAACTCGCCAGCGGCCCCGGCTACGTCCTGTATTCCATCATCGATTTCATCGTCGACCAGTACCAGCCGTGCATCGACCATTTGCAGGCCCGCTTCCAGCACCATGAATTGCAGCTGTTCAAGCCCAGTCTCTCCGAAGACAAGCTGCAGGATTTCTATCAGCTCAAGACGGAACTGCTGAAGCTGGACTCCGCCGTCAATCCCCTGCACGACATCTGCACCCAGCTGATCCGTTTCCATGGCGACATCGTACCGAAGGAAAACCGCATCTATTACCGCGACATTCTCGACCACGTCAAACGGGTCACGCACACGGCGGGGCAGATGCGCGAGCTGGTCAATTCGGCCATGCAGGTGGCGCTCGGGCAAATCTCGATCCGCCAGAACGAGGTCGTCAAGCGCCTGGCCGCCTGGGCCGCCATCCTGGCCGTGCCCACCATGGTCTTCAGCCTGTACGGCATGAATTTCGAGTTCATGCCGGAACTGAAGTGGCGCGGCAGCTATCCGGCCGTCATCGTCGTCATCATCGCCGGCTGCTGGTGGCTGCACCGGCGCCTGAAGCGCGAGGGATGGCTGTAGCGGCGGTGGATGGCCGGCATGCAAATATTGGAGAGTTTTCCCGCCCCAATCAGCTGCTACGATGAAGTGTCTTGGCAAGGCGGTTGACGGCAGGTGGCGGAACCTCCTTGGCGTGGATAGCGGTCCGGCTGGCGCTGCACCCCAGAGCCGCCGATGCCGACCACATGCGCTGTCCAACGCCGCAAGGCTCCTGGTTTTCAGGAGCCTTTTTTTTGCTTCATCGCCGTTTGCTGGGGGAAGGCTGCCATGCGCTCGGCAGTGGAAATCCGCTAAGGGAAACGGCGAGGAGCGCGCCGTGTTCGACGAGGCACTGCACGGCTATTGCAGCCCTTCCCAGCGCATGGCCTCGATGGCATCGACCACCGTGCTCTCGTATTCGATGAAGAAATCGCTGTGGAAACCGTTGTGTATCACCAGGTGCTGGCTGCCGGGCAGGGCGGCGGCCAGGCGGTCGCCGTCGGCCAGGCGCAGCGGGCGGATAAAGTCCAGCAAAGCTTGCGCGCCGGCCTGGGTGGCGGGGTCGGCTTGCAACAACCATGGAAACAGGTTGCGCAAGGTGCCGGGATCGACGGTGACGACCAGCGCCGGCGCGCGTACGCGGCGGTAGTCGGGCGAAAAATCGTGCGCGGCCATGTCCATGGCCCTGGCGATGGCGGGCGGGGTAGTTGGCCGCACCGAACCGTCGGGCTGCAGGTCCAGCGCATCGCGCCAGTTCGCTTCCAGCGCCGGCCACCATTGCTTGTTGATCCGTTTGGCATACGCGATCGAGGCGGCCAGCGATGCCAGGTCGGCCGGGCCGGGCGGCGGTTCGTCGAAGGGCGTGGCTTCCGGCTCCTCGTAGCCGCCGCTGGCCAGGTAATCGAAGGTCGTGTCCAGATACACGAGTCCGCGCACGCGCCGCGGGTGGCTGCCGGCGAACAGGGTCAGCTCGTTGCCGGCAATCGAGTGGCCGGCCAGGATGATGCGCTCGACACGCAAGGCGTCGAGCACGGCCAGCAGGTCGGCCACCAGGGTGGCGGGCGCGTAGGCGTCGGCGCCGATGGAAAGCGGCTTGCCTGACTGGCCATAGCCGCGCCGCGTGAGGGCCAGCACGCGGTGGCGGCGCGCCAGCGCGGGCGCCAGGCTGTCGAAGGCATGCGCATTGGCGCCCAGGCCGGCCAGCAGCACTATCACGTCGGCGTCGGCGTCGCCGCCGCTGCCCGGCGCCGCGGACCAGTCGCGCACGTGCAGGCTGACGCCGGGGGCGACGGCGACCTGCCGGTCCTTCACGTGCGCGGCGGTCGAGCTGCCGGAACCGCCGCAGGCGGCGAGGGCCGCCAGCGCGCCGGCGCCCAGCAGCAGGCGCCGGCGGGCGTGGAAATGCGAGGTGTTGACTGTTCTGGCCATGCGGTACTCCTCATCGGGTGGAAGGCATGAGCAGTATCGGCGCCGCGCATGAAGCGCGGCTGAGCGCCGCATGAAGACAGGCTGAAGGGCGGTGCGCGCTACAGCATGCGCTGGAACACGCCGTCCTTGTCCAGCAGCAGGTGCTTGAGGCCCGCCAGCACATGCAGCACGACCAGGCCGGCCAGCGTCCAGGCGGCCAATTCATGCAGTTCGAAGTACTGTTCGGCCAGCGCATGGTCGGGCGCGAACCAGCGCGGCAGGGCCAGGCCGAAGAAGGCCACGCCGCTCTTGCTCAGCAGCGCGCCCGCCAGGCCCGTGGCCGGCACCAGCAGCATGCCCAGGTACAGCAGGCCGTGGCCCAGGCGCGACAGCCGCGCCTGCCAGGACGGCAGCGACGCCGGCAAGTCGGCCGGCCGGTGGCCCAGACGCCAGGCGGCGCGCGCGGCCAGCAGCAGCAACAGCAACAGGCCCAGCGATTTATGCAGCTTGAAGTAGATGTCGCTGCCGGGATCGTCCTCGATTTCCATCATATACCAGCCCAGGGCCAGCATGACGGGGATCAGCACGGCCATCAGCCAGTGCAGCAGGCGGGCCGGGGCCGCGTAGCGCCAGCCCGGCGTATTCATATTCCTGGTGTTCATGGTGTTTCCTTCTCGGTCAGTTGCGTGAATGAATCGTGTTGGCGCCGCCTCAGTCGAGGGACCAGATGGCGTGCGCGTCGAGCTGCAGGCGCGCCTGGGCCGCCAGCGCCTCGATCTGCGCCGTCTGCGCCGCCAGCGCCGCGTCGAGCGCCTGCCGCCGGCCGGCCAGCGCGTCGGCCAGCGTGCACTCGCCCGCCTGGTAGGCGCGCTGCATCAGCTCCGCCTGGCGCATGGTGTGTTGTTGTACCTCTTGCAATGTAGTCCAGATTTCGCGCGCGTGCACGCTGTCGCTGGCGGCGCGCCGGGCCGCCAGGGCGACGCGCAGCCGCGTCTGCGCCACCCGTTCGCGCGCCAGCGAGGCCTGGATGGCCGCCGCCGACCTGTCGGCCGCGCGTGCGGCGCCGGGCAAGGGAAACGACAGGCTCACGCCAATGACCCGCTCCTGGCCGTCGCGCTCGCGCGCCGCGCGCAGCGCCAGCGTGGGGTCGGGCATGGCGTCGCTGGCCAGGCGGCGGGCGCGCATGGCGTGCAAGTCCGCTTCCGCCTGCGCCAGCTGCAGTTCGTGGCTATCGTGCTCGATGTGCTTGATGCGTTCGGTCCAGCTGGAGACGGCCTCGCCGCCGGCCTGCGGCAGGGGCAGCGCATCGGCCTGCGGACGCGGCAAGCCGGGGTAGCCGACGGCCAGCAGGGTCAGCGTCTGCTCGCTGCGCTGGCGCGCCTGCTGCAGCAGGGCCAGCACGCGCCGCTGTTCCGTGTCGGCCTGCAGCAGGTCGAGCGCGGCGCCGTCGCCCGCCTGCACGCGCCGCGCGGCGATGGCCTGCAGGCGCTGCGTCACGGCCAGCTGCTCTTCCAGCCGCGCCACGCCGGCCAGCTCGCGCAGCGCGTCGAACCAGTCGCGCAGCAGGGCGCGGCCCGCCTCGTGCCAGGCGTCCGCATGCAGCGCGCGCGCCACGGCCAGGCCTTGTTCGCCCAGCGCCTGGTCCTGGCCGGCCTTGCCGAACCAGCGCAAGGGCCGTTCCAGCGCCACTTCCTGTTCCCGGTAGCGTTCCGCGTCGGGCGCGCCGCGCCGGCTGGCGCCCGCGCGCAGCGTCCATTCGTACGGGCCGGCGGCCAGCTTGTCGCGCTCCGCGCCGGCCAGTTGCGTGTTCAGCGCCCCCTGGCGCAGCGCCGGCAGATTGGCCAGCACGCGCCGCACGTCGGCTTCGGGCGGCAGCGCGGACGGGGCGCCGGGCGCCGCCTGCGCTCCCGCCGCGAGGAACAGCAGCGCCACGGCGCGCGCCTTCATGCCAGCCTCCCGTGGCACAGCACGGGGCTGATCCAGTAGGCGATGTCGGGCCGGGGCAGCCGCGCCGCCAGCGCCTTTACCAGCAGGCGCAGCTCGGCGTCCACGCCGGCGACGAGCACCAGCTTGCGCCGTCCCCGTCCCATCACCTGCTCCAGGCTGGAGGGGTAGGCGGCGCCGGGCCCCATGCCTTGCGCCTCGAGCACGGAAAAACCGGCGGCCCAGGCCGGGTGCAGCAGCAGGCAATCGAGGACGTCCTCTTCGAGGGCGGCGGGCAGGGCCAGCGTCAGCATGGCGTCGCAGGGGCAAGGGTCAGGGTGCTGCATGAATGGCTCCAGTCAAGGGTGGGGGGAGGGCGCATGGAGGCGCCACGCCGTAGCGGCGGAACAGCAGGGGCAGCAGCACCAGGGTCAGCACGGTGGCGCTGAGCAGGCCGCCGATGACGACGATGGCCAGCGGCTTCTGGATTTCCGCGCCTGGCCCCGTGGCCAGCAGCAGCGGCACCAGGCCCAGGCCCGTGATGCAGGCCGTCATCATGACGGGCCGGAATCGCCGCGCGGCGCCTTGCAGCACCAGCGCGCCGATGGCCGCGCCGCGCGCATGCAGGTCGTTGAAGCAGGTGATCATCACCAGTCCATTGAGCACGGCGATGCCCATCAGCGCGATGAAGCCCACCGAGGCGGGCACGGACAGGTATTCGCCCGTCAGGGCCAGCGCATACACGCCGCCCGTCAGCGCGAACGGGATGTTGACCAGCACCAGCAGGGTTTGCCGGATGCTGCGCAGGGTGCAGAACAGCAGCAGGAAGATCAGCGCCAGCGCGACGGGCACGACGAGCGCCAGGCGGGCGGCCGCGCGCTGCTGGTTCTCGAACTGGCCGCCCCAGGCGATGCGGTAGCCGGGCGGCAGCGGCACCTGGCGCGCCACCAGGGCCTTGGCCTCGTCGACGAAGCCGACCAGGTCGCGCCCGCGCACATTGGCGCGCACCACCACCAGGCGCGCCGCGTTTTCGCGCTCCACCTTGACGGGGCCGTCGACCGTGCGCAGGCTGGCCACCTGGCTCAGGGCGATGGCCGGGCCGTCGGCCATGGGCAGGCGCAGCTGGCGGAACAGCTCGGCCGACAGCTGCAGCTGTTCGCCGCCGCGCAGCAGCAAGGGCAATCGCTTGCCGCCTTCGATGACGATGCCCGCCTGGCGCCCTTCGATCAGGGTGCGCAGATCGCCCTGGATCTGCTCCACGGACAGGCCCAGGCGGGCGGCCGCCACGCGGTCGATGTCGACCTGCAGGTATTGCACGCCCGCGTTTTGCGCCGTCAGCACGTCCTCGCTGCCGGCCAGCGTCTGCAGCCGGGCCACGATGCGCGCGGCCAGCGCGGCCAGTTCCTGCTTGTCCGGGCCGTAGATCTTGACGGCGACGTCGCCGCGCACGCCGGACAGCATTTCCGAGGTGCGCATCTCGATGGGCTGGGTAAAGCTGATATTGACTCCTGGAAAGCTCGCCGTGGCCCTGCGCAAGGCGTCGACCAGCGCCTCCTTGTCGGCGCTGCGCCATTGCGCGCGCGGCTTGAGCACGAGGAAGGAGTCCGTTTCATTCAAGCCCATGGGGTCGAGCCCCAGTTCATCGGAGCCCAGGCGCGCCACGATGCGCTGCACCTCGGGCACCTGTTCCAGGATGCGGCGCTGGATGGCCAGGTCCAGGCGCGCCGATTCCTGCAGGTTCACGGACGGCAGTTTTTCGATCTGCATGATGATGTCGCCTTCGTCCAGCGTCGGCATGAACGATTTGCCCACGTGCAGGAAGACGCCGGCCGCCAGCAGCAGGGCCGCCACGGCCAGGCCGCCGACCAGGCGCTCGCGGCGCAGCGCGTGCCCGAGCAGCGCCAGATAGGCCGCTTCCAGCTTTTGCACCAGGCGCGGCGTGCCTGCCGCGTGGCGCTCGGGCAGCAGCAGCGACGCCAGCACGGGAATGACGGTCAGCGACAGCAGCAGCGAGGCGGCCAGCGCGAACAGGATGGTCAGCGCCACGGGGGCGAACAGCTTGCCTTCCAGGCCCTGCAAGGTCAGCAGGGGCAGGAAGACGATCATGATCACCAGCATGCCGGCGCTGACGGGCAGGGCCACTTCGCGCACGGCCCGGTAAATGCGGTGCAGGCGCGGCACGCCCGGCTGCGCGTGGGCGCCATGGGCCTCGATGTTTTCCACCACCACCACGGCCGCGTCGACCAGCATGCCGATGGCGATGGCCAGGCCGCCCAGCGACATCAGGTTGGCGCTCAAGCCATACGCCTGCATCAGCAGGAAGGTGCCCAGCGCCGCCAGCGGCAGGATGCAGGCGACCACCAGCGCCGAGCGCAGCTTGCCCAGGAAGACCGTCAGCAGCACGATGACCAGCACGGTCGCTTCGGCCAGCGCGCCCGTGACGCTGGCCACGGCCCGCTCCACCAGCTTGCCGCGGTCGTAGAAAGTGCTGATGGTGGTGCCCTTGGGCAGGCTGGGAGCGAGCGCGTCAAGGCGCGCGCGCACCTGCCGCAGCACCTGCTGCGCATTCGCGCCGCGCATGGCCAGCACCAGCGCCTGCACGGCTTCGCCGCGCCCGTCTTCGGTGACGGCGCCGTAGCGCGTCAGCTGGCCGATGCGCACCGTCGCCACCTGGCCCACGTTCACGGCCATGTCGCCGCGCCGCGCGATGCCGATGGCGCGCACGTCGGCTAGCGTGCGCAGGCCCGCGTCGCTGCGGATCAGCAGCGCCTCCTCGCCGCTGCCCAGGCGGCCCGCGCCGTCGCTGCGGTTGTTCGCTTCCAGCGCCTGCTGCAACTGCGCGAGCGACAGGCCGCGCGCGGCCAGGGCGGCCAGGTCGGGCACCACTTCGAAGCTGCGCACCATGCCGCCCAGCGAATTGACGTCGGCCACGCCGGCGATGTTGCGCAGCTGGGGGCGGATGGTCCATTCGAGCAGCGTGCGCTTTTCCATCAGGCTCAAGGGCCCTTCGATGGTGAACATGAAGATTTCGCCGAGCGGCGTGGTGATGGGCGCCAGGCCGCCGCTGACGGAGGCGGGCAAGTCCTTCAATACGCCGGCCAGCCGTTCGCTGACCTGCTGGCGCGCCCAGAAGACGTCCGTGCCTTCCTCGAAGTCCAGCGTGATGTCGGCGATCGCATATTTCGATTGCGAGCGCAGCACGGCCTGGCGCGGGATGCCCAGCAGTTCCTGCTCGATGGGGGCGACGATGCGCGCCTCGACTTCTTCCGGCGTCATGCCGGGCGCCTTCACAATCAGCTTGACCTGGGTGCCGGAGACGTCGGGAAAGGCGTCGATGGGCAGTGCGCGGAACGCTTGCACGCCGGCCGCCGCCAGCAGCGCGGCCAGCACCAGCACCAGCAGGCGCTGCGACAGCGACACGGCGATCAGGCGGGCCAGCATCACTGGCCTCCCTGGGCCGGGGCGTCCGCGGGCGTTCCCAGGCCGCTCCAGCTGCCCTTGAGCGCCGCCAGGCCGCGCACGGCCACCGCGTCGCCCGCGGCCAGCGCGCCGCGCACCCAGGCCATGCCGCCGCCGGCCGGCGTCGCTTGCACGGGCGTGGCGACGAAACCCTTGCCGTTGGCGACAAACACATACTGCTGGCGCGCATCGCCCGTGCCGCGCACCAGCGCCACGGCCGGCACGGCCACGCCGCCCGCCGTACCCGCCCGCTGCGTCGGGCGCGGCTGGCGCGCCTCGACGAAGGCGTTGACCTTCAGGCAAGGGTCCTGGCCCACTTGTTGCGCGCGCAGCTGCGCGCCTTGCGTGGCGGCGTCGACGACGGGCGAGATGGCCGTCACGCGCAAGGTGGCGCAGCCGTCCACCTGCAGCAGGTCGCCCACGCGCAGCAGCGGCAGTTGCGCGCGCGTCGCCTGCAGCTGCACCCACAGGGGGCCGCTGGCGGCCATGCGGGCCAGCGGCGCGCCCGCTTCCACCTGCTGCCCCGCCTCGACCGGCAACGCCAGCACGGTGCCGGCCCGGCTGGCGCGCACCGTCAGCAGCGGCGACGGCGCGCGCCGTTCGCGCAGGCGCCGCAGCGCCACGCCATCGAGGCCGGCGCCGCGCAGCGCCTGTTCGCGTTCGCTGGCCGCCAGCGTGGCCAGCTGCGCCGCGTCGCGGCTCTCATCGAGCCGGGCGCGGGCGATGATGCCGTCGCCGTACAGCCCTTCGTCGCGCGCCAGCCTGGCCTGCGCCAGCCGCGCCGCGCTGGTCTTTTCCAGGTAGGTGCGCTGCCACTCGAGCCAGCCCAGGCTGTACAGGGTCAGCAGCGGCGTGCCGGCGCCTACCTGCTGCAGCGGCGTCACGTGCACCTGCCGCACCACGCCATCGAGCGCGGCGCTGGCCAGGGCGCCGGCGTCCGGCGGCGCCACCACCGTGCCCGACAGGACCAGGTCGTTGCCCGCCGGCGCAGCGTCGCCGGGCAGCGTGGCGAGGGCCGGCGCGGTGGCGATGCCGGCACGGCTGATTTGCTGCGCGCTCAGGAGCAGTTGCTGCGGCGCGGCGGCCGACAGCAGGGGCCAGCCGAGCAGGGCCAGTATTGGCCAGCAAGGCGGGCAGCGGTTAAGATGGGAGGAAGCGGGCATGGGAGGCGGCCGGAAGTGGAAGATGCGGCGATGGTCGCCAGCAGATGTTAAGAAGTTCTTAATGTCCGGCGCCTACGCTGCGGGCATGAAATCAGGACAGGACTAGCCAAGATGCGCATATTGCTGACAGAAGACGACCCCCAGCTGGGGCGCGCCACGCAGATGGGACTGGAGCAGGCCGGCTATGCGGTCGACTGGGTGCAGTCGGCCGAAAGCGCGCACACGGCCGTGCGCCTGCACCGCTACGGCTGCCTGCTGCTCGACCTGGCCCTGCCTGGCGAGGATGGCATGCAGGCGCTGGCGACCTTGCGCCGCGGCGGCTATGACGGGGCGATCCTGATCGTCACGGCGCGCGACCAGATCGTCGACCGCGTGGCGGGCCTGGACGCGGGCGCGGACGACTTCATCGTCAAGCCCTTCGACCTCGACGAGCTGGCGGCGCGCATGCGCAGCGCCTGCCGCCGCGCGGCCGGGCGCACGCGCGAAGAACTCGTGCATGGCGATATCGTCATCGACGTCGCCGCGCGCCAGGTGCGCCAGGCTGGCGTGGACGTGCCCCTGACGGGCAAGGAATTCAGCATCCTGTTGATGCTCGTCGAACAGCGCGGCCGCATCCTGAGCCGGGTGCAGCTGGAAGAGGGCGTCTACAGCTGGGGCGAGGAAGTCGACAGCAACGCGCTGCAGGTGCATATCCACCATCTGCGCCGCAAGCTGGGCAAGGCGCTGATCCGCACCGTGCATGCGATCGGCTACAGCATCGACAAGCCCGCCACGCCCGATATGCAGGCGTGGCCATGACGGCGTCCACCCCGCGCGCCTGGTCGCTGCGGCGCACGCTGCTGGCCGTGCTGCTGGGACTGACGTTCACGCTGTGGGGCTTCAGCGCCGCCATCGTGTACCTGGAAGCGGGCCGCGAAAGCCAGGAGCTGTTCGACCAGTCGCTGGCCGAGACGGGGCACTTGCTGCTGTCGCTGGCCGAGCACGAGGTGCAGGAGCATGGCGCCAGCACCTCGCTGGTGATGCCGGTGGCGCAGAACCGCAACCACCGCCAGTATCTGCTGTTTCAGGTGTGGGATGCGCGGCATCGCCTGCTGTACAAGAATGCCGGCGCGCCGGACCAGGCGTTCGCCGCGCCGGCCGACGTCGGCTACAGCTGGCGCGACAACGATGGCCGGCGCTGGCGCATCTACACGAGCTGGAACCACGACGCCAGGCTGCAGATCCAGGTGGCCGAACCGGCCAGCCACCGCCAGGAAATCAGCAGCCGCTTCGCCGTCAAGCTGCTGGCCATCGGCCTGCCGATGGCGGCCCTGGCGGCGCTGGCCATCTGGTGGAGCATCAACCGCGTGTTTCGCGCGCTGCGCCGTTCGGCCGACGAAGTGGCGCAGCGCACGCCCGACGATCTGGCCAGTGTCAGCGTGACGGGCGCGCCCGTGGAAGTGCAGCCGCTGCTGCAGGCCATCAACCGCCTGTTCCTGCGCGTGCGCCAGACGCGCGAGCAGGAGCAGCGCTTTACGGCCGATGCCGCGCATGAATTGCGCACGCCGCTGGCGGCCATCAAGACCAACCTGCAGGTGCTGCAGCGCGCGCGCAGCGATGCGGAGCGCGAGGAATCCGTGGCCGGCCTGGGCCTGAGCGTGGACCGCGCCACGCGCCTGGTGGGGCAGTTGCTGACCCTGTCGCGGCTCGACCCGCAGTCGCAGCCGCCCCTCGACCTGCCCGTGCTGGACCTGGCCGCCGTGCTGGCCGACCAGCTGCCGTCCTGGATGGCGCAGGCGCGGCGCCAGGGCCTGCAGTTGCGGGCCGACCTGGCTGCCGCGCCATGCCGGCTGCAGCCGGACCATGTGCTGATCCTGGCGCGCAACCTGGTGGACAATGCCATGCGCTACACGCCGGCCGGCGGCAGCTTGGCGCTGGCCTGCGGTAGCGAGGCCGATGGCGTGCTGCTGCGCGTGAGCGACACGGGGCCCGGCATCGCCGAACCCTTGCGCGAGCGCGTGTTCGAACGTTTTTTCCGCGCCGCCGGCACGCAGCAGCCAGGCAGCGGCCTGGGTCTGTCGATCGTGCGGCGCATCGCCGAAACGCACGGCGCCAGCGTGCAGCTGGCCGCCGGGCCCGATGGCGCGGGCCTGCTGGTGACGGTGCGCTTTCCGCTACCCTTGGGGCCATCCCAGCATGCATAAAGGAGTCTGACCATGCCATTGCGACACCGCGAGCTGCACCGGCTCGACAACGTAGGCTGGCTGCGCGCCGCCGTGCTGGGCGCCAATGACGGCATCGTCTCGACGGCCAGCCTGGTGCTGGGCGTGGTGGCGGCCCATGCCACGCACGACAGCATCCTGGTGGCCGGCGTGGCCGGCCTGGTGGCGGGCGCCATGTCGATGGCCACGGGAGAATACGTGTCGGTGCAGTCGCAGGCCGATACGGAGCAGGCGGCGCTGGAGCGCGAGGACGGCGAGCTGCGCGACGATCCCAAGGGCGAGCTGCGCGAGCTGACGCATATTTATGTGGAGCGCGGCCTGGCGCCGCCGCTGGCCGCCCAGGTGGCCAAGGCGCTGATGGCGCATGACGCGATCGGCGCCCATGCGCGCGATGAACTGGGCATCACGGAGAGCATGCGCGCGCGCCCGCTGCAGGCGGCGCTGGCTTCGGCGCTCAGTTTTGCCGTCGGCGCGGCGCTGCCGCTGCTGGTGGTGCTGCTGGCGCCCATGGCCCTGCTGGCGCCGGCCATCGTGGTTTCGTCGCTGCTGTTCCTGGCGCTGCTGGGCGGCCTGGCGGCCAGGACGGGCGGCGCGCGCGTGGGCCGGGGCGTGCTGCGCGTGGTGTTCTGGAGCGCACTGTCGATGGCGGCGGCGTCCGGCATCGGCGCGCTGTTCGGCATCACGGCGGCGTGACGCCGTCAGTGCGACACCAGCACCGGCAACGTCATCTCCTGCAGCACCGTGCGCGTGACGCCGCCCAGCAGCGTCTCGCGCAGGCGCATGTGGCCGTAGCAGCCCATCACGATCAGGTCGCAGTGCCGCTGCGCCGCGATGGCCAGCAGGGCCGTGCCCACGTCCTGGCCCGGCGGCGTGTCGTGCTGCAGCACCTCGACGTTGACGCCGTGGCGCGCCAGGTACAGGGCCAGGTCGGCGCCAGGCTGCTCGCCATGCGCGGCCGGCTGGGCGTGTGAATTGACGACGGCCAGGCTGACCTGCCGCGCCCCTTGCAGCAGCGGCAGCGCATCGGTGATGGCGCGCAGCGCCTCGGCGCTGCCGTTCCAGGCCAGCAGCGGATGCTGCGGCGCCCCCGCCGGCGCGGCGGAGAGCGCGTGCGGCACCATCAGCACGGGCCGGCCGCAATGGAGCATCAGGTATTCGGCCGTGCCGGCGATGACGCGCGACGGCGTATCCTGCGCGTCCGTCTGGCCCAGGATCAGCAAGTCGCAATAACGGGCCTGCAGCAGCAGCGCGCCTTGCGCGTCGTCGTCGACGAAGCGCGTTTCATAGGCGCCCAGGCCTTCTTCGCGGGCGATGCGCTCGAAGTCGTGCAGGGCCTCGCTGGCCTGCGTGCGCAGCGCCTGCATCTGCGCCGGCGCGAACTGCAGCGCGTTGACGCCGCCGCCATACGCGTAGCGCGAGATGCCGCTCATGGCCGAACCGATCAGATGGGCCCCTTCGGCGACGGCCAGCCGCACGGCCAGGCGGATGCGCTGGGCGCAGTGGCGGGAATTGTCGACGTGGACCAGCAGGGTGGTGTAGGGCATGGCATTTTCCTCGGTTGTCGGTGGTCAGGTCTGCAGCACGTAGCTGCCCGGCGCGTCGCCCAGGTCGGGCCCCATGGCCGGCGGCGCCACTTGCGCGCCCGCGCGTTCTTCCAGCCAGGCTTGCCAGGCGGGCCACCATGAACCGTCGTGGTGCGGCACGTCGCGCTGCCAGCTGTCCGCGTCGACATACGCCTCGTCGTGGCGGTGCGTGGCCAGCTGGTAGCTGCGCCCCGGCTGGCCCGGCGGCGACACGACGCCCGCGTTGTGGCCGCCCGAGGTGAGCAGGAAGGTGACGTCCGTGTCCGTCAGCAGCTGCAGCTTGTACACGGAGCGCCACGGCGCCACGTGGTCCGTCAGGGTGCCGACGGCAAAGATGGGCGCGTGGATGTCGGGCAGGGCGATGTGGCGGCCCGCCGTGCGGTAGCGGCCTTCGGCCAGGTCGTTGTGCAGGAACAGGCGGCGCAGGTATTCCGAATGCATGCGGCAGGGCATGCGCGTGGCGTCGCCGTTCCAGGCCATCAGGTCGCTGCCCTGGTCATCGAGGCCCAGCAGGTAATGGCGCAGCCGGCGCGACCAGATCAAGTCATTCGAGCGCAGCAGCTGGAAGGCGCCCGCCATCTGCTTCGTGTCGAGGTAGCCCTGCTTCCACATGGCCGCTTCCAGGAAGCTGACCTGGCTCTCGTCGATGAACAGCGACAGTTCGCCCGGCTCCTTGAAATCGACTTGCGAGGCCAGCATGGTGAGGCTGGCCAGGCGCGCATCGCCGTCGCGCGCCATGCTGGCGGCGGCCATCGCCAGCAGGGTGCCGCCCAGGCAGTAGCCGGCCGCGTGCACCTGCGGCGCGCCCGTGATGCGGACGACGGCGTCAAGCGCGTCCATCACGCCCAGCTGGCGGTAGTCTTCCAGCGACAGCTCGCGGTCTTCTTCCTGCGGGTTTTTCCAGGAAATCATGAATACCGTGTGGCCCTGGCCCACCAGGTAGCGCACCAGCGAATTGTGCGGCGACAGGTCGAGAATATAGTACTTCATGATCCAGGCGGGCACGAACAGCAGGGGCGTGGCATGCACCTGGGCCGTCGTGGGGGCGTATTGGATCAGTTCGATCAAGTCATTGCGGTAGACCACCTTGCCCGGCGTGACGGCCATGTTGCGCCCCACCTTGAACGCCGCTTCGCCGGGCGCGGCACGCCCCAAGGCGGCGCGCTGCCAGTCCTCGACCGCATGGACCATGCCGTGCGCCAGGCTGGCGCCGCCGCTTGCGAGGGTCGCTTGCTGCACCACGGGATTGGTCAGCATGAAGTTCGACGGCGCCAGCATGTCGAGCCACTGGCGCACGGTGAACGTGACGACGTCCTCGTGGTGCGCCGAGACGCCGCGCACGCCCGTGGTGGCGCGGTGCCACCATTGCTGCTGCAGCAGGAAGCCCTGGTAGACGAGGTTGTACGGCCAGCGCCGCCAGGCCGGGTCCTCGAAGCGCCGGTCTTGCGGCAGCGGCACGATGCATGGCGGCGCACCCGGCAGCGCCGATTGCACGGCGTACTGCTGCCAGCGGCCGATCTTCTTCCACGCTTCCTGCAGCAGGGCTTGCTGCTTCGATGGCGCCAGCGCCAGGTGGCTGAGCCAGTCGGCATACGCGTTGCCCAGCGCGGCCGGCGAAATGCCGCCCGTGAACTTGCCCAGCCAGGCGTTCAGCAGCAGGTCCAGGGTGGCGCCTCCCGGCGCGCTTTCCGGATAGTCGTGCGCCGGCGCGCCTTGCCAGGCACTGCCCAGGCGCTCATGTTCCACTTGTTGCGTCGCATTGTTCATCCGGGGCTCCTGTCATTTTTTTACAGGATAGCAAGAGCTTGTTCAAAAAATTATGATCTACATCAAGTTTGGCCGGATGCGTGCAGCACGTCGCACGTCGCCTCGATGGAAGCGCGCGTTTCCCGCACAAACAGCCGCAACTGTTCTTCCAGCGCATCGAGCCGCGCCAGCAACGCCGCCTGCGCGGCATGTTCCCCTTCGCGTTCGATGGCGGCGGCGATGGCGACGGCGGGGATGGCATGGAAGTTGGCCAGCAAGCCGGCCAGGGTATGCGCCTGCCGGCTCGCGGTGGGCCGGTCGCCCGCCTGCAGGGCTGCGCGCAAGGCGGCCAGCTGCTCCGGCAAGCCGGCCAGGAAGGAGGCGCCGATGATGGCGATCACGTCGGCGTCGGCGTCGGCCAGCGCGGCGGCGTAGTCGAAGCGCGGCGCGCCGTGCGTCGCCGGCGCTGCCGCGTCAGGCGCCAGGGTGGGCTGTTGCCTGCAAATTCGCAATACATGCTGCTCGATCAGGCGCTGGAAGGCGGCGGTACGGAACGGTTTGGACAGGTAGTCGTCCATGCCGCCGGCGATGCAGCGTTCGCGGTCGCCTTCGAAGGCGCTGGCCGTCATGGCGATGATGACGCTCCTCGGCATGCCTTGCGCTTCGCGTGCGCGTATCTGCGCGGTGGCTTCGAAACCGCCCATTTCCGGCATTTGCAAGTCCATCAGGATCATGTCGAAATGGCCGGCGGCATGACGCTCGAGCGCCTCTTGGCCGTTCGCCGCATGCGTGACCCGGTGCCCCGCATTCGACAGCAGCACGGTGGCCAGTTCGCGGTTCATGGCGTTGTCCTCGACCAGCAGGATGTCCAGGCCAGGCACGCTTTCGCGCATGGCATGGCGCGTGATCACGGGGGCGGCGCCGGGCATGCCGCGGCACGTGCCCAGCACGCTCATGGTGATGGACAGCAATTCCTCGGGGCTGGCCGGCTTGAGCAGGTAGCCATCGATGCCCAGTTCGCGGCAGCGCGCCGCGTCGCCCAGGCTGCCGCTCGACGACAGCATGACGACGGGCACCTGGCTCCAGTGGGGCAGGTCGGCCAGGGCCGAGGCCGTGTCGAAGCCATTCATGCCGGGCATGGCGAAGTCCATGATGATGCAGTCCGCGGGCAAGCTGGTGCGGCAGTGCTCCAGCGCCGCCTCGCCCGACTCGCAGGCGGTGACGCTGGCGCCGCCGTTCGCGAAGATCTTGCGCAGGATGGTCAGGCTGCTGGGGTTGTCGTCCACCAGCAGGATGGCGCGTCCCGCCAGCGAGGCGCCGGGCGGCGGCAGGACGGGCTGCTGTTCGCCGATGGGCAGGGCCAGGTCCACGGTGAAGCAGCTTCCCTTGCCCAGTTCGCTCGACAGGCCGATGCTGCCGTCCATCATCGTCACCAGGCGGCGCGTGATCGACAGGCCCAGTCCCGTGCCGCCGAAGCGCCGCGTGGTCGAGCCGTCTTCCTGCTGGAAGGCGTCGAAGACGGCCTCCTGCATGTCGGCGGCGATGCCGATGCCGGTGTCGCGCACGCACAGGCGCACCCGGGCCACATGGCCGTCGCTGGCGCGCAGCTGGGCGCTGACGGCGACTTCGCCGCGCGGCGTGAACTTGATGGCGTTGCCCGCCAGGTTGGTCAGCACCTGGCGCAACCGGCCAGGGTCGCCCAGCAAGGTCTGCGGCAGCGCGGGATCGAGGTCGAGCACCAGTTCCAGTCCGCTGGACTGCGCCCGCATGACGTGTGCGCGCACGGTGTCCTGCATCAGCTGGCGCAGGTTGAAGGGAATGCTTTCCAGGGTCAGCATGCCCGCCTCGATCTTCGAGAAGTCGAGGATGTCGTTGATGATGCACAGCAGGGCGTCGGCCGAAGCCTTGACGATTTCCAGGTATTTGCGCTGGTGGACATCGAGTTCGGAATCGAGCACCAGGTCCGTCATGCCCAGGATGCCGTTCATCGGCGTGCGGATTTCATGGCTCATGTTGGCCAGGAATTCGCTCTTCGAACGGCTGGCCGATTCGGCCACTTCCTTGGCCACCAGCAGCGCGCGCTCGGCCGCCTTTTGGCTGGAAATGTCGACCAGGGTGCCCACCAGCCCGTTCAGGCTGCCGTCTGACGCCAGCAGGGCCGCCTTGCTGAACAACACGTCGACCTGGCGCGCGCCGACGGTCAGCCGCTCTTCATAGGTCTGGTTGCCGCGCTCCTGCAGCAGGCGCGCATCGTGCTGCGTCACCAGCTGCACTTCCCGCGACGGCAGCAGTTCGGCGGCCGTCAGGCCCAGGATGCGCGCCTGGTCGACATTGAAGAAAGCGCAGAAGGCGCGGTTCGCGCGCAGGTAGCGGCCCTGCACGTCCTTCAGGTACAAGGGGATAGGGATGGTCTCGATCAGCGCATCGACGAAGTTGAGGTTGTGCCGCAGCTCGCGCGCCGCCAGGCGCCGCTCGGTGATGTCGGTCAGGCTGCCGGTGATGCCGGCCAGCCGATCGAGTCCGTCGCGTTCGGCGCGCGCGCACACGTCGACCCAGCGCACGCCGCCGTCGCAGGTGACATAGCGCGCCTCATGGCGCATGCTGTCCACCTGGCCGCCCAGCAGCTGCGACAGGCCGGCGGCGACGCGCTCGCGGTCGCGCGCGTCGATGAATTGCAGCACGCTCTTGCCCAGGCTGTCGGCGATGGCAAAACCCGTGATGGCTTGCCAGGCGGGGTTCAGGAAGGTCCAGGCGCCGTGCACGTCCGTGCGGAACACCACTTCGTTGAGACTGTTGACGACGTTGCGGTATTCGCGCTCGCTTTTCGCGATGGTTGCGGCCATGCGCTTGCTCTCGCTGATTTCCGTGCGGATGGCGATGTACTGATACGGCTTGCCGGCCGCATCGAGGAAGGGCACGATGGTGGCGTCGACCCAGTACTGCTGGCCATCCTTGGCGTGGTTGCAGATTTCCCCGTGCCACACCTGGCCGGCCGTAATGGTTTGCCACATCTGCGCAAAGAAGGCGTCCGGATGCGTGTGCGAGTTGATCAGGCGGTGCGTCTTGCCGATCAGCTCTTCGCGCGCGTAGCCGCTGATGGCGCAGAACTTGTCGTTGACGTAGACGATGACGCCGGCTGTATCGGTGATGCTGATAATGGCGTGCTGGTCCATCGCAAAGCGCTGGTTCAGCAGCTCGATGCGGCGCAGTTCCTGCTGCGCCACCAGCTCGGCCAGCAGCACCGACAGGCCCTCGATATCGCCTTCCTCGGGCAGGTGCAGGCCGGAATCGTCGTTGTCGAGCAGGCGCACGGCCGCCACGCGCAGCGACTGGATCACGCGGTTGCGGCTGGCCAGTTGCGTGCGCAGCAGGTCGTTCGTCACGCTCAGCTCATTCGAACTCAGTTCCAGGCTGCGCGAGCGCAAGTCCAGGTCGCGTTCGGACTGCTCGTAGGCGCTGTCAATGCGCTGCAGCAGGGCCGGCAGGCTGGCCAGGAAGCCGGCCAGTTCCGGCGGCGTGTCCGCGTGCGTGCTCAGTGCCTGCGCCTGTTGCAGCAGGGCCGCGCAGGCGTTGTCCGAGTCGATGTTGCAGACGCGGCGCAATTGGCGTGCCAGGGTGCGGTTCATGCTTCGCTCAACACAGTCACGGTCATCGTCTGGTTATGCAGCTGGCACGCGCCATGCGGCTGGGTGATGCCGATTTCGCCGTTGGAGTAAAAGCCGGCGATGCAGGTGGCGCCGCTGTCCAGCAGGTCGGCCACGGCTTCGACTTCTTCCTCGACCCGGTCGCCCATGACCAGCTTGCGGCCCACGCAACTGACCAGCAGGGCCAGCTGGTCGCCCGCCGCATCGGCGTGGTGCCGCACGCCGCGCGCGGCCGTTTCGGCCCCGTCGATCAGCCGGTTGGTACTCGAATGCATCAATTTCAGGTAGCCGTCGGCGAGGATGTCGCCGGCCAGGGTCAGCGAGCCTTGCTCTTCGTCGACGGCGAGGATGGTGCGGAAGACATTGCTTTTTTCGTGCGCGGCCGAAAGCATTTCAAACGGGAACAGCAGTCCCGAGCCGGGCAGGTCGCGCGCATGGTCGCCCAGGTACAGCTTGTAGATGTCCAGCGCGCGCGCGCCGTCCAGGCCGTACAGCACGTTGCCGACGCAGCGCGTCACCTTGCGCGCCGGGCCGAACGCCTCCCAGCCCGCATGGCTGCCGTAGCCGAGGCGGATATGTTCGCCGTACAGGCCGACGGCGACGACGGTATTGTCGGCCGCGCCGCGCGGACCGAGGGTCCAGGTCTGGCGGAAGGCGCCGCCGTCCGCCGCCAGTCCGCCGGAAATCGTCACGCCCGGCGGCAGGTTCGCCTGCAGGCCGGCGATGAGGGCGCTGCCGTTGATGGCCACGCCCGTGCCCAGCATGAACACGGCCGTCAGGCCCTCCTGCGGCAGCGCCTGCGCCAGGCGTGCGCCCGTGTCGTGCGAGTCCGCCATGTCGCAGATGATGGCGTCGGCGATCGCCACCGTGGTGCGGGCAAAGCGGATGGCCGTGATGACGCAGCTGTCGTCATAGACGCGCTCGCCGGCGATTTCGCCGGCCGTGGAGCAGCCGGCGATGACGGCGCCCGGCATCTGGCGGCGCAAGGCCGCCGTCAGTTCGGCGGTGGCGAAGTAGGCGCAGGCGCCAAACACCAGCACCAGGTCGGGCGCCATGGCGGCCAGGGGTGCCAGGGCGGCATCGATGCCGGCACGGTTTTTCAGGATCAGTTGTTGCACGCGCATGGCGGGTTCCTCGTTGACAGTGGGTGGACGTGGTGCGGGACGGGGTCGGGCAGGCTGTCGTGGATGGCGATCACCTCTTCCCAGGCGCCCAGGAAGGCGTCCAGGCACAGCGGGCAAAAATGGCTGCCCCGGTTTTGCTCCAGGTACTGGCGCGCCTGCGCCAGCGGCCAGGCCGGCTTGTAGGGACGTTCCGAACTCAATGCGTCGAAAACGTCGGCCACGGCGACGATGCGCGCCGACAGCGGTATCTGTTCGCCCGCCAGGCCGTCCGGATAGCCGCTGCCGTCGTATTTCTCGTGGTGGCCGCAGGCGATTTCCTCGGCCAGGCGGATCAGCGGCGAATCGCTGCCGGCGAGGATCTGGCCGCCGATTTTCGCATGCTGGCGCATGATGGCCATTTCCTCGGGATCCAGCCGGCCCGGCTTGAGCAAGATATGGTCGGGCATGGCCAGCTTGCCCACGTCGTGCATGGGCGCCGCCTTGAGCAGCAGCTCCTGCCATGGCGCATCCGTGCCCAGATTCCTGGCGATCAACGCCGAGTAGCGCGCCATGCGCATGATGTGGGCGCCCGTTTCCGGGTCGCGGAATTCGGCCGCCCGCGCCAGGCGCGTGACCAGTTCCATTTCCCTGGCCGTGACGTTGGCGATGGCCTGGGCCACTTCGTGTTCGAGCAGCTTGGCGCGGTCGGTCAGCAGGTTTTGCGCCGTGCGCAGGGCCAGCAGGTTGCGCACGCGCAGGCTGAATTCGATGGTGTCGACGGGCTTGGTGAGGAACTCCGTCACGCCCAGCGAAAAAGCCTGCTTGCGCACGGCGCGGTCGTTTTCGGTGGTCACCATGATGATGGGGATGTCGGCCATGCCCGGCATCTTGCGGAAAATGCTGAGGAATTCATTGCCTGACAGGCTGGGCATCCGGTAGTCGAGCAAGACCAGGTCCGGCACGTGCGACTCGCACCAGGTCAACGCATCGATGGGGTCGTCCATGCAGACGGGCTCGATGCTGCTGGCCTTGCGCGCCAGCGTCTCCAGCAGGCTCAGGTTGGTGTCGTTGTCATCGACGATCAGGATGCTCATGGTGTCTCCGGCGGATGGCGGTCAATGGCGGCGAGGGCGGCTTCAGGCCGCCAGCTTGTCCGTGGCATGCATGCCCAGTCCCGCCAGCAGGCTGCCCATGTCGAGCACGATCAGCATGCGCTCGTCCAGGGTGCCGGTGGCGCCCTGCGCGAAGATGAGGATGATCACCACCGTCGAGGCGTCATCGGAGGGTTCGGCCTGGCCCAGCGCGATGCGCAGGTCGAGCAGCGGCACGATGCTGCCGCGCAGATGGATGAAGCCTTTGAGGAAGGCGGGCGCATTGGCGACGCGGGTGACGGCGCCATAGCCGCGGATTTCCTGCGCCAGGCCGATGTCGAGCGCGTATTCCTCCTTGCCCAGTCCAAAGACCAGCAATTCGCGGGCGCCCGCCTGCGCCGGTTGGCCCGATATTGCGGCATGCGCTGCGGCATGCGTCGTGGTGGTTTCCATGTGCTTGCTCCTGTCAGGTACCAAGTGATGCATGAAACTGCGAAAGTGCGGCTCAAGCCTGCTCGGTGCGGTTGCGGCCCTTGTGCTTGGCCCGATACAGCGCGGCGTCGGCTTGCATGAAGCCAGCTTTCCAGTTGCCGTTGTGGGGCAGCGGCGCCAGGCCGATGCTGATCGTCACCGTGATCGGCGACTGCTCGAAGTCGACGCACGTTGCGGCCACGGCAAGGCGGATGCGCTCGGCCACCTGGCGCGCCATGGACAGGTCGGTTTGCGGGAACAGCAGACCGAATTCCTCGCCGCCCACGCGGGCGACGACGTCCGATGCCCGCGCCTGGGACTGCAGCACGGCCGCGATGGCGCGCAGCACGGCGTCGCCGGCCGCGTGGCCATGCTGGTCATTGACCCTCTTGAAGAAATCGATGTCGGCGATGCCGATGGCCATTGGATTACCCGTGCGCCTGGCCCGCGCCGCCAGGCGCACGGCGTCGATCTCGAGGGCGCGGCGGTTGGACAGGTGGGTCAAGGGGTCGCTCAGGGCGATGCGCTGCAAGCGCTGCCAGCGGGCCGCATTCTGCTGTTCGATGGCGCGTTCCTCGCGCTGGTCGATGAAAAAGGCGCCCATGTAGTTTTCATTATCGAGCTTGCCCAGGTCCATGGCCTTGAGCACGATGGGCAGCATCGAGCCATCGCGATGGCGAATGGCGAAATGGCGCTTGTGGCTCAGTACCTTGGTATTCTTGCCGTCGCCGGCCAGATAGGCGCCGATCTGCGTGCCATGCTGCTCGCGCACGGTGTTGGGCAGCAGCGTATCGATCCGCTTGCCGGGCAAGCTTCCCGCGTCATAGCCGCTCAGCGCATACATGGCGTCGTTCGCATAGCGGATGCGTGAGGCGGCATCGATGATGACGGCGGCGTCGTCGGCGGCGTCGAGCAGACGCAAGGCCAGGATTTGGTTCATGTACTTGTCTCCTGCGAAGAGTGCGGAGATGCCGGGTGCGCGATGCTGTGATAGCTGTTACACCACTTTGATTTCTCCATGGGAATCATCATACATCAAATAAAATTGATTTCAATGAATATATTGATTTTAATGATTTATTTGGATTTTTTCCACAACCGGCGTCAGGAAACGATGGCGCCGCCAGCGTGCATTAGCGCGATTGTTACTCTGTCAGTGTGTATTTTTTCCACCGCGATGCAGGCCGGCGTGAAGAAGAAATTTGTTTCTGTACGGATTTATTTGTTGTATTTGATAAATTTATGCCGCAAAATGCAATTGCAGCCTGATCGGCAAGTGCGCAGGGTGCGCATGCCGGCGGGCCAGGCCGGTGACCGCAGGGAAGGAGAGGGACATGCAGACGAACAGCCCGGCAGGGGCAAGACAAGAGAGACACAGGGACCAGTCGGCATGCCGCCGCGTGCGCGACACTGCGCGCGCCTCGCATCCGGCCCTGGGGCGCATGCAGGCGATCGGCTACCTGGCGCTGCTGTTGGCCGTGCCGCTCGCCGCGACCGGCATCGCCATGGGACGCGCCGGCGTGCCGGCGCCGTTCAGCACCGCCTGCGGCGTGGTGTCGTGCGCGGCCGGCGGTCACGCGCCCTGAGGCGTTGGTAAAAGAGTAAAAAGGGGCTTAAAACGCCTGGCTGGCGGCGTGGATCAGCAAGCCGGCCAGGCCGCCCACGATGGTGCCGTTGATGCGGATGAATTGCAGGTCGCGTCCGATGGCCAGTTCGATGCGCTCGCTCATCTCGTCCTTGCTCCACAGGTCCAGGCGGGCGGCGATGAAGGCTCCCACTTCGCCCCGGTAGCGGCGCACCAGCGTGCCGCTGCCGGCGACGATGGCGTCATTCAGCCATGCCCGCGCCGCCTTGTCCTCGCCCAGCACCTGGCCCGTGTTGCGCGCCAGGCTGGCGATCGCCTGCGCCAGCACGGGCCGGTCGGCGTGCAGGTCGGCCTGCAGGCGCGTGCCGATGTGCTTCCAGAGGTCGCCCAGCATGGCTTGCACCGTGTCGCTGGCGACCAACTGCAACTGGTAGCGGCGCACGGTGGCTTGCCACTGCGGGTCGGCCTTCAGGTGCAAGGCGCTGTCGGCGATCCAGCCGGCGATGCGCTGGCGCAGCGGGTGCTGCGGGTCGACGCGCACGGCGAGGGCGAATTTCTGCAGCGAGGCGATCATGCGCGGCTCATACGCCTTCACGGCCTTTTTCACCAGCGCGTTCTCGATCTGGAAGGCGCCCAGCACGAAGTCGCCGATGGCTGCGTGGTGCGTCTCGTCGTCCAGGTAGGCGGCGCCGCGGTCGAGCAGGAAGTCCAGCAGCTCCTGCGGCTTGCCGTCGGCGATCAGCGCGTCGATGCAGTCGGCCGCCACCTCCGATACATTCAGTTGCGCCAGGTAGCCGCTGGCCTGCTCGCGCAGCAGGCGCCCCAGCGTGTCGTGGTCGGCCATCGCCAGCAGCTGTTTCGCCACGCCGGCGCCGGCCATGCCCAGCTGCCGCGCATGGATCTCGTCACCGAGCCAGGCACCCAGGCGCGCGGCGGGGTCGGCCTGCACGATGCGCTCGGCGATGCCTTGCTCGGTTATGAAATGGTTTTCCACGAAGGCGCCCAGGCTGCGGCCGATGTCCGCCTTGCTGTTCGGGATGATGGCCGTATGCCACAGGGGGATGCCCAGCGGATGGCGGAACAGGGCCACGACGGCGAACCAGTCGGCGATCGCCCCCACCATCGACGCTTCGGCGAACGCTTCGACATAGCCCCAGGCGGGGTGGCCGCCCCGCTGCGAGCGGGCCACGGCGAAGACCAGGGCGGCGAGCAGCAGCAAGCCGGCGGCCAGCCACTGCATGTTGCGCAGGCGCGCGCGCTTGAGCTGGTCCGTGCTCTGCTCCAGCTGCGCGATGAGGTCGGGGGAAGGTTGCATGGATGGCGGCCTGCAGGGTTGCGAGACCGCCATCTTACTGCGATGGCGCAGTGGAAGGATTACTGTTGCGTGTGCAGTAGCGAACGGCGGCGCGCGTAGCCGAAATAGATGACCAGGCCGATCACCAGCCAGATGGTGAAGGCCACCCAGGTGACCCAGCTGAGAAAGCTCATCAGGCCCACGCACAGGATCACGGCCAGCGCCGGCACATACGGCACGCCGGGGCAGCGG
Organism: Janthinobacterium sp. JC611; assembly: GCF_018682595.1. Taxonomy (NCBI): domain Bacteria; kingdom Pseudomonadati; phylum Pseudomonadota; class Betaproteobacteria; order Burkholderiales; family Oxalobacteraceae; genus Janthinobacterium; species Janthinobacterium sp. JC611. Next base: position 90,381 of record NZ_JAFLJN010000034.1, read on the forward strand.
AAGGCGCGCGGCAGGTCGGGACGGCGCTTGCGCAGCACCACCACGGCGACGGAGACCATGGTGAAGGCGGCCAGGGTGCCAATGTTGATCAGCTCGGCAAGGATGTTGAGCGGGATCGTGGCGGCGATCAGGCCGAACACGATGCCGACCAGCCAGGTGGCGAAGAACGGCGTGTGGAAGCGCGGGTGCACGGTCGACAGGCGCTTGGGCAGCAGGCCGTCGCGCGACATGGCGAAGATGATGCGCGTCTGGCCGAAGGCCATCACGAGGATCACGGTGGTCATGCCGAGGATGGCGCCCAGGTCGACGAAGCCGGCGATCCAGTTTTCGCCCGCATATTGCAGGGCCAGCGAGACGGGATGGTCGACGCCGAGGAATTTTTGGTACGGCACGATGCCCGTCATGATGGCCGAGACGACCACGTACAGCACGGCGCACACGGCCAGCGAACCGATGATGCCGATCGGCAGGTCGCGCGACGGCTTCTTGACTTCCTCGGCGGCCGAGGTGACGGCGTCGAAGCCGATGAAGGCGAAGAAGACGAGGGCGGCCGCGCTCAGCATGCCGTGGTAGCCGAACGGCATGTAGGGCTGCCAGTTGGCCGGCTGCACGTGGCGCGCGCCGAAGATGATGAACAGCAGCACCACGCCCACCTTGATGGCCACCATGATGTTGTTCAGGCGCGCCGATTCGCGCACGCCCCAGCCCAGCATGGCCGTCAGGGCCAGCATGATGACGAGGGCCGGCAGGTTGATGAAGGTGGTCACGCCGGGCAGGGCGCCCGGCGCGGCCGTCAGGGCCACGGGCAGCACGATGCCGAAGCCCGACAGCAGCGACTGGAAGTAGCCGGACCAGCCGACGGAGACGGCGGCCGCGGCCAGGCCGTACTCGAGCAGCAAGTCCCAGCCTATCATCCAGGCGGCCAGCTCGCCCAGGGTCGCATAGCTGTAGGTGTAGATGGAGCCGGCCACGGGCACGGTGGAGGCGAATTCCGCGTAGCACAGGGCGGCGAAGCAGCAGGCCACGGCCGCCACGACAAACGACAGCGACAGGGCGGGGCCGGCCGTCAGCGCGCCCGTGCCGGTGAGCACGAAGATGCCCGTGCCGACGATGGCGCCGATGCCCATGAGGACAAGATCGAAGGGGCCCAGCACTTTCGCCAGACCTCCCGGCTTCTTGCTGTGGGCGATCATGTCATCCAAATTCTTGGTTCTAAATAAGCTCACTGTGTCTCCTGGTGGTTTTTGTCATGGCGCCATTGCCGCCTCGTGAGTAGCACGACGCAGCCAGATTCTAGCCCACGCGCCCGTGATTCCAGAAGGAAAACCGTACTGTGGCGTGCGCGCCAGCCCTGTAGACTTGTCCAGCAGGCAAAAAAAACAGCCCCGGAAGTGGCCGGGGCTGGAAAGGAGACTGCTACAAATGCTTACTTTGGCTTACTTTGAAAAGTGTGCCTCGATCTCTTCCAGGGTCTTGCCCTTGGTTTCCGGGAGCAAGAACGTGGCCGCCAGGAAGTACAGCACGGTGCAGCCGGCGCCGAAGAAGAACAAGGTCGAGTAACCGTGCAAGCCCACGGTCGGCAGGAAGATGGCGGCGATCACCGTCGAGACGAACTGGTTGACCAGCAGCGCGATGCTCATGCCGTTCGAGCGGATGCGGGTCGGCATCAGCTCGGACAGGGCCAGCCACACGCACACGCCCGGTCCCACGGCGAAGCTGGAGACGAACACGCAAATGGCGATCGCCACCAGCCAGCCATGCGTGGACGAGGGCACGGGGCCCAGGCTGGCCTTCTCGATGCGCAGCGGCGCCTCGCGCCCGGCGGCCGGGTCGGCGAACGGATTGAGGTGCAGCTTGCGGAAGAAGACGCCGATCACGCTGTCGGCCTGCACGGCATCGGCACGGACGATCGACACCTGGCGCAGCACGGGGTCGTCGCTGCGCAGGCTTTTCACGTTGGTGAACGGACCGTAGGCGTAGGCGATGGTCAGCTGCTGCGGCGTGCCGTCGGCGGCCGCACCCAGGGCCGTCAAGGTGGCCGCATCGAGGCGCACGGCCAGGCCATCGTCCTGCACTTGCGCCGCGATGGCGGGGCGCACGTCGGCCAGGTGCGCTTCGGCGCCGCGGAACAGCAAGCCGGCCGCCAGCAGCGAGACGACGATGCCGCCCGTGCCCAGCATCAGCAGGAACTTGCGGCCCTTGCGGTCGACCAGCAGCACGGCCACCACCGTCATCACGGCGTTCAGCACCTTCAATAACACGTCCGCCATGTTGGCCGAGGCGCCCGACAGGCCCGCCTGGTTGAGGATGTTGACGACATAGGCGAGGATGGAATTGATGCCCGTCGCCTGCGTGCAGGCGAGGATCAAACAGGCCAGCAGGAAGGGCAGCACGTAGCGGCGGCTCAGCAGCGGATCCTTGGCCCTGGCATTGCCGCTGGCCTTGGCCACATTTTCCGGCGTATCGAGCATGTCGCGCAGTTCCAGCTCGGCGGCGGCGGGCAGGCGCGTGCGCAGCAGCGACTGGCGCGCCTGTTCGATGCGGCCCCGTTGCGCCAGCCAGCGCGGCGATTCCGCCAGCAGCAGGGCGCCGATGGTAAACACCAGGCCAGGTGTCAGGCAGACCCAGAAGATGCTGCGCCAGGCGTGGTCCTTGGCCGCGAAGATGGCGGCGATGCGGCCCGCTTCCGGCAAGGCTTGCGCCGCTTGCGTGGCCGTTTCCACCGTCTGTGCCTGGAGCAGGCCGATCAGGGCGGCGGCCACCAGGCCGATGGTCAGCAGCAGCTGGAACAGGGCGGCGCCGCGTCCGCGCTGTTGCGCGGGCAGGCATTCGGCCAGGTACAGGGGCACGACGACGCCGATCAAGCCGCCGCTGATGCCTTGCAGCAGACGGCCCAGCAGCAGCGGCGTGTAGCCGTCGGCCAGGGCGATCAGCGGGATGCTGGCGCTGAACAGGGCGCCGGCCAGGAACATCACCCAGCGCCGGCCCAGCAGATCGGCCAGGGCGCCGGCGAACAGCGAGGAGAGGACCGAGCCCAACAGGACGGCGGCGACGATAAAACTGAGCTGCTGGGCCGTCAGTTTCCAGGCCACGGAGGCCGTCGATTCCAGGTAGGGCAGGGCGCCGGCGATGATGCCGATGTCTATGCCGTACAGCAATCCCCCCATGCCGGCAATAAATAGCAGGTAGCGCATGGCCCACACGGGGGCCTTGTGTGACGTGTCTTGCATGAAAACTCCGGGACGGGGTTGAGGTTGGGGTGGTGCTCTAGCGGGTGGAAAGATCGATGGCCGCGCCTTCGACGAAGACGGACACTGGCTGTAGTGCTGAATCGAGGACGACGATATCGGCCCAGGCGCCGGGCGCCAGGCGGCCCCGTTCGGATTCGCCCAGGTAATCGGCCGGGTACAGCGAGAGGCGGTTCGAGGCGTCGGCCAGGTCCAGGCCCAGCTCGACGAAATTGCGCAGGGCCTGGTCCATGGTCAGCACGCTGCCGGCCAGGGAGCCCGTGGCCAGGCGCACGCAGCCCAGGCATTTGTAGACGCGCTGCGTGCCCAGGCCGTATTCGCCGTCCGGCATGCCGGTGGCCGAGGTGGCGTCCGTCACGCCGTACAGGCGCGGGATGGCGCGCAGGGCCGCGCGCAGGGCGCCCTTGGCCACGTGCTGCAGGTCGGGGATGATTTCCGCGTACTCGGCGTGCGCCAGCGCCGCGCCCACCATGCCCGGGTCGTAATGCGTCATGCCCGTCATGCCGTTGTACAGGTGGGTAAAGCCGGAGACGCCGGCCTGCAGCGCCGCCACGCCTTCGTCATACGTGCCGGCGCTGTGGCCGATCTGCACGCGGATGCCCATCGCCGCCAGCTGCGGGATCAGTTCCAAGTGGCCGGGGATTTCCGGCGCCATGGTCAGCACCTTGATGGGGGCGATGGCGTGGAAGCGCTGCACCAGCGCCAGGCTGGCCTGCACCACGTCGGGCGGCTGCGCGCCCAGTCGGTGCAAATTCAGGAACGGGCCTTCCAGGTGCACGCCCAGCATGCGCGCGCCGTTGGCCGGGCGCTCGGCGATGACGCCGGCCAGGCCTTGCAGGGCGCGCAGGATCGACGGTTCCTTCGCCGTCAGGGTGGTGCCCAGCAGGGCCGTGGTGCCGTGGCGCGCATGCACCTGCGCCACGGTGGCGCCCGCGGCGCCGCCTTCCATGATGTCGACGCCGGCCGCGCCATGCACGTGCAGGTCGATGAAGCCGGGCAGGATGGTCAGCGCGCTGTCGGCGGCAGGGTCTTCTTGTATCTGCACGATGCGCTGGTCAAAGGTGATGGTGCCCGTGATCCAGCCAGATGGGGTAAGGATTCTGCCGCTCAGCATGTGTTATTCCGCTATAAAAAGTTCGATGCCCAGCTTTTGCAGCCCTTCGCGGTACTCCTGGCTGATGCTGGCATCGGTGATGACGGTATCGACGCGGTCCAGCTGCACGATGCGGTGCAGGCTGACGCGGCCGAACTTGGAGGCGTCCGTGAGGACGATGATTTTCTTCGCCCGTTCCACCATCTTGTGGTTCAGGCTTGCTTCCGCTTCGTGGTGGGTGGTGACGCCGAACTGCAGGTCGAAGCCGTCCACGCCCAGGAACAGCTTGTCGAAGCTGTAGGCCTGCAAACAGGTCTCGGCCTGGCTGCCCTGGATCGACAGCGATTGCTTGCGCAGCAGGCCGCCCGTCAGGATCAGGTCCACGCCGGGCGCGTCGGCCAGTTCCCACGCGATGTTCAGGCCATTCGTCGCCACCGTCACGCCGGTGGCGTCGCGCAGATGGCGCGCCAGCGAGATGGTGGTGGTGCCCGAGTCGATGATGATGTTGTCGCCCGGTTCCACCAGCCGCGCAGCGTAGGCGCCGATGCGCTCCTTCTGCTCGTGGTTGATGGCGTCCTTCTGGCGTATCGTGTGTTCAAGCGGCGGCGTGCGCGTCAGGGTCGCGCCGCCGTGGCTGCGCGTGGCCATGCCTTGCGCTTCCAGCGCATTCAAGTCGCTGCGGATGGTGACCGCGGACACGCCGAGCTTTTCCACCAGATCGGTCACCTGCACCGAGCCCTGCTGGGCTAGCATTTGGAGGATGGATTCACGGCGTTGGCTGGTATTTCGCATGGTGGCGGGCTCAGTAAAAAAGGAAAATACCGAGCTTAACAGATTGCCGCTTCGGCAATGACTGCCAGCGCCGCATTGCGGTTGCAGGCGCGCGCATATTGCGCCAGCAAGCTGCCGATCTTGTGCTCGATCAAGGCCGGCGCCTGCGCCGGCAGGCTGCCCTGCACCACGGCGGCGTACTGTTCCGGCAAATGCTGGCTCAACAGCGGCAGCGGAATGGCCACGGCGTCCAGGTTGGCCAGCAGCCTGGCGACGGCGGCCGCCACTTCCGGCTCGCCCCAGTAATAGCGGCAACGGTCGCTCAAGCCGTAGCGGCGCATCAGGCGCTGCTCGTCCGGCGTGCCCAGGTAATGCTTGATCCAGTTCTTCGGCTTGGCCACCATCACGTCGTCGAGCACCTGCATCAGCTGCGAGGTGGCGTGCGCCAGCAGCAGCTCTTCCTCGATCTGGCACAGGGCGAACAGCGCCTCGCGCAGGGCGAAGGTGGCGGCCGGGCCCACTTTCAGGATGGCGAAATGGTCGCGCACCATGGCGTGCAGGGCCGATTCGCGCTGGTAGTCGGTGGAGTGGGCTTCGAACACGAGGCCCGGCTGCTCGGCGACGAAGGCCGACAGCTCGGCGGCGGCATCGGCGTCGTAGTGCTGGATGCTGCTCTGGTCGAAATCGACGCCCGGCTGCACCACCATGGCGATGACTCTGCGCCAGGCGTCGTGCAGGCCGTTGTCGAGGAAGGCGCGGCAATGCACGTCGAGGGTGCGGCGCGCCGCCTGCGGGCTGGTGACGGCGCCGGCCTGCGCCAGGGACGCCTCGCCGCCGGGAATCGGCACTTCCGTGCCGATCACGTAGACGGGCGGCGCGTAGCCGGCGGCGGCGGCCGCCGCTTCGGCGACGCTGCACAGGCGCGCCGAACGGGCGGCCACGGTTTCATCGTCGAGCCGCAAGGGGTCGTCCACGCAGCGCATGCTGCAATCGAGGTGGATCTTGTGAAAGCCGGCCGACGCATACGCGGCGATCAGGGTTTCGGCGTGGGCCATGGCGGTGGCCGCATCGAGGTGTTGCCAGGCGTTCGGACCCAGGTGGTCGCCGCCCAGCACCAGGCGCTCGGCCGGGAAACCCTGTTCGCGGGCCAGGGCCAGCATGCTGTCGCGGAAAACGTTTGGTGTCATGCCCGTGTAGCCGCCGAACTGGTCGACCTGATTCGACGTCGCCTCCACCAGCAGCACGGTGTCGTACTCGCTGGCCACGCGCATGGCGGCGCGCAGCACGCTCGGGTGGCTGCAGCAGACGGCGTACAGTCCCACGCGCTCGCCGCGGCGGTGCGCCTTGATCACTTGCTGGATCGGGGACAGGGTAAAAGTCGGGTTTTCCGCTTGCTTCATCATGTTGACGCCTTGGTATGTTGTCGTATCAAAAGGGCCGCGCCGCGCGCGCCGCCGGCATCGCCAAAACGGGGCGGCAGGATGGGCGGCACGTGCACGCCGGGGAACAGATGGCGCTTCACGGCGGCCGGCAGCTTGTCGTACAGGTGGGGCAGCTTGGACAGGCCGCCGCCGAGCACGATGACGTGCGGGTCGTAGGCCAGCACCAGGCCGGCCAGCGCGTGGCCCAGCAGGTCGAGGTGCACGGCGACCGTGCGCTCGGCCACGGCGTCGCCCATGTTGGCGCGCGCGACGATGGCCAGCGGCTCGGCGCCGTCGCCGCCGAAATGCGCGTGGAGCTTGCTCATGGCGGGGCCGGAGACATAGCGTTCCAGGCAGCCCGCCTTGCCGCACGGGCAGGCGTAGTCCATCAAGCCGTGCTGCGCCAGCAGGGTGGCGGGCAGGCTCCAGTGGCCCCATTCGCCGGCCACGCCATTGAAGCCGCGCAGCAGCTGGCCGCCCACGCAATAGCCGCCGCCGGCGCCCGTGCCGAGGATGGCGCCGAACATGCTGGCGGCATGGTCGGCCGCGCCGCCCTGCGCTTCCGACAGGGCAAAGCACTGGCAATCGTTGCCGATGGCGACAGGGCGCTGCAAGGCTTGCTGCAAGGTTTGCGCCACCAGGCGGCCGTTCAGGGCCGGCACGTTGGAACTCAGTTGCCGGCCGCTGGCGCTGTCGATCACGCCGGGCAAGCCGATGCCGACGGGCGCCGCCGCGCCCAGGGCGGCGTCGCCGCGCGCCACCAGGTCGACGATGGCTTGCACGAAGGCGGCAAAATCGTCGCCCGGCGTGGCCACGCGTTCGCGGAATACTTCCTGCAGCGCGCCGTCGCGGTCGGCAAACGCCACCAGCTCCATTTTGCTGCCGCCGATGTCGATGCCGTGGTAGCCGGCGATGTGATTAGCGATGTGATTAGAATTGGTCATGGCCATAGATGGTGACGCCCTGCACGACACGGTTGACGATGCCGCCGGCGAATGGATTGTCGGGGCGCAGTTGCAGCAGCGCGGACTGGTGCAGCGCGTATTGCTGCGCCATCAGCAGCCACAATGGCGCCAGCCAGGCGTCGGGCCAGGCCGGGGCGTCGGCCGACAGGTCGCCGCCGATGCCCACCGTCAGGCAGCGCTGCGCCACGCTGTCGCGCTGCAGCTCTTTCAGCAAATCGTCCTCGTACTGGCGCGCCAATGGCTTGCTGCTGCGCAGCAGGATCACCAGCGACTCCGTGGTGACGGCCGATTTCGGGCCGTGACGGAAGCCCAGTGGCGTATTCGCCATCGCCATCACGCGGCCGCCCGTCAATTCCAGGATTTTCAGGGCCGCTTCCTTGGCCAGCGCTTCCAGCGGGCCGCTGCCCAGGTAGACGACGCGCTGCACGGGTGTAGCGCCCAAGTCCGCCACGGGGGCCGACCAGTCGCGCAAGGCTTGCTCGCCCAGCTGCGCCAGCGTGTCGAGGCGCGTGAAATCCGTGTCCTTGCCCAGCACCGACAGGGCCGCCAGCAGCATGCTGCTAAAGCTGCTGGTCATGGCGAAGCCGCGGTCGCAGCTGCCTTCCGGCATCAGCAGGTTGTACGTGTTGCGGTCATTGGCGCCCTGGCGCGCCAGCTTGCCGTCCGCGTTGCAGGTGATGTTGAGGAAGCGCGCGCCGGGCACGACCTGGCGCAGCAATTCGACGGCGGCCAGGCTTTCCGGGCTGTCGCCGCTGCGGGCAAACGAGACGAGCAGGGTGGGCGCATCCGCTTCCAGGTACAGCTCGTGGTGCGTCAGCAGGGTGGTGGTGGCGATGGCGCGGATTTGCGCGGGCCAGGCCGCATTCAGGGTGTCGACGACGATCTCGCCCACATAGGCCGAGCTGCCGGCGCCCGTCAGGATGACGCGTTGACGGGGATCGGACAGCGCGTCGCCCAGGAAGGCGGCCAGGCTGGCTTGCTCGTTGCGCAGGATGCCGGCTAGCGCGCGCCAGATGGCTGGCTGGTGGGCGATTTCCTCGGCCGTGTGCAGGCCGCCGATGTCGCGCCAGGTTTGAATGTCACGCTGAAGAAGGGTAGTCATGGAGTGTCAGTAAAGTGTTTGTTGGAGAAAGCATAAATACTAATTTTCGAAAAGTCAAATACGAAAGTAAAACGAAAGTAAATAGTTGTGCGGCTTGCGAAATAATGGCATTGCATCGGCGCCTGACTGTGTTGCGATGCCGCATCGGTGTCGCGTGAGGGCCGCTGCCGCTGCCGCTTGTCGCTGAAATGCCACGATAACGAAAGTTTGTTTTGTAGCATTTTGGTGAAACGTAAGAAAAATGCGCCATTTATGGGCGGTTTATTAATAAATCGGCGCAAAAACTTTCTTTTGATTGACGATGTTTATTTTTCTTCTTAAAGTATTTCCATCACTTCGATTTTTTGAAAGCCGTCTGATGAAACCTCTCCCGCTTCCCCGCCGCCTCCTCGCCGCCTGTGTCCTCGCTGCCCTTGCCACCCTGGCGACACCCGGCCTGCAGGCCGCGCCCATCGGCAATCTGCAGTCGCTCTCCGCCGTGCGCGCGGCCGACGTGGCCAAGGGCGAGGCCCTGGGCTGGGAGGTGCGCAGCGACACGGGCATGCAGCTGCGTATCAGCCTGCCGCAGGCGGACGTGCTGCGCATCCAGGCGGGCGGCAAGGCCGGTTTGACGGGGCCGGGCGACAAGGCCGCGCACATCGTCGTGGGCCAGCCGGCCGCGCAGGTGGCCTATGAGATCAGCGAACAGGCCGACCATATCCTGATCGGCACCGCAGCCCTGAGCCTGCGCATCGACCGCAAACCGCTGCGCTTTACCTTGTACCGCAAGGGCGACACGGTGCCGCTGTGGCGCGAAGTGCAGCCGCTGTCGCTCGACGACAAGCAGGGCGTGCAAGTGCTGTCGAGCCTGCCGGGCGAGCGCTACTTTGGCGGCGGCCAGCAGAATGGTCGCTTCGAATTCAAGGGCAAGCAGGTGCCCGTGTCGTATTCGGGCGGCTGGGAAGAGGGCGACCGGCCGAATCCCGCGCCATTCCTCATGAGTTCACGGGGCTGGGGCGTGCTGCGCAATACCTGGGCCGACGGCAATTACGACTTGCGCGACCAGGAGCAGATCTCGCTGCAGCACGCGGAAGGCCGCTTCGATGCGTATTTCTTCGTCGGCAAGGATTTGCGCGACGTCGTCGCCCGCTACACGGACTTGACGGGCCGCGCGCGCATGCTGCCCCGCTGGGCGCTGGAATACGGCGACGCCGATTGCTACAACGATGGCGACAACGTGAAAAAACCGGGCTCCGTGCCGAAGGGCTGGAGCGATGGCCCGACGGGCAAGACGCCGGACGTGGTCGAAACCGTGGCGCGCCAGTACCGCGAACACGACATGCCGGGCGGCTGGATCCTGCCCAACGACGGCTATGGCTGCGGCTACACGAATTTGCCGGAAACCGTGAAGAGCCTGGCCGGCTACGGCTTCCGCACGGGCCTGTGGACGGAAAACGGCGTCGACAAGATCGCCTGGGAAGTGGGCCAGGCGGGCAGCCGCGTGCAAAAGCTGGACGTGGCGTGGACGGGCAAGGGCTACCAGTTCGCCATGGATGCGAACAAGTCGGCCTACGACGGCATCCTGAACAACTCAGACAGCCGGCCATTTTTGTGGACGGTGATGGGCTGGGCCGGCATCCAGCGCTACGCCGTGGCGTGGACGGGCGACCAGAGCGCCAGCTGGGACTACATCCGCTGGCATATTCCCACGCTGATCGGCTCTGGCCTGTCCGGCCAGGCGTATGCGTCGGGCGACGTGGACGCCATCTTCGGCGGCAGTCCGGAAACCTATCTGCGCGATTTGCAGTGGAAGAGTTTTACGCCCGTGCTGATGGGCATGTCCGGCTGGGCCGCGGCCGAGCGCAAGCACCCGTGGTGGTTCGACGCGCCTTACCGCGACATCAACCGCCGCTATCTGAAACTCAAGATGCGCCTGACGCCGTATATGTACACCCTGGTGCGCGAAGCGGAGCAATCGGGCGCGCCGCTGGTGCGGGGACTCATGTGGGATTATCCGCAAGACCCGGCCGCCTACACGGAAGCCTATAAATACCAGTTCCTGCTGGGCCGCGACGTGCTGGTGGCCCCCGTCTACCGCAGCCAGGCCGTCAGCGGCGGCTGGCGCAAGGGCATCCACCTGCCGCAGGGCACCTGGTACGACTACTGGGACGGCCGCCAGGCCACGGCCGACGCGAAAGGGCGCGACCTCGACCTGCAGGTCACGCTGGACAAGCTTCCGGTGTTTGTCCGCGCCGGCGCCATCCTGCCCATGTATCCGGAAATGCTGTACGACGGCCAGAAGCCGAAGGACCAGCTCACGCTCGATATCTACCCGCACGGCGATTCCGACTACACCTTGTATGAAGACGATGGCAACACGCGCCAGTACCAGGGCGGCGCCTTCAGCCAGCAAGTCATCCGCATGCACCAGGCGGGCGCCGACGTGCGGGTCGACATCGGCGCCGTCGATGGCACCTACCAGGGCCAGGAAGCGCGCCGCGGCTATGCGCTGCGCATGCTGGCGGGCCAGGCCCCGGCCGCCGTGCGCGCCGGCGAACGCCTGATCGTTCAATCCGCCGACCGCGCCGCCTATCACAAGGCGCTGGACGGCTGGTTCTTCGATCCTGCCGATCGCCAGGGCACCCTGCACGTGAAGGTGGCGGCGCAGGATATCCGCCAGCCCTTGATGTTGCAGGTCGCCGGCGCGCTGGCCGTGGCGAGGCTGGACGCCGATTTCCCGGCCGCCCCCGTGCCGGGCCGCGCCTTGCCGGCCGACGCCATGCAGGTGGTGGCGCGTCCGTTTGAGGAAAGCGGCTATCCGCTGGAAAACGCCTTCGACGGCAAGCCGGAGACGTGGTTCCGCACCGTGCGCAGCCCGTCCGTGAAGAGCGGGCCGCACGAATGGGTGATCGGCTTCACGGAGCGGCGCCTGGTCGACGGCATCGAACTGGCGCCGCGCAACGACCAGCACTGGAAGCATGGCCAGGTGCGCGATTACGAAATCTACATCGGCGACAACAATGGCGACTGGGGCACGCCGCTTGCGCGGGGCACCCTTAAGCTGGAACAGGGTACGCAGACGATCAACTTCCCCGCCACGGCCGGGCGTTTGCTGCGCTTCCGCGTCATGAGCACGCACAATCCGGAAGGCGATGGCGCGGCGTCCACCGACCCGATGGTCACGGCCGCGCAAGGCGCGCCGGTGGCGCGCGCGTTCGACGCGGCGCTGGCGACCGACGTGGCGCCCGTGACCCTGTCCGAATTCCGCGTGCTCGAGCACCGCGTGGCCGAAGGCGCCGAAGTGCAGCGCTATCTGTCGGACCTGGCGCTGCCGAAGCACGTCGCGAAAGACCGGCCGGCCGGCAAGGCCGCCGAGATGCGGATGAACGGGCTGTGGTTCCGCAAGGGCCTCGGCGTGGGATCTGCCAGCCGCATCGACTTGCAGCTGGCGGGCAACTGGAATCTGCTGCGCGCCGACCTGGGCGTGGACGATAGCTGCCGCAGCGCGGGCGGCCTGCAATTCCAGGTCTGGAGCGGCGAGCGGCTGCTGTACGACAGCGGCCTGGTCGCGGCTCCCGGGGTGGTCAAACCCGAAATCGACGTGCGCGGCCTGAGCCAACTCAGTTTGCGCACCCTGGGCGCGCGCGGCGCCCGGCCGGCCCAGGTCTGCGGCAACTGGGCCAACGCCGTGCTGACCGGCACGGAAGGCGCGACGGTCAAGCCGCGCTAGGCACTTCATTCATTTCACTAAAAGGGAACCCCTCTTCGGACCGGGGAGGGGCTCTTGCAGCCTGACGAAAACAAATCACTTATAAAAAGGAGATGGGAATGCACTTGAAAAAACTGATGGCCGCCATGGTGGCGGTGGGGCTGGCATCGACGGCGCTGGCGGCCGACGAGGAAAAACTGGCGCGCGTCGAAGTGACGGGGTCCAGCCTGAAGCGCATCAACGCGGAAACGGCGTCGCCGGTGCAGGTGATCAACGCCAAGCAGATCGAGAACATGGGCGCGCTCACCTTGCTGCAAGTGCTGGACAACCTGCCCGCCGCGCGCCCGGCGCAGCAGGACTTCCGCTCGATGTTCACGGGGTCCGATGGCGGTTCGCAAGCGAACTTGCGCGGCATGGGCGCGCAGGGCACCCTGGTGCTGCTCAATGGCCGCCGCCTGTCGTTCTATGGCGCGCCGGCCGGCTTCCAGACCATGTTCGTCAATATCGACGCCATCCCCGCCGCCGCCATCGAGCGCATGGAAATCCTGACGGATGGCGCGTCGGCCGTGTATGGCTCCGATGCCGTGGCCGGCGTCATCAACGTCATCACCAAGAAGTCGTACCAGGGGCTGGAAGCGCGCGTCAACGGCGAGTTTTCGCCCAGCGTGAAAGCCTATGGCGAGCGCCAGGCCAGCGTGCTGTATGGCCTGGGCGACCTGGCCAGCGACGGCTACAACATCTATGGTTCCGTGAACGTCTACCAGCGCGACCGCATCGCGCTGGCCGATACTTACCAGAAGCGTCCCTCGTATTTTTACGTGAACAATCCCAATTTCATCCCGAACATGCGCGTGGGCGTGGGCAGCGAGCCGGGCGTGATGAATCCGGGGACCTTCTTTGTCTTCGACAAGGCCAACAACAATGCCCGCACCCAGCGCGCCGCGCCCGGCTGCAACACCAGCATCACGGAAGCGTCGGGCACGCGCTGCGTGTGGAATGCGCTGCCCAACCAGCTCGACACGGGCCCCACCTCGGAGCGCGCCACGGCTTACCTGAGCGGCCGCCTGAAACTGAGCGGCGACATGGAAGCGTTCGCGGAAGGCGCCTTCACCCACATCAAGATGCGCGGCGAGAACGGCCCGTCTAGCTTCAACAGCGGCAGCACGAACAACTGGTTCGCGCGCAATACGGGCAATACCCTCAACACCTTCGCCACGCCTTTCCTCAGCCCCAACAACGTCTACCTGAAAGGCAAGCTCGATGCCGACATGGTGGCCAAGATGGGCGGCGCGGCCGGCTTGAACTACCTGCTGCAGGATGCGACGGGCCACTTCGGCCAGAAGAACGTCGATGAAAACTACCGCGCGCTCGTCGGCCTGCGCGGCGGCATCGGCGGCGGCTGGGATTTCGAGACGGCGCTCAGCGTGGCGGGCAGCCATTCCACCCTGTTCCAGACGGCCAACCTGAATATCAATGGCTTCAAGCAGGCATTCGGCCCGTTCACGAAAGACCCCGTCAGCGGCCGCACCTACATCTCCGACAATCCCGCCTACAAGTTCGGCGAAATCAGCGAGGCCAATGCGGCGCTGCTGCGCGCCGCCTACCCGACCTTCGCCATCGAATCGTGGACCAAGCTGATGACGTGGGACGCGAAGCTGGAAGGCACGCTGTTCAAGCTGGGCGAGCGCGAAGTGCGCGCCGCCGTGGGCACCAACATCATGCGTGAAAGCTTCCTCACGCCCGGCAACGCGGATGCGGCCAATGGCCTGATCACGCAGCAGGGCGGTTCCTGGTTCGATGGCAAGCGCACCATCGCCGCCGTGTTTGGCGAAGTGGTGGTGCCGCTTTCCGACACCCTGGAAGTCAACGCGGCCGCGCGCCTGGACAAGTACCCGCATTTCGCCGCCAACCTGGCGCCCAAGCTGGGCGTGATCTGGCGCGCGCGGCCCGACCTGATGCTGCGCGGGACGTACTCGGAAGGCTTCCGCGCGCCCAACCTGGCCGAAGCGGGCACGGGCGGCGTCTTTGCGCAGGTGGGCGGCATCCGCGACACGGTGCGCTGCGATGAAACGAACGCCATGGCGCGCGCCCTGATGAAATCGAAGGTGGCGACGGATGCGGACCTGGGCAAGAGCCTGCTCAATTCGAATTGCTCGACGACGGTGGGCGGCCTGACGCCGCCGAACCAGAATCTGCGTCCGGAAAAAGCCAAGATTTCCACCGTCGGCCTGGTGCTGCAGCCGGCCAAGGACGTCAGCATCTCCATCGATTACTGGTTCATCAACCGCCGCGATGAAATCGTGCGCCAGGACTTCAACGAACTGTTTACGGAACTGGTGGACAAGTACGGCCCGACCCTGGCCGGCGCCTCGAACGCCATTCGCAACGACCTGACCGACGCGGACCGGGGCAATATGGCGGCGGTGGCGGCCATGTGCGCCAATCCCGCCAACGCGGGCGTGTGCGCGGGCGGCGTGCCGGGCTACTCGGTGGGCAACCTGGGCGGCTTGATCAACTCGTACTCGAACCGGGGCCGCACCCTGATGGACGGCGTGGACATCGACGCGCGCACGCGCTTTGCGCTCGGCGACTGGGGCAAGCTGAGCACGGGCATCGCGGCCACCATCCGCAAGCGCGACACCCATGACAGCGAAGACGGCAGCGACATCAAGGGCAATACCGTCGGCTACTACGATTCGCCGCGCTACCGCGCCACCGTGAATGCCGACTGGAGCTACCGCAACTTCGTCAGCAGCGTGTTCGTCAACTACTCGGGCAAGACGCGCTGGGCCTACGGCCCCTGGGACAAGGACAACACGCCGGAAAACTGCACCGCCGCCTCGGTGGCGCTGCCGGCCGGCCAGTGCAAGGGCGCGCCGTCGTACACGACGGTGAACCTGGCCTTCAGCTGGAAGCCGATCAAGCACCTGGACGTGGGCCTGAACGTGAAAAACGCCTTCAACAAGCAGCCGTACTACGACCCGAACGGCTGGGAAGGCTACAACCATAGCCAGGACCTGTTCGGCCGCCAGTTTGCCCTGTCGGCCAGCTACAAGTTCTTTTAAGGCCTGAGCTTGCCCCGGCCAGCCGGCATGCTGGCTGGCCGGGGGTCTTGCCTTGAAAAGAAAATAACAACATGCTGAAGTGTGCAATGCGAAAGATAAACGTAAGTGAAAGGCGGTAGTCCTGTCTTCTTTCGCATTTCTCTCCCCGATTGCCGGGCCGATTGCGCCGTGCTAGCCATCATCCTGCGTTCGCGTGTATCCGCCACACCACGATAACGAAAGTTATCTGCCGCGCCACTCATTGAATCGAAAGATATTTCGCATTTATTTGCGCAATTGAGCGATAAATTTGCGTTATAACTTTCTTTTTGTTGACGATATTTGTTTTTCTTTTTAAAGTAATCCCAAGAAAACGAAAATCAGCCGATACGGACTGATTTCCCGGAAGGTGCGGCTGCCTCGCTCTGCCTTCCGACGACCACCATAAAAATTGCATCCCCCCGGCTCCGCCCTGGAGCGGGGAGGGCGCGCATAACCCTCGATATAGACGGAGAGACACCATGCATACCACCCGACTCAAATTGCGCGACATCAGCCGCGCCGCCGCGATCGTGATCGCCCTGGCGGCCGGCGTGCCAGGCCAGGCCTGGGCACAGTCGAACGCGACGAGTACCATTTTCGGCGAAGTGAGCGCGCCGGCCGGCGCCACCGTGGTGCTGGAAAACCTGGCGACGGGCGTGCAGCGCAGCCTGACGCCCGATACGTCGGGCCGCTATGTGGCCAACTCCATGCCGCCAGGCCGCTATGCGGTGCGCGTGCTGCGCGCCGGTTCGGTCGAAGCGTCGCAGGAAGTCGAAGCCCTGATCGGCGCGGGCGCCGAAGCGAACTTCGGCCCTGCCGGCGCGGCCGGTCCCGTGGGCCAGGAGCAGACCGTCGTGGTGAAGGCGTCGCGCAATCCGATCGACGTGTCGAACACCAATAATGGCGTGATCTTCACCGCCAAAGAACTCAAGGCGCTGCCGGTCGGCAACGACGTCGCTTCCATCGTGCAGCTGACGCCGGGCGTGGCGCGCGGCACCAACAGCGTGTACGGCAATGCGCCGTCGATCGGCGGCTCGGGCCAGTCGGAAAACGCGTTCTACGTCAACGGCTTCCCCATCACCAACCTGCTGACCCAGGTGGGCGCGTCGGAGCTGCCGTTCGGCGCGATCTCCAACCTGCAGGTGCTGTCGGGCGGCTACGGTTCGGAATTCGGCCGTTCCACGGGCGGCGTGATCAACATCACCACCAAGAGCGGCGGCAACAAGGTCGAATTCGGCGGCAAGGTCTCCATCATCCCCCGTTCGCTCAAGGGCGAGCCGGAAAACACCTATTACCCGAACACGGGCGCCAATCCGAAGACGGACGGCAAGCTGCTGTACTGGAACCGCGACAATGGCAGCACCAGCAAGGTGGTGGGCCTGTATGGCAGCGGTCCGCTGATCAAGAACAAGCTGTTCGCCTTCGTGGCGCTGGAGCAGACGCGCACGGACAGCCAGGCCGTTGCCGCCACCGCCGACTCGGGCACGGCCCTGGCGCGCGGCTGGAGCACCAGCCAGAGCAAGGTGGACCGCATGATGGCCAAGCTCGACTACAACCTGACGGACGACCATCACTTCGAATACACCAAGCTGTATGACCGCACGAAGACGGATAGCCAAGCGTATGGCTACAGCTACGCCACGCATGCGAGCAATGGCGTACAGGCGGGCAAGGGCGAGACGACGGTCAACTGCTGCGGATCGTCGGCCGCGCCGGGCGCCAACATCGACATCTTCAAGTACACGGGCTACCTGACTGACAACCTGACCGTGACGGCCATGATGGGCGAATCGCGCACGTCGCACACCCGCACGCCGAATGGCTACAATCCGCTGCTGGCGCAAACGTCGTCGAATACCTCGACCCAGGTGCCTGGATTGACGTACGCCAATCCGCAAACGGTGACGGGCACCCTGGTCGACCCGTCGTCGGAAGACCGCCAGAAGGCCAAGCGCCTGGACCTGGAATACAAGCTGGGTAAGCACTCGCTGCGCGGCGGCATCGACCGCATCGACGTGGAATCGAAGGTGGGCCTGAGCCTGGCGGGCGGCTACCGCTGGAGCTACCTGAAAGCGGACGATCCGAACCGGGCCATCAACGGCGCGTTCGAGACGCCGGCACAGGGTGGCGGCTACGGCGCGCAGGGCTATTACGTCAGCAAGGACCTGAACGCCAACCTGGCGCGTCCGACCAGCGTGCAATCGGCGCAGTACATCCAGGACCACTACCAGGTCACGGAACGCGTGCTGCTGGACCTGGGCCTGCGCCGCGAGCAGTTCACCAACTACAGCACCGACGGCGTGGCCTTCATCTCGCAGCGCAACATGATCGCCCCGCGCGTGGGCGCCACCTGGGATTACCTGGGCGACGGCACTCTGAAATTCTTCGCCAACGGCGGCCGCTATCACTTGCCCGTGCCATCGAATTTGTCGAGCAACATGGCCAGCCCCTTCCTGGCCACCAGCGAGATGTTCACCTACACGGGCGTCGATCCCGTCACGGGCGCGCCGACGGGCCTGCACGCCATCAGCAAGCCGTATTCGGCCAACAACGCGTATGGCCAGAGCCGCGACGCGCGCGAAGTGACGGCCATCGGCTTGAAGCCGCTGTCGCAGGATGAATTCTCGCTCGGCTTCGAACGGGCGCTGAGCAAGAAACTGGTGGTGGGCGCCAGCGTGCTGTACCGCAAGCTGAACGACACCAACGACGACGTCTGCGACGAGCGTCCGCTGCAAGCCTGGGCCACGCGCAACGGCGTCGACACGAGAAAATGGGGCGGCTTCCAGTGCGCCATCATCAACCCTGGCCGCGACAACAGCCTGATGGTGGACTTCGACGACGGCAAGGGCTTGCGCCGCGTGGATATTTCGGCGGCGGAGTGGGGCAACCCGCTGCCATCGCGCACCTACCGCGCCTTGAACCTGTTCGTCGAACACCCGTACACAAACGGCTGGTACGGCAAGCTGACCTACACCCTGTCCGCGCTGAAGGGCAATATGGAAGGCCAGACGGACAGCATCGGCGGCGGCGACGTGGGCCTGACGGTCAGCGACGACCACAAGGAATTGATGTACAACGCGTATGGCTACCTGCCGGGCGACCACCGCCACGCGTTCAAGGCCTACGGTTTCATGCAGGTCATCCCGGACGTGATGGTGGGCGCCAACCTGTCGCTGACCTCCGGCGCGCCGCGCAACTGCATCGGCGCGCTGCCCGATAACCTGCGGTTCGAGAACGATTACGGCGATTCCTACTTCTATTGCAATGGCAAGCCGGCGCCGCGCGGCAGCCAGGGCCGTCTGCCATGGCAAGCCCAGCTGGACATGAATGTGGCCTATACTCCCAGCGCCGTCAAGGGCCTGAGCCTGAAAGTGGACGTCTTCAATGTCTTCAACAGCCAGACCGTGACCCGCTACAACGAAACGCGCGAAGACCATGGCGCCATCGCCCGCAATTACCTGCAGGTGGCTGGCCGCACGGCGCCGCGTTCGGTGCGCTTCACGGCGGAATACACCTATTAAGCTGCAACCGGCCCGCCAGGCGGCGGGCCGGCGACGATCATTACCAATGGAAGCGAGAAGAGACCAATGACGACACAATTTAATCGACGCAATTTCCTGTCCGCCAGCGCCGCGCTGGCCGGTGGCGCCATGGCCGGCAGCGCCTTGCTGCCTGGCGACGCCACTGCCGCACCTGCCGCCGGCCGCGACAAGGTCCGCCTGGGCGTGATCGGCACGGGCATGCGCGGCCAGGTGCTGCTGGCTGAACTGGTGCGCCGCGACGACGTGGAAGTGGTCGCCCTGTGCGATATCGAGCCGATCATGCTGAAACACGCGCTGGGCCAGGTGGCCAAAGCCGGCAAGCCGCGTCCGCGCACGTACGGCGAAGACCGCGACGAGAAAGCCTACAAGCGCATGCTGGACGCGGGCGGCCTCGATGGCGTGATCATCGCCACGCCGTGGGAATTCCACGCGCCGATGGCCATCGCCGCCATGCAGGCGAAGATCGCCGTCGGCTGTGAAGTGGTGGCCGGCATCACCCTGCAAGACCACTGGGACGTGCTCAATACCCAGCTGAAGACGGGTACGCCGTACATGTTGCTGGAAAACGTGTGCTACCGCCGCGACGTGATGGCCGCGCTGCAGATGGTGCGCGCGGGCCTGTTCGGCGAACTGCTGCACCTGCAGGGCGGCTACCAGCATGACCTGCGCGCCGTCAAATTCAACAGCGGCAATCCGGCCAAGCCGTACGGCGGCGGCGTGGAATTCGGCGAAAAGGGCTGGTCGGAAGCCCATTGGCGCACGCAGCACTCGGTCGAGCGCAACGGCGAGCTGTATCCGAGCCACGGCATCGGCCCGTGCGCCATGTACACCAACATCAACCGCGGCAACCGTTTTACGCGCATCAACGCCTTCGCCACCAAGGCGCGCGGCTTGCACGACTACATCGTCAAGCAGCCGGGCGGCGCGCAGCATGCGAACGCCATGGTGAAGTTCAAGCTGGGCGATATCGTCACCACCACCCTGGCGTGCGAAAACGGCGAAACCATCATCCTGCAGCACGATACGAGCCTGCCGCGCCCGTATTCGCTGGGCTTCCGCGTGCAAGGCACGGATGGCCTGTGGATGGACCTGAACAACGCGATTCACATCGAAGGCGTCAGCAAGCCGCACCAGTGGGATGACTTCAAGGCTTACCAGGACAAGTATGACCACCCCGTGTGGCGCAAGTACGCGGCGCAGGCCGAAGGCGCGGGCCACGGCGGCATGGATTTCTTCGTCATCCACGCCTTTGTCGAAGCCTTGAAGGCCAACGCGCCGATGCCGATCGATATCTACGATGCCGTGACGTGGAGCGCCATCACGCCGCTGTCCGAGCAATCGATCGCCGCCAATTTCCAGACCCTGGACTTCCCCGACTTCACGGGCGGCCAGTGGAAATCGCGCAAGCCGATCTTCGCTCTCGACGGCAAGTACTAAGTTTCAACCGCCCGCTACCGCGCTTGCCGCCGTAGCGGGTTTTTTCTATCTCGATCCGTTTTTCAACCGCGGCGCACGCCGCAAGCTGTACCACCAGGAGACGTCGATGAAACACAGAAGCGTATTATTCTCTGCGGTCTTTGCCGCCATGCCGATGCTGCTTGCCGCCTGTGGCAGCGGCGGTGGCGGCAGTGCCGGCGCCAGCGTGATCAGGGCCGAGGCAGGCCTGCCGCCGGTGTCCGGCACCCCTGTCAGCGTGGCGCTGGCGGGCAATGCCTTCATTACCAGCGCCGACGCCAGTGCGCAGGAAATCATCAATGACAATGGCCTGGCCAACTGGTCCAGTCCGAATACGGTGACGAGCACCTACTTCCGCGTGGGCGCGGCCGGTCCGGTGACCGTGGCGCTGGACGCCAGGCTGGCTGGCAGCACCAGCAGCGTGGTGCGGGTGACAGTCGACGGCCAGCCCTTCGACGTGACCCTGGCGGGTACGGACAGCAAGACGTATGCGGTGGGCACGGTCAACGTGGCCGCGCCAGGCTATGTCAAAGTGGACTTGCGCGGCGTGAGCAAGGCGGGAGGCTACTTTGGCGACGTCTCGGCGCTGAAGGTGACGTCGAACGCCACGCTCAACTACGCCAACGATCCCGCCAATTACTATTGGTCGCGGCGCGGGCCGTCCGTGCACATGGGCTACACGGTGCCGGCCAATACCGAGTATTTTTATAACGAGATGACGATACCCAAGGGCCAGGATGCCATCGGCTCCTACTTCATGGCCAATGGCTTCGGCCAGGGCTACATGGGCATCCAGGTGAAATCGACGAGCGAGCGCTGGATCCTGTTCTCCGTGTGGGACGCGGACAATGGCGCGAAAACCACCCTGGTCAGCAAGGGCGCCGGCGTGGTCGACAACGCGTTCGGCGGCGAGGGCACGGGCGGGCAGACTTATTTGTCATATAACTGGGCGGCCGGCACCACGTACCGCTTCATCACGCGCGCGCGGCCGGACGGCAATGGCGGCAGCGATTACTCGGCCTGGTTCTATGCGCCCGAGACGGGCAAGTGGCGCTACATCGCCACCTGGAAGCGGCCGGCGATTTCCACGTATTTGACGGGCGTGCATTCCTTCCTCGAGAACTTCATCGATACCCTGGGCTACACGGAGCGCCGCGTCCAGTTCGGCAACCAGTGGGCAAGGAACGTTTCCGGCGCCTGGTCGGAAGTGACGGCAGGGCGCTACACGGGCGACGCCACGGCCACCAATGCGCAGCGCATGGACTATGCGGGCGGCCTGGAAAACGGCAAGTTTTATTTGCGTAACGGCGGCTTTTTCGCCGAGGTCGTGCAAACCGGCCAGAATTTCACGCGGCCCGCGACGGGGCAGGTGCCAGCAGTCGACGTAGCGGCCTTGCCGCTGCAGTAAGCGCGGTGGCGTCGTAACGCCAGCCCCGCGCCTGCCACGCGCGGGGCCTGGCTTGCTCGGAATAGTTGCGCGGCAATAGGTCTCCAGTTAGAATGCGAATCATTATCATTTGCAAACAAGGGAGCGTGCGACGTGTCGGCAGCCCAACCCGGCGTTCACCAAGAGGTGGGCAGCCTGTATCACGATCATCACCGCTGGCTGCAAGGCTGGCTGCGGCACAAGCTGGGCAACGCCTTTGACGCGGCCGACGTGGCGCACGACACCTTCATGCGCCTGCTCAACCGCGAGGAGCGCATCGCCGCACGCGAGCCGCGTGCCTTCCTGACGACGGTGGCCAAGGGCGTGCTGGGCAATCTGTACCGGCGGCGCGACCTGGAAGCGGCTTACCTGGAAACCTTGGCCAGCTTGCCGGCGCAGTGCGCGCCGGACCCGGAGGCGCAGGCGATCCTGCTCGAAGCGCTGTTCGACATCGACCGCCGCCTCGATGGCCTGGCGCCGCCCGTGCGCCGCGCCTTCCTGCTGTCGCAGCTCGACGGCATGCCGCAGGCGGCCATTGCCGTCGAACTGAATATTTCTCTCGCCACCGTGCAGCGCTACCTGGTGAAAGCCATGCACCAGTGCTTTTTCTCCCAGCCGCCGGCATGAGCATGCCTGGCAACGCCGCACCGGAAGCGGCCAGCCTGCAGGCTGTCGAATGGCTGGTGCGCCTGCAGGCCAGCGATTGCGCGCCCGAGGTGGAGCAGGCCTGGCGCGCCTGGCGCGACAGCGACCCGGAAAACGAGCAAGCCTGGCAGCACGTGGAAGGCTGCATGGCGCGCATGCGTGCCTTGCCCGCGCCGCTGGCGCACGGCACGCTGGCGCGCAAGCCGCTGCACGCGCAGGCGAATGCGGCGCGGCGCCAGTCGCTCAAGCTGCTGGCGCTGCTGGCCGTGGGCGGCGGCGCCTGGCTGGCGGGCGGCGACGGGCAGGCGCGCTTCTGGCTCGCCGATTACCGCACGGGCACGGGCGAATTGCGCCACATTGTGCTGGAGGACGGCACGCGCATCGCCCTGAATACGGCGTCGAGCATCGACGTGCGTTTCGACGCGGGCCAGCGCCTGGTGACGGTGCTCAAAGGCGAGATCATGGTCAGCACGGCGCGCGATGCGGCGGGCCGGCCCTTTTTCGTGCGCACGGCGCAGGGCCGTTTGCAGCCGGTGGGCACGCGCTTTGCCGTGCGGGTGCAGGGCGAATGCACGCAACTGGGCGTGTTCGAAGGCGCCGTGCAGATCCTGCCGGAGCAGGCGCCCGGTGCGGCGCGCAGGCTGGACGCCGGCCAGCAGGCCAGCTTCACGGTGGCGGGCGTCGGCCCCGTGCAGGCTCTGCCTGCGGGCGCGGACGCGTGGACGGCCGGCATGCTGGTGGCGCACGACATGCCGCTGGCCGATTTCGTCGGCGAGCTGGCCCGCTACCGGCATGGCCGCCTTGCCTGCGACCCGGCCGTGGCCCACCTGCGCGTGTCCGGCATCTACCCGCTGGCCGACACGGCACAGGTGCTGGACATGCTGACGCGCACCTTGCCCGTCGGCATGCGTCAGACCACGCGCTTCTGGGTGAGCGTGGTGCCGCATCGGAAGAATCCATGATTATTTTCCGAAAAACTGAGGGGTTTTCGATTCTCGCGTGACATAGCGAGTGAACCCTTCATTCACTTTCAGGAAAACAGTCCGCATGCCCAGCACAACACCTATTTACACCTCTTCCGTTTCCCGCACATGCCGCCACAGCGTGGCGGCGCTGGCCGTCAGCCACGCCCTGTGGCTGCTCGCCGCCAGCGGCGCCTCCGCCGCCGCGCCCCTTGCCCAGGCAGCCAATGCGGCGCGCATCGAGCTGGCCATACCCGCCGGCACCCTGGAACAGGTGCTGGTGCGCTTCGGCCAGGAGACGGGCACCATGATTTCCTACCAGGCCGCCACGGTGGCGGGCAAGCGCAGCGCCGGGCTGGCGGGCAGTTACAGCGTGCCCGAGGCACTGGGCGCCATCGTCGCCGGCTCGGGCTTGCGCGCCGTGCCGCAGGCAAATGGCGGTTATGTGCTTGACGTGGCGGCGGCCGATGGCGGCCAGACCATGCCCGAGATGAAGGTCAGCGCCAGCTTTGATGCGAACGGCGCGACGGAAGGCAGCGGCTCGTATACGACGCAGAGCATGCGCTCGGCCACGCGTCTGGGCCTGTCCGTGCGCGAGACGCCGCAAGCGGTCAGCGTGGTCACGCGCCAGCAGATGGATGACCAGAACCTGCAAACGGTGGAAGAGGTGCTGCAAAACGCGGCCGGCGTGGCCATCAACCGCTACGACAGCGACCGCACCTCGTTCTTCGCGCGCGGCTTTTCCATCGCCAGCTACCAGTACGACGGCATCCCCACCACGGTCGACAATGCGTTCAGCGTGGGCGACAGCACCCTGGACATGACGGCCTACGACCGGGTCGAGATCGTGCGCGGCGCCACGGGTCTGCTGACGGGCGCTGGCGAGCCGTCGGCCACCATCAACCTGGTGCGCAAGCGTGCGTCGTCGAGGCAGCTGGCCGGCGCGGCCGCCCTGAGCCTGGGTTCCTGGAACAACGCGCGCGCCAGCGCGGACCTGTCCACGCCTTTGACTGCGGACGGCAAGGTGCGCGGGCGGGTCGTGGCCAGCTACCAGGACAGCGAATCGTATGTGAACCTGTATCACGGCAAGAAAGCCATGGCCTACGCCACCGTGGAAGCGGACCTGGCGCCCGGCAGCGTGCTGATCGCCGGCTATGAATACCAGGACAACCGTCCGCGCGGCGGCATGTACGGCGGCTTGCCGCTGTGGTATGCGGATGGCGAGCGCGCCACGTTTTCCCGTTCCGCCACCACGGCCGCCACCTGGAGCCGCTGGTTCAGCACCAGCCAGACGGCTTTTTTGCGCCTGGAGCAGGAACTGGGCGGCGGCTGGAACCTGACGGCCATGCTGAATCACGGCTGGGGCAATTACTCGGCTGCCGAGACCTTCGCCTACCTGTGGCCCGACAAGGCCACGGGGCAGGGCATGAAGGGCAGCCCCGGCTTTTATTCAGGCACGCGGCGCCAGGACAGCGTCGACGCCTATGTGCAGGGACCGGTCCAACTGCTGGGGCGCACGCATGACCTGGCATTCGGCGTCTCGGGCAGCAAGCAGTTCGCCAGCAATCCGGGCATCGCTGGCGGCAGCGTCGATTACGGCAATTTTGGCCAGTGGCAGGGCGTGGCGCCGGAGCCGGACTGGAACGATCCCGGCTTCTCGCGCTGGAAGCTGCTCGACACGGTGCAGCAGCGCGGCATCTATGGCACGGCGCGCTTTTCACTGGCCGATTCCTTGAAACTGATCGTTGGCGCGCGCTACAGCCGCTACAAGGCGGACCATGTGGATGACTGGGGCGGCAGCTACGCGTATGCCAAGCATGCCGTCACGCCGTATGCGGGCCTGGTGTGGGATATCGACGCGCAGCATGCGCTCTACACCAGCTACAGCAAGATCTTCAAGCCGCAGGGCTATCAGGACCGTGCCGGCCGCTACCTCGATCCCGTACAGGGCAAGAATCTGGAAGCGGGCGTGAAGGGCGAATATTTCGGCGGCAAGCTCAATGCGGCGCTGGCCGTGTTCCGCATCGCGCAAGATGGCCTGGCGCAGGAAGACACGGGGCATTTTGTCGGCAATTCGCTGACGCAGGCGTACTACGCGGCGTCGGGCACCACCAGCAAGGGTATCGAGCTGGATCTGTCGGGCGAGATGGCACGGGGCTGGAACGTATCGGCCAGCGTGTCGCATGCGGCGGCCGAGGACAACACGGGCGCACGCCTGAACAGCTATGTGCCGCAGACCCTGGCGCGCGTGTTTTCCACATACCAGCTGCCTGGCGGCTGGCGCGCCTTGTCCGTGGGCGGCGGCGTGAACTGGCAGAGCGGCGCCTACCGCGATGCCTCGGGGCCGAAGGGCACGCAGCGCGTGGAGCAGGGCGGTTATGCCGTGGCCAGCCTGATGGCCAAATATGCGCTGTCGCGCCAGCTGTCGCTGCAGGCGAACATCAACAACCTGTTCGACAAGCATTACTACAGCCAGATCGGCATGTATAACCAGGCTTACTGGGGCGCGCCGCGCAACGCCAGCGTCACGCTGCGCTACATCTTCTGATGCCTCACAGTGGCCAGGCCTGCCTGGTGACGGCCACGGCGACGATGTAGGCGAAGACCAGCACGGCGAGCGCGAAGGCGGTGCCGCGCACGGCCGGCGTCTTGCCGCGTTTCAGGGCGATGGTGCCCAGCACGATGTAGGCCAGCAGCGCGCACAGCTTGGCGGCCAGCCATGGCTGGCTGCCCGGCGACTGGCCGCTCCACACGGCCAGGGCGATGGCGCTGGCCAGCAGGGCCGTGTCGACCAGGTGCGGCAGCACTTTCACCCAGCGCTGCTGCAAGGCGGGCGAGGCGCGCAGCATCCAGGCGCCGCGCAGGAGGAACAGCGCGCCGCTGGTGGCGGCGCAGCCCATGTGGAAATGCTTGAGGCTCAGATAATCCATGCGTGATGTGGTGGGCGTTGATTGACGGTGGCGCCAGCATAGCCGTCTTTGGCGCGCCGCGCCATACGCCTTCGGGAGGACGGTCCTCAGCGCAGGAACTTGACGTACACGAGTTCCGGATCGCCCTCGTCGAGATGGTCGATCTGGCCGCTGCGCACGAAGCCCGCGCGGGCGAACAGCCGTTGCGCGGCCAGGTTGCTCTCGTTCGTCGAGCTGAATATTTTCCCTGTCCGGCACGCGGCTTCGGCCGCCGCCAGCAGGCGCAAGCCCACGCCGCGCCGCTGCTGCCCGGGCGAGACCACCACCAGCGAGACAAAAGCGTGGCCGAAGAAATCGCCGTGCGTGAGCGCATAGCCGACCACCTGGCCAGCGCGGATGGCCACCTGGCAGTGGTCCTGGCCGACGGCGGCGCGCACGGCGTCGCCCCGGCTGGCGTGTGCCTGCGCATACGCATCGCAGGCCAGCATGGCGTCCACGTCGCCAGGCCGCGCCGCGCGGGTGATGATCTGCTGCGTGTCGTCCCTGTTCTCCATGCCGCTCCTTTTCTCCAGGCGCCGAGTGTGCCAAAAATATATCCGTTTGTAAAACACCCGCCATCCAGGCTAGGTTCGTGCCGCGCCATCTAGTCACTTTTGCCGATGCGGCTATCCAGATTGCCTTTCCAGAATCACCCTGTGACCGATAGTGGCTTTCCCCTTCGCCACGTAAGCTGGTCGGGACGGCTGGCCAGACGGCCAGTGCATTCATGGAGAAACATCGTGGCTACCCTAGATGGCACTAAGAACAACAGTAACAACACGGCAGTGGAAGGGGGCATGCGGCGCAAGCAGGCTTCCGTATTGGTCAGCAGTACCTTCGCGTTTACCATCTGCTTCGCGGTCTGGATGATGTTTGCCGTACTGGGCATCCCCATCAAGACCAGCCTGGGCTTGACTGAGACACAATTTGGCCTGCTGGCCGCCATGCCCGTGCTGACGGGCTCCCTCGTGCGCGTGCCGCTGGGCATCTGGACGGACAAATACGGCGGACGCCGCGTCTTCTTTTGGCTGATGCTGGCCAGCGTGGTGCCGATCTACCTGATTTCCTACGCCACCGCCTACTGGCATTTCCTCGTGCTGGGCATGTTCGTCGGCCTGGCGGGCGGCTCGTTTTCCGTCGGCACGCCCTACGTGGCGCGCTGGTACGAAAAGGAGCGTCGCGGCCTGGCGATGGGTATCTTCGGCGCCGGCAACTCCGGTTCCGCGCTGACCAAGTTCGTCGCGCCGGGCATCGTCGCCGCCTTCGGCTGGCAAATGTTGCCCAAGGTGTATGCGGTGGCCATGCTGGCCACGGCCATCCTCTTCTGGCTGTTCTCGTACACGGACAAATCGCACCTGGCCCCATCGGGCGAGAGCTTTTCCGCGCAGATGAAGGTGTTGAAGGATCCGCGCGTGTGGCGCTACTGCCAGTACTACTCGGTGGTGTTCGGCGGCTACGTGGCGCTGGCCCTGTGGATGACGAAGTACTACGTGGCCGAATACGGTTTTGATTTGAAGCACGCGGCGCTGCTGGCGGCCTGCTTCTCGCTGCCCGGCGGCGTGCTGCGCGCGATGGGCGGCTGGATCTCGGACAAATACGGCGCGGCGAAAGTCACCTGGGCCGTGATGTGGGTGTGCTGGGTGTGCTTCTTCCTGCTGTCGTATCCGCAAACCCAGATGGTGGTGGAAACCGTCACGGGTCCGCTGGCCTTCCATATCGGCCTGTCGCCGCTGTGGTTCACCGTGCTGCTGTTCATCGTCGGCATCGCCATGGCCGTGGGCAAGGCGTCCGTCTTCAAGTTCATCGGCGATGATTTTTCCGACAACATCGGCGCCGTCTCGGGCGTGGTCGGCCTGGCCGGCGGTCTCGGTGGCTTCATCCTGCCCGTGATGTTCGGCGCCCTGGTGGACTTCACCGGCGTGCGTTCGAGCTCCTTCATGCTCCTGTACGGCACCGTCTGCGTTTCCCTCGTCTGGATGCATTTTTCGTTCAAGCCGCTGCGCGCGGCGACTATCCCTCAACCTGCAGGAGTAAAAGCATGAGCCGCTACATGATCAATACGTGGGAGCCTGAGACTCCCAGTTTCTGGCAAAACACGGGCAAGGCCACGGCCGCGCGCAATCTGTGGATCTCGATTCCCGCGCTGCTGCTGGCGTTCGCCGTGTGGATGGTGTGGAGCGTGGTGGTGGTCAACCTGCCCAACATCGGCTTTACCTACAGTAACAACCAGCTGTTCTGGCTGACGGCCTTGCCGGGCCTGTCCGGCGCCACCTTGCGCATCTTTTATTCGTTCATGGTGCCGATCTTCGGCGGGCGCCGCTGGACGGCCATTTCCACCGGCTCGCTGCTGATTCCCGCCATCGGCATCGGCCTGGCCGTGCAGGACGTGAACACGGGCTACCCCACCATGCTGATCCTGGCGCTGCTGTGCGGCTTCGGCGGCGGCAATTTCGCCTCGTCGATGGCCAACATCAGCTTTTTCTACCCAAAGTCGAGCAAGGGTTTCGCGCTGGGCATGAATGCCGGCCTGGGCAACCTGGGCGTGTCGGTGGTGCAGTTCGTCGTGCCGCTGGTGATCACCTTCGCCGTCTTCGGCGCCTGGGGCGGCGATTCGCTCACCTGGGTGAAAAATGGCGTGAGCAAGGAGATGTGGCTGCAAAACGCGGGCTTCATCTGGGTGCCGTTCATCGCCTTGAGCACCTTGCTGGCCTGGTTCGGCATGAACGACCTGGCGTCGGCGAAGGCCTCGTTTTCCGAACAGGCCGTGATCTTCAAGCGCAAGCATAACTGGCTCATGTGCTGGCTGTACACGGGCACCTTCGGCTCCTTCATCGGTTATTCGGCCGCGTTTCCGCTGCTGATCAAGATCCAGTTCCCCGACGTGAACCCGCTCGATTACGCCTTCCTCGGTCCTTTGGTCGGCGCGCTGGCGAGGGTGGCCGGCGGCGTGATTTCCGACAAACTGGGCGGCGCCCGCGTCACGTTATGGTCGTTCCTGCTGATGATAGGCGCCGTGCTGGGCGTGCTGTATTTCATGCCGCAGGCGGGCGCGGGTGGCAGCTTCAATGGCTTCTTCTGGATGTTCATGCTGCTGTTCGCCGGCACCGGCATCGGCAACGCGTCGACCTTCCGCATGATCCCCGTGATCTTCCTGACGGAACACCAGCGCGCGGCGGCCGGCAAGGGCAAGGCGGCGCAGGAGCAGGCCATCGTCGACGCCAACAAGGAGGGCGCCGCCGTCCTGGGCTTCACCTCGGCCGTGGCGGCCTACGGCGCTTTCTTCATCCCGAAAAGCTATGGCACGTCGATTGCGCTGACGGGCAGCCCCGACGCGGCCCTGTGGTGCTTCATCGGCTTTTATGTCAGCTGCATCGCCATCACCTGGTGGTGCTATGCGCGCAAGAACGCACCCATGCCTTGCTAGTTAGGACGCCTGGCAAGTCGTTCTTGCCAGGCGTTCAGGAAATGAGAGTATGTGATGGAAGAACTGGAAAAATTCGTCAACGGCTTCAGCCTGTTTCAGCAGCAGTATTTCAGCGAGCCGCAAACCTTGTACGACAGCCTGCGCGACGGGCAGCGGCCCTCGACCTTGCTGATCGGCTGCTGCGATTCGCGGGTCGACCCCATGCTGCTGACGGGCAGCGACCCGGGCGACATGTTCGTTGTGCGCAATATCGCCAACCTGGTGCCGCCATGCACGCCCGACGCGCCGCCCGGCGTCAGTTCGGCCATCGAGTTCGCCGTCTGCAAGCTGGAAGTGGCCAGGGTCATCGTGCTGGGCCACGCGCGCTGCGGCGGCATCCGCGCGCTGCTGGAACCGCAGCCGCGCGCGGAAGGCCAGGAAACGGACTTCGTGGGACAGTGGATGCGCATCGCCGAACCGGTGGCGCAGCGCGTGCGGCGCGAACTGGCGCACCGCTCGTCGGCGGAACAGCACCACGCGTGCGAGCTGGCCAGCATCCTGCAGTCGCTGGACAACCTGCTCACCTATCCATGGCTGAAGCGCCGGGTGGAGCAGGGGGTGTTGAAATTACATGGATGGTATTTCGACATCGACAGCGGGGCGCTGATGGCGTATTCGGCGCGCCAGCAGCAGTTTTTGCCGCTGGTGTGTCCTATCGAGCGCGCGCGCCACCTGCACGAGCGCCCTGGTAAAACCTGACAAAACCTGCTGCGCGTCGCGATCTGCGGCCTGCGATGCTCACTGTGCTAAAGCACAGCTGCGCTTCTTAGCCACAGCTCCCATCCGCTCGCGACGGTTTTCTCAGGTTTTGAAACCATAGACTCAGCTAAACCGCAGCAAATCCCCGCTGCGGTCAAACGCCAGCAGGCTGTCGATGCGGCCTTGCTCGATGGCCGTCACCATGGCGCGCAGGGGCGCCTCGCATTCCTGCGCCGCCGGCGGCTGGCCTTCGCGACCCGCCAGTCCCGCCACGAAGACCACGTCCCAGTGCGTCTGCATCTGTTTCGACTCCTCCTTTAACGTCTCGAAGCTGTCCAGTTCCTCGGGCAGCTTGTCGGCGCACATCACGGGCGTGAGCGACTTGCCCTGGCCGCCGGGCTGGGCCTGCGCCTGGGTAAAGGTGAACAGCAGGCGTTGCGGCTGCTCCTGGTTGCGGGCGCTGCGCAGCAGGCTGGCGTAATCGGTAATCGACATGGTTTTTCTCCTGGTTGAATGATGGCGGCAGCGATGGTGACAGATATACCGCAGCATGCGCGCCGCGCCCATAGGCAAGAGTGACTATCCGGGTGACTACGCGCCTATGCATTCCTGGCGCCGGAAACCGACTTCTTGCCAATACCGCCGGGCAGGGCGCATCGATAGACTGTTTGTATCGACGCTCGAGCCATCCTGCTTGCAGCGTTTTTTGAGACCCGGCGCCGCTGCCCGCGGCGCAATGTGGAGGTAGCATGAGTCATTTTCTGGACCGCCTTAAATTTTTTAGCAAGTCCGCCGAGCCGTTCTCGAACGGCCATGGCACCGTGGTCGATGAAGACCGCACCTGGGAAAACGCCTACCGCCAGCGCTGGCAGCACGACAAGATCGTGCGCTCCACGCATGGCGTGAACTGTACCGGCTCGTGCAGCTGGAAGGTGTATGTCAAGAATGGCCTGATCACCTGGGAAACCCAGCAAACCGATTATCCGCGCACGCGGCCCGACCTGCCCAACCACGAGCCGCGCGGCTGCCCGCGCGGCGCCAGCTATTCCTGGTACGTGTATTCGGCGCAGCGCGTGAAATACCCGATGGTGCGCGGCCGCCTGATGGAAATGTGGCGCGAAGCGCGCAAGACCATGGACCCCGTCACGGCCTGGGACTGGATCAGCCAGGACCCGGTGCGCTCGCAGCAGTACAAATCCATCCGCGGCCTGGGCGGCTTCGTGCGCGCCACCTGGGATGAATCGAATGAAATCATCGCCGCCGCAAATGCGCTGACGATCAAGAAATACGGCCCGGACCGCGTCGTCGGCTTTTCGCCGATTCCCGCCATGTCCATGGTCAGCTACGCCTCCGGCACGCGCTATCTGTCGCTGATCGGCGGCGTGGCCCTGAGTTTCTATGACTGGTACTGCGACTTGCCGCCGGCCAGCCCGCAAGTGTGGGGCGAGCAGACGGACGTGCCGGAATCGGCCGACTGGTACAACTCGACCTATCTGATGGTGTGGGGCTCGAACGTGCCGATGACGCGCACGCCGGACGCCCACTTCTACACGGAAGTGCGCTACAAGGGCACGAAGACCGTGGCCATCTCGCCCGACTACGGCGAAATGGTGAAGTTCGGCGACATCTGGCTGGCGCCGAAGCAGGGCACGGATGCCGCGCTGGCGCTGGCCATGGGCCACGTGATCCTCAAGGAGTTCCACTCGGAAGGGCAGAGCGCCTACTTCCGCGACTATGCGCGCCAGTACACGGACTTCCCCATGCTGGTGCTGCTCAAGGAGCATAACGGCACCCTGGTGCCCGACTACTTCCTGCGCGCTTCGCACCTGGACAACAACCTCGACGAAAGCAACAACCCGGAATGGAAAACCCTCGTCATCGACGAGACCACGGGTGCGATCACGGCGCCGGCCGGCTCGATCGGCTTTCGCTGGGGCGAGTCGGGCAAATGGAACCTGGAGCAAAAAGCGGGCGGCAGCGGCGAACCTATCGTGCCGATGCTCTCCCTGATCAGCGACAGCGACGCCGTCACGGAAGTGGGCTTTGCCTACTTCGGCGGCAAGGATGCGGCCGACATGTTGCT
Source organism: Janthinobacterium sp. JC611 (assembly GCF_018682595.1). NCBI lineage: Bacteria > Pseudomonadati > Pseudomonadota > Betaproteobacteria > Burkholderiales > Oxalobacteraceae > Janthinobacterium > Janthinobacterium sp. JC611. Next base: position 122,978 of record NZ_JAFLJN010000034.1, read on the forward strand.
GCGCAAGGTGCCGGTGAAAACCATCCGCCTGGCCGATGGCACGACGGGCCTCGTCACCACCGTGTTCGACCTGACCCTGGCCAACTACGGCATCGACCGTGGCCTCGGCGGTGCCAATGTCGCGGAAAGCTATGACGACGACGTGCCCTACACCCCCGCATGGCAGGAAAAGCACACGGGCGTGAAACGCGCCGACGTCATCACCGTGGCGCGCCAGTTCGCGCAAAACGCCGACCAGACGCGCGGCAAGAGCATGGTCATCGTGGGCGCCGGCCTGAATCACTGGTACCACATGGACATGACGTATCGCGGCATCATCAACATGCTGATGATGTGCGGCTGTATCGGCCAGTCGGGCGGCGGCTGGGCCCATTACGTGGGCCAGGAAAAACTGCGTCCGCAAACGGGCTGGACGCCGCTGGCCTTCGCCCAGGACTGGGTGCGCCCGATGCGCCAGATGAACGGCACCTCGTTCTTCTATGCCCACACGAGCCAGTGGCGCCATGAAAAGCTGGAAACGGGCGATATCGCCTCGCCATCGGCGGCCGGCGGCACGGGCGACCTGACCCTGCTCGACTACAACGCCAAGGCCGAGCGCATGGGCTGGCTGCCATCGGCGCCGCAGCTGCAGACCAATCCGCTGGAAGTGGCCAAGGCCGCCAAGGCGGCAGGGCAGGCGCCGGCCGCGTATGCGCTCGACCAGATCAAGGCGGGCCAGTTGCAGTTCTCGTGCGACGACCCGGACAACCCGGCCAACTTCCCGCGCAATATGTTCGTCTGGCGCTCGAACATCCTCGGTAGCTCGGGCAAGGGCCACGAGTACTTCCTGAAATACCTGCTCGGCACGCAGAATGGCTTGCTCAGCGACGAAGACGACTGCCTCACGCCGAAACAGGTGAAAGTGCGCCCGGCCGCCGAAGGCAAGCTCGATCTGCTGGTGGTGCTGGACTTCCGCATGTCGACCACCTGCCTGTACGGCGACGTGGTGCTGCCGACGGCCACCTGGTATGAAAAGGACGACTTGAACACGTCGGACATGCATCCCTTCATCCACCCCTTGTCGGAAGCCGTGCAGCCGCTGTGGCAATCGAAGTCGGACTGGGAAATCTACAAAGGGCTGGCCGAGAAATTCTCGGAAATCGGCGGCGAGCTGCTGGGCACCCAGCAAGACATCATCCTCACGCCGCTGATGCACGACACCCCGGGCGAACTGGGCCAGCCTTTCGATCCCAAGGACTGGCGCGCCGGCGAATGCGACGCCATTCCCGGCAAGACCATGCCGAACATGACGGTGGTCGAGCGCAATTACCGCGACGTCTACAAGAAATTCACCTCGATCGGCCCGCTGCTGGAAACCATCGGCAACGGCGGCAAGGGCATCTCCTGGAAAACGGGCCATGAAGTCGACGTGCTGCGCGGCATCAACCGCACGGTGCTCGACGAGGGCGTGTCGAAGGGCCAGCCGCGCCTCGATACGGCCATCGATGCGGCCGAAATGATCCTGTCGCTGGCGCCGGAAACGAATGGCCACGTGGCTGTGAAAGCCTGGGCCGCGCTGTCCGCCATCACGGGACGCGAGCACACCCACCTGGCGCTGCCGCGCGAGCATGACAGCATCCGCTTCCGCGACGTGCAGGCGCAGCCGCGCAAGATCATTTCCTCGCCCACCTGGTCGGGCCTGGAAAGCGAAGAAGTCAGCTACACGGCCGGCTATACCAACGTGCATGAACTGATCCCATGGCGCACCCTGACGGGCCGCCAGCAGTTTTACCAGGATCACCTGTGGATGCGCGATTTCGGCGAAGGGCTGTGCGTGTACAAGCCGGCCATCAACACGAAGACGACGCAAGCGCTGCTGGGTACCCGCCCGAACGGCAACAAGGAACTGGCGCTGAACTTTTTGACGCCGCACCAGAAGTGGGGCATCCACTCCACGTATTCGGACAACCTGCGCATGCTGACCCTGTCGCGCGGCGGACCGCACGTGTGGCTGTCGGAAACCGACGCGAAGGCGGCCGGCATCGTCGACAACGACTGGATCGAAGTGTTCAACGTGAACGGTACCCTGACGGCGCGCGCCATCGTCAGCCAGCGCATCCCGGCCGGCATGACGATGATGTACCACGCGCAGGAAAAGATCATCAACGTGCCCGGCGCGGAGATGACGGGCAAGCGGGGCGGCATCCATAACTCGGTGACGCGCGCCGTGCCCAAGCCGACGCACATGATCGGCGGCTACGCCCAGCTGGCGTACGGCTTCAATTACTACGGCACGGTGGGCTCCAACCGCGATGAATTCGTATTGGTGCGCAAGATGAACAAGGTTGACTGGCTCGAAGGCCCGTTGCAGGAAGAAGGAGCATAGTATGAAAATCAGAGCGCAAATCGGCATGGTGCTGAACCTGGACAAGTGCATCGGCTGCCACACCTGTTCCGTCACCTGCAAGAACGTGTGGACCAGCCGCGACGGCGTCGAGTACGCATGGTTCAACAACGTGGAAACCAAGCCCGGCATCGGCTATCCGAAGCAGTGGGAAAACCAGGACAAGTGGAACGGCGGCTGGCGCCGCACGGACGCGGGCAGGATCGAGCCGCGCCAGGGCAGCCGTCTGAAAATCCTGGCGAATATCTTCGCCAATCCGAACCTGCCCGCCATCGACGAGTACTACGAGCCGTTCACCTACGACTACGAGCACCTGCAAAGCGCGCCGCTGTCGCAGACGCCGCCGACGGCCCGCCCGATCTCCGTGCTGACGGGGAAAAAGATGGAGAAGATCGAGTGGGGCCCGAACTGGGAAGATGACCTGGGCGGCGAATTCGCCCAGCGCAGCAAGGATAAACTGTTCGACAACATGCAGAAGGAGATGTACGGTACCTTCGAAAACACCTTCATGATGTATTTGCCGCGCCTGTGCGAGCATTGCCTGAACCCGACGTGCGTGGCGTCCTGCCCGTCCGGCTCCGTGTACAAGCGCGAAGACGACGGCATCGTGCTGATCGACCAGGACAAGTGCCGCGGCTGGCGCATGTGCATCTCCGGTTGCCCGTACAAGAAGATTTACTACAACTGGTCGTCCGGCAAGGCGGAGAAGTGCACCTTCTGCTTCCCCCGCATCGAAGCGGGCCAGCCTACCGTGTGCTCGGAAACGTGCGTGGGCCGCATCCGCTACCTGGGCGTGTTGCTGTACGACGCCGACAGGATCGAGGCCGCCGCCTCCGTGCCGCAGGAGCAGGACCTGTACCAGGCGCAATTGGACCTGTTCCTCGACCCGCACGATCCGGCCATCATCGCCGAGGCGCGCCGCCAGGGCATCCCCGACCTGTGGCTGGAAGCGGCCGTCAAGTCGCCCGTCTACAAGATGGCCGTCGAGTGGAAAGTGGCGTTCCCGCTGCATCCCGAATACCGCACCTTGCCGATGGTGTGGTACGTGCCGCCGCTGTCGCCGATCCAGGCGGCCGCCGAATCGGGCAAGCTGGGTGTGAACGGCATGCTGCCCGATACGCAAAGCCTGCGCATTCCCGTGCAGTACCTGGCCAATCTGCTGACGGCCGGCGACCAGCCGCCCATCGTCTCGGCGCTGGACCGCATGCTGGCCATGCGCGCCTACATGCGCAGCAAGACGGTCGAGAAGGTGGAAAACCTCACGGTCCTCAAACAGGTGGGCTTGACCAAGGCGCAGGTGGAGGACATGTACCACATCATGGCGATTGCCAATTACGAAGACCGCTTCGTCATCCCCGGCAGCCACAAGGAAATGGTGGAGGATAGCTTCAACGAGAAGGGTTCGTGCGGCTTCAGCTTCGGCAACGGCTGCTCGGACGGCAGCAGCGAAGCGACCTTGTTCGGCAAGAAAAAACACGGTTCGGCCATCTTCATGCAGATGCCGAAGTCGCGCAAAACGGCGCCCGGCGCTTAAGGAGCTCATATGGAAAACGCTATGCATCACTATCAAGTCCTTTCTCGCCTGCTGCTGTATCCCGAGCCCGAGCTGATCGAACACCTGCCGCAGCTCGATGCCGCGCTGGCGGCCGTGCCGGAGCAGCACGCGCTGCTGCGGCCCTTGCTGGCGCACCTGGAAAGCAGCAGCCTGATCGACCTGCAGCAGCAGTACGTGGCCACCTTCGACCGCAATCCGTCGCACTCGCTGCACCTGTTCGAGCATATCCACGGCGAATCGCGCGACCGGGGCCAGGCCATGGTCGACCTGATGGAGGAATACAAGCGCCACGGCCTGCAGATGGTGGGCGACGACTTGCCCGACTTCGTGCCGCTGTTCCTGGAATTCCTGGCGCAGCTCGACGAGGCGGTTTCGGCGCCGCTGCTGGGCGACGCCGTCCACGTGCTGGCCCACATCGGCCGCAAGCTGACGGCCAACGGCAGCCCGTACGCGCCCGTCTTCACGGTGCTCGAACGCCTGAGCCCCGTGGCGGCCGACATGCTGGCCGAACCGCCGGTGCGCGACATGGATGAAGCGCTGGAAACCTTCGGTCCCGGTGCGGACGGCGTCGAGCCATTGCTGCGCCAAACCCCCGGTGGCGTTCATCCCGTGCATTTTCACCCGCAGCCGCGGCGCGCCGCTTAATTGGCCGCCTGCGCCCGCATGAGGAGAGTACATCATGAGTAATTATTTGCATCAATTTGTGTATGGCATTTATCCATACATCGCGCTGGCCATCTTTTTCCTGGGCAGCCTGATCCGTTTCGACCGCGAGCAATACACGTGGAAGTCCGATTCCAGCCAGCTGCTGCATCGAGGCAGCCTGCGCCTGGGCAATATCCTGTTTCACCTCGGCATCATCGGCCTGCTGTTCGGCCATGCGGCCGGCTTGCTCACCCCCGTCTGGGTATGGGATACCTTGGGCGTGTCGCACAGCCTGAAACAGGGCGTGGCCATGGCGGCCGGCGGCGTGATGGGCGGCCTGTGCCTGGTCGGCATCCTGATCCTGCTGGCGCGCCGCTTCGGCAATGCACGGCTGCGCGCCGTCACCACGGCCGGCGACAAGCTGGTGATGGTGTGGATTCTGCTGACCTTGCTGCTGGGCCTGTCGTCGATCTTCGTCTCGGCTTCGCACATGGATGGCCACATGATGGTCTTGCTGATGAACTGGGCGCAGCACATCGTGACCCTGCGCGGCGACGCCGCCAGCTTCATCGTCGATGCGCCGCTGGTGTTCAAGCTGCACCTGTTCATGGGCATGTCGCTGTTCGTCATCTTCCCGTTCACCCGCCTGGTGCACGTGTGGAGCGGCTTCGGCGCAGTTGCTTACCTGGGCCGCGCCTATCAGTTGGTGCGCCGCCGTTAAGAAAGGAGCTACATCATGGGAATCTCCGTCAATGGCATCGATATCGACGATGCCGACATTGAGCAGGAACTGCCGCACCACCAGCAGGCGGGCAATCCGCTGAAACAGGCCGTGCATGAACTGGTGCTGCGCCGGCTGCTGCAAGAAGAGGCCGAGCGCCTCGGCGTGCAGGGCGACAGCATGGACGACCGCATCGAGGCGCTGTTTGCGCAGGAAGTGCGCGTGCCGCCCGCCGACGATGCGGCTTGCCGCACCTTTTACGCCCAGCGCCCGCAGCTGTTTCGCAGCGGGGCGCTGGTCGAGGCGCGCCACATCCTGTTCCAGGTGACGCCCGAGGCGCCGCTGGAGCTGCTGCGCACGACGGCGCAAGCCGTGCTCGACGCCTTGAAACTGGCGCCCGAGCGCTTCGGCGAACTGGCGGCGCAGTATTCGAACTGCCCGTCGGGCGCCCTGGGCGGCAATCTGGGCCAGCTGTCGCCGGGCCAGAGCGTGCCGGAGTTCGACGCGCTGCTGTTCCGCCTGGAAGAGGGCGCGCTGGCCGGCCATTTGCTGGAAACGCGCTTCGGCTATCACATCGTGCAGGTGCTGCGCCGCGTCGAAGGCCAGCCCATCGCCTACGAGGCGGTGCAGGCGCAGATCGCCGACCGCCTGGCGCGCGCCGCGTGGCAGCGCGCCGTGCACCAGTATCTGCACTTGCTGGTGGGGCGCGCGGAGATTGCGGGTATCGAGCTCGAAGGCACAGCCAGTCCATTGCTGCAATAGTCCGGAAGGCGTAGGCCGCTAGGCCTTCTGGGGCACAGCCAGATCGTGCCCCAGCCTTTACAATCAAGGAAGAAACAGGAGTAGCGTCATGGGTAGCGTCAAGTTGCAGGACCGTTTTGGCCGTGCTATCGATTATGTGCGGCTGTCCGTCACCGACCGCTGCGATTTGCGCTGCAGTTATTGCATGCCCAAGGGCTTTCGCGGTTTCGAGGAACCGAAGGACTGGCTGACGTTCGACGAGATCGAACGCCTGCTGGGTATCTTTGTTCGCCTCGGCACGCGCCGCGTGCGCCTGACGGGCGGCGAGCCGCTGTTGCGGCGCAATCTGCCCGAGCTGGCGCAGCGGCTGTCCGCGCTGCCAGGCATGCAGGATCTGTCGCTGTCGACCAATGCCACTCAATTGGGCAAGCACGCCGTGGCCCTGCGCGCGGCGGGCGTGGACCGCATCAACGTCAGCCTCGATTCGCTGGACCGCGCCTGCATGCAGCAGATCACGGGGCGCGACAGCCTGCAGCCCATTCTGGACGGCCTGATGGCGGGCAAGGCGGCCGGCTTCGATCCGATCAAGATCAACATGGTCGCCATGCGCGGCGTCAATGACGGCCAGATCGAGGCCATGGCCGCGTTTTGCATCGAGCAGCGCTTCATCCTGCGCCTGATCGAAGCCATGCCGATGGGCAGCACGGGCCGCAATGCCAGCTACCTGCCGCTCGGTCCCGTGCGCGAGCGGCTGGCGGCGCGTTTCGGCCTGGTGCCGCAGGCGATGGAGCTCGGTGGCGGGCCGGCGCGCTACCTGGCGACAGCGGATGGACGCTCGAGCATCGGCTTCATCACGCCCATGTCGCAGCATTTTTGCGCCACCTGCAACCGCGTGCGCCTGTCCGTCGATGGTACTTTGTACCTGTGCCTGGGCCAGGAAGAAAAATTCGCCTTCGGCCCCATGCTGCGCGGCGGGGCCACGGATGCGCAGATCGAGGCGGCGATCCGCGCCGCCATCGAACTCAAGCCGCAGCAGCATGATTTCAATACGCAGCCGGACAAGATTATCCGTTTTATGGCCCAAACCGGAGGCTGAACGGGGTGGTGCCAAGTAAAGGGTGTATGAAATTTAAAGCGATGTTCTCCTCCTGGCAGAAGCTGTCGACCAAGATCGTCGGCGCGCTGCTGCTCATGCTGGTGCTGGCCTTGAGCGCCATCGGCTGCACCCTGTTCCTGTCCTGGCAGCTCGAAGGCAGTTCGGCCGCCATCAACGAGACGGGCCGGCTGCGCATGCAGACCTACCGCCTGACCCTGCTGCTTGCCAGCGACGCGGGCGAACAGGCGCGCCAGCAAGTGCTGCTGATCGACGAGACCCTGGCCAAGATCGGCCACGGCGACCCGCAGCGCCCCCTGTTTCTGCCGCCCAGCAGCGCCATCAAGTCCGAGTTCGAGCGCATCGGCGCCGCCTGGCGCGGCGCCTTGCGCCCGGCCGCGCTGGCCGCCGACTCCTCCGCGCGCGCGCGCCAGTTCGAGCATGACGCCGACACCTTCGTCGGCCAGGTCGACCAGCTGGTGCGCCTGATCGAGCACGATAGCGAACAGCGCACCTTCTGGCTGCGCGCCTCGCAGCTGATCCTGGTCGGCATGGCCGTCATCGGCACGGTCAGCATGATTTACCTGATGTTCATGCTCATCATCGAGCCCGTCACGCGGCTGCGCCTGGGCATGCAACGCATGAAGGAACGCGACTTCAGCGTGCGCCTGGCCGTGGAAAGCAATGACGAATTCGGCCAGCTGGCCAGTGGCTTCAACCAGATGGCCGACCGCTTGCAGGCGCTGTACGGCAACCTGGAAGAGGGCGTGCGCAGCAAGACGGCGACCCTGGAATACCGCAACCGCGAACTGGCGCTGCTGTACGAAAGCGCGGCCTTTTTGCAGCGCCCGCAGCCTTTGGAAGACATCTGCGGCGGCTTCATGCAGCGCATCGTCGATTATTTCGAGGCCGACGGCTCCACCGTGCGCGTGCTCGACGCCGAGCGGGGCAACCTGCACATGGTGGTGCACACGGGCCTGTCCGAGGAACTGGTGGCGTCCGAGCATTGCCTGAAGGTGGGCGACTGCCTGTGCGGCACGGCCGTCGAGATGAAGGTGGCGAAGGTGCACGACATGCGCCGCATCGACAAGGCGCACGAGCTGCGCTGCCACCGCGAGGGCTTTGCCACCGTCTCCGTCTTCCATATCCATGCGCACGAACAGCACCTGGGCTTCTTCAACCTGCATTTCCGCCATGCGCGCGTGTTTTCCGCGCGCGAGCTGGCCTTGCTGGAAACGCTGGGCCAGTTGCTGGGCATCGCGCTGGAAAACCTGCGCCTGGCCGCGCGCGAGCGCGAGATGGCCATTTCCGAAGAGCGCAACCTGGTGGCGCAGGGCCTGCACGACAGCATCGCGCAAAGCCTCAATTTCCTCAACCTGCAAGTGCAGATGCTCGACGATTCCGTGCGCCACGCCCGTTTCGACGAGGTGGCGGGCATCGTGCCGGCCCTGCATGCGGGCGTGAAGGAAAGCTACGAAGACGTGCGCGAACTGCTGGCCAACTTCCGCAGCCGCCTGATGGAAGACGATTTGATCGGCTCCCTGCGCGCGGCGGTGGACAAGTTCCGGCGCCAGACGGGCATCGCCGCCGAGCTGCTGGCTGACGTCGACGGCGCGCCATTCCCCCGCGAGCAGCAATTGCAGCTATTATTCATCGTGCAGGAAGCGCTGTCGAACATCCGCAAGCACGCCCAGGCCAGCCACGTCGAGGTGCGCCTGGCCGACGACCAGGATTTTACCCTGACCATCAGCGACAATGGCGTCGGCTTCGACGCCGCGGACGTGCTGGACAAGGGCGACAGCCATGTCGGCATCCATATCATGCGCGAGCGCGCGCAGCGCATTGAGGCCACGTTCGACGTGCACGCCTGTCCCGGCGGCGGCACGACCGTTGAACTGCATCTGTCGCGCGAGCAGCGCCGCGCCGCCTGAGTCATCACCTGAAAGTACAAAAACATGGAGACACCCGATAAACCGATCACCGTCATGCTGGTGGATGACCACGCGCTGTTCCGCAGCGGCATACGCTCGCTGCTGCAGCGCCACACGGATTTCTCCGTCGTGGGCGAGGCGGCCGATGGCGTGGAAGGCATCAAGCGCGCCATCCAGCTGCAGCCCGACGTGGTGCTGCTGGACCTGAACATGGCCGGCATGTCCGGCGTGGAAGCGCTGCAGCTGATGCAGCACGACTGTCCCGATACGGCCATCGTCATGCTGACCGTGTCGGAGGACGCGGAAGACCTGGCGACGGCCCTGCGCGCGGGCGCCTGCGGCTACCTGATCAAGAACATCGACGCCGACTACCTGGTGCGCGCCATCCGCCGCGCGGCCGCCGGCGAGGTCGTCATCGCCGAAGCGATGACGGGCAAGCTGGTGGCGCAGCTGCAGGCGGGCACGCGGCGCGAGGAGCCCGTGTCGGAACTGGATAAACTGACCCCGCGCGAAAAGGAAATCATCGATTGCCTGTCGCGCGGCGAGAGCAACAAGGGCATCGCCCGCACCCTCGACCTGGCCGAAAGCACGGTCAAGATCCACGTGCAGAACGTGCTGAAAAAACTCAACCTCACCAGCCGGGTGCAGGCGGCCGTGTACGCGGTCGAACACCGCCAGGGCAAGTAGCCTGCGCTGGCGGCTAGTCACTGCGGGCTAGCCGCCTCATCCTTTTGCCGATGGCGGTTGCTGCGCTTTTAAAGTAGTATATTGAATATATCTTTATCGCGAGTCCACCATGGCCATCACCCCGATCAGCGAACCGTCTCCTTCCCCCGCCGCCACCGGTGCGGCGCCCTGGCATGCCCGCCACGCCGTCTGGCAACTGGGGTTCCGCCCGTTCTACCTGCTGGCGGCCGTGTTCGCGGCCATCAGCATTCCCCTGTGGCTGGCCAGCTACTTCGGCGTGCTGGCGGGCGGCTTGCGCGTGGGGCTGGGCTGGCATATGCATGAAATGGTGTTCGGCTTCGCGCTGGCCGTCGTCGTGGGTTTCCTGTACACGGCGGGGCGCAACTGGACGGGCTTGCCCACGCCGCACGGCGCGCGGCTGATGGTGCTGGTGGCGCTTTGGCTGGCGGGGCGCGTGGCCATGCTGTGCGGCCCCGGCCTGCTGGCGGCCCTGGTCGACTGGCTGTTCCTGCCGCTGGCCGCCTGGCCCCTGTATCGGGTGCTGCGCCGCTCGGGCAATACGCGCAACCTGTTCCTGGTCGGCTTGCTGGCCCTGCTGGCGCTGGCCAATGGCCTGTTCCACGCGGCCGTGCTGGGCTGGTTGTCGCTGTCGCTGTTCCTGCCGGTGCAGGCGGCCATCTTCATCATCGTGCTGATCGAATCGGTGATCGGCGCGCGCGTGATCCCCATGTTTACCCGCAATGGCGCGCCTGGCAGCACGCCGGTGGCCAACCCGCGGCGGGCCTTGATCGCCGTGGCCTGCATGGCGGCGGCGGCCGTGGCGTGGCTGAGCGGCGCGCCAGCCTGGCTGACGGCGCCGCTGGCGCTCGTGGCAAGCGGCGTCTCGCTGGCCAACCTGCTGGCCTGGCAGCCGCAGCGCACGCTGCGCGTGCCGCTGCTGTGGATCTTGCACCTGTCGTACGCGTGGATCGGCATCGGCTTCGCGCTGCTGGCGCTGGCCAGCCTGGGCCTGCTGCCGGCCAGCGCCGCGCTGCACGCGCTGACGGTGGGGTCGATGGCGGGCCTGATCATCGGCATGATGACGCGCACCACCCTGGGCCACACGGGGCGGGCGCTGAAGGGGGGCAGGGCGGAAGCGGCGATGTACTGGCTGATCCAGCTGGGCGCGCTGGCGCGCCTGCTGGCCGCCGTCGGCCCCGTTTCGCTGGCGATGCCGCTGCTGCTGGCGGCGGGCGCCTGCTGGTCGCTGGCCTTTGGCCTGTATGCGTGCGTGTATGTGCCCTACCTGTGGCGCGCCAGGGTGGACGGCCGCGAAGGCTAGACTACCGTCAGAAAGGACGCCAGGCCAGCAGTTTCCGGATTTCCGGCGTCCAGTACGACAGCGATTCGCCCACGACGAATAGCAGCAGGCCCAGCATCAAGGCTCTCAGCAGCAAATCCCTCAACCAGATCATGTCGTCTCCCGCATTCTTGTATTGCCAATTTTATCACTGGCATGCCCCGCCATGTTGCGTTTCTGCTACGGCCGCCTCGCCGGGCGGCGGCGTCTGCGCCGTGAAGGCGGCGACGGCGTCGATGGCGCGCGCCAGCGCCTGTTCCAGCGTGTCGAGCGCGGCGGACGCATCGTCGCCGGCGTGCAGCAGCTGTTCGGCGTGCTGGGCCGCATGCAAGGTGGCGGGCAGGGCCAGGCTGCCGGCCACGCCGGCCAGCTTGTGCGCCAGTGCGGCGGCGTCGCCGCGCGCATTGGCCGCTAGCAGGGCGCGCATGGCGCCGACCGTATTGCCGTAGGTGACGCCAAAGCGCGACAGGTGCTGGCGGTAGGGCGTTTCATCGAGCCACTGCGCCATGCCCCGCGCCAGGTCGATCGCGGGCGCCGCGCCGTTCGGCGGCACGGCCATCGTCGCTGCGGCCATGACGGGCGGCAGGGCCGGCAATCCTTGCGCATGACGCCGGTGCGCGCGCGCGATCAGGGCGATGGTCTGCGGCACGTCGAACGGCTTGCTGATGAAATGGTTCACGCCCGCCTCCAGCGCCGCCGTGCGCTGCGTCTGGAAGGCGCCGGCCGTCAGCGCCACCACGGGCAGGTCCTGAAACTGCGGCAACTGGCGCAGCGCGCGCGTCGCCTGCAAGCCATCCATGACGGGCATCTGCACATCCATCAGCACGATGTCGACGTCGGCGGGATGGGCCAGCAGCCAGTCGAGCGCTTGCTGGCCATCGCAGGCGAACGAGGGCAGCGCCCCCTGGTCGCACAGGATATGCCTGACCACGTCGCGGTTGATCTCGCTGTCGTCGACCACCAGCACGCGCACGCCGGCCAGCTGGCGCTCTTCCAGCGGAACATGGTCGGCGTCGAGGCCGGCGGCCCTGGCGCGCTGCTGGCGCGCTTCCATCGTCGCGTTGTACAGGCTGGAAGCGGTCACCGGTTCATTGAGGATGGCGTCGGCGGCATGGGCCGGATCGTTGCACCGCCGCGACGGCGCCGTGGCCGGCGCGCCGCTGGCCGCCAGGATGACGACAGGGCAGTCCTGCGGCGGCAGGTGCTCGCGCAGCGCGCGCGCCGTGGCGTCGCCGTCCAGGTCCGGCAGGTTCGCAGCCAGCACCACCACGCCGGGGCGCGCACCCTCGGCGCAGGCCAGCGCATGCTCGAGCGCCGCCTGGCCGCCAGCGACGGCATGCACGCTCCAGCCCAGGCTTTGCGCCACGGCGGCAACGGCGCTGCGCGTGTCGGCGTTGGCATCGGCCAGCAAGACAGGCAGGTTTTTCATGTCGGGCGAGGACAGGGTACTGGCGGCCATCAGTTGCAGCGGCAGCGTGAAACTGAAGGCGCTGCCCTGGCCCAGCCCGCTTTTCAGGTGCAGCGAACCGCCCATCAGGCGCACCAGCTGGCGGCAGATGGTCAGGCCCAGGCCCGTGCCGCCGAAGCGGCGCGTGGTGGAGCTGTCGGCCTGGGAAAAGGCGGAAAAGATCGCCTCCTGCACGTCGGGGGCGATGCCGATGCCCGTGTCGCGCACGCAAAAACTCAGCACCGCGGCGTCGCCGTCGCGGCTCTCCAGCGTGGTCAACAGCTCGACCGTGCCTTGCTGCGTGAACTTGATGGCATTGCTGGTCAGGTTGATCAGCACCTGTTCCAGCCGCAGCGCGTCGCCCAGCACGTGGTCCACGCCGTCGGGCAGCGGACCGATCTGCACGGCGATGGGTTTGTCATGCACGGCAACGCCCATGCTGGCGGCGATCTTCTCGACCACCTCGGCCAGGCGGAACGGCGCCTGCTCGATGGTCATGTGGCCCGCCTCGATTTTCGAGACGTCCAGCACGTCGTTGATAATGCCCAGCAAGGACTGGCCGGCCGCGCGGATCTTGCGCGTCATCAGTACTGCGTCCTCATCCTGGCTGCTGCGTTCCAGCAGCCAGGCCATGCCGAGGATGGCGTTGAGCGGCGAGCGGATTTCATGGCTCATGTTGGCGAGGAATTCGGCCTTGCTGCGGTTGGCCGCTTCGGCCGCATCGCGTGCCAGCAGCATCGCCGCTTCGGCCTGCTTTTGCGCGGAGATATCCTGGGCAAAAATCAAGGTGGCCGGTCCATCCTTGAGCGTCACGCGCGTGCTGGTCTTGAGGGTGGGCACGGGAAGGCCCTGTTTGTCCAGGCCGACGGCCTCGAACACCTGTTCGCTGGGAGAGTCCGCCTCGATCAGCGCTTCGTTGGCGGCCAGCGCCGCCTGCGATTGCGCCGAAATCATGGCGGACCAGGGCAGGCCATTCAGATTGTCTTGCGCCGTGTAGCCGTGCAGCCTGCGGTAGCGGGGATTCGAGTAAATGAAACGGCCGTGGCGCAGGATGGCGATGGCCACGGGCGCATCCTCGATCAAGGTGCGAAAGCGCGTCTCGCTGTCGGACACGGCTTGCATGGCCTGGCGTTCCCTTTCCTGCTCCGCATGCCAGGCGGCTTGCTGACGGCGCCGCCGCTGGCTCCAGAACAGCAGGCTGGCGCCGGCCAGCGCCAGGATGGCGAAGCCGACCAGGTAGCCCAGCGCCTGCTGCCGCAGCGGGGCGGCGATGGCCGCCTCTTCTCTGCTCAGGCCGATGATCAGGGCGCGGTCCATGTGCAGCGCGGCGGGGGCAATCCTTGCCATGGCCATGACGCGGGGGGCGGCGGTGCCGCTGGCATCGGCAATCTCGACACCGCTCAGCACGCCTGCCTGATAGCCGCTGTCGCGGAAGCGCCGCAGGAAGCTGCCGGGCACGTCCAGATTGCCGCCATTGGCGCTCTTGAGCGGATAGTTCAGGAATTGCCGGCCGTCGCCATGCACGAGGACGGCCCACACATCGGCGGTATACATGGCGGTGCGGAATTTGGCCGTGAAGTATTCGGGATCGAAGGTGGCCACCACCACACCGGCAAAGCGGCCTTGCCGGTCCTGCACCATGCGCGAGGCCGTGATGACCAGATCCCCCTTGAAGGACCGGAAAGGCGCTGAGATATACAGCATGCGCGCATCCGGGGCGTCGCGCGCCGTCTGGAAGTAGCTGCGGTGCGAAACATCCTGCTTGGCCAGTTCCGGGATGCTGGTGGCGACCGGCTTGCCGCTGGCATCGATGACCAGCATGGTGCGCACGCCCGGCATGGCGTCGACCAGCGCTGCCAGGCGCCGGGGCAGGGCCTGCCCGGAGTTCGCAGTGGCGCCGGCGGCCAGATAGTCGCTGATCACGCCGCCGAGTACCAGGTTGGTCGCCGCCAGGTCCACCTCGATATTTTTTGCCAGCAGCGCCGTCAGCACGCTCAAGCGTTCACGCTCGGCCGCGTCGTGCCGCGCGGCTTCCGCCAGGTGCGCGTAGGCGAGGGCGCCAGCCACGATGAGCAGCCCCAGGAGCAAAAACAGCCACTCGATCAATCGTCTGCGCACGGCCACCGCATCTGTTTGGTAGGTCATGTGCCGATGCTATACCCGATACGCGCGGAGAACAACTTTTGTGCACGACTATGCATGTGATAGTGTGGTCAATTTGCCCCCAAGTGGCAGGAGCAGGCGGAAGACGGTGCCATGGCCCGGCGCGGAGGTCACGCCGATGCGCCCGCCCATCAGGGTGACGAGCTGGCGCGCGATGGCCAGGCCCATGCCGGCGCCGTCATGGGCGCGGCTCGGCGAGTCGTCCGCCTGCGAGAATTTGTCGAAGATGTCGTCCTGCCGCGCCTGCGCGATGCCGATGCCCGTATCGCGCACCTCGATCTGCAGGTCGGCGCCGCCGTGCGTGACGTGCACGTCGATGCGCCCCGCGGCCGTGTAGCGGATGGCGTTGTCGAGCAGGATGTCGAGCACGCGCACCAGACGGACGCGGTCGCAATCGATGCTCGGCGGCGTGGCGGGCGCGACTTGCGCCGCCAGCAGCAAGCCCTTGTGCGCCGCGCGCGGCCGGTGCGGCGCCAGGGCCAGTTCCAGCAGCAGGTCCAATGGCGCAGCGGCGGATTCTAGCCTTATCTGGCCGTTCTCGAGCGCGCTCAATTCCATCGCCGCCTCGACCATGGACAGCAACTGTCGGCCGCTGCCCTGTATCGTTTGCGCGTAGGCGGCCAGTTCCGGCTCGCGCAGCCGCTCCAGCAGCAGTTCGGAAAAACCCAGGATGCCGTTGAGCGGCGTGCGCAATTCATGCGACATGTTCGACAGGAAGCGCGACTTGGCCTCGCTGGCGGCGATGGCCCTGGCCCGGCTGTCGACCAGGCGGCCGATCAGCAGCAACAGCGCGGCCCACGACAGCACGATCAGCGCACTCGTGATGGCCGCCATCAGCAAGGCCTGGTTGCGGCGCGAGAAGTATTCAGCCAGGACGGTATCGCGCTCCAGGCCGACCAGCATGTAGAGCGGATAGCCGGCCAGCTTTTCGAACGCATACAAGCGCAGCGTGCCATCGACGGGGCTGCGTTCGGTGAAGTTGCCCCGCGTTTTTCCACGCATCAAGGCAAACACCTTGCTGCCGCCGATATCCTGGCCGATGGAGTTGACGGTGCCGATCCGGCGCGCGCGCACCACGCCATCGCTGCCGACGAGCGCCATGGAACTGTTGCCGCCCAGGTCGACTTCGTCGTACAGGCGCGTAAAGTAATACGGGTCCATCGAGACCACCACCACGCCCTTGAAGCTGCCATCGGCATGGTTGATGCGGCGCGTCAGCTGGATCGACCATTTTTTCGATACCCGTCCCAGCACCGGCTTGCTGATGTACAGTTCGCCGCTGTCGTGCTGCATGTGTACCCGGATGTGCTCGCGGTCGGCCAGCTTGGTCGGTTTGAAGGGGCGGCTCGACAACACCGTGTCGCCCTGTTCGTCGACGATGGTAAACAGGTTGTACAGGGGGCCGGGATTGAGGCCTTGCCGCAGGTCCGCCACGATGTCGAGGCGGTCGCCCAGCGCCTGGTAGCGGCTGCGCAGGTAGGTGGCCGCCTGGTCCGCTGCCTCGATCGTGCGGATCGCATGCTCGTCGAAGACGCGCGCCATGCGGTGCGCATCGCGCCCGGCGCCGGCGATGGCCGCGTCATGCGCGTGCCGCAGTTGCAGCACGGTGATGCCCCACAGTCCCGCCAGCAGGATGGCCATGAAGAGCGACAGCAGGGTGCGCGTATCCCATCGCTCCCATCGCCCCCAGGCCCGGGCCTTCCCGTCCGTGTGCTGCCGCATGCTGCCTCCGCAAGTCTTCCAGGTCCGCCGTGATGCACGGATGCCCGGCGTCACCGGCACGGTGATTTATCAATTATAGCGAATATAATTGATTTTATCGAATAAATCGAATTTACGCGGAAAAGTGTTGTATTGAAGCCGGCACGGGCGGCTAGCGCATTGCCGCCTGGTGCGCCAGCCAGCGCTCCACGATCGCGCGCAGCTGGGCGGCCGTGAACGGCTTGGACAGGTAATCGTCCATGCCGGCCGCCACGCAGCGCTGCCGGTCGTCCTCGGTGACGCCGGCCGTCAGGGCGATGACGGGCAGGCGCGCCGCACCGCTGGCCGCTTCACGGGCGCGCAGGGCCTGGCAAGCCTGGTAGCCGTCCATGACGGGCATCATGCAATCCATCAGCACCAGGTCGTATTGCTGCGCGGCCAGGGCTTGCAGACCCAGCGCGCCGTTCTCGGCCGTGTCGATGCTGTAGCCGCGGCCGCCCAGCTGCAGGCACACCAGCTGGCGGTTCAGCGCCGTGTCCTCGACCAGCAGGATGCGCGCGCCCGGCCCGGATGCGGGCGCGGGCGGGGAGGCCGGGGACGATTCGGCAGCCGGTTCTGGTGCCGGCTCCGCGGCGACCGGCGCCTGGCCCGCCTGGCAGGGAATGCGCACGGTGAAGCGGCTGCCGTCGCCGGGCGTGCTGTTGCAGAAAATCTCGCCGTCCAGCAGCGCCACCAGGTGCTTGCAGATGGCCAGGCCCAGTCCCGTGCCGCCATAGGCGCCGCTGATGCTGTCGTCGGCCTGGCAAAACGGCGCGAAGATGCGGCCCAGCTGTTGTTCGTTCATGCCGATGCCCTGGTCGCTGACCATGGCGACGAGGCAGGCGCTGGCGCCGTCCGGCGTGGCCGGCGCCAGGTGCAGGCGCACGGTGACGCTGCCGGACGGGGTGAACTTGATGGCATTGCTGAGCAGATTGCCGAGGATTTGCGCGAGGCGCGTGCGGTCCGAGCAGATTTGCCGCGGCATGCCGGGGGCGACCTCGGCCGTCAGCTGCAAGCCCTTGCGGTCCGCTGGCGCCCGGTGCAGCGCCAGCACGTCGTCGAGCAGCAGGCGCGGATCGAAGTCGCGCAGCTCGATGCGCATCTGGCCTGCCTCGATCCTGGACAGGTCGAGGATGTCGTTCAGGATGCGCATCAGGTGCTGCACGCCGTCGCTGATGCGCTCGGCATGCTCCCGCTGCGCCGCGTCGAGCCGGGTGTCCCGCAACAGTTCGGCCATGCCGGCGATGCCTGCCATCGGCGTGCGGATCTCGTGGCTCATGACGGCCAGGAAGCGCGACTTGGCCGCATTCGCCGCTTCCGCGCGCGCCTGCAGCGCCAGCGCCGCCACCGCGTCGCGCTCCTGGCGCCGCAGCAGGGCCATGATCAGCGCGATGGCCCCGGCCAGCACCAGCAGGCTGACGACGGCCGCGCCGCCCATGGTGCGCAACATGCGGCGCCAGCCGGCCAGGTAGACCTCGTCCGTCACGGTCACGTTGATGGCCAGCGGGTAGTCGCGCACCAGCCGTATGCCGGCCAGGCGGTCGACCGCGCGGCCCTGCTCGGCCGCGCGCGGCGTGTCCACCTGCAGCACGCCATCGGTCTTGCCCTGTTCCAGCAAGCGGTAGGTGCTGCCCGTCAGGTTGCGCTTGCCCATCATGGCCGGCACGGCCGGCCAGCGCGCCAGCAGCGTGTAATCGCTGCGGTACAGGGAAAAGGCCGTGTGTTCGCCGATGCTGGTGCTCTGGAAGAATTTGCTGAAGAAGTCGCACGACAGGCCGACCAGCACCACGCCCAGGAAGCGGCCGTCGGGGGCGTCGATGCGCCGGCTGAGGTAGAAGGTCCAGGCGCCATTGCCCTTGTTTTGCACGGGGGCGCTGACATGCATGCCGCCGTCCGGATGGCGGCGGTGATAATCGAAGTAGTCGCGCTCGTCGAGCCGGATGGGCGGGGCGGGAAAGGCGCGGCTGAAGGCCAGCACGGCGCCGTCGGCGCCGACGATGGACACCACGTCGACTTGCGGCACGCCGCCGATCTTGTGCCGCAGCAACTGATGCATGGCCGGGGTGCCGACGGCGGCGGCCAGCGCTTGCGCGTCCGCCGGGGCGGCGGCCTGGATGTCGTTGCTGACGCTGTCGAGCACCAGGCGGGCCGCCGTCATGCTTTGCGCCGTGTTCTCCGCCAGCAGCAGCGACAGGTTGGACAGGTCCTGTTTCCAGTCATCGACGGCTTCGCGGTGCAGCAGCACGCCGGAGACGACGATGCGCAGCGCCAGCAGGCCCACCAGCACCAGGCCCACCACGGCCGCCGTGGTGCGCGGCCGATAGCGGTGCACCAGGCGCAGGGCGGCCTGGCGCGCGCTCATGCCTGCGCGCCCGTGTAGTCAAGCATGCTGCGGCGTACCTCCCGCTCCACTTCGGCGACCAGCGCCGCCGTTTCATCGAGCCAGTCCGACGCCGCCACGCCCTGGTGGCGCACCAGTTGCTCGAGTGCCGCCAGGCGCGCCACCAGGGCGCCGGCGCCCAGCAGGGCTGCGGTGCCGCGCAAGGTATGGCAGCTTTGCACGATGGCTGGCGCCGCGCCGCCGCGCACGGCCTGCTCGACGCGCGCAAACATGGCCGGCGCCGTGTCCAGGTAGGTCTGCGACAGGGCGCGGAACATCTCCAGATCGTGGCCGGTGGCCTGGAACAGCACGGCAGGATCGATGTGGCGATAGGCTGGCATGGCGGCTCCGGGGCGAGGGAAAAGCGGCGGCGGGTCAGGCGGCCAGGCTGTTGCGCCGCGCATGGCCGGCGCAGCAGGCGCGCAGGTAGCCGCGCAGCTCGTCGTAATTGACGGGCTTGGCAAAGAACACGACGCCGGGCGGCACGCCGCCCCGTTCTTCCAGTTCCTCCGGCGTCAGGCTCGACAGCATGGCGATGTGCATGTCCGCCAGCAGCGGGTCGGCCAGGATGGTGCGTATCACTTCGTAGCCGTCGATGCCCTCCATCACGATGTCGGCCAGCAGGATGTCGGGCTGGTCGCGGGCGATCTCGATCAGTGCCTGGTAGCCGTTCTCGCAAAAGCGCAAGTCCGCCTGCAAGCCCCACGAGCCGATCTGCTTTTCATACAGCGCCCGTTCGATCGGATTGTCTTCGATGACCAGGATCGAGGGCGGGCGGCCCGATGGGGCGGGGCGGCTGGCCCGTGCCGCGCGCTGGTCCTGGCCCGGCTGGCCGGGATTGCCCTTGTAGGCCTCGACGGCCGCGAGGGGAATGCGCCGGTGGCCGCCCTTGGTCTTCCAGGCTTCGATCACGCCTGCCTCGACCAGTTGCTGCACCGATGTGACCGAGATGCCGAGGATTTCGGCGGCCTTTTGGGTAGTGCAAACGTCGGCAGTGTGCATGATGGGCTGTCTGGTCGTGGATAGAGTTGAATGGAATGATACGCAATTATGTTCAAAAAATCAATTTCAACAAATTAGATGAATTCACTAAAAACCTGGCTGGCGCCGCCGGGTGCCGCTGCGCGTGCGGCAGGGGACGATATGGGCCTGCGGTTCCAGGTTCTCGCGCCACTCGCTCCACTCGGCGTTGCTGTGGCGTAGCAGGGTTTCCATGTGCTCCCCGTCCAGGCCCAGTACCCGCGCGGCGGCCAGGGCCGGCCCGCGCGCTCCCGCGCCGTTGCGCAGTATCAGGTCGGCGAAGCTGCCAGCCAGTTTCAGCAGCCAGGCCAGGTCCGTCATGCGCCCGGCCCGTCCGAAACCGGGCGGCGCGGCATGGCACAGTACGGCGTCGCACAGGATGTCCGGCATGCCCCAGCCCCGCATCAGCGTGGCCGACAGCGCCAACTGGTGGTGGCCGAAGCGCTGCGATTCCTCGCACAGCAGGCGGGGCCTGGCGGCATCGCCGTGTTGGCCCAGCAATTGACCGTATTCCTGCGGATGCAAGGTGGCCAGGGCCAGCTGGCCGCAGTTGGCCAGCAAGCCGCAACTGTACAGCTCGTCGGCCGGCGCCAGCTGCAGCGCGTCGCCTGCCACGCGGGCGGCGCACGCCATGGCCAGCGAGTGCGACCAGAAGCGCTGCGCGTCGAAGTGCTCGCACGCGGCCGTCGGCGCGGCGGGGGCGGCGAATGCCTGGCGCAGGGCGGGCAAGCCGATGACCGCCAGCATCGCGGCGTTGACCGCCGCATGCTTGCGCTCGCCCGGCGGCACGCCGGCATTCGCCAGGCCGATGACCGTGCCGCTCAGGGCAGGATCGCCGCCCAGTTGTTCTGCCAGCTCATCGAGCGGCAATTGTTGCTGGCACAAGCTCGCCAGCCAGTGGCGACGCCAGACGGGCGAAGGCAGGATGGCGCCGCCGAGCAGGCGCGCCAGGTCGATGTGGGTGCTCATGGCCGGCTTCCGACGCCGCTGCAGTCATCCGCTTGCGCCGCGCCCGTTTGCAGTGCCGTGACCGCTTGCGACAGGATGTCGAGCGACACCAGCATGTCGGCATGCAGGCGGCGCAGCGCGCCGATATCGTTCGCAAAACCCGCATGCACGGCCTGGCGCGCCAGGGCCTGCAAGGGGAGCAGGCCCATGGCGTGGCTGCCGTCGAGAATTTCCTGCGCCAGCACGCGGGCCGCGGCGGGCCGCTCGCAGCGCAGCGCATGGGCGATGCCGGCCAGGCGGTCGCGCGTCTCGGCCACGAACAGGGCCAGAATTTCACCCTGCAGGCGCCGGTCGTAGCCGAACATGGCGTCCAGGCGGGCCGGCTCGAACGATGGCGTGTCCGGCGCCGCGGACGCTGGCTGTGGCGCCGCCTCCGCCGTTTCCGCCGCCTTGGCCGGCTGGCCGGCCCTGCGCAGTTGCAGCAGCGCATGCAGGTCGGCCGGCGCCGTGCAGTCGGCTGGCGCGCGGCGGATACGGCGCCACAGCAGGGCGGCCAGCAACAGCAGCAGTCCTGCCAGGGCCAGCGTCGGCCGCATCAGTGCGAGGTCGTCGCAGCGAAGGAGGGAGGGGGCGGCGAGGAAGGCGTTCATGGCGGTGCTCCAGTGCGGTCTATGCGAGTGATCCTGCGTGATGGCGGGCCTAAAATACTTCCCAGTCGCCGGCATCGGCGCTGGCCGGCGCCGTCTTCCTGGCATGGCCTGCGGGGCGCGTGGCGACCAGCTTGAGCGTGGCCTTGTGCTGCGCGGGCCGCTGTGCGGCAGGTGCGCGCGGTGCCGCGCCGGCTTGCCCGTGCGCCAGCTTGAAGGTGCCCACCACGCCGGCCAGCTTGGCCGCCTGCTCCTGCAGCGATTGCGATGCCGCCGCCGCTTCTTCGACCAGGGCCGCATTCTGCTGCGTGACTTCATCCATCTGCGTGATGGCGCGGTTGATTTCCTCGATGCCCGTGCTTTGCTCCACGCTGGCGGCCGAGATTTCGCTGACGATGTCGGTGACGCTGCGCACCGTGTCGACCACTTCCGTCATGGCCGCGCCGGCCTGCCGGACCAGCTTGCCACCTTGTTCCACCTGTTGCACGGAGTCGTCGATCAATACCTTGATTTCCTTGGCTGCCGCCGCCGAACGGTGCGCCAGGCTGCGCACTTCGGTGGCCACGACGGCAAAGCCGCGCCCCTGTTCCCCGGCGCGGGCCGCTTCCACGGCCGCATTCAGGGCCAGGATATTGGTCTGGAAGGCGATGCCGTCGATGACGCCGATGATGTCGGCGATCTTGTTGGATGAGCCGTCGATCGCCTCCATGGTGCGGATCACGTCGCCCATCACCGCGCCGCCACGCACCGCCTTGTCCGAGGCGCCGATGGCCATTTGCTGGGCCTGGCGGGCGTTGTCGGCATTTTGCCGCACGGTGGCCGTCAGCTCTTCCATGGCCGAGGCTGTCTCTTCCAGCGAGCCGGCCTGCTGTTCCGTGCGCGCCGACAGGTCTAGGTTGCCCGAGGCGATTTCGCTTGACGCCGTGCTGATGGTCTCCGTGCCGGAGCGCACTTCGGCCACGATGCGCATCAGGCTCTCGCTCATCTCGGCCATGGCCGTCATCAACTGGCCCACCTCGTCGTTCGACGTGGCCTTGACCTGTGCGCTGAGGTCGCCGCCCGCGATGGTGCGGGCCACGTCGATGGCGCTGGCCAGCGAGGCGGCGATGCGCCGCGCCAGCAGCAGGCCCATGCCGGCTACCAGCACCGTCACGGCCAGGGCCATGCCGATGGAAATCCAGCGCGCGCTGGCGGCTGCTGCGGCGCCGTCGGCCGCGCCCCTGGTGGCCAGGCTTTCGTTGTAGCGGTGGTGCGCGGCGAGGGCGTCGACCAGCTCCTTGATGATGGGCTGGCTCTGCATCAGCAAGTCGCGTGCCGCATCGGGCTCACCCGCCGTCGACAGCGCCAGCACCTTGTCGCGCACGGCGTCGTAGCGCAGCAGCACGGCGCGGTCCGCGGCCAGCAGTGCGCGGTCTTGCTCATCGGAAAGATTTTCCTTCTCATACTGCTCGAGCGCCTTGCCCACCGCCGCGCGCGCTTCCACGATGCCCGCTTCCAGCTTGTCGCGTGCGGCGGCATCCTTGTTGCCTATGTGCTGCCAGACGGCCGTGCGCATTTGCGTGAACGGCACGAAAGCCTGGTTCAAGGTCAGCAGGCTGGGAACGGTGTTGACGGAGGCATAGCTGGCTGCCGTGTAGACGCGGTTCATTTCATAGATGCCAAAGCCGGCCAGAGCGGCCAGCCCCAGGACGACGGCGAGAATCAATGCATACAGGCGTTTGGCGATGGTCATGACGGGAGCCGCTCCACTTGAAGTTGAAAATCAGGAAAATCGTTTACCGGATTGCGTGATTTTCATTTTACGGCAAAAATTTGATTTATTCGAGATATTTGTGATTTATTTGTTTGGTTTGTGTTTTTGTTGCAGTGGCAGGATGAAGGACCCGGTGAAACGAGGAGGAAGTGATGAAAAGCAACAACGCACAGATATTCGGTCTCGCGTGTGGCACGCTTTGTCAATTAGTGAAAAAATGCAATTTCTTTGATTTGCATCAATAAATACGGTGCGCAGGCGCGTGCCGCCGACTGACTCTTGTAAAGGAGCATCATGACTGCCTCTGCCCGGCCTGGACCCTTGCTTGTCATCACCGCAGCCATCTTTATCTTGCTGGGCCTGGCGCTTGCCGCCGGCGGCGCCTGGCTCGTCAGCCTCGGCGGCTCCTGGTATTACGTCGTGGCCGGCATCGGCATGCTCATCGCCGGCGCGCTCGTGTGGCAAGGACGACGCAGCGCCCAGCCTTTCCTGGCCTTGCTCTTGTTCGCCACCCTGATCTGGTCCGTGATCGAAGTGAAATTCGATTGGTGGCAATTGCTGCCGCGCCTCGATATCTGGTTCGCCGCCGCCGTCTGGCTGTTGCTGCCCTTCGTCGACCGCCGCCTCGCTCCGCGCTTGACGGCCGGGGCGAAGCCGCGCGACGCCGGCAAGAGCGCCTTGCTCGCCGCCGTCGTGGCCACCGCCGCCGTGGGCGTGTTCTCGCTGTTCCAGGATTATTACACCCTGCATGGCGAGGTGCCGGCCGAAAACATGGCGGCCGCGCCGCAAGGTGATTTTGCTCCTGGCGTGGCGCCCAACGACTGGGCCGCGTATGGCCGCTCCGGCTATGGCGACCGCTACGCGCCAGCCGCGCAGATCACGCCGGCCAACGCCGCGCAGCTGAAACAGGCGTGGGTGTACCACACGGGCGACTTCAAGGGGCCGAACGACCCGGGCGAGATCGCCAATGAAGTCACGCCGCTGAAAGTGAACGGCATGCTGTACCTGTGCACGCCGCACAACATCGTCATCGCGCTGGACCCGGACACGGGCAAGGAGCTCTGGCGCCACGATCCGAAGATCAACCGCGACGCGTCCAGCTACCAGCACATGATCTGCCGCGGCGTGGCCTACTGGGACGTCAACGCGGGTCGCGCCAAGGGCGATCCGGCGCCCGAGGCGGCCGGCATGGAGTGTCCGCGCCGCATCTTCGCGCCCACCATGGACGCCACCCTGATCGCCGTGAACGCCGATACGGGCGAGTCGTGCAAGAGCTTTGGCGAAAACGGCGTGATCGGCCTGTACCACGGCATGGGCATGAAGAAGCGGGGCTTCTTGATGCCGACGTCGCCGCCGGCCGTGGCGCAGAACGTGGTGGTGATGGCCGCCAGCGTGACCGACAATTTTTCCACGGAAGAACCGTCGGGCGTGATCCGCGGCTACGATCCCGTGACCGGCAAGCTGATGTGGAACTGGGATGCGTCGAACCCGGACGACACGGCGCCGATTGCCGACGGCAAGACCTACACCAACAACTCGCCCAATTCCTGGGGCGTGTCCAGCGTGGATGAAAAGCTGGGCATGGTGTACATCCCGATGGGCAACGAAACGCCCGACACGTGGGGCGGCAACCGCAATCCGAACGGCGAAAAGTACAACAGCGCCATCGTCGCGCTGGACCTGGCGACCGGTAAAGTACGCTGGGTCTACCAGACCGTGCACCACGATATCTGGGACATGGACATCGGTGGCCAGCCCACCCTGGTCGATATCGACACGCCGAAAGGAAAAGTGCCTTCCGTGGTGGCCACGACCAAGCGGGGCGACATTTACGTGATCGACCGGCGCGACGGCAGCCTGGTGGTGCCGGCGCCGGAAAAACCCGTGCCGACGGCCAACGCCGCCCCTGGCGACCGCCTCTCGCCCACGCAGCCGTTCTCGGCCTTGACCTTCCTGCCCGAGAAACACATCAGCGAAACGGATATGTGGGGCACGACGCCGTTCGACCAGCTGGCGTGCCGCATCATCTTCCGCCAGCACCGCTACGAAGGGCCGTTCACGCCGCAAACGGTGGCCGAAGGCAAGATCAAGGGCGCCATCATCTCGCCGGGCCCGCTCGGCATCTTCGAATGGGGCGGGGCGGCCGTCGATCCCGTGCGTCAGTTACTGCTGGTGAACCCGGACTACATGGGATTCCTGGAACGCCTGGTGCCGCGCGCCCAAGCGAACGCGAAGGGCGGCACGGGTTCCGAAATGGGCTTGCAGCCGCAGACGGGCGTGCCGTTTGCCGTGGAAATCAAGCCTTTCCTATCGCCGCTGGGCTTCCCATGCCAGGCGCCGCCGTGGGGCTACATCGCCGCCGTCGACCTGCGCACCATGAAGAAAGTGTGGATGCACAAGAACGGCACCACGCGCGACAGCGCCCCAGTCCCCATCGCCTTGCCGCTGGGCGTGCCCAGCCTGGGCGGCATCAGCACCACGGGCGGCGGCGTGGCTTTCCTCAGCAGCACGCTCGACTATTACATCCGCGGCTACGACGTGCGCAACGGCAAGACCGTGTGGAAAGCCCGCCTGCCTGCCGGCGGCCAGGCCACACCGATGAGCTATGTCTCCGACAAGACGGGCAAGCAATATGTGGTGGTGATGGCCGGTGGCCACGGTTCGCTGGGCACGAAGATGGGTGATAGCCTGGTGGCGTTTGCCTTGCCGGATGAGGCGGTGAGGGAGGCGGGGAAAGCGAAGTAAGTAAATCTGGTGCGGCACCGTCCTCACATCGGATGGCCTTTCAAGCGCAAAAGATGGGCGCAGGCACCATCAACATTTAGATGAATGCGGTGGGTGAAAATTTAAGAGCCGAAGATCTAAATCATTCATGGAGAAGATATTGGTCATTGTGGCTGTGATTTTAAATCGATAAGGACTTGATACTATTTTTTTTCTAAATTGGCTTGACAGTGCGCGCAATTGTGATAAATTCAACTGCCTGGCAATTTATATGCAAGGCAGAGCGTCACTCTTGATGTGAATGGTGTTATTAATGTTTTTGGATGAGGTGCCCAGGTAATTTTTACCGAAAGATTGCTGGCGCTATTTCTGTAACGACATGCCTGGCAATATCTGGCTGTCTCTTACGTCAGAGACCATAATAAATATGGTTATTTATAAAATTTCAGGAGCAACAATGATTGAATTGAATTTCGAGCAATTGGATTTGGTTTCTGGTGGAGATGACAAGCCATCGGGGTTGACCTCGTTGGGACAGGGAGACTGGCAGGTATATACCGGGCCTTTGCCATCTGTCCATACCCGGATTAGAAGCGGCAATAAGTCGATCCTGATGCAATCCGATGGTTCGGACGGCGATACGCCGCGGCCAGCGGGTTGGGGCGGATAACCGCCATTCATTTCCAACGCTTGGCTGGAACGCCGGAAATGGCGTATCCAGTTTAAGGTGTATTGTTGCAATATTGCGGGTAACAAACCGTGAAAATGGGAACGTAAAGAGCTTTGCTCTTTACGTTTTTTATTTTCATGAACGTCATGCGGGAGAGATGCAAGCATCAATGTTTGTATTTTCAGCATGTATTTCTACGATTGCATAGCTGTCCAGTGCTGTTATCAATGCGCGTCCTGATTCATCGAATTTGGCTAATGTATTACTTTCCTTTCACGCCCACATAGAAAAGCGGGGGAATGATTTGCCAAGACGTACAGCAGTTTGCCATTTTGCAGCAAATCGTTGATACATGCGATTGCTGGACCGTGCTTTGCCGCCGCGCCTATACAGCGTTCTTTCGGCCGTTATTTAACGCCATTTTTTATTGCGCCGCCAACCCCAGCTTCAGTCCCACCGGTTTGCCCTGCGCGGCCTCCGTTTTTTCCGGTGCCCCCGCGCTGACCCTGGCCGCCGGCGTGCCATCCTGCTGCAGGGCCGCCAGGATGGCCGCGCTGCGCTGGGCGCCCAGCTTGGCCAGCGCATCGGCGGGCAGGGGCTGCTTCGCTTCCAGCTGCTCGCGCAAGCCGTTATAGAAGGCGCCCGTGTCGGCCACTTGCGGCTCTCCTTCGATCAGCTTGCCCAGGCGTTGGAAGACGGGGATCTTGGCCGCCGCAGGAGCGGAGCCGGCCGCCGCCGCCGCGGGACTGGCCGATTCCGCCGCCTTTTTCTGCTTGTCCAGCTCGGCCTTGCCGAAGCGTTCCGCGTACAGGTCGCGCAGGGCGCCGCGTATCTTGCGTTCGCCCAGGTTCAACGGTCCCGGTTCTTCGCCCGCTTCGAGCTTGATGCCGGCCTTGGCGGCGACGGCGCGGCGCACGGCCTGGGCGCGCAGGGCGGCCGCATCCGTGTCGCTGTACTGGCCCGGCACGGCCAGCTTCAGCTGTTCGCGCTTGGCGAGGATGTGCGCCACCTGCTTGAGCTTTTCCCGCTCGGGCGGCAGCAGCACGGCGCTGCCCGGATCGAAATCGATGGCTTCGAGCTTGTCGGCGCTGATGCCCAGCAAGTTGCCCAGGGCGCGGAACGGCGCCGTGACGATCTTCGTCAGCACGTTGCCCACGGCTTTCCAGATCAGGGCGCCGTAGCTGAATTGCGGGTCGCTCATGTCGCCCGACACGGGCAAGCCCAGGTCGATGCGCCCGTCGCTATCCTTGAGGATGGCCAGCGCCAATTCCAATGGCAGCTTCAGGGCGTCCGGGCTGTCGATGCGTTCGCCCAGGGTCAGCTTGTCGAGCACGATCTGGTTGGTGCCGTCGAGCTGGCGGTTGCGCACCTTGTATTGCAAGTCCAGCGAAATCTTGCCTTCGGCCACCTTGTAGCCGGCGAACTTCATCGTGTACGGCGAGGCGGACACCATGTCGACGTTCTTGAAGACCACGTTCAAGTCCGTGTTGTCGGTCGGCGCGAAGGGATTTAATTGACCGCGCACGCGGGCCAGGCCGAATTCGTCGATGCGGCCATCGAGTTCGATCTGGCTGCGCGCATCGCGTTTCGTCGACAGGCCCGTGACGACGCCATTGAGTTCATAGATCTTGGCGGCGAACTGGGGCCGCAAGCTGAGGTCGGCGAAGTCCAGCTTGGCATTCTGCAGGCGCACGCGGCGCACGCGCACGGGGAAGGCGGCGTCGGCTGTTGTTGGCGTCGCCGTCGTCGATGGGGCGGTAGCTGGCTCTGGCGCCTTGACCAGCAGGCGCTGCGCGTTCAGGCTGCGGTCGTTTTCGATGATCAGCTGGGCGTTCGGCTCGACCACGCGCAGTTCGGGAATGTCGACGAAGTCGGGGCCCACGCTGGCCGTCAGCTTGTCGGCGCGCACGCTTTTCCACGAGGCGAAGCGCTTGCCATCCGTTTCATTGAGCACGAGGCCGGCAATATCCACGCCGCCCTCATAGCGTACCTTGGGCGCTTTCGGCGCGCCGCCACCCGTCGTCAGGCGGCCGCTGCCGGAGAGCGTGCCACCTGCCAGCTTCAGTTTCAGATGCTGCGCCAGCAAGGGCTGCACGGGCGCCAGGGCCAGCTGTTTCAGGTTCAGCTGCGCATCGACGGCGGCCGTGCCCGGCACGAACTTGCCGCTGGCCGTCAATAGTCCGCCTTCGCGCAGACCCACGCCCAGCTCGAACGGCAGCGCCTGTTTCATATCGTTGCTGACGTTCTGCAGGGACAATCTGGCATCCTGCAGGTTGCCCTTGATGCCAGTGCCCGCATCGTCGAAGCGGGCGCCGAACTGGCTCAGGTCCACCTTGTCGATGCGGGTGGACCAGGGCGCGGATGGCGCGTCGCTGGCGCTTTCGGTTTTGCCGGAGGTAAACACGGGCAGCTTTTGCGCGATCGCAAACTCTCCCTGGCGGTTGCGCGCCAGGTCGATCTGCGCGCCGCTGGCCGTCACGGCGCCCAGGTGCACGCTATGCGCCGCCAGGTCGATCTTGCCTTCCGTAAAACCCAATTGGGCCAGCTTGAATGGCGTTTGCGCGCCCCGTTGCATGGCAAGGTCGGCCAGGCTGAAACTGGCGCCGTCGATCACGGTGGCCATGCCCGCTGGACCTTGCTGCAAGCCCAGTTGCAGCTGCAGCTGCAACTGTTTCGCGCTCAATTGCAGGGCGGGCGAGACGGTTTCATCGATGGCGGACACGTCCACATTGGCCAGCGCCAGCTGTTTTAAATCCACTTTCCACTTGCCAGGCTGGGCTGGCGCGGCGGCGGCCGCTGCCGCAGGTGCGGGATTGCCCGGCAGCATCAGGTTCGCCACGTCGATCTCGCCCTTGGCATCGCGGCGCACGGCCACCTTGCCGCCGTACAGATTGACTTTATCCACCGTGGCGTGCTGGCGCGCCAGGTCCACGTTCACGCCGGCGATGCCCAGGGTACTCAGCGACGTAAAGGCGTCGCTCTTGCCACTTTGCACCAGCGCCAGGTCGCGCAAGGCCAGTCCCGCGCCTTTGAGGTGGGCTTCCAGCTTGCCGTCCGCATACGAAAAGGCGTAGGGCAAGCGGGCCGACAGCTTGCCGCTCGTCACCGTGGCGCGCGTATAGGCTTTCAGGTAGGCGGCCAGGCCGGGCAGGGAAGCGTCGTTCAGGATCAGTTCGCCATCACCGCGGATGGGATTCAATGACGCCGTGCCGCGCCAGTGCAGCTTGCCGCCGCGCGATGCATCCGCGCTGAGGCTGTAGCTGCCGTTGGCGTCGGGCAGGGTCGAGATATTCTCGAGCGTGAAGTCGATGGGCGTGAAGTTGTCCGCGTAGCCCGCCTTCTGGTCTTGCCAGTCCACCTTGCCTTGTTCCAGCGCGAAGTGGCCGATGATCAGGCGCGGCATGCCGCCGTCGCTCTTGTCCGGGTGATGGCGTTGCCAGGTGGCCAGCACTTCGGCCAGGTTGAACTTGCCGTCCGGCGTGATCGTCAGCTGCGCCTGCGGCGCCGTGATGCGGATTTCCGCCAGGCTCCAGGCGCGGCGCACGATGGATTTCCATTCCAGCTGCACGGCCAGGGCGCCGATGGACAGCAGGGGCGCGCCGCTCTTGCCGTCCGCGCTGGCCGCTTCCGTGAAAGCGATCTGGTCCGCTTCCAGGCGCAAGCTAAACGGGTTGAAACGCACATCGGCGATGCTGGCCTGGCGCGCGAGTTCTTTCTCGGCGAATTTGGGCAGCTGGTGCTTGATGACGTAGGGCACCAGCCAGAAGCCGGCCGCGCTGTAGGCGGCCAGCACGCAGCCTGTGCCGACGGCCCAGCGCTGCCAGCGTTTCCAGCGAAATGATTTCGTCTGCACGCTTTTGTTGTCGATTGTGTTCACGAACTTACCTTTTGATTTTGATCTGGTGGGAGGGCGCGCCCGGCGCGCCGTGACTGTCAGTATGCCTCTTTGCGGCCTCGTCTGCAAAATCCAAACGTGTTCAAGTGATAACAGGCGCCATGGTGACCTTATTTCTTCTGTAAAACTCACACAAACTCACTCTTACTTGATAATGATTCTCATTATCGGTATCATGGCCGCTAACCGTAAGTTTCCATCTGTACATATTGAAAGCCTGAACTCATGCCTGTCATTTTTCCCCGCACCCGCTTGCTTCCAGTTGCCGCCGCCTTGTCGCTGGCCTTCGCTTCCCCTGCGGCATTTGCCGCTGGCCAGGACGATTTGACGGCTGGCGATGCGAAAGTCATGCAGGCCGTGCAAGTGACGGGCGCCCGCGCGCAAGGCCTGGTACCGGTCACCACGGAGGCGGGCAGCTTTCGCGGCGCCAACATCATGGACGTGCCTTCCACCGTCAACGTGATCACGCGCGAATTGCTGGAGCAGCAAGCCGTGTCCGGCCTGTACGATGCCGTGCGCAATACGGCGGGCGTGACGCGCCAGCAAAACGGCGGCGAGACGTGGGACCAGCTGGTGATACGCGGCATCGCCGTGGAAAACCGCACGAATTACCGCCTGAACGGTTCCATGCCCATCATGAACTTCTCGCAAGTGCCCATGGAAAACAAGGAGCGGGTGGAAGTGCTGAAGGGCGCCTCGGCCCTGTACTACGGCTTCACCTCGCCGGCCGGCGTCGTCAACTTCGTCACCAAGCGGGCCGGCGGCAAGCCCGTCACGAGCATGGGCCTGAGCCTCGATGACCGGGGCAGCTTTGTCGCGAATGTCGACGTGGGCCGCCGCTTCGGCGCGCAGCAGGAGTTCGGCGTGCGCATCAATGCCGCCGGCGGCACCCTGGGTTCTTATCTGGACAACGTTGGCAATGGCAACCGCCGCTTCCTCGCCACGGCGCTGGACTGGAGAGTGACGAACAAACTGCTGCTGAAAGCCGACCTGGAGTACGAGCGCCGCAAGGTGACGGAGCAGGCGGGCGTGGCCTTGCCGGCCGCCGTGAAAGGCGTGATCACCTTGCCGCGCGCCGTCGATCCGCGCAAGCTGATCGGCCCGGACTGGTCGAATTTCGAGGCGCAGACGAAAAACGCGCAATTGCGCGCCGACTACGCCATCGCGGACGGCTGGGCCTTGACGGTGGAGGCGGGCCACTCGGAAACGGCGCGCGACCGCCGCCTGGCGATCTTCCGCCTGAACAACGCGGCGGCCGTGCAAACGGGCGCGGGCCGCATCACCGGCAATATCCAGCACAGCGTGACGGCGTCGGACTTGCTGCGCGCGGAACTGGCCGGCAATTTCCACACGGGGTTTATCGCCCATGAACTGACCCTGGGCGCCTCGCGCACGGACAAGTCGCAAGATCCTATCTATCAGAGCAACTATACGATCGCGTCGCAAAACCTGTACCAGCCCGTGCCCGTGACGGCTGTCGTGTTCGGCCCGAAACCGACTTCGCCGACGACGGCCGCGCTCGACACGCGCGACACGGGCTTGTACGCGCTCGACCGCATGGTCTTCAGCCCGCAGTGGCAAAGCGTCATCGGCGTGCGCCGCAGCAGCTATCAAAGCGACCAGGGCGCCAGCCACTACGACGTCAGTAAGACCACGCCGATGGCGTCCTTGATCTACAAGGCCACGCCGGAGCTGTCGTTCTACGCATCCACGGCGCGCGGGCTGGAAGAGGGCGAGACGGGCCCGACGGGCACGCTCAACCAGGGCGTGAAGATGGCGCCCGGCGTGAGCACACAAAAGGAACTGGGCGCGCGCTGGCTGACGCCGGGCGGCACCTTGCTCTCCGCCGCCTTGTTCGACATCACGCGTCCCGGTTACTACACGAATGCTAGCAACGTATTCACCTCGGATGGCGAGCAGCGCTACCGCGGCCTGGAACTGTCGACCCAGGGCAAGCTGACGCGCCAGCTGTCGTGGCAGACGTCGGCCCAGTTGCTCGACCCGAGGTTTGCGCATATCAACGCCGACTACAACGGCAAGGCGCCGGAAAACGCGTCGAAACGCACGGCCAGCGCCTTCCTCGCCTATGCGTTCGATGCCGTGCCGGGCCTGTCCGTCAATGGCGGCGCGTATTATTACAGCGCCCGTCCCGTCAACGACCTGAACCAGGCCTTCCTCGGCGGCGTGGGCCTGTTCAGCGCGGGCGCCCGCTATGCGAGCCGCGTGCTGAACAAGGCCGTCGTGTGGCAGCTGAACGTGGAGAATCTTGCCGACAAGCGCTACTGGGCCGGCGCCGGCACGCGCCTGGCCTCGGGGGCGCCGCGCGCCATTAAGCTGTCGATGAAGGTGGATTTGTAAGAACGCCTATCAAAACCTACTGCGCGTCGTAATTTGCGGCCTGCGATGCTCACTGTACCTTCGTACAGTTGCGCTTCTCGACCACAACTTCCTTCCGCTCGCTACGGTTTTGTTCGGCGTTGTAAGTCAGGTTTGACCTGAGCCCTGTGCGCAGGGTGCTTGCCCTGATACAATGTTGCCATGTTCATCAGCAAAGGTAAGGCCGGCATCGTCCTGTGGATCGCGTGTATCGCCATCTTCCTGGCCGCGCTCGCCCCCACGGTATCGCGCGCGCTGACGGTCGCCAGCGGCCTGGCCGTGCCCAGCCTGGAAATCTGCTCGGTGGCCGGCGGCATGACCATGCTGCCCGCGACACTCTCCACGGACGCACCCGATACCTCCAAGGGCAGCATGCGCATGGGCGATTGCCCGTGCTGCAGCATGCATGCGGCCACCCTCGATATTCCCCCAACGACCCTCGTGCTCGCTTCAGGAGAAATCCTCACGGGCTTGCTGCCCCTGCTGTTCTACCAATCCGCCACGCCGCTGTTCGCCTGGACGCCCGTCCAGCCCCGTGGCCCGCCCGCCGCTTTCTGACCTGTCCCTTTCCCTGAACGGCCTTGCGCCGCGCGTCACTGCGCCGCGCTGGCATCCGTTCGTCTTGCCCATACAGAATCTGAAAGCAGCACCATGAAACATTTACCGTTATTGATTTCCCTCGCCATCGCCATGCCCGCCGTGGCGCAAACGCGTACTGAAGAGGTTTTGCCCGAGATGAAAGTCATCGTCACGGGCCTCAAGCAAGGCTACCGTCCCGCCGCCGACACGGCGCTGATGCTCAGCAGCACGCCCGGCTACAGCGTGGCGGCCGCTGGCGGCGTGTCCGGCTTGCCAGTCGTCAATGGCTTCGCCGATGACCGCATCAAGATTCGCATCGATGGCATGGAATTGACGTCGGCCTGCGCCAATCACATGAATGCGCCGCTGTCGTACATCGACCCGCAGCAGGTGCAGCGCATCCGCCTGATCGCCGGCGTGACACCCGTCAGCGCGGGCGGCGACAGCATCGCCGGCACCATCGACGTGCAATCGAACGCGCCCGTGTTCGCCCAGCCTGGCGCGGGGCTGCTGACGCAAGGCAGCTTTGCCGTCTCGGGCCGCAGCGTCAACAACAGCGTGGCGACCAGCGTGCATGCGTCGGCCGCCAGCGACACCCTGAGCGTCGGCTACAGCGGCGCTTACACGCGCGGCCACAGCTATGAAGATGGGCATGGCAACACGGTGCTGGCCAGCATGTATGAAAGCATCAACCAGGCCATCGTGCTGGCGGCCAAGCGCGATGGCCAGCAACTGACCCTGCGCGCCGGCGTGCAGCACATCCCGTACCAGGGTTTCCCGAACCAGTACATGGACATGACGGACAACCACGGCCAGTTCGCCAACCTGGCCTACCAGGGCACGTTTGCCTGGGGCGTGCTGGACGCGCGCGCCTACTGGCAGCAGACGGACCACGAGATGGGCTTTTTCTCGCCCGAGCGCAAGGGCACCATGCCGATGATGACGCATGGCCGCAACACGGGCTATGCGCTGATGGCCAGCCTGCCGATGGCCGCAGGCGAGTTGCGCCTGGGCCAGGAGTGGCACGGCTTCCGCCTCGACGACTATTGGCCTGCCGTGCCCGGTTCCATGATGATGGGGCCGCGCACCTATTTGAACATCAATGACGGCAAGCGCGAGCGCACCGTGCTGTTTGGCGAACTGGAAACGCGCCACGGCCAGGATGCGCGCTGGACCAGCGTGCTGGGCGTGCGCGGCGAATCCGTGCGCATGGACACGGGCGACGTGCAATCGTACGGCAGCAACATGATGAACATGCCGGACCTGATGGCCGCCAAGGCCTTCAATGCACGCAGCCGCAGCCAGCGCGACACGAACATCGATGCCTCGGCGCAAGCGACCTACACGCCGGACGCGGCCAGCAGCTATGCATTCGCGCTGGCGCGCAAGGTGCGCTCGCCGAATCTGTACGAACGTTATTCCTGGGGCCGCGGTTCGATGGCCATGACCATGACCAACTGGTTTGGCGACGGCAACGGCTACGTGGGCGATATCGATTTGAAACCCGAAACGGCCTACACGGCGGCCTTCACGGCCGACTGGCATGGGGGCGGCGAGGACGGCTGGTTCCTGCGCGTCAATCCCTATTACAGCAAGGTCGACAATTACATCGACGTCGATGTGCTGGCGTCTTTCCATCCGTACATGAAAATGGGCGCGAATGGCAACTTGCTGCGCTTTGCCAACCACGACGCCAAGCTGTACGGCGCCAACCTGGCATGGCAGCTGCCGCTGAGCAGCAGCGCGCGCTGGGGCCGTTTCATGGCGACGGGCAATGCCGCATACACGCGGGGCAAGCGCGGCGATGGCGGCGACCTGTACCGCATGATGCCGTTCAACGCCCTGTTCGCCGTCGAGCACAGGCTGGGCGCCTGGAGCAGCCGCATCGAGGCCAAGGTGGTGGCCCGCAAGGACAAGGTCGACGCCCGCCGCTTCGAACCGGAAACGGGCGGCCATGCGCTCGTCAACCTGCGCAGCAGCGTGGCATTGAGCAAGATGGCCAGCCTGAGCGCCGGTGTCGGCAACCTGTTCAACCGCGCGTATGCGGACCCGCTGGGCGGCGTCTACCTGTCGGGCTTGAAGGCGAACGGCGGGGCGCTGCAAGCCTTGCCGGCCGAGGGCAGGTCGATTGATGTCGGCTTGCAGCTGACGTTCTAAGGCAGTAGGGAGAAAAGGCGCCTTTCAGCTCCCTATCGGGGACTGGAGGGCGCACTGGGCTTGCCATCTTGGTAATCGCTGGCGCCGGGCAGGTCGTGACAAAGCGAGTATGTTTCTTTTCGATAATTTGTTATTCTCTTTACCGTAAATAATGCCGACTAAGGCATGGAGAGCTCGCTTGTTTTGGCAAGCCTAGGCTGCTGCCACCAGTTTCCGGACCGCCGCCTGCGGCAGAGCTATGCTGGTGTTGTGACCTTGCTTGAAAATGCAGACTGAAATGATGATCATTTCGTCTTCTGGATCCATTTTATGGATAATAAAAGAAGATCTGAAAAGGGAAATATGCATACGCACGCTCACAAAATACAAGATCAAGCAGGCGCATCGCTTGCGCGCGAACCGACTCAAACGCAAGAGGCAGGCAGTAGCCACCATCGGCCGATGCAATCGATGGATTCTCATAAGCTGGCGTACAGCAGCCATCAAGTCGCACAGCCACCTCAGTCGCCGGCTGTGGCAAATAGCTATGCCAAAGGGCTGACACCGAGTGTGCCCGCCGCTGCCACGTATCCAATCCAGCGCATAAAAAAGGTGTCTTTGGTAACGAATAAAAAAACCAAGAAGTCGATATGGGCCAAGGGACAGGTGAAAGACTTCAAAGGGGGGACAAGTGCGGGGAATAATGGATGGGTAGGCGTGGAAACATATCGCGCCAGGTATCAAGTGGAAAGCAAGGATGGACAGTTCAGCGATAGCGGCGCTATCGATCCACTCTATAACGATTTCACCAACCCGGAGGCCGGGCACGTATTGGCCAAGCAAAATGGTGGCAATGGAATGGATCCAAAAAATGTCTTCGCTCAGGACGGGGGGACGAATAACAGCAAGTACAAGGCATTCGAAAACCGTATGCGCAATGCGCTGGATCTGTACGACGCCAAGGATAAGGTGACATTTGTCTGCTATCTGGCGGGTACCGATATAAAACAGGGCGTGATCGCCGATGCCGGGATGGATACTGCCAGCGATATCTCGTCTGACGATGACAGTTGATGCAAAGGGCGGGAGCCCGGGTTTTGCGCCGGGAGGCTCCATCAATGTCCTTACAGGTGATCCCCCGTCACCCATTGCCTGATCAACCATCCTTTGCCAGCGGCGCCCGGATGCGGTCTAATCATGGCTTGTTCCTTGACGAGATTGCCATGCTGCCCACTTCCGCCATCGCCGCGCTGCGCGAAAAATTTCCCCTGATTACAGAACTGATGGCCTTGCAGCCCTTGAGCTGGTTCAATCCCCGTATCGCGCCGGCGGCCGAGGCCTTGAGCGACGTGGGCTTGACGGCGGCCGACGTGGCGGACGCCAGCGCGCGCCTGGCGCGCTTCGCGCCGTACCTGGCCAAGGCGTTCCCGGAAACGCAGGCCAGCGGCGGCATCATCGAGTCGCCCGTCGTGCCGCTGCCGGCCATGCAGGCGGCGTTGGGTTTGGCGTCAGGCATGACGAGCGGTCAGCTATGGCTCAAGCAGGATAGCCATTTGCCCATTTCCGGTTCCATCAAGGCGCGCGGCGGCATCTATGAGGTGCTGAAACACGCGGAAACGCTGGCGCTGGACGCCGGTTTGCTGAAGCAGGGCGACGATTACAGCGTGCTGGCCAGCGACGCCGTGCGCGCCTTCTTTGGCCAGCATGCGATCGCCGTCGGTTCCACGGGCAATCTGGGCTTGTCGATCGGCATCATGAGCGCGAAGCTGGGCTTTCGCGCCACCGTGCACATGTCGGCCGACGCACGGCAATGGAAGAAGGACAAGTTGCGCAGCCACGGCGTCACCGTCGTCGAATACGCGACCGACTACAGCGTGGCCGTGGCAGCGGGGCGCAGGCAGGCGGAGAACGACCCGACCTGCCACTTCGTCGACGATGAAAACTCGCACGACCTGTTTCTCGGCTACGCGGTGGCGGGCCAGCGCCTGAAAGCCCAGTTCGCCGCAAGAGGCGTCGCGGTCGATGCGGCCCACCCCCTGTTCGTGTACTTGCCGTGCGGCGTGGGCGGCGGCCCCGGCGGCGTGGCCTTCGGCTTGAAGCTGGCCTTTGGGGATGCCGTCCACTGCGTGTTCGTCGAACCGACCCACTCGCCGTGCATGCTGCTGGGGGTGCACACGGGTTTGCATGACGGCATCAGCGTGCAGGAGATCGGCATCGACAATGTCACGGCCGCCGATGGCCTGGCCGTGGGACGCGCGTCCGGTTTCGTCGGACGCGCCATGCAGCGGCTGATCGACGGCTACGCCACCGTCACGGACGAAGAACTGTACCGCCTGCTGGCGCTGCTTGAGCAAACGCAAGGCTTGCGCCTGGAACCGTCCGCCGTGGCTGGTTTCGCCGGTATTCCTGCCGTGCTGGCCGCGCCGCAGTACCAGGCGATGCTGGAAGGCGCCACGCATCTGGTGTGGGGCACGGGCGGTAGCATGGTGCCGGAGCAAGAAATGACGGCCTACGTGGCCCGTGGCCGCGCCTTGCTGGCGGCCGGAGCCGCCTGATGCCTGCCGGCGTGGCGCTCACAGGTACGCTGACGGCCAGCCAGTTTGCCAACCTGCACACCTTCCTGGTGGCGGCGCGCCACGCCAGCTTCGCGCTGGCCGCGCAGGAACTGGCGCTCACGCCCAGCGCCGTCAGCCACCGCGTCGCCCGCCTGGAAGCGGGCCTGGGCCTGCGCCTGTTCCAGCGCCTGACGCGGCAAGTCAGGCTGACGCCAGACGGCGAACGCATCTTCGCCGCCCTGCAAATCGGCTGGGATGGCTTGCATGCGGCCATCGCCGGCGGCGATGCGCTGGCGGGCGGCATCACCGTGCATGCGCGCCCCTCCATCGCCCAGTGCTGGCTGGTGCCGCGCCTGGCAGGGTTCGCCGCGCGCTATCCGGACGTGTCGATTGATTTGCGTGTCGGCAATGACAACGTGGACTTTCGCGCGGGCCAGGTCGACCTGGCCTTGCACTATGGCGACGGCGGCTTTCCCGGCCTCATAGCGCGCAAGCTGATGGACGAATGGCTGGCGCCCGTCTGCAGCCCGCAGTATGCGCGCGACCACGGCTTGCTGGATATGCCGCACAAGCTGCGTGACGTCACCGTGCTGCACGACACCCTGGCCTGGCCCGCCTGCGCGCCCGACGCCGAGTGGCGCCTGTGGCTGGACGCGCAGGCGCCAGAGGTGAACTTGCCCGCGCGCAGCCTGCGTTTCGACCGCGCCGACCTGTGCGCGCAAGCGGCCATCCACCACGCGGGCGTGGCCATGGGCCGGCGCCGGCTGGTGCAGCCTTGGCTGGACAGCGGCGAACTGCTGCTGCCGTTCGGCGGATTCAACTTGCCCAGTCCGCAGGCGTATTATCTCGTGCATAGCGGGCGCGCCCCGCTGCCGGCAAGAGTGCAGGCCCTGTTCGACTGGCTAGTGGGGCAGGCACTTGATACACTGCGCCCCTCATTGTCCACGCGCACGAAAGAATTCCCATGCAGCCATCTTCCTTGACCCCAACGCCGCCACAGGAATTGCGCGCGACTGCGCTCGCTTGCCTGCTGGAGCCCGACCCGGCGACCAAGGTGGCGATGGTGGCGGCCATGGCCGAAGCCGAAGCAGAACTCGCGCTGGACGCCAGGGCGCCTTTGGCCCCGACCGGCGCCGTGCCGGGCCGTCCCGAGCGCCCGGAACTGGTGCCGCCGCGCCTGGTGGGGCGGCGTTCGATGATCACGCCGGAAGGGCGCGCCATGCTGGTGCACGCGCTCGCGCACATCGAGTTCAACGCGATGAACCTGGCGCTCGACGCCCTGTGGCGCTTCCCGGACTTGCCCTTTGAATACTACACGGACTGGCTGCGCGTGGCGAAGGAAGAGGCCACGCATTTCGCCATGCTGCAGGCGCACCTGCAGGTGCTGGGCCACACGTATGGCGACTTCCCCGGCCACGACAGCCTGTGGGAAATGGTCGACAAGACGCGCGGCGACGTGCTGGCGCGCATGGCGCTGGTGCCGCGCACCTTGGAAGCGCGGGGCCTGGACGCGATTCCGCCGCTGCGCGCCAAGCTGGCGCAGGCGGGCGACCTGGCCGCCGCGGCCATCCTCGACATCATCCTGCGCGATGAAGTGGGGCATGTGGAGATCGGCAACCGCTGGTACGGCTACCTGTGCGATCAGCGGGGCCTGGAATTGCGCGCCACCTATGCCGAGCTGGCGCTGCGCTACGAAGCGCCCACCCTGCGCGGCCCGTTCAACCTGGAAGCGCGGCGACGGGCGGGGTTTTCGGAACTGGAACTGTCCGACCTGCCTTCCTGACGGCGTTTAAGGATGGGCCGTGATGCTGATGTGCCAGTGGCTCAGATGTCCCTGCTCGATGTGCACTTTCACCGGCTTGATCCAGGCGGCCACGCCCGGGATCTTGTCGGCCGGATTGGCCGAAAAACGCCCGTCGACGAGGGCCAGCTTGACGAAAGCGGGGCCGATGTAGATGATGCGCGTGCTGGCCGGCGCCGCTTCCTGGGCCAGCATGGCCCGATTCGCCGCGATCCACGCCCGCAGCAGCGCCAGTTTCGGTTTTTGCGGCGCGTTGGCCGCCACTTCCGCCTGCGCCGCATCGATCAGCTGCTTGATGGCGGCGCCATTGCCCTGGCCGCCCAGCGCATCCGTGTAGCCGCCCGCGCCGTCCGCATAGCGCAAGTCGAGCTGCTGGCCGTCGCTGTGGCCGTTGTGGCCGAGGATGGAGCGGCCCGCCGCCGTCTGCGTCACGTGCTGGCCGCTGATGTCGTCGAAGCGGTAAGCCTTGTCCGCCAGCCAGGCGATGGCCAGGCGCGTGGCCCACGAATCGCCGCCCGCGTCGCGCGTGCCGTAGCGCCGCGCCGCCAGCGCCGTCTCGTTGTTGGCCAGGTACAGGGGAATGTAGGCCGTGTCGCCCTTCAATTCCACCTGCCCCCCATCGGCCGGGTCGGAGCTGGCGTCGGTATTGTCGACGCGCCCCTTCAGGCGCAAGGTGACGACGGCCTTCTTGTCGATGGCGCCGGCAAAGGCGGGCAGCACCAGGCTGGGAAATATGACTTTGCCGGCGCTCTTGGTATTGGTCTGTGACAATAAATTCTCCGTGCTGAAGGCGGGGTTGCCGCCGCCGGCCGAAATGCCGATATGGACTTCCGTGATCGTCGCCGCCGCCGGCGTGTAGTGCACTTCCAGCGGCACGGTGTGGGTGGCCGTCGCCGTTCCTTGCGAGACGGATACATACGGCCCCGGCAGATTGCCCGTCGGCTTGATCGGCTGCAGCACCGGGTGGCCGGCCTTGTTCGGCGAGCTGAACTTCGCCTGCGTCACCTTCAAGCCCTTGCACGCGAGGCCCAGCTCCACCGTCGTCACGGTGGCCAGGAGGTTGTCGCCGATATTCGTGGCGCTGACGTTGCCGCCCAGGCTCAACGCCCCATCCTTGGTCTGCTTGCTGACGTCGACGCATTCCGTCCTGACGATGGTGCCCTGCGTATAGTGCGTCTGGTTGACGGCGCCCGCGGCGGCCAGGCTGGCGCCGGGCAAGCCGGTCACCGCATAGGACCACGTGTCGTTGTAGCGGCTTTGCTGCGTCGTAAACACGGGGTATTCGGCCGTGCTGACGGTGATTTTCACGCCCACGTTGTTCGTGCCCTTGGGCACGGTGAAAATGATGGGCGTGGTGATGGTTTGGCCTTGCTCGGCCGCCGTGGTGACAAAGGTCTTGCTGTTTTCGTCATCCTGCGGCGTGACGTCGGCCGTGCCACGGTGGCGGGCCGGCACCTCGCGCGCGGGCGGCCCGGCGCCATCCTGCGTGACCGCGCCCGCGACATAGGTTTTCCCCCCGGCGCGCTGGCCCAGGCCGGGCCCGTACGGATAGACGATGTCGACGCTGACGGTGCTGCTGCTGTCGAAGACGGCGGCGCTGACGCTGACCACGTTCGGGTGGACCAGGTCATTCAAGGTCAGCTGGCAGGTATCGGGCAGCACGCCGTCGAAGTGGAAGGCGCCCGTGGCGTCGACTACGGCCACCTGGCGCTGGTGGCTGTTGTAGCCGGCCAATAACATCTTCTTGCCGGCCAGGCCCGTAGCGTTGCCGCCTGCCGGCGTGCGCAGCTGTCCCTGCAGCGCGATGCCGGACTTGACGACGAGCAAGGCATAGCTGGCCGTGAATTCGCCGTCCTGCGAGACGAAATTGAGGTTCAGGTCGTAGCTGCCGTTGGGCAAGGATGCCAGCAATTGCCGCATGGCCGTGGCGCCGATGCGGAAGGCGCCGCTGGCCGCGTCGAAGACCCAGTATTGCCTGAGGCTGACGGCCGTGCCGCCCGGCATGGATAGCAGGCCGTCGCTGTCGTCCTGCAGGGACATGGTAGCGGCACCCGGCAGGCGGAACGCGAGGCCGCCCGGCAGCAGGCGGTTGTTCGGCCCCAGTCCCTCAATGGCCAGCACGGGCGCCGTGGCGGGCACGTTGCCGTCGTCGTCCGGCTCCACATGGGTTTCCACGGCCGTGGGCAGTTCCGTCCGGATCAGCACGTTCATCGTGGTGACGCTGTTGCCCTTGCTGAGGGAAAACTGCGCGTGCTGGTCCACGCCCGTGTCGCCGGGCGTGGAAAAGCGCAGGCTGCCGTCCTGCAGCAGCACGTCCGTGACGGCGCCGCTGACCTTGACGCTGTCGGCGCCGTCCGTCAAGCCCAGCCCGGCCAGCGACAGCACCACCACTTGCGCGGGCCGCACGGGATCGAGTTCGATGCTGGCGTTGGCGCTGAAGGTCCACGCCAGGCCCGCGCTCTGGAAGGCGATGCTGCGCTCGATGCGCAGGATGATGGTGTCGTCGGGCGTGACGGTGGCGCCCGCGTCGATGCTGCCGGCCAGCACGTCGCCATCGATGATGGTGCTGCCTTCGGGCGCGCTGGCGAGCACGGCTTGCACATTGCTGGCCGCCACGCCGCCATTGTTGCGGATGTGCACGCGGTAGGTGTAGTCCCAGGCCGTGCGGCTGACGCGCTGCTCGGCCACTTTTTCCAGCAAGGTCACTTCGAAGTCCCCTGCGGCCTGGACGCTGGCGGCTGCGGTGGCCAGCATGACTTTCGGCGTTGGCGGCTGCATGGGGTCGTTCGGCCCGCCGCAGGCGCACAGGCCCAGCGCCAGGCCCGTGGCCAGCGCGGCGCTGGCCAGCCCGCGGCGCCGCAGGCTGGCCAGCGCCAGTATGCCCGCCAGCAGCAGCCAGGGCGTGGAGGGCAGGGCGACGGCGGACGGCTGCGTAAAGCCCGTCTCGAGCGCGACGAAGGAGACGGGGTCGACGATGGAAAAGGCCTGGGGACCGGGGCTGCCCGCGCCCAGGTAATCGAAGGTGAGGGAAAAGCCCGTGGCCGTGGCGCCAGGATGGATGCCGCCGGCCAGCGCCAGCGCGTCGAGGTAGCCGCTGGCGGGAATGGCGGGATCGGGCTGCACCAGCAGCACGTCCCAGCCCGGCGCCGTGGAGACGTTGTGCAGCGTGGCGTACGGGCCCACGCTGAAGAACAAGGTGAATTCGGCGATGGGCACGGCCAGGGTGGTATTGCTGACGGTATAGTCGTAGCGCCACTGCGTGCCGCCCAGCGACGTCGCCGTGTAGCCGATGCTGGTGGCGTGCGCGGCGCCCAGCGCGCACAGCAGCAGCGCCAGCAGCACCCGTTTGATAAAGCTCATGATCGTTCCCCCGTCGACTGGCGTCAAGCGTGCCCGGGCAAGAGGTCAAGCAGGAAGCATTCCCGTACAAATTATGCCGTAAAAACAAGGACTTGACTGATGTGGCCCGGCGCCGGTGTCAAATCTGCCGACACGGGAGTTGATGGACGAGTGCTGTCAGCGCTGTCCTACCCAGCTTGTCGAAACTGTCCGATTGTATGCCTTGGGGAAACACGCGATGATCGTACCCATGCTGCAACAGCCAAC
This sequence comes from Janthinobacterium sp. JC611, assembly GCF_018682595.1. Lineage (NCBI taxonomy): Bacteria > Pseudomonadati > Pseudomonadota > Betaproteobacteria > Burkholderiales > Oxalobacteraceae > Janthinobacterium > Janthinobacterium sp. JC611. The sequence goes on from NZ_JAFLJN010000034.1 coordinate 166,513, forward strand.
CAGTCCGACGGAGTATGCGATGCAAAAGCCAGACCAGTCCATTCACGTGAACAAGCCGTTCCTGCTGATTTGCCTGTTTACCCTGGCGATCCTGTCGGCCACGCTGTTTGCCACGGACGATGCGCCGGCGGGCGATGCCGCGCCGGCACCCGTGGCGCGCGACGCCGGCCACGGCGCCTTGCCCGTCTGCGGCAGCGACGCCCTCACACTGTCGGGCCGGTGCCAACCCCAGCCGGCGCGCCAGGCTTGAGCGCCGGTTTGCCATCCTGTTTCTTGCCATAGATACGATTGCCTGCACAAGCTTGTCCTGGCTTGCGCATCGGAATCGGCCTGGTCGCACGCCGCGCGCCCTGCGCGCCGTTATGCTAAGGTGCGCATTCGTAACGCCGTGCGCGGCAGACAGGAGCAGCAGATGTTTGGCAGAAAAAAGAATCTGGAAGAAGACCACGCCCCCCAGGCCGACAAGCAGTATGAAAAGAAATATACGGATGACAGCTTCTGGGACAAGGTCGTCAAGTTCGCCAAGACGGCGGGACGCGAAGTCATCGAGAAAGCGCTGTGGCTGTACTACGCGGCGCAGCAGCCGCACACCCCGCTGTGGGCCAAGACGGCCATTTATGGCGCGCTCGGCTATTTCATTTCGCCCATCGATGCGATCCCCGACATCACGCCCGTGGTCGGCTATGCGGATGACCTGGCCGTGCTGGCGGCGGCCGTCGCCACGGTCGCCACCTACATCACGGCCGACGTCAAGGAACGGGCCGCCGAGAAACTGCGCGGCTGGTTCGGCGCCTAGGGTTTCTTCGCCGCCGGCGCGCCGCTGCCCCCATGGGCCAGCAGGCGCAACACGACCTCTTTCTGGAATGAACGAAACTCCTTGTCGGCGCTGACGTTGGCGAAGGCCAGCACGGCCGTCTTGCTGGCGCGGTCGACGCAGACGACGGACGCGGCGCCCGGATCGCCGCCGCTGTGCGTGGCCAGCGGCTTGCCGTCCACGTCGCGCAGCAGCCAGACCAGGGCCTGGCGCACGGACGCGTCGGCGGGTACGACGGGGGCCGCTTGCGGGGCGAAAAACAAGTGTAGGGTGGCGTCTTGCAGGTAGCGGTGGCCATCGACCCGGCCGCCATTGCTGAAGATGGACAGGAAGCGGGCGAAGTCATGCGCCGAGCTGCGCAGCAGGCCGGCTGGCCAGTCCGGATAGCCGACGGGCGGCAGCAGCTGCAGGCCCGTTTCCTTGTGCGCATACGGCTGGGCGACGACGGCGCGCCGGGGCAAGCCGCCCAGGCTCCACGCCGTGTTGTCCATGCCCAGCGGTTCGAACAGGTGCTCGTGCGCAAAGGCGTCGAGGCCATCGGGGTTCAAACGGCCCACCAGATAGCCGAGCAGGGCGATGCCGACATTGCTGTAGCGCCATTCCGTGCCGGGCCGGGCGGCAAACGACACATCCGCGTCATACCAGGCGCCGCCGCGCGACAGGTAGCCCTTGACGAAGTCCCGCAGGGGGAGTCGCGGGTCGCCCTGCACGGCGAACGCCGTCGTCTTGTCATACACGGCATCGGAAATGCCCGAGGTGTGGCTGAGCAAATGGCGAAAGGTGATGGGCACGTCGGGAAACTTCGGGTGCATGAGCGGGAAGTCCAGGTAGGCCGCCACCTTGTCGTCGAGCTGGAAGGCGCCTTGTTCCAGCAGCATCATGACGGCCGTCGCCGTGACGAGCTTGCTGACTGAGGCGACATGGAAGACCGTGTTGGCATCGGCCTTCTTGCCGGCCTGGATGTCGGCCCAGCCATAGCCGCGCGCGAACATGGTTTGCTCGCCGCGCACCACGGCCACGCTCATGCCCGGCGTTTCCGTGCGGGCCAGGCCATCGCGCATGAAGCCGTCAAATTCCGTTTCCCACGCCAGCCTGGCCGGATCGGTGGCGCAGCCCGTTTGCAGCAGGGCCAGTGAGACGCCCAGTCCCAGCACGCTTCGTCGTTTCATTGATTCTCTCTTTTGCCATTTTGAATGATCTTAACAATATTTCCGTCTGCCATAGGGGCGATTGACAAATCATTGCTGTGTAGCAATGACAAAGTGGGATCGCCGGTGCTTATTTGCACCAGTTATTTGCGCCAGTAGCGTTCCAGCAGCGGCTTGACCGTCAAGCCGTGCGCGACGATGGAGAGGATGACGATGAGGGTGATGTCGGCCTGCCCGCGCGCCGCAGGTTTTGTCAAGCCTGGTTCTCGGCCTTGTACAGCGGCAGGCTGTCGTTCTGCGCCTGCATGGCGTGCAGCTCGATGGGGTCGTGCGTGGAGCGCAAGCGGGGCAAGCCGTGCGGATAGCGGGACGTGATGAAGGCCAGCATCTGCTCGCGCACGATGCAGCGCAGCTCGAAGGCCAGGCCCGAATCTGCCGCGCTGACGAGGAAGCGCACGCGCACGGCCCGCTCGTTCGAATCCGTCGCCTGCACCGTGCAGACGCGGCCATCCCATTGCACGGCGGACTCGCAGATGCGCGTCAGTTCGGCGCGCAGCGGGTCGAGCGGGATGCTGAAATCGAGCCACAGGAACACCGTGCCCAGCAGGGTGGACGAGCTGTGCGTCCAGTTCTCGAACGGATTTTCGATGAACCATTGCAGCGGCACGATCAGGCGGCGCTCGTCCCACACGCGCACGACCACATACGTGCCCTTGATTTCCTCGACCTTGCCCCATTCGCCATTGACGATCAGCACGTCGTCGATGCGGATGGGTTGCGAAAACGCAATTTGCAACCCGGCAATGAAATTGCCGAGCACGGGACGGGCGGCGATACCGGCCACCAGGCCCGCCACGCCGGCCGAAGCGAGCAGGCTGGCGCCGATCTGGCGCGCGCCGGGCAAGGTCAGCAGCACGAAGGCCAGCCCCAGGATCACCACGATGGCGTGCGCGCTGCGCGTGAGTACGCGGGCCTGCGTAATCAGGCGGCGCGCGCGCAGGTTGTCGGCCACGTCGACCGGGTTGACTTCGGAGATCGTGATGGACAGCGCCTGGATGCATTGCATGGCCAGCCAGGTCAGCGCGATGATCAGCGCCACGCTGGCGACATGCGACATGGCCAGCAAGCCCGGCGTGTCGTCGGGCGCGCCGGCCAGCACCATGCGCAGGCCGAAGACGATCACGCACAGCTGGCTGGCGCGGAAGGCCACGCGCGTGGCGTTGGTGGTGAACGGGCGGCCATTGGCCAGCCTTCTCAGCAAGCCGATGCCGGCCCGGTGCACGCCGATGGCGAGCATGGTGACGAGCAGGGCGGAAACGAGCACGGTCAGCGCCGAGCGCAGCGGGCCTCCCATCAGCGAGTGGAACGTGCTGAGATCCATAGGCGAAAACTCCTTGTTTTTAGTGAAATGGATGTCGGAAGCGGTTATTTTACGGGCAGATGGCGTAACGGGGGCGTGCGTTGCCGAACGGATAAGAGCGGCATCCAGGCGGATACTGGATGAAATTGCTGCGCTGCGCCAGGCCAGGTTGACGTTTCAATACGGAAAGCAAACGGGCGTCGCCGCAGTGGAAACATAGTCATACTTGCCATGCTTTTTGTTTTTGCAAAGGAAAACGATGATAGTACGATCACTGCGAATGTCCTTGCGCTTCATCCTGCCGCTGGCCCTGGTGCTGGGATTGTTTGCTTATATCGTGGTACCCCTGCTCGACAACATCACCCTGCGCTGGTATGTGCGCGATCTCGACAGCCGGGCCGAATTGCTCGCCGGAACCCTGCGGCCCTCGCTCACCGACTACCTGCCCGCGCAGGACGCCACGCGCATCAAAGAGCTGTTCCAGGACGCCACGCGCGATGAAAAACTGATTGCCCTGGGCTTTTGCGACAACGCGGGCCACTTGCTCTATCAATCCGCGCAATTCCCGGCCTCCATCGGCTGCTGGAGCACGCCTCCCACGGGCGGCCTGTACAAATCCCTCGCGCAATTGCCGCAAGGCCAAGTCCACCTCAGCGAAACGCCCGTCATGCAGGATGGCTCCCAGCTGGGCCGCCTGGTGCTGGTGCAGGACATGAGCTTTGTCGAGCGCCGCAACACCGATACCAAGCGCTTCATCTTTGCCTTCCTGGCCGTGCTGGCCGTGCTGATTTCCCTGATGACCGTGTTCGTGGCGCACCTGAGCTGGCGCGGCTGGCTGGCGGCCGTCAAGGATGTCCTGCGCGGTGAATTGCTGCCGAAAAGTCATGGCGCGGTGGCCGCCGCCACGGCGCCCGCCGCCGCGCCCGCGCCGCCGCCGGAAATGCAGCCGCTGATCGGCGACTTGCGCGAATTGCTGCAGGAATACCACCTGGAGCGCCAGGGCGACAATGGCTGGTCGTCCGACTGGACGCCGGACAAGCTGCGCGCCTTGCTGGAAGCGGATTTGCAGGGCGACCAGGTGCTGGTGGTGTCGAACCGCGAGCCGTATATCCACGCGAAAACAGATACCGGCATTACCGTCCAGCGCCCCGCCAGCGGACTGGTGACGGCCGTGGAAGCGGTGATGCGCGCCTGTTCCGGCACGTGGATCGCGCATGGCGCCGGTTCCGCCGACCGCGAGACGGTCGATAAGCTCGACCACGTGCCCGTGCCGCCCGACAATCCCAGCTATACCTTGCGCCGCGTGTGGCTGACGGAAGAGGAAGAGCAGGGCTATTATTATGGCTTCGCCAATGAAGGCATGTGGCCGCTGTGCCATATCGCCCACGTGCGCCCCGTGTTCCGCTCGTCCGACTGGGACCAGTACGTGAAAGTCAACCGCCGCTTCGCCGACGCCGTGATCGCCGAGGCGAAGACGGACAATCCCGTCGTGCTGGTGCAGGATTATCATTTTGCCCTGCTGCCGCGCATGGTGCGCGACGCCTTGCCGAAGGCGACGATCATCACCTTCTGGCACATCCCCTGGCCCAACTCGGAATCGTTCGGCATTTGCCCTTGGCGCGAGGAAATCCTCGACGGCTTGCTGGGCAGCACCATCCTTGGCTTCCACACGCCGTTCCACCGCAAGAATTTCCTTGAAACGGTGGACCGCTACCTGGAAACGCGCATCGAACCGGAAGCGTCGACCATTTCCTACGGCGGCGAGATGACGCAGGTCGAGGATTACCCGATTTCCATCGCCTGGCCCGAAGACGATCCGGCGCAGCCCGACGTGGCCACGTGCCGCGCACAGATCCGCGCCGAGCTGGGCGTGGCGCCCGATCACTTGCTGGGCATCGGCGTGGACCGCCTCGATTACACGAAAGGCATCGTCGAGCGCTTCCAGGCCGTCGAGCGCATGCTGGAACAGCAGCCCGGCATGGTCGGCAATTTCACCTTCGTGCAGATCGCCGCGCCCAGCCGCGCTTCGCTCGATGAATATCAAAGTTTCGACGCGCGCGTGCGCAAGATGGTCGAGCGCATCAACCGCCGCTTCGGCAGCGGAGATTACGTGCCCATCCTGCTGAAGGCCGAGCACCATGGCCAAGACGACTTGCAGCGCTATTTCCGCGCTTCCGAGGTGTGCATGGTGACGAGCTTGCATGACGGCATGAATTTGGTGGCCAAGGAATTCATTGCCGCGCGCGACGACGAGCTGGGCGTGCTGGTGCTGTCGCAATTCACGGGCGCCGCGCGCGAACTGCACGAGGCGCTGATCATCAACCCGTACCACATCGAGCAGGGCGCCGACGCCCTGTACCGCGCCCTCGTGATGCCGCCCGTGGAGCAGCGCGAGCGCATGAAGAGCATGCGGGCCCGTGTGAAACATTTCAATGTGTACCGCTGGGCCGGGCGCATGCTGCTGGACGCGGCCCGTTTGCGCCAGCGCGACAAGGTCATGACCAAGATCGACGCCCACAGCCGCATCAAGCGGCGCAAGGGGATTTGATGACGGACATGCCTGACGATAGCGCGGCCCTGTTGCGGCTGCTGAGTACTGCCGGCACGGCCGTCTTCCTCGACTTCGACGGCACCCTGGTCGACCTGGCCCCCACGCCCGACGGCGTGCGCCTGGAGCCGGGCGTGGTCGAGGCGCTGGCGCTGCTGGCCGAACGCCACGGCGGCGCGCTGGCCCTCATTTCCGGACGCCCCGTGGCACAGATCGACGCCATGCTGGCGCCGTTGACCTTGCCGGTGGCGGGCGTGCATGGCGTGGAGCGGCGCGGCGCCGATGGCACGTTCAGCGTGGCGTCCACGCCCGACGTGGCGCCCGTGCTGGCGCGCGCCCAGGCCCTGGCCGCCGTCCACCCCGGCTTGCTGGTGGAGCGGAAGCGGGGCGCCGTGGCCCTGCATTACCGGTTGGCGCCCGAGCTCGAACAGTTGTGCCTGCAGGAAATGACGGCCGCCGTGCAAGCGTGCCCGGGTGTATTGCTGTTGCATGGCAAAATGGTCCTGGAAGCCAAGCCGGCCGCCACCGACAAGGGCGGCGCCATTGCCGCCTTCATGCAGGAAAGCCCGTTCGCCGGCCGCCGGCCCGTGTTCGCGGGCGACGATACCACCGATGAGGCAGGCTTTGCCTTTGTACAACAAGCAGGCGGGCAGGGCGTGAAAGTGGGCAGAGGCCCCAGCGCCGCCACCCTGCGCCTGGCCAGCCCGGGCGCCTTGCGCGCCGCCTTGCTGGCCGCCTCCGTATCCCCAGAAGGAGCAGACGATGACAACTGATGACATTCCCGGCGGCACGCCCGCGCAAGCATCCCTCAACTGCGGCGTGGTGGGCAATTGCGCCTTCAGCGCCCTGATCGACCAGGCGGGGCAGGTCGTCTGGTCTTGCCTGCCCCGTTTCGACGGCGATCCCGTCTTCAATACATTACTGGACGATACGCAGAACGGCAGCGTGTGGGCCATCGACATCGAAAACTTCGCGCGCAGCGAGCAAGTCTATGAACCGAACACGGCCGTGCTGCGCACGCGGCTGTACGACACCGAAGGGCGCGGCGTGGAAATCACGGATTTCGCGCCCCGTTTCCTCAGCCGCGACCGCATGTTCCGCCCGCTGATGCTGATCCGCCGCGTGCGCCCGCTCGCTCACGCCGTGCGCATCCGGGTGCGCCTGCGGCCCCGCTACGACTGGGGCAAGCTGGCGCCGCGGATCACGCAGGGCAGCCACCACATCCGCTACGTGGGGCCGGAACAGACCTTGCGCCTGAACACCGACGTGTCGCTCAATTATGTGCTGAGCGAAACGTTTTTCATGCTGGGCGGCACGGCCAACTTCCTGCTCGGCCCCGATGAAACCCTGGCCGGCGGCATCGACGACACGGCGCGCATCTTCGAGAAGGAAACCATCAACTACTGGCGCACCTACACGCGCCGCCTGGCCGTGCCGCTGGAATGGCAGGACGTGGTCATCCGCGCCGCCATCACATTAAAACTGTCTTTATATGAGGACACGGGCGCCATCATCGCCGCCATGACCACCAGCATCCCGGAAGCGCCGGGCAGCAGCCGCAACTGGGATTACCGCTATTGCTGGCTGCGCGACGCCTTCTTCGTCGTGCGGGCATTGAACAGCCTGTCCGAAGTGGGCACCATGGAGGAATACCTGCGCTGGCTGACGAATATCGTCGCCCGCTCGAAAGGCGGCCACATCCAGCCCCTGTACGGCATCGGCCTGGAAGAGCAGTTGCCGGAATCCACGCTCGACCATCTGCCCGGCTACCGCGGCAATGGCCCCGTGCGCGTGGGCAACCAGGCGCAGGAACACTTCCAGCACGACGTCTACGGCAATATCGTGCTGGGGGCGGCGCAGGCTTTCCTCGACCACCGCTTGTTCCACCGGGCGGGAAAAGCCGAGTTTGCCGCGCTGGAAGCCGTGGGCGAACAGGCGTTCCGCCTGCATGCGGAACCGGACGCGGGCATGTGGGAGCTGCGCACGCGGGCCAGGGTCCACACCTCGTCCATGCTGATGAGCTGGGCCGCCTGCGACCGCCTGGCGAAAGTCGCGCACAAGCTGGGCTTGCCGGACCGGGCCGACCACTGGAACAGCCGCGCCGTGCTGATACGCGAACGCCTGCTGCGCGAAGCGTGGAGCGAGGAGCGCCAGGCCTTCGCCGAAAGCCTGGGCGGGCGCGACTTGGACGCCTCCGTGCTCTTGATGGCGGAAGTCAACTTCATCGACCCCATGGACCCCCGTTTCATCGCCACCGTCGACGCGCTGGAAGCGTCGCTGTGCGACGGCCCCTACATGCGCCGCTACGAAGCGCCCGACGACTTCGGCAAGCCGGAAACGGCCTTCAACATCTGCACCTTCTGGCGCATCGACGCCCTGGCGCGCATCGGCAGGAAAGACGAAGCGCGCAAGATATTCGAGACCATGCTGCTGGCGCGCAACCACCTGGGCCTGCTTTCGGAAGACACGCACCCGGTGACGGGGGAGATGTGGGGGAATTTCCCGCAGACGTATTCGATGGTGGGTCTCATCAACTGCGCGGTGCGGCTGTCGGCGCCTTGGGATAGTGCTATTTAAGTGCGGGCCTGGATCGTGGGCCTGAGAGGTGCCCATGGCTGCGTTGCTTGGGCTTGCCGTACATTCGTACTGTCTGCGCCCGCGCGCCCGGTCTTATCCATTCCCTGGTCATTTTTCAGGCCCGCTGGGCCCGGGGAGCCCGGGTTGAGGGTTCGGGCCTTGTTTTGCTATGCCATTGTTTAGATATTAAGTCAAAGTCTTGGGTAAAGCAGGCTCCCGGCGCCCATACAACCTGCACTCCGCCGCCAGCGCCAGCAGATTCGGGTCGCGCTCGCGGCTGCTCAGCATCAGCAGGGTGATTTGCTGGTGCGAGCCATAACGCGCTTCCAGCGGCAGCAGTTCAATGCGCGAGCTGAAGGCGCGCACGCGGCCGGGCAGCAGGCTGTAGCCGATGCCGCCGCTCACCAGGTTGATCAGCGAGAAGATGTCGCCCACCCGCATGGCCGTGTCGGGCACAAATCCCGCCAGCTCGAATGCGTGGTTGAAGCTTTGCGAGGTGACGAATCCCTCGTTGAGCGTGACGAATTTGTCGTCGCGCAGCTGCTGCAAGTCCACCGAGGCGGCGCCCGCATACGGCGAGGCCAGCGGCGCGGCCAGGAAGATGTCGTCCTGGAACAGCGGCACGGCCACCAGGCCCGCATGCTGTTCGTCTTCCTGCACGCCGACGATGATGGCGTCCAAACGTCCATCGGCCAGGCTTTGCAGCAGTTCGCGGTTCGAGCCCAGCGTCAGGTCGATGTCGAGACCGGGCCGGCGCAGCTTCAGGGCGATCACCAGTTGCGGGATGCAGTGCAGGGTCAAGGAATACAGCGAGCCGATCTTCAGCCGCACGGGGTTGATGCCCGACATTTCGCGCACCTTGCGCACGCCTTCCTCGCACTCGGCCAGCGCGCGCCGCGCCGATTCGGCAAAGGTGTAGGCCGCATGCAGGGGGATCAGGCTGCGGCCCTCGCGCTTGAACAGGGGACAGCGCAAGCCGTCTTCCAGCGAGTGCAGGGCGCGGTGCACGCTGACCGTGCTCTGGCCCAGCGCATCGGCCACACGGGCCAGGTTGTTCAATTCCATAAAGCTGAGAAAAACTTCCAGCTTTTTCAGGGTGATTTCTTCATTGATGGCCATGGCTAGCCTCTTTTATGGCAGTTCATTAACTATAGGGTAATGAATATGCTAGCAGGTTGATTGTCGCGTTGCTGCCTTTTCACTATCGTTGAAACTCGACAGAAAAAAGGGAGGCATGATGTCAACCGCCACAGCAGCGCCAGCGCAGCGGCAAAAACAATGGGACACGCGGCGCACCGAGAAGCGCCGCCGCCTGGAAGCCGTGCGCCAGTACGCGAACGGGCCCGTGCTGCAACAGGGCGACATGGTCGCCGTCCTCGAAGCCTTGCTTGCGCCGGGCGACCGCGTCGTCCTCGAAGGCAATAACCAGAAGCAGGCCGATTTTCTCGCCCGCATGCTGGCCCAGGTCAACCCGGACAAGATCCATCATCTGCACCTGATCATGCCCAGCGTCAGTCTGCCCGAACACCTGGACTTGTTCGAGCGGGGCATCGCCCGCAAGCTCGATTTTTCGTTTGCCGGCACGCAAAGCCTGCGCATCGCCCAGTTCCTGCAGGATGGCTTGCTGGAAGTGGGCGCCATCCACACCTATATCGAACTGTATGCGCGCCTGTTCGTCGACCTCACGCCCAACGTCGTCATGGTGGCCGGCTACATGGCCGACCGCCAGGGCAATCTGTACACGGGCCCCAGCACCGAGGACACGCCCACCCTGGTGGAATCGGCCGCCTTCCGCGACGGCATCGTCATCGCCCAGGTCAACCAGATCGTCGACGACGTCAGCGACTTGCCGCGCGTCGACGTGCCCGGTTCGTGGATCGATTTCGTCGTGCAGTCCGACAAGCCGTTCTTCATCGAACCCTTGTTTACCCGCGATCCGCGCGTGATCAAGCCCGTGCACGTGCTGATGGCCATGATGGCGATCCGCGGCGTGTATGAAAAACACCAGGTGCAGTCGCTCAATCACGGCATCGGCTTCAATACGGCCGCCATCGAGCTGATTTTGCCCACCTATGGCGAGCAGCTGGGCTTGAAGGGCAAGATTTGCCGCAACTGGGTGCTCAACCCCCATCCGACCCTGATACCGGCCATCGAGACGGGCTGGGTCGAGAGCGTGCACTGCTTCGGCGCGGAGCTGGGCATGGAAGGCTATGCGGCCGCGCGGCCCGACGTGTTCTTCACGGGCCGCGACGGTTCCATGCGCTCGAACCGCGCCCTGTGCCAGCTGGCGGGCCAGTACGCGGTCGACCTGTTCATCGGCGCCACCTTGCAGATGGATGGCCTGGGCAATTCGTCGACCGTCACCAACGGCCGCCTGGCGGGCTTCGGCGGCGCGCCGAACATGGGCCATGACCCGCACGGCCGGCGCCATCCGACGCCGGCCTGGCTGGACCTGATCGAGACGGACGATCCTCTCGCGCGCGGCAAGAAGCTGGTGGTGCAGATGGTCGAGACCTTCCAGGACGGCGGCCAGCCGACCATCGTCGAATCGCTCGACGCGGTGGCCGTGGGCCAGGCCAGCGGCATGCCGCTCGCGCCCGTGATGATCTATGGCGACGACGTCACCCACGTGCTGACGGAGGAGGGTATCGCCTACCTGTACAAGGCCCGTTCGCTGGACGAGCGCAAGGCCATGCTGGCGGCGGTGGCCGGCGTGACGCCCATCGGCCTGCGCCACGACCCGAAGACGACGGCGACATTGCGCGCCGACGGCTTGATCGCGCTGCCCGAGGATATCGGCGTGCAGCGCGGCGCGGCCAGCCGCTCGCTGCTGGCGGCGAAAAGCATCGCCGACCTGGTCGAATGGTCCGACGGCCTGTATCAACCACCCGCCAAATTCAGGAGCTGGTAATGATGACAATGATGACCACAATGATGACGACAGTGCCGGTGCAGGTACGCCCTGCCGCGCTGGCGCGGCAAGTGCTGCAGGCGCTGCTCGATGAAGTGACGCTGACGCCGAAACCGGGCCTCGTCGATTTGCGCAGCCGTGGCGCCCACGCGGACTTGAACTGGGCCCTGATGTGCCATTCGGCCTGCGTGCTGCAACCGGTGTTTGCCGCCATGGCCGACGCTGGCGCGCAGAGTCAAGACGACGACCTGCTGCGCCAGCGCATCGGCGCCATCGGCCGCGATGGCGAGGCGCTGATGCTGGCAGCCACGGGCGGCGTGAACACGCACCGGGGCGCCATCTGGGCCCTGGGCCTGCTGGTGACGGCGGCGGCGCAGCAAGGCGCGCGCGGCGCTTCGCTGGCGCCGCTGGCCGTGGCGGCGCGGGCCGGCGCGCTGGCCCGCTTGCACGACCGTGGCGCGCCTGGCGCCACCGGCAACAAGGGCGAGCTGGCGTGCCGCCGGTATCAGGTCGATGGCGCGAGGGGCCAGGCCCGCGCAGGATTTCCCCTGGTGACGGGTGCGGGACTGCCCGCTTTGCACGCCTCGCGGGCGCGCGGCGACAGCGAAACGACGGCGCGCCTGAACGCCTTGCTGGCCATCGTCAGCCGGCTGGACGACACCTGCGTGCTGTCACGCGGCGGCGAAACGGCCTTGCTGGCGTTGCAAGCGGGTGCGGCGCGGGTGCTGGCGGCCGGCGGCGCGGCCACGACCGCCGGCACGCAGGCGCTGCTGGCGCTGGAAGCGGAGGCGCTGGATCGCGGCGTGTCGCCCGGCGGCGCGGCCGATCTGCTGGCGGCCACTTTGTTCCTCGATCGATTGACGGAAGGAGACGCGCATGGAAACGCGTGACTACACATTCGCGGCCGGGCAGCCGGCATCGGGACGCGCGCTGGCCGGCGTGGTCGGATCGGGCGACCTGGAAGTGCTGCTGCAGCCGGGCGACGACGGCGTGACCCGCATCGTCGTCAACACCTCCGTCGACGGCAAGGGCGCCGTGTGGGATGCGCTGTTGCTGCGCGTGTTCGGCGGCGCGCCGCTGCCGGCGGCGAGCATCGTCATCAACGATTGCGGCGCCACGCCGGGCGTGGTGCGCATGCGCATCGAGCAAGCCTACGAAGAAGCGCAAGCGGGGAGGACGGCATGAGCACATTACAACAACTGCTGGAGCGCGACAGCTTCATCGAACGGGGGGCGCGCAGCCGGGCCAGGGCCTTGCTGGACGCGGGCAGCATGCGCGAATTGCTCGACCCCTTCTGCGGCATCGCTTCGCCGTGGCTGCCGCTGCAGGGCGTCACGGCCCAGGCGGACGACGGCGTGGTGGTGGCCAAGGGCTTGTTCGACGGACAGCCGGCCGTGGTGCTGGCCATCGAAGGCGCCTACCAGGGCGGCAGCATGGGCGAGGTGGGCGGCGCGAAGATCGCCGGCGCGCTGGAACTGGCGGCGCGCGACAACCGCAACGGCGTGCCCACGCGGGCCGTGATCCTGTTCGAGACGGGCGGCGTGCGCCTGCAGGAAGCCAACCTGGGCCTGGCGGCGATTGCCGACATCCATGCGGCCATCGTCGACCTGCGCCGCTACCAGCCCGTGATCGGCATCACGGCCGGCACCGTGGGCTGCTACGGCGGCATGTCGATCGCGGCGGGCTTGTGCAGTTACCTGGTCGTCACGCGCGAGGCGCGCCTGGGCCTCAACGGGCCGGCCGTGATCGAGCAAGAGGCGGGCGTGGACGAATTCGACTCGCGCAACAAACCGTTTATCTGGAGCCTGACGGGCGGCGAACAGCGTTTTAAGAGCGGCCTGGCCGACGCCTATGTGGAAGACGACACGGCGCAGATGCGCGCCACCGTGGCCGCATTGTTCGTACGCGGCGTGCCAGCGCAGCACCGCAGCGACCAGGCGGAAGCCTACCTGGCGCTCCTGGCCGACGTCGACGCGTCCGTGCAAGCCACACCTGGCGCCGTGCGCGCCATCTACAGCAAAGGAGTCGCAGCATGAACGCCATCACCGACACGAGCCGCGGCGCCGTCTGGCTGGCGGCACTCACGAACAACGCTGCGCCGCTGGACGGCTATCCGCCTTCCGTGCGCGTGGTGGACGCGCCGCTGGCCGGCGTAGCGGCGCGCTACCTCGCCGTGCTGCCCGACCCGGATAACCGTTTTGCGCGGGCCCGCACGGGCGAAGTGGGTCTGGTCGAGGCGTGGCAGCTGGCCCGCGCCGTGCGGCAGGTGCTTGCCGAGGACCGCGAGTTGGCGGTGAAGCGGCCCGTCGTCGCCGTCATCGACGTGGCCAGCCAGGCCTACGGCCGGCGCGAGGAGGCCTACGGCATCCACCAGGCGCTGGCCGGCGCGGCTGGGGCCTACGCCGAGGCGCGCCTGGGGGGCCATCCCGTCATCGGCCTGATCGTCGGCAAGGCCATGTCGGGCGCCTTTCTCGCCCACGGCTACCAGGCCAGCCGCCTGATCGCGCTCGACGATCCGCAAGTGATGGTGCACGCCATGGGCAAGGCGTCGGCTGCGCGCATCACCCTGCGCACCGTGGAGGCGCTCGAAGCGCTGGCCGCCACCATCGCCCCCATGGCCTACGACATCAGGAACTACGCCACCCTGGGGCTGCTGTGGCAAACCTTGCAGGTGGCGCAGCCGGACGCGCCATCGGCGCAGGACACGGCCGCCGTCGACGCCTGCCTGCGGGCGGCGCTGGCCGACATCCGCGCCGATCCGGAACGGGGACTGGCCAGCCGCCTGGGCGCGCCGCACCGCCAGGCGTCGGCAAGAGTCAGGGAGGTGCTGGGGCAGCAGTGGTAGGTGCAACAACAGAGAAGACATCAAGTCATTCCTATTCCTATAACGGAGACACATCATGATCATTTACGGTACCGCATTGCTGGCCCTGTGCCATTTGCTCGGCATCTTCCTGGGCGACCTGCTCGGGCAGTTGATGGGCGTCAAGACCAACGTGGGCGGCGTGGGCATCGCCATGCTCCTCTTGATCTGCGCCCGGCTCTACATGCAGCGCCGCGCCTGGCTGCCGCAGATGACGGAGCGGGGCGTCGAATACTGGGGCGCCATGTATATTCCCGTGGTGGTGGCGATGGCGGCGCAGCAGGACGTGGTCGCGGCCCTGCGCGGCGGGCCGGTGGCCGTGCTGGCCGCCATCGGTTCCGTGCTCGTGTGCGGCGCCGTGATTTCTCTGATCAACCGCATGGAAAACCCGTCCGCCGCCGAAGCCGACTCGCTGTTGATGAAGGAGCACCGTCATGCTTGACATCTTTGAAAAAGCCGCCATCCACAATGGCCTGGTGACGGCCTTCGCCTTCGTCGGCCTGATCATGCTGGTCTCGGTGGCGCTGTCGAAGTACCTGACCCTGGGCAGGGTGCACGGCTCGGCCATCGCCATCGTGATCGGCCTGGGCCTCGCTTACTGGGGCGGCGTGCATAGCGGCGGCCACAAGGGCCTGGCTGATTTGTCGCTGTTCGGCGGCATCGGCCTGATGGGCGGCGCCATGCTGCGCGACTTCGCCATCGTCGCCACCGCCTTCGAAGTGCAGGCGACGGAAGCGCGCAAGGCGGGCCTGATCGGCGTCGTGGCGCTGATGCTGGGCGTGGTGCTGCCCTTCCTCGTCGGCGCCGGCGTCGCCTATGCGTTCGGCTATTCGGATGCCGTCAGCATGACGACCATCGGCGCCGGCGCCGTCACGTACATCGTCGGCCCCGTCACGGGCGCGGCCATCGGCGCCAGTTCGGACGTCATGGCCCTGAGCATCGCGGCAGGCCTGATCAAGGCCATCCTGGTGATGGTGGGCACGCCCGCCGCGGCGCGCTTTTTGCGCCTGAAGACGCCCCGTTCTGCGATGGTCTTCGGCGGCCTGGCCGGCACCGTCAGCGGCGTGTCGGCCGGCCTGGC
Source organism: Janthinobacterium sp. JC611 (assembly GCF_018682595.1). NCBI lineage: Bacteria > Pseudomonadati > Pseudomonadota > Betaproteobacteria > Burkholderiales > Oxalobacteraceae > Janthinobacterium > Janthinobacterium sp. JC611. Next base: position 181,815 of record NZ_JAFLJN010000034.1, read on the forward strand.
CGCCACCGACCGCAAGCTGGTGCCGTATGGCGCGCTGGTGGCGACGTTCCACACGGGCCTGGGCTGCTTGCTGGGCCCATCCTTGCTGTTCTTTGCCGTCAAGGCGGTGGTGGCCTGATGGATGCCTGGCGCGCGCATGATCTGCTGTGGGCGTCCTGCCTGCCCGAGGATGCAACGTTGCCCGCCTGGGCCGACGCGGCCTGGCTGCGGGCGGCGCCACTGGTGGTGCGGCGCGCCAGCGCCACGCTTGGGCGCATCCCCGTGGGTCTGCGCGGCATGCTGCGCAGCGAGCGGCATGCGTGCGAGGTCGACGCTGCCGCCGTCGTGCGCCGCGTGACGCCGGAGGCGTTGGCGCGGCTGGCGCGCACCCCGCCGCCTGGTTTTGATTGTACTGCGCTCGATGCGTTGCGGCAGGTGGCACCGCTGCTCGACGCCACGGGCTGGGCCTGGGGCCCGACGGGCGGCGTGGGCTTCGCCCTGGCCAGCGGCTTGCCCGTGCTGCGCGCCGACAGCGACCTCGATCTCGTGCTGCGCATCGCCGCGCCGCCCGATGGCGCGCAGGCCGAGGCCCTGCGCGCCATCGCGGCGAGTGTCACGTCGCGTATCACGGCGTGCCGGCTGGACCTGCAGATCGACACGGGCCATGGCGGCTTTGCGTATGCGGAATGGGCGGCGGGACGGGGCAGGGTCTTGCTGAAAACGGAGCGCGGCCCCGTGCTGACGGCCGCGCCCTGGGAGCTGGCATGAGCGTGCTATTCACCTTCCCCGGCCAGGGCGCGCAATACTCCGGCATGCTGCACGCGCTGCCGGACGATGCGGCCGTGGCGGCGGCCCTGGCCGAAGCGGCTGAAGTGCTGGGCTGCGATCCCCTGGCGCTGGACACGGCCGAAGCGCTGGCCTCGACGCGGGCCGTGCAACTGTGTTTGCTGATCGCGGGCGTGGCCATGGCGCGTTCGCTGGCGGCGCGCGGCGCGCTGCCCGACATGGTGGCCGGCTTTTCCATCGGCGAGTATGCGGCGGCCGTCGTCGCCGGCGCGCTCGATTATGCGGACGCGCTGCGCCTGGTGGCGCGGCGCGGCGAGCTGATGGAGCAGGCGTATCCGGCCGGCTACGGCATGGCGGCCATCATCGGCCTGGAACTGGCGCGGCTCGAACCGCTGCTGGCGCAGGTGCACGGCGCCGCCACGCCCGTGTATGTCGCCAACCTGAACGCGCCGCGCCAGATCGCCATCGCCGGCAGCGAGAGCGGCTTGCACGCCGTGATGGCGCTGGCCCTGGCGCAGGGCGCCAGCAAGGCGCAGCGCCTGGCCGTCAGCGTGCCGTCGCATTGTCCGCTGCTGGAAGGCGCGGCGAGCGACATGGCCGCCGCCTTTGAGGGCGTGGTGGTGCGCCACCCCTCGCTCGTTTACCTCAGCAGCAGCGCGGCGCGCGCGCTGTTCGATCCGGCCCGCATCCGCGACAGCCTGGCCGCCAACATGGCGCGGCGCGTGCAATGGGCCGCCACCGCACGCCTGGCGTGGGAGCGGGGCGCCAGGCTGGCGCTGGAAATGCCGCCGGGCAGCGTGCTGACGCGGCTGACGGCGCCCGACTTCACGGACGGCGTGGCCGTCTGCTGCGACGGCAACCGGGGCGACAGCCTGCTGGCGCTGGTGCGGCGCGAGCGAAACGGCAGCGTGCCTTAAAGCCTGGCGCTCAGGCCAACTAGAAAGCCACGGCCCGGCAAGGGCGCGATGTATTTCAGCGGGGAGTTATGCGGCCGGGCATCCGCATCGAGCAGGTTGCTGCCGCTGACGAACACCTCGATGCCTGCAAACGGCGAATTGGGCACCTGCAGTGCGCGGCTCACCTGGAAGTTCACCATGGTGTAGCCGTCGAGCGGTACTTCCTCGCTGACACTCTTGCCCAGGTACTTCTGCTTGTCATAGCGGGTGCCGGACAGCCTGGCCTTCCACCCCTTGTTTTCCCACTGCACATTCGCGCCATAGCGGTTGGTGGGCATATTGGGCAGGTAGGCGCCGTCGTTGTGCGCGCGCAGCTTGTCGGGATTGTCCGCCTTGTTCTTGACCAGGTCGGCGAATGCGGACAGGTTCAGTTTTCCGTAGCCGCCGAGCTGCACGACCTGGGAGGCGTCGACCTCGAATCCCCTGACCGTCGTATCCGTCTGCTTCCAGTATTTCAATGGCAGGCGATTGGCCATCTGCATGCCCGAGTGGCCAAGGTAGAGATAGTTCTCGTACTGCATGACGTAGCCCGTTGCCGACAGCTGGAAGCCGCGGTTGGTGAACAGGCCGGTGAGTTCCGTATTCTTCGCGCGCTCGGCCTTCAGCTTCTGGTTTCCCTCTTCCTGGGTCATGATCGAATAGTGGCGGTTGCTCGCATACAACTCGTTGACGTCGGGCGCTCTTTCCGACGATGCATAGCGCAGCTTCGCGCCGAACAGCTGGCCCAGCGCGGCCGAGGCGCCCAGGCTATAGCTGCTCAGGCTGAACGACTTGTCCTCGAGTTTGGAATTGCTTGCATTCCGCGACGTCTTGAATCCGCTCTTGCGTATCTCGTGATCCACTGTTTCATGGCGAAAGCCGGCGTCGAAGGTGGCCCAGTCGACGTCGAGGCTTTCCTTGACGAACAGCGCGCGGCTGACCGTGCTCGCATCGGGAAGATAGAGCTGCGGCCCGCTGCCGGCGATATCCCTGGCCTTGTGGCTCACACCAAGCACGCCGCTCAAGGGGCCCGCGCGCCGGTGCGCCAGCAGGAGCTCGGCCTGATTGGTGTCGAACTGGTAGTCGTTCGCCTTGGCGGCACCCAGGCGCTCTCCCGACGCATTGTTCAGGCGCGACACGCGCAGTTGGGCGCTTTCAAGAAAAGGTGCGGGGTCAGGCAGATGGGCTTCCAGCGCATATTTATCCTGCTGTATCACCACGCCGACGGGCAGTCCCTCGTCATGGTTCGCCCCGAACGACTTGTTTTCCATGGAAAAGCCCGGGACGCCGTATTCGCTATTCTTGGTATCGACGCTGACGGCCACGTAGCCACGATCGAAAAAGTAGGTGGTGCCGACGGCAAAGTGGGTATTGCTGGCATGGCTGTTGCCCAGGGTGCCGTGGTAGTCGGGGGTGACGTCCTTGTTGATCTTGTTCTGGGTCATCGACGGCGTACCCGGCACGTAAGCGGGGTTGGCTGGATTGACGTAGGTCTTGCGTTGCCAGACGGAGGTCGGGTGATTGGTATAGAAGGAAAAATCGCCGTCCGCCCAGTCCGGATTTTCCTTCATGAACTGGTCGATAAACGGTTGCGAAGCCTTGTTGTAGACTTGCTGGATCCTCGCTTCTTTCTGGCAACTGTCGGCCAAAAAGGTATTCACGCCGCCCTTCACGGGGAACAACTGGCTGTTGCACACGCTGGCCTTGCTGTTGCCGGGAATGTCGTAATGGCCGATTTTCTGGAATGACATCTGCAGATTCGTCGAGAAGCGCTTGCCATCGTTGAAGTTCATGCGCAAGCCTTGCGCGTCGGCATCGTTGAAGCCCTTGCGCAAGACCAGCTCCAGGTCCTTCCGCTTGTCCTCCATCTTCCTGGAAACGATGCCGGAATCGACGTCGACGCTGCCGCCGATGGCATTGCCGCCGAAACGCACGCTATCGGACGATTTGTTGACGCTCACGCTGCGCACGAAAAGCGGATCGAAAGGGATGTTGATGTCGCCGCTGAGCGCATTCATGCCGAGGATGGACTGGCCATCTTCGAGGATCTGCACGCGGCTGCCGCTCAGGCTGCGTATCACCGGCGCGCCCGCATGCGGCCCGAAGGCGCTGCTTTGCACGCCCGAGACATGTTCGAGCATGGCGCCCAGGGTCCGGTTCTGGGCTTGCGTATTGTCGACGAGAACGATGCTGTCGATGCTGGAAGGCCGGTCTGCCCGGACCTTGATGATTTGCAGGGTGACGTCGTCCGCCGCGTAGGCGAGCGGGGCAGTGGACAGCATGGCAGCTGCGAATACGTGATGGCGCATGGGACTCTCTAAAAAGGCGGAATGGGGGCTGGCGCTAGACGCAGGCGCAGCGGAATGCATAGATGCAATAGAGTTGCAATAATAGCTCGCGTGGAATACTAATGCAAGTAAACTGCATTTGAGGGCGTTGGCCGGGCTGGCGCATGGCAAGCGCGCAGCGCGGACAGCCGGCATGTGCCGGCTGATGGGTAGTAAAGTGCGGAAGTGCGATGGCGGCTATGCGTTGTGAAGTCGCGCGTTTAGGTGAATTTCAATGGCTCTTCGCCTGCAGCCGGCGCGCGCGGCGTTTGCGCTCCCAGATGACGATGCCCGTCACCGACAGCATGGCGACCATGATGCCCATGAGGGACATCAAGATGCGTCCCGGCAAGCCGAGGATGCGGCCCGAGTGCAGGGGGAATTGCAGTTGCACGAACACGTCGGCGGCCGTGCCTTCCCACGGCTTGTGCTGGCCGATGATGGTGCCGTCCATGCCGTCGACGTACAGGTTCGACAGGCCCATGCCGGCCGCGCCGAATTCGTCGGCCGGGTCGAAGAAGGAGACGTTGTAGAACGAATAATTGCCGCCATAATAAATGCCGCCCATGGGCGCCGTGATGCCGCGTTGCACGGCTTGCTTTTTGGCAATGTCTACCGCCTGCGCGAAACCGATGGCGGGCGTGATGTAGCTGCCGTAGGGCGCCGGCGTCTGCGTTTCGTACGGTCCCGGCGTGGTGGTGGAGACGAGCGACATGAGAGGATAAAACACTTCGCGGTACAGGTTCAGCGAGAACGAGGTAAACGCGACGACGAGGATGATGGCCCACACCCACAGGCCGCCCGCGCGGTGCAGATCGAAATTGAGCTTGTAGCCGCCGGCCGCCCAGCGCAGCACCCACGACGGTTTCCACCGCTGCCACCAACTGGCGGCGTCGCGGTGGCGCGGGGCCTCGTCCTGCGCGCGCGGGCGCAAACGGCGTGGCGTGGTCAGATAGAACGCCACCATGCTGTCGAGCAGCCACACCAGGGCCACCGTGCCCATCAGCCAGTAACCCCAGCGGTCCGTGCCCCAGAAGGCGGGCACGTGCAGGCTGTAGTGCAGGTGGCGCAGGAACGGCATCAGGCTGCGGCGCGACAGGGAAATGGCCGTCGAATCGCGCGTGCCCGTGATCTGCGCCGTGACGGGGTCGATGTAGACGGTGTCGTAGCCGAGCACGAACGGCTTGTTCGTGGCCGGGTCCGTCAACGGGCGCACCATGAAGGCGGCCGCATGGCCTGCTTCCAGGCCCAGGGTCATGTAATTGACTTCCACGCGCGGGTCGGCGGCGGCGACCTTGCGCGCCAGCGCAAACGGTGGCAGCAGGGGACCGCGGCCCGGCGTCTCCATGATGTCGGCATTGAGCCATTCGTCCAGTTCATGATCCCACGAGGTGACGGCGCCCGTGAGGCCCGCGACGATGAGGAAGAGGGCGATGGTCAGGCCGGCCCAGCGGTGTATGACAGTCCAGAAAGCGCGCATGCGGTACAAACCTTCAACATAAAACCGGCTTGTTGCCGCCAGCGGACGCCACCGGGGCGCACAGGGAGAGCCAGGTATCGCCTGGCATTTTGATAATGGGAATCGTTCTCATTATCTGCCGCAGCCAGGCGTTTGTCCAGCGCCAATGGTGTTGCCCAAGGTCAAATAGCGCATGCTAAGATGCTAGCAAGAAGTTAATTTACATTCCACGTGGAAATATTCAGGGCAAAACAGGCATGCGTATACAAGATCGTCACAATATCCGCGTGAGCGAACGCAGCGGTGCGCCGCAGGCGGGCGCGGCAGCCACCATGGTGTTCATGCATGGCTTTGGCTGCGACCAGACCATGTGGCGTTACCTGGAGCCGCTGTTTCGTCCGCACTACCGCACCGTGCTGTTCGACCTGCTCGGCAGCGGCGCCTCCGACCTGGGCGCCTATGATTTCGATAGCTACGCGCGGCTCGACGCGCATGGCGCCGATTTGCGCCGGGTCATCCACGCCGTCGGCGGCGGCCCCGTCATTTGCGTCGGCCATTCCGTCAGCGCCATGAGCGCCTTGCTGGCCAGCATCGCCGAGCCGGACCTGTTTGCAGCGCAAGTCATGCTGGCGCCGTCGCCGTGTTACGTCGACGATGCTGCGGCCGGCTACCAGGGCGGCTTCAGCCGTGCCGATATCGACGACTTGCTCGATGCCATGGACAGCAATTACCTGGGCTGGTCCGCCAGCATGGCGCCTGCCATCATGGGCGCGCCCGGCCAGCCGGCGCTGGGACTGGACCTGGCGAACAGCTTTTGCCGCACCGACCCCGTCATCGCCCGGCATTTCGCGCAAGCCACCTTCTTGTCCGATCACCGTGCCATCTTGCCGCACAACAGCACGCCGGCCCTGATCGTGCAATGCAGCGACGACTTCATCGCGCCCGTCCCGGTGGGTGAGTACTTGCGCGAAATGCTGCCGCACAGCAGCCTGCACGTGGTCGAGAATGTGGGCCATTGCCCGCACATGAGCGTGCCCGATGCCAGCTACCGCGCCATCCGCCACTTTCTCGGCGGCTTGCACCTGTAATGCGCGACACGATGCCTTCTTTGCCCGATACCAGCACCTTGTTCCAGCACGCCGCTTGCGGCTTGCTGCTGTGCACGGCCGACGGCACCATCGTGCAGGCGAACGCCACCTTTTGTGGCTGGCTCGGCTATGGCGCCGGGGAAATACTGGGGAAAAAGAAACTGCAGGACTTGCTGACCATCGGCGGGCGCGTATTCCACCAGACGCACTGGCTGCCCCTGATGCAGGTGCAGGGCAGCGTGTCGGAAATCCTGCTCGACATGCGCCAGCGCCAGGGGGCATCCATCCCCATGCTGTTCAACGCCGTGCGGCGCGAACATGATGGCGTGCGCTACGACGAGATCGCCGTCTTTGTCGCCAGCGACCGGCGCAAGTACGAGCAGCAGCTGCAGCTGGCGCGCAAGGAGGCCGGCGCGCTCAACGAGCAGCTGGCGGCCGCCGACCGGCGCAAGGACGAGTTCCTGGCCACCCTGGCGCACGAGCTGCGCAACCCGCTGGCGCCCATGCGCAACGTGCTGGAAGTGCTGCGCCTGGCGCAGCTGGACGACCCGCAGCTGCGCTGGGCCCGCGACGTGCTGGGGCGGCAAGTGGGCCACATGACGCACCTGGTCGACGACTTGATGGAAGTGTCGCGCATCACGCGGGGCCGACTGGAATTGCGCCGCGCCAGCGTGGAACTGGCGCCCGTGGTGGAAGCGGCCCTGCACAGCGTGGCGGAACTGGCCGCGCAGGCCGGCCACAAGGTGCTGGTGGAGCAATGGCCGCAGCCCATCTGGCTCGATGCCGACGCGACGCGCCTGGGACAGATGATCGCCAACCTGCTGACCAACGCCGTCAAGTACACGCCCGCCAACGGCGTTATCGGGCTGGAGGTGGCCTGCCTGGACAAGGAGGTGCGCGTCAGCGTGCGCGATTCGGGTATCGGCATCGCGCCCGAGCATCTGGACACGGTGTTCGACCTGTTTTCTCAGCTGGAACCGGCCCTGTCGCGCGCCCAGGGCGGCCTGGGCATCGGCCTGTCGCTGGTGCGCGGCCTGGCCGAATTGCATGGCGGCAGCGTCAGCGCGCACAGCGACGGCGTGGGCCAGGGCAGCACCTTCGCGCTGCGCCTGCCGCTGCCCGCCGTGCCGCTGGAAGCCCCAGCGCCGGCCAACCGCCGCTTGCTGGCCGGCACGCGCGAGGGCAGCGTGCTGGTGATCGATGACAGCGCCGACGCGGCGGAAAGCCTGGCGCTGGCGCTCGACATCCTTGGCTATGACGTGCGCACGGCCTATGACGGCCGGGCCGGCATGGCGGCGGCGCGCAGTTTCATGCCGCAAGTGATCTTGCTCGACATCGGCTTGCCGCACATGAACGGCTATGAGGTGGCGCGGCTGTTGCGCAGCGAACCCTGCGGCAAGGACGCCATCCTCGTGGCCGTCACGGGCTGGGGCCAGGACAAGGACCGCCAGATGGCGTCCGATGCGGGCTTTGATTTACATCTGACCAAGCCCGTGGATTTTTATGAGCTCGATGCGGTGCTGCAAAAGATGCTGCAAACGCGCTGAGTCGTCGCAGGGCCAGCCGCGCCCATGCGGCACCCATTGCCTGCGCCTGTTTTCCCTCTCCCCATCATCTTTTTCCGTCGTATACCTCTATTGTTTGCGGTAAATCAAACACGGAATGCCAATATTCAATATATAAGAAATTTCATTTAAAAATTAAATGTTATTAATGGATAGATTCTAAATATTATTAAAAATAATTTGACTTGAAAAAATAAATAAAATATTCTCTCTTCGTGGTTGCGGTAATGAGGGTGAAGAAATCTCATTGATCATATGGCACATGATCTTATCGATAGATTTGGTGATTTATTGATATATTCTGTGTATTTTTAATTGATACATTTCGCGTATTTTTATGCGCCAGTGATCGAATCCGCTTGCGCCGATGGCGCTGCCGGTGATGTGACTGGATCTTCATTATTTCATCGCACAAAGGATAGTTGTAATGTTTAATTCCATTCCAAAGAGGGGTAAAACCATGGCAACAATTAATGTACTGGTAGCGGTCAATGTTGGTCAGGCAGTGGCACAAAAAGATCTGAGCAGGTATGTCTTCATGGTCGATACGACCGGCTACTCGGGCAATGGCAACGAAGGCGGCAATGAACTGGTGACGACGTGCAAGAACGGCGACACCATCGTCTGGAACGTGAGCTCGCTGGACCCGGCCGAGCAGGTTTCCATCCACAACTTCGCCGGCACCGCCATCACCAGCGGCATGGTCAACCCGGCGCCTTACCCGCAATACGACAACACCGTATGGGGCGGACGCGTGAATGCCAAAGGCAGCAATGTGCAATATACGATGACCTTGTTGCTGGCAGGTAATACCCTGCTGACCTTCGATCCATTCATCGTGGCGTCGAATCCGCAATAATCGGACAAGGGCCATGTTCGGCATGCGGCGCGCATGGCCTGTTTTGATGTTTCTTTAAAAGAATATTTTCCTGGCGTGCGAGAAAGTATATATTTTTTTATATATTTCCAATTTATTTATTGTTTCACCAGGTTCTGATTAAATGCCCCGCAGCGCGGCAGGATAATTAATCGTTTCTCTCTCTTCCCTGTCGAAGCGCGCTTCCATTCTCGCTTCCATTCTTCCCGCTCGTGATCGCGGGCGCGGGCTTTTCACTGCCTGTCGTATAATCTACCCGCAACAATCATCGTTCCACGTGGCGGGCACCAATCGCCGTTGATGGCCGTCAGCCGGGGCGTCGTTGAATCACGACGTTCATTCGCATCTATTGACGCGCACGAGAAGAATAACAATGGAACAATTGATGGAACTTGAGCTGGAATGCTTCCGGCTGCGCCATGGCGATGGCCGGGCGGACCGCTGCGTGGACTGGGCCGTGGAGCGCTTGCGTCTCGATCAGGAAGGCGACGACCTGGAAGTCGTGCTGCTGGCCAGCGCACGGGGCCGCGATGAGGTGCTGCCGCTGGCCGAGGTGATCATCGAGCGCTAACGGGGAACGCAGCGGCTCAGTGAACAATTCCTGGCCGGAAAATACATCGTCGCACTGCGCGCCGCCTACCTGGCGGGCCGGGAAAGCGTGTCGTCGCTCGACGCCATCTTTACCCGTCTGTATCCGGCGCTTGCCTATCCCGACTGGCTCGTCATGCTGAGCCGCAATTGCGAATATGCGACGGACGTGTCCGATTTCGAACAGCCGTTCGAGGATGAATTTCACCATATCGCCACCCTGTGGGCGCAGGCGGACAGCCTGGCCGCGTTCGAGCGCGAATACAGCCGACAGGCTTCCAATGGCCATGACATCAAGTAAGGTGCGAACGATTGACAACAAGGTGCTGCGCGCGCTTGGACTCACGGAAGCCATGCTGTGCCATCTGGATGGTGACAGCGTTGCGTCGCAATTGGACTACCGTTGTCGAGAGGCACGCGCGTGGCGTGCCTCGCCTATTGCCGGGCGTGGCATCGTGGCTTTGTGGGAATGCGGCATGGTGCTCGATTACTTCAATCCCGCCAACGGCCGCTTTGAACGCTGCAGCCTGGAAAATATTGACGAGGTATGGTGCAGCTACGCTTCGTTGCAGGGGGGGCTGGCGGAGTTGTTTCTCGACGCCTGCGAGGATGAGGTGGATGACGCCGAGCTGCGTGCCTGCGTCAGCCTGTTCGGTTTTCATGAGGTGGGGCGCATGCTGTCGGAGGTCGATGATCCCAGGATTGACTATCGCCGTTGGCGATCAGCTTTTGGGGCAAGCTGTGTGGAGTGCCCAGGGGAGAACGCATAAATGATTTTGCGATGTTCTTTGGCGGAAGAAATTCAACTCCTGTATCCCGCCACGCCGCAGTGGGCTGCGGTGGATGGCCCGCATTTCCCGAGAGCGGCCGCCTGTGCAGGCTGCCGCTCTCGTTAGCATCAAGCCGGCTGCGCGCCGCCCAGGTTGCGGCTGCGGTTTTCCACCAGCACGGAAATGCCGAGCACGACGATGCCGCCGCAGGCCAGCATGGCGCCCACCCAGCCCGTCGAGCGCAAGCCCATGCCCATGGCGATGGCGATGCCGCCGGCCCAGGCGCCCAGCGCGTTGGCGATGTTGAAGGCGGAGTGGTTGAGGGCGGCGGCCACCGTTTGCGCGTCGCCGGCCACGTCCATCAGCCGCGTCTGCACGGCCGGGGCGACGGCGATGCCGGCGCCGATGGCGAACAGGTTGATGGCCGTCAGCCAGACGTTGCTGCTGGTATAGGTAAAGGCGGCCAGGGCGGCCACGTTCCACAACAGCACGCCGAAGATGGTCCACAGGCGCGAGCGGTCGGCCAGCCAGCCGCCGATCAGATTACCCACCGTCATGCCGACACCGATGATGGCCAGCAAGATCGAGATGACCAGCGGAGAGACTTTCGTGATTTCCAGCAAGGTTGGCGTAATAAACGTGTAGACGGCGAACATGCCGCCGAAGCCGATCGCCACCATCAGCAGGGTCAGCCACACTTGCAGGCGGCGGAAGACGCCCAGTTCGCGGCGCGGGCTGGAATCGCCGGCGGCCACCGTCGGCACGAAGATGCGCACCATCAGCATGGTCAACAAGCCCAGCGCGGCGACGAGCAAAAAGGCCGAGCGCCAGCCCAGGGTCTGGCCGATGTAGGTTGCCAGCGGCACGCCGAAGATATTCGCCACGGTCAAGCCCATCAGGACCCTGGCCACGGCCTGGCCGCGCCGGTCCGGTTCGGCCAGGGCGGCCGCCACCAGGGCCGCCACGCCAAAGTAGGCGCCGTGCGGGATGCCGGCCACGAAACGCGCCACCACCAGCAAGCCGTAGTTGGGCGCGATGGCGCTGAGCAAGTTGCCGCCAGCGAACATCAGCATCAGGCAAATCAGCATCAGACGGCGCGGCATGCGCGCCAGGAAGATCGTGATCAGGGGAGCGCCGATGACCACGCCCAGCGCGTAGGCGCTGATCATGTGGCTCATCTGCGGCAAAGTCGTGCCCAGGTCGTCGGCCACCACGGGCAGGATGCTCATGGAGGCGAATTCGCCCGTGCCGATGGCGAGGCCGCCGATGGCCAGGGCCAGGTCGGCATAAGCAGCGCCAAAAGGCGCGGTGACGCGCGGAATCAGGGGATCTACGGAGGCGTGCATGTTCTTGTTAGTTGGGTAAAGAATGACAGGGCGGCGGGGCGCGCAATGGCCCAGCCGGAGGTGGCAATGCGCCACCAGAGTCGACGGATGGCCGGTATTTTCGGGCGATAGGAGCTGCCCAAGGACAACATTGTAAAAGATTCGGGCAAGCTCTGCAGGGCGCCGGCTAAAATCTGCTGCACTGCACACAACAGCGATTGCTGTTGTTGTTAACGATAACACGGAATGCGCGCGATTCCGCCACAGGACCAGCAAAGAAAACCCGGCTGTGGCGGAAATGGTCTTAGTTCGCCAGCGTTTGCTGCAGCGCTTCCAGGCCCGCGACATAGATGCCGTGGAACAGCTCCGTCACTTCCTGCTCGCTCGCGCCCACGGGCGTGAAGCGGCCCGACCAGGTGACCCGCGCGCCGTCGCTGCCGGCGATCGCGCTTACTTGCAGGGTCGACAAGTAATCGGTGGCGGGAAACGGCGCCTGCAGGATGGAATAGCTGTAGCTGCGCGCCGTGTTGTCGTACGCTTCCAGTTGCTCGACGATGACGTCGCCGGCCGGGTTGGCCAGGTGGCGGATGCGGCCCCCGTCGCTGAGGCTGCTGCTGGGAATGTAGGGCAGCCAGTCCGGCAGGGAGTTGAAGCCGCCGATCAGTTGCCATACTTGCGCCGGCGTGGCGGCGATGTCGATCGAGGTGGTGGTGTGTGCCATATGTATTCCTTATCTATTAGTTGGCGCCAGTTGGCAGCGGGGCGAATGGCGACACGAGCTGTTCGGCACGCATGTCGTGCCAGAAGGCGGCGGGGATGACGCCGTGCAATGCCTGCTGGTCTTCGGCCAGGCGTTCCGGACGGCTGGCGCCGGGGATCACGGCAGCCACGGCAGGGTTGGCCAGCGAGAATTGCAGGGCGGCGGCCTTGACGCTGACGCCGTGGCGCGCGGCGATGGCCTTGATGCGCTCGACCTTGGCAATGATCTCGGGCGACGCTTTCTGGTATTCGAAATGCGCGCCGCCGGCCAGGATGCCCGAGCTGTAGGGGCCGCCCACGACGATGTCGACGTTTTGTTTGGCGGCGGCCGGCATCAGGCGCTGCAGGGCCCGTTCATGGTCGAGCAGGGTGTAGCGGCCGGCCAGCAGGAAGGCGTCCGGCTGGGCTTCGGCCAGGTCCAGGGTCAGTTCCAGCGGCTCGACCTTGTTCACGCCCACGCCCCAGGCCTTGATCACGCCTTCTTCGCGCAAGCGGGTCAGCACGCGGAAGGCGCCCGTGCGGGCGATGTCAAATTGCGCCAGCCAGTTGTCGCCGTGGAAATCCTGGGCGATGTCGTGCACCCAGACGATGTCGAGACGGTCCGTATCCAGGCGCTTCAGGCTGTCTTCGATCGAGCGCAGGGTGGCGTCGGCCGAATAGTCGTCGACGATCTTGTTTTTGCGGCCAAATTCGAACAAGCCGCCTTTTTCGCCCAGTTCGCGGGCCGCCGGGTCTTCCAGTTCATCGAGGATGAGGCGGCCGACCTTGGTGCTGAGTACGTAATCGTTGCGGCGGCGCTGCTTCAGGGCGGCGCCCAGGCGCAGTTCGGCCAGGCCGGCGCCGTAGAACGGGGCCGTGTCGAAATAGCGGATGCCCGAGTCCCAGGCCGCGTCGACGGTGGCCAGCGCTTCTTGCTCGGGAATGTTGCGGAACATATTGCCCAGCGGCGCCGTGCCGAAACCCAGTTTGCCAGTCAGTAAGTGTTTGATCGTCATGATGTTTTTCCTTTAATGAGTGAGTCAGTGAAGACAGAATAGCTGGACAAGTTAAGCCTGTCCAAGACATAATTTGCGCAACTTAAGTCCTATAAGGTCTGACATGCTCGATATTCGCCAATTGCAATACTTCATCGCCGTCGCCGAGGAAGAACACGTGGGGCGCGCCGCGGAGCGCCTGCATATTTCCCAGTCGCCGCTGAGCCGGCAGATCGCCCAGCTCGAAGACAAGCTGGGCCTGACCCTGTTCGAGCGCAGCGCCCAGCGCATCCGCCTCACGCGCGACGGCCATACCTTCCTGGCCGAAGCGCGCGCCTTCATCACCCACGGCAACCGCCTGGAAGCCTTGGCCAAGCGCCTGGGACGCGGCGACGAAGGGGGCTTGTGCATCGGCTACATCGAAAACGCCATGCACGCGGGCGTGCTGCCCGATGGCTTGCGGGCCTTGCGGGCCACGCGGCCGCAGGTGCACGTGGCCTTGTATAACCTGCATTCGGCCGAGCAGATCGAAGGCTTGCGCCAGCGCAGCCTTGATATCGCCCTGCTGTGCGAACCGCCGCTGCCGGACGACCCGGACCTCGATGGCGCGCAAGTGCTGAGCGACCCCATGCTGCTGGCCCTGCCGGCGACGCATCCGCTGGCGGCCAAGGCCGAGCTGACCCCGGACGACCTGGCGGGCCAGGAGTGGATTGCCGTGCTGCACAAGGAAAGCGTGTTGAAACACGATAACTTCATCGCCGCCTGCGCGCGCGCCGGTTTTACGCCCGATATCCGCATGGAAGCAACGGAACCGTTGACGGCGCTGGGTCTGGTGGCGGCCGGGCTGGGCATGGCCATGATCCAGCACAGCCTGCGCCAGCACGCGCCGGCCGGCGTCGTCGTGAGGGAATTGCCGTGGTTCAGCTACCGCACGCCCTTGTGGCTGGCCTGGCACAAGGTGAACCTGCGTCCGCTGGTGGGCATCTTCCGCGCAACCTTGCTGCAGCAGGCGGGCGTCGTCGCCTAGATTTTCCTCGCGTGCTTCAAGTGCAGTGGCAGCCACCACCACATGCAAACGATGAGTGAGCCCATCAGCGCGCAGGCGACGATGCCGGCGACGTGGCCGAACACTTCCGAGATCACCAGGTTCGTGCCGAGGATAAACGCCAGCGCCAGCGACAGGGCGCCGGCCATCATGATGCGGTCGGCCGTGCGCTTGAAGCGCGCGCGGTCTTGCAGGGGGCGCATGATGCGGTGCTGGATGGCTGGCGCGCTGAGCAGCACCAGGCTGCTCATGGACAGGAAAAAAGTCAGCAGGAAGACGATCTTATTCGCCTGCACGATCTTCGCGAAGCCGCCATTGAAGGGCAGCAGGAAGAGAAAGGCCGTCAGCATCTGCGCGCCCGGCAAGAGGATGCGCAATTCGCTGAGCAGGTCGGACAGATCGCCTGCGTCGCCTGGCTGGCCATCTTCATCCCGGTGTTGCGCGTGTGGCATGGAAGCGTCGTCGTGGTGGTGATGGGAGCAGTCTACGCGCCAGCGAGCGGGCCGACTGTGGCCCGGCGCACCTTCAGAAGCATGGCGTGATGTGGTGGCGCAAGCGCCACAGGGGCGTCGAGACGATGGGCGCGGCGCTGTGCGAGGCGTCATGGCCGCAGTGGCCGCAACTGTGGCGCCGGTGCGGCGCCAGCGCGAAGCTGTCCAGGTCCAGATGCGGGTGGCCGCAGCGGGCGCAGTCGCTGCAATCGAGCGGCGCGCCGGCCTGCAAGGCGGCGGCAAATGCGTGCGCGGCGGCTGGCGTGACGTTCAGTTGCACGACGTCGCGAGGGAACAGGCCGGGCAGGGCGCGGCAGTCGATGGCCAGGGCAGGCAGGTCGCGGCAGAACAGGGCGCCGCCGTCGTTGGCCCGGGCGTGCAGTTGCAGCAAGCCGTGCGTGCCCAGGCGCAAGGTGGTGGCGTGAAACTGGCTGGGGTCGAACAGGGCCGGATACAGCACATAGCCCATGGGGCTGGCGTGCTGGCGGCAACGCATCTGCCGCGTCGCCTGCCAGGCGGCCAGGTCGGCCTGCGTGCCCCAGTAACACTGGTGCGTGCGGCACCATTGGCGCGCCGCGCCGTTGCGAAACTTTCCGGCTGGCAGCAGATCGCACAGGACGATGGCGTCCTCTCCCGCGCCGGCGCGAAAGTGGCCAGTGATGAGGGACGTGGTGACGGCGAGGCGGCCCGTGCTCGCGTGCAGGGGCCAGCAGATGCCTGGCAGGGTCAGCGGCGTGGCCAACGGCGCCTCCGCGCGGCTAGCGGCTTGCCAGCCGATAGTGGGGCGGCATGAAAAAACCCGCCGAATGGGGCGGGCTGTGCTGACGGGAGTGCCCGGGGCATGGCCCGGTTTATTCTTCCGTATCGGCCAGGGTGACGATGGCGCGCGCCCACTTTGCGTATTTCAGGTTCGCCAGGTCGCGCACGGTCTTGACATTGAATGCCTGCTTGAGCAGTTCCGCATCCTTCTCGCTGACGCCTTGCAGCGCATCGACGGGGGCATCAGCGATTTCCTTGAACGTTTTTTTCTCGTAAGCCTTGTCTACCGCTTTATTGATGTTCATGTGTTGATACTCCTCAGTAAGTAGGAAAATTAATTCTACACGTTTTTGCGAATCGTCAATTTACGCTTGCAAGTTGTGCTGAACTAAATATGATGGAGGTGGGCGGCTCGACATTGAGCCTGTCCGTGTGTCCCTCTTGAAATTGCAATTATGGCACTGTTATTATTCATAGTATAATGATTTCCATGGCGGAGAATGGTCTGCGCCATGCCGGACGCCGCGGTCACGCGGCACGAATCGATAGCGTTCAGGAGAATACGATGAGTTTGCTAGACCAACTTGCAGGACAGGCGATGAGCGCTTTGGGCAACAAGGGTGCGGATGGGGAAGCCCCGTCGGGATTGATGGCCACTGTGATGGACCTGGTCAACCAGCATGGCGGCTTGCCCGGCCTGCTGCAGAAATTCCAGGAAAGCGGCTTGGGCGACCAGGTGGCCAGCTGGATCGGCACCGGCGCCAATGCGCCCGTTTCCGGCGAACAGATCAAGGATGCGCTGGGTGCCGACACGATCACCCAGATCGCCGAAAAAGCGGGCATGGCCCCGGACGCGGCCTCGGGCGGCCTGGCAGCCTTGCTGCCGCAGCTGATCGACAAGCTGACGCCGAATGGTCAGGTACCGGAAGGCAATGACCTCGTCAGCCAGGGTTTGAATATGCTCAAGGGCAAGATATTCGGCTGATATAAGCGATGCCGTAACAAACAACCTCGCAGCGATGCGAGGTTGTTTTGTTTTCAGGCGGCGGCCATCATGCCGAAGTGGGGCTGCTCAGCAGTCAGCCTGGCCGTGCTCCCCTCCACCAGATACGAGCAATACCGTCTCCGCTCGGCGCTGCCGCCGCGCCGTTCCATCAGTTCGCCCAGCATGGCGACGGCGTCGGTGGCCATCTTTTGCACGGGCTGGCGCAGGGTGGTGATGTCGTAGCTGAGCCAGCCCGACGCCTCCAGCGCGTCGAAACCGGCCACCGACATCTGCAGCGGCACCTGGATGCCCATCTGGTGGCGCGCCGTGTCCAGGCAGCCGATGGCCATGATGTCGTTGCCGCAAATGACGGCGTCCGGCACCCGGCCCAGGCGGTCGATGACCTTGCGCAAGCCGTGTCCGCCGCTGGCGTAATCGTAGTTGCCGCTGACGACGATGGGCGCGGGCAAGCCCAGGGCCAGCAAGCGGTCCAGCACGCCGGCCTTGCGTTCCTGCGCGACAGCCGAGTCGCCGGGGCCATCGATGATGGCGAACTGGCGGTGGCCCGCCTCGGCCAGGCGCGAGACGAGCAGGCGCGCCGCTTCGGCCTGGTCGCACAGCA
Source organism: Janthinobacterium sp. JC611 (assembly GCF_018682595.1). Classification (NCBI taxonomy): domain Bacteria; kingdom Pseudomonadati; phylum Pseudomonadota; class Betaproteobacteria; order Burkholderiales; family Oxalobacteraceae; genus Janthinobacterium; species Janthinobacterium sp. JC611. Next base: position 199,149 of record NZ_JAFLJN010000034.1, read on the forward strand.
CCGCATGCACGGCGTGCTCGCGCGGGCTGCGGTTGAACAGCACCAGCGGCACGTCGCGCCGGCCGAATTCGGCCATCTGCTCGTCCGACAGGCAGGCGGCCACCACGGCGCCATCGACCTGGTATTGCCACACATCGTTCAAGACCTTGCCGATGTCCGCTTCGCGCTCCAGGGTAAACAAGAGCAGGCGCTTGCCCTGGCGGGCGATTTGCTGGCTCAGGTCGGACAGCACTTGCGGATAGTAAAGATTGGCCAGGTTGGAAATGATGACGGCCACCAGGTTCGAGCGGCGCGTGATCAGGCTGCGTGCGGCCGCGTTGGGGATGTAGTCGAGGCTGATGGCCGCCTGCATGACCTTGGCGTGCGTGGCTGGCGAGATGCTGGCGCCCGGCTTGAAGCAGCGCGACACGGCCGATTGCGACACGCCGGCCAGCAGGGCCACGTCATACGAGGTCACGCGCCGTCCCGCGCCGGGAATGGCGCGGCTGGTGGTGCTGGGTGTCCGGGCTACAGTATTCTTTTTTCGCATATTGGTCTGGCAAGCAACCTGTCTCAACGGATTCTTGCAGGCCCGGCCGCTTGTGGCGGCTCGGGCGGGCAGAATGAGCATAGCGTAAAAGATTGCCCTATGGCAAGAGTGTTTTCTTATTCATGTTGCAAAAAATGTGATTGATTGACAAGTGCCGGGCCGCGCCTCAATCGGGGCTGTCGCAGGGGCCGCCGCCGTAGGGGCTGAGGCGTCCCGGCGGGTCCACGCGGCGGGCGCTGAAATCGCTGGCCAGGGGGTAATGGAAAGTCCGCCGTGGCGCTCGCTTCCGTCCCGCTGACGGTGCCGCGCACGGTCAGGAAAACGGGGAAGGTCGCCAGCACGGGGGCGGGCAGGTGGCGCGGGCGGCGCAGGCGGGCGAGGGGCACGATGGGTCTCCGGGAACTGACCGAGTTGCTCGGCGTTAGTTTCCCAAGAGTAGCTTTTGCGCGCGGCGGGTGCTTGATGCAAAGCAAGCTTATGCTGTTGACCCCGCCGAACCGGTTTTGCTGGTGCAATGGCCTGCCTTCTGATAAGATAACGCCCCTTTATTCAGGGAAGGGTCGACATGGCCAATGCTTGCGGCGTCGATTTCGGCACGTCAAATTCCACGGTAGGCTGGGCACGTCCCGGGCAGAGCACCATGCTCGGCCTGGAAGATGGCAAGACGACCTTACCGTCCGTCGTCTTCTTCAACGCGGAAGACGAGGAAGTCAGTTTTGGCCGCGCGGCGCTGGCCGGCTATCTGGCCGGTTACGAGGGGCGGTTGATGCGCTCGTTGAAAAGCTTGCTGGGCACTAGCCTCATCGATGGCCAGACGGAAGTGGGCGGCCGCGCGCTGCCATTTCGCATGTTGCTGGCGCAATTCATTGGCGAAGTGAAACGCCGCGCCGAGCAGTCCGCCGGCCGCGAATTCTCGTCCGCCGTGTTCGGCCGTCCCGTTTTCTTTATCGACGATAATGCGCAAGCGGACCAGCTGGCGCAAGACACCCTTGCCGATGTGGCCCGTTCCGTCGGTTTCAAGGACGTCGCCTTCCAGTTCGAGCCGATTGCCGCCGCCTTCGACTACGAGTCGCAAATCGCCAGGGAAGAACTGGTGCTGATCGCCGACATCGGCGGCGGCACCTCCGACTTTTCGCTGGTGCGGCTGTCGCCGGAACGGGCGAAAAAAACCGAGCGGCGCGACGATATTCTCGCCACCGGCGGCGTGCACATCGGCGGCACGGACTTCGATAAATATCTGAGCCTGTCTTCCGTCATGCCTTTGCTCGGCTATGGCAGCCGTCTGCATAACAATAGCGAAGTACCGTCCAGCTACTATTTCAACCTGGCGACCTGGCACACGATCAACCTGGCCTACACCAAGAAGATCTGGGTGCAGCTGGCCGACGTGTGCCGCGATGCGCGTGAGCAAGACAAAGTGAAGCGTTTGCAAACGCTGATCGACGAGCGCGCCGGCCACTGGCTGGCCATGAAAGTGGAAGAGGGCAAGATCGCCCTGTCCGAGGCGGCCGAAGTGCAGCTGGAGCTGGACCGCCTGTCGCCCGCGCAAAGCCTGTTGCTCAAACGTACGCAATTCGACGACGCCATCGGCCACCTGTGCGGCTCCGTGGAAGAGACCGTGCTGCGCCTGCTGCGCGACGCGGGCGTGGCGCCGCAAGACGTCGACACCGTGTTCTTCACGGGCGGCTCGTCCGGCGTGCGCCTGCTGCGCGAAAAGATCGCCGCCCTGGTGCCGGCCGCGCGCAAGGTCGAGGGCGATTTGTTCGGCAGTATTGGTGCGGGCTTGGCGCTGGACGCCGTACGTAAATTTGGTTGATAATCATCACCCATTGCCGCACCCACGAAAGAGCGCCCCATGAATGTGTTTGACAAACCGATCGTCATGATCGACTTCGAGACGACCGGTCTGTCTCCCGACATGGGGGACCGCATCACGGAAGTGGCGGCGCTGCGCATCGAGGGCGGGCGGATCACGGACCGCTACGTGACCCTGATCAACTGCAATGCGCGCATTCCCTCGTTCATCACGGGCTTGACGGGCATCACGCAAGCCATGGTCGACAAGGCGCCGCCCGTGGCCGAGGTGGTGCCGGAGTTGCTGGACTTCATCGGCAGCGATGCCTTGTCGGCGCACAATGCCAGCTTCGATGAAAAATTCCTGCGTGCGGAAAGCGCCAGGCTGAACCTGGCGCCCGCGCACCAGTCGCTTGTGTGCTCATTGAAACTGTCGCGCCGCGTGTTTCCCGGCATGGCCAGCTACAAGCTGGGCTTGCTTTCCAGCCAGCTGGGCATCGCCTTCAAGAGCGCGGCCCACAGGGCCGAGTCCGACGCGGAAGTGGCGGCGCAAGTGCTGATCCATATCGGCCGGCATTTGCGCAGCAGCTATGGCATCGCCGATGTCGACGCGGACCTGCTGGTGTCGCTGAACAAGCTGGCCGCCGCCAAGGTCCCGCAATTCCTGCAAAAGCACCCGTCGCGCCGCTGATCTCCGTTTCCCTAGAAGCGGGCTCATCAAAACGATATAATTTTGTTATTTCGTTTGAGCCTGCTCAAGTCCTTTCCCCGCATCGAATTTAAAATTTAAGCAACACACGATTTCGCCGCCCTGGGCCGCCGTTTTGCGCGTGCTGCCGGCAAGCGCAATGTGGATGGGGGCGCACATGGATAAGCACCATACTGCCAGAGATAGCCACCAGGCGTATATCTGGTTCCGCACGGCTGCCGAGCAGGGCAATGCCTACGCGCAGTTCAACCTGGGCTTGATGTACAAGAAGGGCGAAGGCGTGGCGCAGGACGATGCGCGCGCCTTCGTCTGGCTACGCCTGGCCGCGCTGCAAGGGCTGGCGTTCGCGCAGAATCACCTGGGGGCCTTGTACTACCACGGCCGCGGCGTGGCGCAGAGCGACGAGGACGCCGTGCTGTGGTTTCGTCGCGCGGCCGGCCAGGGCGATGCCTCGGCCCAGCAAAACCTGGGGCAGATGTACCGCAAGGGACGGGGCGTGCTGCAGAGCGACGAGCTGGCCCTGGCGTGGTTTTACCGTGCCTCCGAACAGGGCGTGGCCAGCGCGCAATCCTTGCTGGGCGAAGCCTATGCCCAGGGGCTGGGCGCGAAAAAGAACGATGCGCTGGCCCTGGCCTGGTTCCGCAAGGCAGCCTTGCAGGGCGATGCGCAGGCGCAGCTGAACCTGGGGCTCGTCTACAAGCGGGGTCAGGGCGTGGCGCAAAGCGATGCGCAGGCGCTGGCCTGGTTCCGCCAGGCCGCCGCCCAGGGCCTGGCCGTGGCGCAGCGGCAGCTTGGCGTGGCCTATGCTGAGGGCCTGGGCGTGGCGCCCGACCAGTTGCGCGCCTATGCCTGGCTGCAGCGGGCGGCCGAGCAGGATGACGCCGACGCCCAGTTCAACCTGGGCCTGATGCTGGCGCGCGGCCAGGGCGTGGACAAGGACGAGGCGCGCGCCGTTGTCTGGTACCGGCGCGCCGCCCTGCAAGGCCACTGCATGGCGCAATACAATCTGGGCGGCATGTTCGCGGGCGGACGCGGCGTCGCCCGCGACTTGCGCCAGGCGCTGGACTGGTATGCCAGGGCGGCGGCCCAGGGCGCGTCGAATGCGCAGTTCAACCTGGGCGTGATGTATGCCAATGGCCAGGGCGTGGAGCGCGACGAGGTGTGCGCCGTGCGCTGGTACCGCACGGCGGCCGAGCAGGGCGATGCCAGCGCGCAAAACAACCTGGGCGTCATGTATGCGAGCGGTCATGGCGTGCCGCAGGACGATGGCCTGGCCGTGCAATGGTATGCGCGCGCGGCTGACCAGGGCCATGCGCTGGCGCAGTACAACCTGGGCGGCATGTACAACAGCGGGCGCGGCGTGGACAAAGATCCCGTTTGCGGCTACATGTGGCTGGCGCTGGCGGCCGAGGGGGGCGACAGCGGGGCGGCCAGGGCCCGCGAAGCGGCAGCCGCCAGGCTGGAGCCGGCACAGCTGCAAGAGGCGCGGCAGCGCATGCGGCAATGGCATCAGGGGCGCTCTCCGCCGCAGCCGCCGCGCGACTGACGCACCGTCACCGTGCGCGCACGCGCGCGCGCCCCATGCGATAATTGCCGAAGGGCATGTCGCGCAGGCGGCATGGTTTTAGGCGCAGTGAAAGGTGGAACATGGTAAGGCAGGCAGGCGAGGATGCATCCGAGCAAAAAGTCATCGACGACATCGCCACGCATGGCTGGCATGGCGTGCATATCAGTGCCGATGAAGAAGGTCCCGGCTATGCCTTCACGATAGGTGCTTGCCACAGCTTCGGCCAGCCCGAATTTCTCATCATGGGCTTGCCGCGTTCCATGGCCCACCAGATACTCGACGTGGCGCTGGACGCCGCGCGCAGCGGCGCCGTCGCGGATTTTACGGCCACCACGGACGCCTTGCTGGAAGGCCATCCGTGCGCCTTCGTGCGCGTGCCTGTCGAACAATACCGCGACTATGTCGGCTATGCGCGCTGGTATTACCAGGGCGATGACTTCACCATGTACCAGATCGTCTGGCCGTCGCGCGATGGTCATTTCCCGTGGGATGCCGGGGCCAGCGCACAGTACATGGAGAGCCAGCCACTGCTGGGACCGGCGCCACTGGCGGCATGACGAGAATCGTGACTGGCACGGCCACCCTGTGCGTGTTCGACCCGGCCCTCTTGCGCCACAAGCTGGAAGATGACTGCGACTGGTGGAGTATTCCCGGCGCGGAACTGGCGGCCGTGAACGCGGGGCACGTGGCGTTTTTCAACGTGGGCGGCGACGGCGCGTATGACATCGCCTTGCGTGCCGAACTTGCCGAGCCGCATGTGGTCGTGCATCTGGCCGTGGCCTCCGGCCGCGTCTTCATCGGCGCCGGGGAAGACGTCACCGGCGGCGGCCTGGAACCGGACACGGCATATGGTGGCCTGTTCGTCGACGTGCCCGCAGGCAATTACCGTCTGCTGGCGCGCCGCGATGACGCACGCATCAGCCTGGTATTCGTACCCGATGCCCGCAGCAGCAAAGCGTTTGGCGACCTCGTGCGTATTTGAGCGCGCCTGGCCTGTCTCCGTCCAGCTTTTGACTATCACCCCTGGCTACGCATCCATGCGCGCCACGCCCGCGCCTTGGCGACGGTCCAGGAACAGGCTGTTGCCGTGGATTTTCTTCGCCTGCTTCTTCGCTTCGGCTGCCTGCGTGGCAATTTGATGGTGCGTGTAGTACTGGTGCGCCTCGACCTTGATGACGCCCAGCGATAGGCTGATCAAGGAATAAAACACTTTCTTGCCTTGCCGGTCTTCGCTGATGTAGCCGCCCCGTTCGCAGTCGCCGGTGCTGTAATAGGCGAGGATGGCGGCCGCGAAGTCGTCCAGCATGGCCTGGCAGCGCGTTTCCCAGTCTTCGCTCTGGAACAGGATCATGAAATCGTCGCCGCCGATGTGGCCGATGAAGTCGCGGTTCGGGTCGCAATGGCTGCTGAGGATTTCTCCCGTCAGCTGGATCACGTCGTCGCCCTTGCGGTAGCCGTACACGTCGTTGAAGGGTTTGAAGTGGTCGAGGTCGCAATAGCAGACCCAGAAGCGGGCGCCGCTGTGCAGCAATCGGTCGATATGCTCGTTGATCGGCACGTTGCCGGGCAATTGCGTGAGCGGGTTGGCGTAACGGGCAGCGTTGATTTGCATCTGCGTGATTTCACGCATCAGGTCGTGTCCCGTGCCCATGCCCAGATAGCGGCCGTGTTCGGTGATGATGAAACCGTTGAACAGGTGATGGGCGTCCGACTGCACCATGGTGTAGCTGAGTTCCTGCAAGCTCGTCTCGTGGTCGGCGATCAGGGGCGTCGCGTCCATGAACAGGCTGCATGACTTCTTGCCATACAGTTCGCGCTGATAGGGGCGGGCGAAGTGGTCGATCATCTCGAAGCGGCTGATCAGGCCCAGCGGCGCACCGTCGTCGACGACGGGAATGATCATCAGCTTCGGTTCCTTCAGGAAGATATCGTACACCTCGTTATTGTTGACTTGCGGCGAGACGGCCGCCACGCGGTGCAGCAGCTTGCGGATGCTGGCGCCGTTCTTTTCCAGGCTGCTGCGCTGCGGATACACGGCCACGCCGTTGCGCCCCAGCGCCTGCACCACTTCGGCCGGCAGGGCGCGCGCCGGCACGGCATGGGGCCGGCCCAGGTGATAGCCTTGTCCGAAGGCCACGCCCAGGTCGCGCAAGACGAGCAATTCCGTCTGCGCCTCGATGCCTTCGGCGATCACGAGGGTGCCCGATTTCTCCGCGATTTCCTGGATCGAGCGCACGAACTGCAGTTTCACGGGGTCGTTATTGATGCCCTGGATGAAATGCATGTCGATCTTCACGTATTCCGGGCGCAGTTCCGACCACAGGCGCAGGCTGGAAAAGCCTTCGCCCAGGTCGTCGATGGCGATCTGGAAACCCATGTTGCGATAGTGCAGCACCGCTTCGCGCATCAGTTCGTAATCATAGGTGGGCTGGTTTTCCGTCAGCTCGATGATGACACGGTCCGGATTGATGCCGATGTGTTCGATGTATTCCAGCGTTTCGCCATGGCGCGCGTTGCGCAACAGCAAGCATTCAGGACTGACGTTGAGAAACAGCTTGCCCGGCAGTTGCAGTTCGGCAAAGCGTTCGAGCACCACTTGCCGGCACAGGTGCTCCACTTCCAGGGTCAGGTCATGCGCGCGCGCCACCTTGAACAGATTCATCGGCGCGTGCAGGGGGCTGTCGGACGGCCCCCGTATCAAGCCTTCATAGCCGATGATGTCGCCGCTGTGCATGTGGATGATGGGCTGGAACAGCGCGCTGAGCTTGCGGCCCGCCAGGATCTCGTGCAAGGCATCCGTCCCTTCAATGGTCATGGGGGCCGAGGGCGGCTTCAGGTAAGCCACGTTCGATGGCGTCGCGCCGGGCGGCGCGGCGGTGGGGAGGGCGAGAGTGTGCATAGGTGGATGTGGCGGCACGGCCTCTGGACGGGCCATGAACATGTTACCCATGGTAAAGAAGATTTATGACGGCTTGATGAAACGGATTGGCTTTTGATAATATTTCCTGCCTTGCCGTCAGTTTGCCGATTCTCGCCAAAAACGCGATTTACCACGGTGATTTCCGTAAATTGCCCAAACAAAAGACGGCAAATCCACCGGATAACTGTGCTTTAAAAGTGGCAATCCGCGCTATGATTTCTCTTGGCGAAAGTCAACATGGGCAGCCGCGGCGCGTGTTCGGGCGGCCTGCTTTCCTCGACATCCAACAATGAGACAAAACCCCATGCAATTACGTAGTGCAACCCTCATACTCAGCTTGCTGGCCGCTTTCGGTGGCAATGCCCTGGCGCAAAACGCCGCGACGCCATCGTGCCCGGCCGGCGACGGCGCCGCCGTGACGTATCCGCTCAGCAAAAAAGTCGACCAGCAAGACAACTACTTCGGCACCACCATCGCCGACCCTTACCGCTGGCTGGAAGACGCCAACAGCGCGGAAACGGGCGAGTGGGTCGTGGCGCAAAACAAGCTGACGCAGTCGTACCTGGGCACCATCCCCGAGCGCGCCGCGATCAAGCAGCGCCTGACCAAGTTGTGGAATTATGAGCGTTTCTCTACGCCGACGAAGCAGGGCGGCCGCTACTTCTACAGCCGCAACGACGGCTTGCAGAACCAGGCCGTGCTGTACACGGTGAAAAAGCTGACGGACGAGCCACGCCTGCTGCTCGACCCGAACACCCTGTCCACGGATGGCACGGTGGCGCTGGCCGGCACCTCGATCAGCCCGAACGGCAAGTACCTGGCGTATGCCACGTCCGCTTCCGGTTCCGACTGGAACGAGTGGAAAGTGCGCGACATCGAATCGGGCAAGGATTTGACGGACCACATCCAGTGGGCCAAGTTTTCCGGCGCCTCGTGGACCAAGGACAACACCGGTTTCTTCTACAGCCGCTATGACGCGCCGAACGAAGCAACCAAGCTGGCCGATATCAATTACTTCCAGAAATTGTATTTCCACAAGATCGGCACGCCGCAAAGCGACGACGTGCTGGTCTTCGACCGTCCCGACCAGAAGGAATGGGCGTTCGGCGGCAGCACCGTCAGCGACGACGGCAATTACCTGATCATCACGGCCACGCAAGGCACGGAACGCAAGAACCGCGTCTTCTACAAGGACTTGCGCCAGAAGAACGCCAAGGTGGTCGGCTTGCTGGAAGCATTCGACGCTTCCTACTCTTTCATCGACAATGACGGCCCCGTGTTCTTCTTCAAGACGGATAACAAGGCGCCGAAATCGCGCGTGATCGCCATCGACACGCGCAAACCTGCGCCTGCCGACTGGAAGGAAATCGTGCCGCAAGCGGCGGAAACCCTCGTCGCCGTCAACCTGATCAACAACCAGCTGGTGCTCGATTACCTCAAAGATGCGCAAACGCAAATCAAGATCGTCGACCTGAACGGCAAGCTGGTGCGCGAGGTGGCCTTGCCCGGCATCGGTTCGGCCGGCGGCTTCGCGGGCAAGCGTGGCGACACGGAAACGTTCTATTCTTTCACCAGCTTCACGACGCCAGCGACCATCTACCGCTACGACATGAAGTCGGGCAAGAGCACGGTGTATCGCCAGCCGAAGGTCGATTTCGACCCGAACGCCTTTGAAACGCGCCAGCAGTTCTTCACCAGCCGCGACGGCACCAAGGTGCCGATGTTCATCGTCTCGAAAAAAGGCATGAAGCTCGACGGCACGAATCCGACCTATTTGTACGGCTATGGCGGCTTTAATATTTCGCTCACGCCTAGTTTCTCTGTGGCCAATCTTGCTTGGGTGGAAATGGGCGGCGTCTACGTGATGGCCAACCTGCGCGGTGGCGGAGAATACGGCGAAGCGTGGCACCAGGCAGGTACCAAGCTGAACAAGCAAAACGTCTTCGACGACTTCATCGGCGCGGCGCAATGGCTGGTGGACAACAAGGTCACCTCGCCATCGAAGCTGGCGATTGGCGGCGGCAGCAATGGCGGCCTGCTGGTGGGCGCGGCCATGACGCAGCGTCCCGACCTGTTCGCCGCGGCCATCCCGCAAGTGGGCGTGCTCGACATGTTGCGCTTCCACAAGTTCACCGTGGGCTGGGGCTGGGTGCCTGACTATGGTTCGTCGGACGACGCCGAACAGTTCAAGGCGCTGGTGAAATACTCGCCGCTGCACAACCTGAAGGCGGGCGGTTGCTATCCGGCCACCATGATCACGACCGCCGACCACGACGACCGTGTCGTGCCTGCCCACAGCTTCAAGTTCGCCGCCGCCGCCCAGGCAGCGCAAGGCGGCGCGGCGCCCGTGCTGATCCGCATCGACAGCAAGGCGGGCCATGGCGCCGGCAAGCCGACGACCAAGCAGATCGAGGAAGTGGCCGATCGCTGGGGCTTCCTCAGCCGTTCCTTGAAGATGACGCCAGTCGCGGCGCCGGAGCCGGCGAAAGTGGCGGCGCAGTAATCAGGTAGTTGCAGTACCGGGGTCAGTCGCATCTCGATCGGAATGTGTCCCATTGGGACACATTCCCCCGCCGGGTCTGACCACAGCATTTAGCGGGGTAATCCTCGCCAGCACCCCCTCCCCAAACACCGTTTGAAACGGCAAATCCTTGCGCTGCGCATAGCCGATATAGCAGTCGCACTTGAAGCGCGGGCAGCGGCGTTCCTGCAGCATGTCTTCCAGTGCATCCACATACAGATTTCCCAGCCGCTCGGGCACGAAATGGCAGCGCGCCAGCTCGCCGTCGCCATCGACGGACAGCGACGCTTCGCCCGCCAGGCACGGTTTGCCACGCGAAGGGGAAGGCCTGCGGTTCTGCGCGAACCACGGGTCGACGGCTTCCAGCCAGGCCAGGTCTTGCTCGCCGTAGTAGCCGGGACCGCGGCGGTCGTAGGCGTTCAGCCACAGGTAGACGTGGGCCGGCAGGGCCGCGCGCAGGGCGCGGATGGCGTCCAGATGTTCATTCATCGCCACGACGCCGACGGAGTAGCGCACGCCCATGGCGTCCAGGCGCGCGCAGCGCGCGAGAAAGCGCGCCAAGGTGGTCTGATCCGGGTGGTAGGTGCACCACAGGCCGATCTTGTCCAGCCCGTCCATTCCCTGCAGCCAGTCCAGGGGGCCGGACAGATTCGTCTGCAGCGCCACCTGGCGCACGTGGGGCATGCTGGCCAGGGTTTGCATGGCCGCGCGGTAGTGGCGCCGCACCAGTGCTTCGCCCCAAGGCGTGAACAGCACGCCGATGGGGCGCGTTTGCCGCGCCACCCACTCCGTAAAACGCGCCACTTCGCGCGCGTCGCGGGCCAGCGCGGCGCGGCTGTCGCGTTTCTTGGCGAACGGGCAGTAGCCGCAGGCGTAATTGCAGCTGGCCAGCGTGCCCCGGTACAGCAGCGACAACGTGCCAGGCTGCGTTGTCAGCACGCCTGCCCCTCTTGCGCCATCAGCGCGCGCACCGTATCGGAGGCCAGCCATGGGCCGATGGTGTCGGCATACGAGTAACCACGGTCGTTCAGGCGCAGCAGCGGACCATCCTGCTCCACCAGTTCCAGCGCGTGCAGTTCTGCCAGCTGGGGCAAGTCCGCTTCGCAGCCGCTGCCGAAGCGCGCGGTGTAGGCATCGCGGTCCAGGCCCGGTTCCGTCAGCAGCGACTGGATCACGTAGCGCCGGCGTTGCTCCGCCTCGTCGAGCACGTAGCCGTGTTCCGCCTGCGCGAAGCGCGCCTCGTCCAGCGCCAGGTAGTTGTCGATGATGCCGATGGTCTCTGTTCTCGCCACCGCGTACTCGCTCGAATAGTGGAGGCTGGCCGTGTACGAGCGGGCACCCGCGCCCAGGCCCACCATGCCATCGTTCTGGCAGCAGTAGGAGGGGCCATTCTGCTGCGGCGCATGCGGTGCGCGGAACATGCGCATCGACACCTGCTCGTAGCCTTGCGCGCGCAAATGGTCGCGCGCGGCCGCGTACAGGGCCAGGCGGCTGTCGCCATCGCGCGCCAGCAAGATGGGGTTGAGCGTCTCGGCGCCCTGGCGGCGCGCGATCTTGCCGAGGCCCGTCTGTTCGCGCACGTACAGCGGATACAGATAGATTTCCTCAGGCGCGAAGGCCAGCGCGCTGTCGATGGAAGCGAGCAGGCTGGCCACCGTCTGGCCCGCGATGCCGTAGATCAGGTCCAGGTTCAGGGTGGGAAAGCCGGCCGCGCGTATCAGGCCGATGGCGTGATGGACGGTGGCGTTTTGCTGGGGACGGGCCAGGGCGCGCATCTCGCCGGCGGCGAAGCTCTGGATGCCCAGGCTGACGCGGTCGATGCCGTGCGCGCGGCAGACGGCCAGGCGTTCGGCCGTGATGGTTTCGGGCGACGCCTCGATACCGGCCGGCGTGGCTTGCAGGTCGATGCCGAGGATGTCGCGCGCGCCGCACAGCAGGGTGTCGAGCTGCGCGGGCGACAGATAGGTGGGCGTGCCGCCACCGAGCGCGAAGCGGGCAAAGCGCCGCTGGCCCAGCGCGCCGTTGAGTGCGCGCATCTGCACCAGCACTTGCCGCACGTAGCGCTCGACCATGTCGGCGCTGGGGCGGGCCATGGCGAACAGGTTGCAGAAGCCGCAGCGCATCTCGCAAAACGGGATGTGGATATACGCGAACAGGGCGGAGCGGTCTTGCCGCGCCCACAGGGGCGCCAGGGGCGCCGCCTGCGGCAAGGCGCGGTAGGCCGCCTTGTGCGGATACGAATATGAATACGCCTGGTAGGGCGTGTGGCGCATGCGCTGCGCCAGGCTGCCAGGTTGTTCGGCTGGATTCACGGTGGGAACTCCTGGGAATGTGTATCGGTATCGGGGGCGATGAAAAAGTGCGCGTAGGGCACGCTCCACACCCTGTCGTGGGCGATGCGGTGGCCGCGGTAACCGTCCTCGCCATACGCGCTGCCATGGTCCGAGCAGACGATGGCGAACGTGGGCGCGCGCGCGGCGCAGGCGGCGAACAATGGCGCCAGCGCGCCGTCGACGTAGCGCAGGGCCGCCGCATGGCTTTCCAGGCAGTCGGCGCGGCAGCCGGGCAGGTAGGTGCGGTTCGGCGTGTGCAGGGCGGCCACGTTGATGAACAAAAAAGTGCGCTCGTCGCCGTCCGCCAGGCGGGCTATGGCCAGCGCCACCTGCTTCTGCGTCGAATGGCGGCTGGTCACGCCCATGCCCGCGCTCCAATGGCTTTCCTGGAACAGCGCCGGCAGCACCGTGCCCAGCGCCGTCTGTTTATTGAAAAAGCCCACGCCGCCGATGCAGATGGTGCGGTAGCCGCGCGCGGCCAGCGCGGCGGGAAGGTCCGCTTGCTCGAAGGCGAACGTGTGCGTTGACGTCGTTTCGCTGCCCGCGAAGGCGGAAGCGAACAGGCGCGGATGGCGTCCGGGCGCGGCCGGCGTGGGCAGGAAGCCCGCGAAGAAAGCCTGGTGCGCCGCATAGGTGAAGGTGGCGGGCGAGTGGCGCCGTTCCCAGCCGCCCGGCGGCAAAAAACGCCCCAGCACGGGCAGCTCGCCCGCCGCGTACAGGGCTTGCGCCACGTCGTAGCGTAGGGTGTCGAGCGTGAGGAAGACGATGTCGTGGCTGCCGACGATGGCGCGCATGTCGGGGATGGCCGGTGTGTCGTTAAACATGGGTCAGTTGCGCCGTATAAGTGTCCGCGCCTTGCCACAGCAGGCCTGGCAGCAGGTCGCCGAAGGCGTTCGCTTCCAGCACATGGGCTTGGCCATGGCGCACGACCAGGTCGTAGCCCGTCACGTGGCTGGCGGGGAAGGCTTGCGCGGCCTGGGCGCTGGCCGCTTCCAGCGCCGCCAGGTCGGCTGCGTTCAACAGGCCGGATGCCTCGCCGCGCCGGTTGTCGAGGTGCAGATTGGTCATCATCCGGTCGCCGATGCGCGCCACCCGGTGCGCGGGCTGGCCGGCCAGGGTCACGACGCGCAGGTCGTAGTGGCTGTCGCCGCAGCGCGGCTTGTTCAGCCATGCTTCCGCGTACAGCTGTTGCGCGGCCAGCGCGTCGACGAGGGCGGCGATGTCGTGCCGCGTCTCGTAGCGGGCCATGCGCTTGACGTTGAACACACGTATCTGGCCGTCCGTCCGCGACAAGGTGGCCGAGGTGGTGGCTTGCTGGCGCCCGGCCCGGTTGCGTCGATAGGCGACGACGCCGGAGGCGGACGAGCCATAGCGCGGTTTCAGATAGACGCGGTCAAGGTCGTGTTCGTGCAGCAGCGACTGCAGATGGTCGTAGCCATGCACGGGCCCCAGCAGGGCGGGGATGGCAATGCCGTGCGCGGCCAGGTGGCGCTGGCACGCCAGCTTGTCCGTCATGAGGCTGATCTCGGCGGGCGCGTTGAAGGCGCGCGCGTGCGGCAAGCTGGCCAGTTGTGTGGCCAGCGCCTGCATGGCGGCGTTGAAACCGGCAAACCACGCATCCATGGCCAGCAGCTCGCCGTGTTCGGGCGCGGGCACGGGGGCGCGGTCCTGCAGCCGGCAGCCTGCCTGCAGCAATGACAAATGGGCGGCAGGATCGTCGCCGGGCGGCTCGACCTTCAACCGGCTGGGCTGCGCCAATGCCACATCCAGCAAGCCCGGTTCGCGCAGCCAGTCGCGCCACTCCAGCACGTGCGCGGGCGGCAGGCGCAGTTGCGCGCGCGCCGCCTGCATCAGGCGTACGCGCTTGCTGCCGGCGCTGGCCAGCAGGGTGAGAGGCGTAGGCAAGGGGGACTCCGCTTATTCGCCCACGGCCACGTAACGGTAGCTTTCGCCGTCGTCTTCATCGGCTTCCTGCGGGTCGTCCAGCACCACTTCGAAAGGCAGCGCCTTCAGCTTCGCCTGGTTTTCCTCCGAGATGTAATGGTGCGACAGGTCCAGGCGCTTCAACTTGCCCAGCTGCGTGTGATTGAGCACGGCCACGGCGCCCAGGTCGCCGATGGTGCCCAGCGACAGGTCGAGGGTGTCGAGCTGCGCCACCAGCGGTTCCTCCGCCAGCCACACGGCCAGGTCGTCGGCGATTTCCGCGTCGCGCAAGCCCAGGGTGCGCAGGGTGGGCACGGTCAGCTGCGCCAGCACCTTGCGGTACAGGTCGACGTCGCCCGAGAAGCCATAGTCGTCCGTGCCCAGCCACAGTTCCAGGTGTTCCAGCTGCGGCATGCTCGATTGCGCCAGCGCTTCGGCGATCTTTTGATCGAGGCCGCCCGCTTCGATGGTGAAGCGGCGCAGGTGCTGGTGCGCGAACGGTTCGACGACGAGCTCATTGCCGCCGCGGATGCGCAACTCTTCCAGCAGCGGGAAGGCGTCCAGCAGGGGTTTGTAGCTGCCTTGCACGATCCACGAGATTTCGCATTCCTCGTACGTCATGTCGCCGATGAACAGGGCGCGCAAATTGGGCAGTTCGGCGGCGTGGGCGATCAGCGCGGCCATCACCTCGTCGGCGCCCGATTCGTACGGGTCGCCCCACATGCCGATGATCAGCGCTGCGAGCGCGCCCTTGTCGGCCTTAGCGAGGAAGCTGGCGATCAGCTCGTCCATCTTGCGCTTGTCGTCGTATTCGAGCGACAGCCGGTAAACGATGTCGGGCGAGGCGTCGAACGGCAGGTCCGGGTCGTACTGGACGACTTTTTTGTTGTGGAAGGTGGTGGTGCTGTCGGAAATGGTCATCGCGTGGGCTCCGTAAAAACAGTGGAAGCCTGGGTGCCGCGCGAGACGCCGCGATGCTGGGACGAGCCGGGAGGTGCCGCGACGCTCTGCGAAGACATCCAGGCCTGGAAATCTTGTCTATTCTAAAATCTTAGCATAGCCATACTGGCATATTGCGCACTGCTGGAAAGCACTTATCGATGGATCACCACCAGCAGCGCCTTGCCCTCGGTCTTGCCCAGGTTGCGTATCGTATGCGGCAAGTCCGCCGGATAGCGCGCCGTGCCGCCATTCTTGACCTTTTTCTTCGCCGCGCCCACTTCCAGTTCCAGGTTGCCGTGGATCACCGTCAAATGTTCGGTGGTGCCCGGGTCGTGCGGCTGCGACGCCAGTTCGCCACCCGGCGCCAGGGTCACTTCATACCATTCGTATTTGCCGGCCAGTTCCATCGGCCCCAGGATGCGCAGCACGTAGCCCGCGTGGTCGCCGGGCAGGGTGGGGGTTTCGTGGGCGTCCGTGACGCGGATGGTTTCCACGGCTTTTTCCGCGCTCGACAGCAATTCGCCGATCTGCACGCCCAGGGCGTTGGCCAGGCGCCACGTGATGGCGATCGTGGGATTGGCTTTTTCGCGCTCGATTTGCGACAGCATGGACTTCGAGACGCCGGCGATGCGCGACAAATCCTCGAGTGTCAGGCCGCGCGCCAGGCGCAGCCGTTGCAGTGTGGCACCCACTTCAGGGGGGGAATTGGTCGAAACGCTGGTTTTCATCGGCAGGTGGCTTGCAAAGTTCAATAGGCTTGGGTAATATCCATTATATTGAATTTCAGTTCGAAATAGTGGATTTTGAGGAAAAACACGGAAACGTGTAGACTTCAAACAGCGCTTCACGGTACAGCATTGTGCGCGCGCCGGTCAAGCGACGGCTCCCCCTATGACGGCTGAGAGCACACGGACACCATACGCATACAACAGGGACACACAAGGAATATCATGAGCGAGCAAGCGAAGAACACCTTTTTCAGCGGTCTGCAACAGAATCTCGATCAACTGCGCCAGCAAGGCTTGTACAAGCCCGAGCGCGTGATCGCCTCGCGCCAGGGCGCCGAAGTGGTGTGCGACGATGGCCGTACCCTGATCAATATGTGTGCGAACAACTACCTTGGCCTGTCCGGCGACCTGCAGACGCAGGAAGCGTCGATTGCCGCTACGCAAAAATACGGCTACGGCCTGTCGTCCGTGCGCTTCATCTGCGGCACGCAAACCGTGCATAAGGAACTGGAACAGGCGATTTCTGCTTTCCTGGGCACCGAGGACACGATTCTGTACGCGGCCGCATTCGACGCCAACGGCGGCGTGTTCGAGCCCCTGTTCGATGAAAACGACGCCATCATCTCCGACGCGCTGAACCACGCTTCCATCATCGACGGCATCCGCCTGTGCAAGGCTGGCCGCTACCGCTATGCGCACAACGACATGGCCGACCTGGAAGTGCAGCTGCAGGCGGCGATCGCCGCCGGCAAGCGCCACAAGGTCATCGTCACGGACGGCGTGTTCTCGATGGACGGCACGATCGCGCAACTCGACAAGATCTGCGACCTGGCCGACCAGTACGGCGCGCTGGTGATGATCGACGAATGCCACGCTTCCGGTTTCATGGGCGCGACGGGCCGCGGCACGCACGAACACCACAATGTGATGGGCCGCATCGACATCATCACGGGCACCCTGGGCAAGGCCCTGGGCGGCGCCATGGGCGGTTTTACCTCCGCGCGCAAGGAAGTCATCGACACCCTGCGCCAGAAATCGCGGCCCTACCTGTTCTCGAACACCCTGGCACCATCGATCGCCGGCGCTTCGCTGTCGGTGCTGGAGCGTCTGGCCAAGTCGACGGAACTGCGCGACCGCCTGCATGACAACACGGCCTTCTTCCGCAGCGAGATCGAGCGCATCGGCTTCACCATCAAGCCGGGCACCCATCCCGTCGTTCCCGTGATGCTGTTCGACGCCCCCGTGGCGCAGAAATTCGCCGCCCGCCTGTATGAACTGGGCGTGCTGGTGACGGGCTTCTTCTACCCGGTCGTGCCGATGGGCCAGGCCAGGGTGCGCGTCCAGCTGTCGGCTGCCCACAGCCGCGAACAGCTGGTCAAGGTGCTGGCCGCCTTCGAGCAGGCCGGCAAGGAACTCGGCTTGCTGACCACCACGACCACTACCAACTAACAAGAATTCAGGAAAATAGCATGGAACGCATCTTAGTCATCGGCGCAAACGGCCAAATCGGTAGTGAACTGGTGGGCGCGCTGGCGCAGCAGCACGGCGCGGACAACGTCATCGCCAGCGACATCGGCACGCATAATCTGTACCAGGCCAAGCGCTATGCGCAATTGAACGTGCTGGACAAGGACGGCCTGGCGGCCATCATCGCCGATGAAAACATCACCCAGGTGTACCAGCTGGCGGCCATGCTGTCGGCCACGGGCGAGGCGGCGCCGCTGAAGGCGTGGAGCCTGAACATGGACGGCTTGCTCAATATCCTGGAGCTGGCGCGCGAGCGGGGCGAGGCGGGCAAGCCGCTGCGCATCTTCTGGCCGTCGTCGATCGCCGCCTTCGGCCCGAACACGCCGCAGGTGAACACGCCGCAGATGACGGTGATGGACCCGACCTCGATGTACGGCATCAGCAAGCTGGCCGGCGAGCGCCTGTGCGAGTACTACTTCAACAAGTATGGCGTGGACGTGCGCAGTATCCGCTACCCGGGCATCATCAGCTACAAGTCGCCTCCGGGCGGCGGCACCACGGATTACGCGATCGCCATCTTCCATGCGGCCTTGCGCGGCGAGCGCTATGACTGCTTCCTCGATGGGAACACCACCTTGCCGATGATTTACATGCCCGACGCCATCCGCGCCACCATCGAATTGATGGACGCGCCGGCGGCATCGATCAATATCCGCTCCTCGTACAATGTGGCGGGCGTGTCGTTCAACCCCGAGCAGCTGGCCAAGGCCATCGTGCACATGGTGCCGGACTTCAAGATCAGCTACAAGCCGGACAGCCGCCAGGCCATCGCCGACAGCTGGCCGCAAAGCCTGGACGACAGCAAGGCCAGCGCCGATTGGGGCTGGAAGGCGCAGATCGGCGTCGAGCAGATGGTCACCGACATGCTGGCCAATGTCGACGCGGGGCAGGCTGCCAAGGCAGCGTGAGTCCAGCACCGCAATTCATAAAAACATACTAATATAAAGAGACACTCCATGGATATGAGCGTATTTGACCTGTTCAAGATCGGCATCGGGCCGTCGAGTTCCCACACGGTGGGACCGATGGTGGCGGCGCGGCGTTTTCTGGTCGAATACGGTCCGTTGGACCAGGTGGTGGGCGTCGAGGCGGCCCTGTATGGCTCGCTGGCGCTGACGGGCGTGGGCCATGCCACGGACAAAGCCGTCATTCTGGGCTTGATGGGCGAGACGCCGCAGGACGTGGCGCCCGATGCCGTCGACGGCAAGCTGGCCGCCATCGAGGCGGCAGGCGAGATCGCGCTGCTGGGCACGCGCGTGGTGCCATTCACGGCCGCCACGGGCCTGGTCTGGCACAAGAGCGAATCGCTGCCCGAACACCCGAACGGCATGCGCTTCACCTTGAAACTGGCGGATGGCAGCCGCGTCGAGAAGGTGTATTACTCGATCGGCGGCGGCTTTATCCGCGAGGCCGGCGAACCTCAAACCTCGGCCCAGGCCGAGGCGGCCGTGGAGTCGGCCGCTGCCGCCCGCGTCGTCTTCCCCTTCGATACCATGGAGCAGTTGCTGGCGCATGGCGTGGAAAGCGGCTTGTCGATTCCGGAAATGCTGCGCGCGAACGAATGCGTCAAGCGCAGCGACGAGGAATTGAATGCGGGCCTGGACCGCATCTGGCACGTCATGCGCGACTGCATCGCGCACGGCCTGGAAACGACGGGCAACCTGCCGGGCGGCTTGAACGTCAAGCGCCGCGCCGCCAAACTGTGGCGCCTGGCGCAGGAGGCGAAGGCGTCCGACAACCGCGCCAACGACTTGCCGCACGACGCCGTGCATCTGGTCAGCCTGTACGCGATGGCCGTCAACGAGGAAAACGCGGCCGGCGGGCGCGTGGTGACGGCGCCGACCAACGGCGCCGCCGGCATCATCCCGGCCGTGCTGCGCTACTACGCGCAGGATTGCCGCCCCAGCGATCCGGTCGGCGGCGTGCGCCGCTTCATGCTGACGGCGGCGGCCATCGGCATGCTGTGCAAGCGCAATGCCTCGATCTCGGGCGCCGAAGTGGGCTGCCAGGGCGAAGTGGGCGTGGCCTGCGCCATGGCGGCGGCCGGCCTGGTGGCGGCCCTGGGCGGCACCAATGAACAGATCGAGAACGCGGCCGAAATCGGCATCGAACACCACCTGGGCATGACGTGCGACCCGATCGGCGGCCTGGTGCAGATCCCCTGCATCGAGCGCAATGGCATGGGCGCCGTGAAAGCCATCACGGCCGCCTCGCTGGCGCTCAAGGGCGACGGCACGCATTTCGTCAGCCTCGACGAAGTCATCGAAACCATGCGCCAGACGGGCGCGGACATGCAGGACAAGTACAAGGAAACGTCGTTGGGCGGGCTGGCCGTGCACGTTATCACGGTCAACCATGCCGCTTGCTGAGGGCGACGAGATAAACCTGCTGCGCAGCCCACTTTCGCGTCGGCGTTGCTCGCCGTACCCTGGTACGGCTGCGCTACTCAACGCGACATTGGGCTTGCTCGCTACGGTTTCTCGCGCCGCCGTGACGTCCCGGGTGCTGATATAAAGACGGAATCGCCTTAATCTTCCTCAAACAACTGCTCCAGCCTTCTTGGGTAGTGATTCAGGAAATCGCGCGTCACGGCGTAGTGTTCCGTGTCTTCATAGGCCACTTCGTGGATGCCGCCGCCCGTAAAGCTGAGGATTTTCGCGTTCGGGTAGGCCAGCAGTATCGGTGAATGGGTGGCGATGATCAGCTGCGAGTCGTCCTGCACCAGCTGGTGGATCACGGACAATGCCGCCATCTGGCGGCTGGGAGACAGGGCCGCCTCCGGCTCGTCCAGCAGGTACAGGCCTTTTCCCCGCAGCTTGTTGATCAGGGTCGCCATGAACGCTTCGCCGTGCGATTGCGCGTGCAGCGACTTGCCGCCATAGCTCTCCAGGTATTCCCGAGGCATCTCGTCCATATAGGTGGCGACGTTGAAAAAGCTCTCGGCGCGCAGGAAGTAGCTGTCTTCGGGCTTCTTGTAGCTCTTGCTCAGCCTCAGGTGCGCGTGCAGGCCCGATTCCTCGTCCGACGGCAGCGCGATGCGCACGTTGCGCGTGCCGCCATCCTTGCCGAAGCCCAGCGCCACGGCCAGCGCTTCGAGCATGGTCGACTTGCCGCTGCCATTCTCGCCCACGAAAAACGTCACGTCGCGGTGGAAATCCAGGTGCACGAAGTCGCGGATGGCGGGGATGGTGAAGGGATAGTGGTCCAGGTCGACGACGGCGTCGGGGCGCAGCGCGGCGCTTTGCAGATACGGTTTTTTACTCAGCGACATGGCCGGTTCCATGAATGGCCGCAGTTCGGCCGACAAACACCAGTGTGGCGCAAATCAGGCGCCCGCGCCAGCATGCGGATGCATCTTTGTACGGAGCGTTGATCTCGTCACAAAAAATTTCCAGATTGCAATGTTCTATGTCTGTCGGGCGCTGCTGTTTGACAACAAGCGGGCCGGCCAGGACGGCAGCGTACGCATGCGATTCGCCTTGGGGAGCGGCTGGCACTATAATATCCGCTGCCATTCATGATCAACCGCACTCAGCTCAACTGGACTCTTCAAATCTATGCACTACGTGTCTACCCGCGCTGAAAAAGCGCCATTGAATCCGCAGCAATTCTCCGACATCCTCCTGGGCGGCCTGGCCCCCGATGGCGGACTGTATCTCCCTGAACACTACCCGCTAGTCACCGGTGCCGAGCTCAACGCCTGGCGCACATTGTCGTATGCCGACCTGGCCTACGAAATCCTGAAGAAGTTCGCCACCGATATCCCGGCCGCGGACCTGAAGGCGCTGACGGCGAAAACCTATACCAAGGCGGTCTACAAGAACGCCCGCGCCGGCGAAAACGCGGCCGACATCACGCCGCTGCGCGTACTCGAAGAAAACGTCGTCAAGGGCGGATCGACCACCCTGATCCTGCAGGCGCTGTCGAACGGCCCGACCCTGGCCTTCAAGGACATGGCCATGCAGCTGCTGGGCAATCTGTTCGAATACACCTTGGCCAAGACGGGCGCCGAACTCAATATCTTTGGCGCCACGTCGGGCGACACGGGCAGCGCGGCCGAATATGCAATGCGCGGTAAGCAGGGCATCCGCGTCTTCATGCTGTCGCCGCACAAGAAAATGAGCGCCTTCCAGACGGCGCAGATGTTCAGCCTGCAAGACCCGAACATCTACAACATCGCCGTCGAAGGCGTCTTCGACGACTGCCAGGATATGGTGAAAGCCGTGTCGAACGACTTGGCCTTCAAGGCGCGGCAGAAGATCGGCACCGTCAACTCCATCAACTGGGCAAGAGTCGTGGCGCAAGTCGTGTATTACTTCCGCGGCTACCTGGCGGCCACCACCAGCAACGAGCAGAAGGTGTCGTTTACGGTGCCGTCGGGCAACTTCGGCAATATCTGCGCGGGCCACATCGCCCGCATGATGGGTTTACCCATCTCGAAACTGGTGGCCGCGACGAATGAAAACGACGTGCTCGACGAATTCTTCCGCACGGGCGTCTACCGCGTGCGCAAGTCCGCCGAGACCTACCACACGAGCAGCCCGTCGATGGATATCTCGAAGGCGTCGAATTTCGAGCGCTTCGTCTACGACCTGGTGGGCCGCGACAGCGCACGCGTGCGCGCGCTGTTCACGAAAGTGGAAACGCACGGCGGTTTTGATTTGTCCGGCAAGCCGGGCAGCGATGGCGACGAATTCAAGCTGGTGGCCAAGTACGGCTTCAAGTCGGGCAAGTCCACGCACCAGGACCGCCTCGACACCATCCGCGACGTGGCCGACGACTACGGCATCACCGTCGACACGCACACGGCCGACGGCATCAAGGTGGCGCGCGAGCACCTGGAACCAAACGTGCCGATGATCGTGCTGGAAACGGCGCTGGCGGCCAAGTTCAACGAAACCATCCTCGAAGCGCTGGGCGTGGACGCGGAGCGCCCGGCCGGCTTCGAGAACATCGAAGATTTGCCGCAGAAGTTCGTTGTGATGGGCACGGACGTGGACAAAATGAAGGCGTACATCGCCGCCAATACGGGTCTGTGATGGGCGCGTCTACCGCAGAACGCAAGCCCATGCTGTCGGTGGCCGAGGCGCAAGCCTTCATGCTGGACGCGGCGCGTCCGGTGGCCGACGTGGAGCTGGTCGACACCATGCGCGCCAACGGCCGCGTGCTGGCGGCCGCGCAAACGTCGACCCTGAACGTGCCCGAGCGCGACAACACGCAGATGGATGGCTATGCCGTGCGCGCGCGCGATTGCGCCAGCGGCGCGGCGAGCTTGCCCGTGTCGCAGCGCATCGCGGCCGGCCACGTGGGCCAGCCCTTGCAGCCCGGGACGGCGGCGCGCATCTTCACGGGCGCCCTGATTCCCGACGGCGCCGATTGCGTGGTGATGCAGGAGCAGTGCACCTTGCTTGACGGCGTGGTGACGGTCAACCACGTGCCGCACGCGGGCGAATGGGTGCGCCGCCAGGGCGAGGATATCCGCGCCGGCGGCGAGATCCTCGGCGCGGGCCGGCGCCTGCGCAGCCAGGAGATGGGCCTGGCCGCCTCGGTGGGCCTGGCGCAGTTGCCCGTGCTGCGCAAGCTGCGCGTGGCCGTGTTTTTCACGGGCGACGAACTGGCCATGCCCGGTGAGCCTTTGGCGCCGGGCGCCGTCTACAACTCGAACCGGTTTACCTTGCGCGGCTTGCTGGAAAACCTCGGTTGCGAGATCACGGACCTGGGCATCGTGCCCGACAGCCTGGAAGCGACCAAGGCCGTGCTGCGCCAGGCGGCCCAGGGCAATGACTTGATCATCACCTCGGGCGGCGTGTCCGTGGGCGAGGAAGACCATATCAAGCCGGCCGTGGAAGCGGAAGGGCGGCTGAACATGTGGCAGATCGCCGTCAAGCCGGGTAAACCCCTGGCCTTCGGCGAAGTGCAGCAGGCGTTCTTCGTCGGCTTGCCCGGCAATCCCGTCTCCAGCTTCGTCACCTTCCTGCTGTTCGTGCGCCCGTTCATTTTGCGCCTGCAGGGCGTGGCGGGGAATCTGGCGCCGCGCAGCTACCAGCTGCCGGCCGCGTTCGAGCGCCTGAAGGCGGACAAGCGCAACGAGTTCTTGCGCGCCAGGGTCAACGACGCGGGCGAGCTGGAACTGTACGCCAACCAGAGTTCGGGCGTGCTGACGTCCACCGTGTGGGGCGACGGCTTGATCGACTGCCCGCCGGGCCTGTCGATCGCGCGCGGCGACGTGCTGCGGTTTATCCCGTTTAACGAATTGCTGTACTGAGGAAGTATCGATGAAGATCAATCTGCGTTTTTTCGCCAGCGTGCGCGAGCTGGTGGGCACGGGCCAGGAAGTGCTGGAAGTGGCAGGGCCGCTGACGGTGGGCGAGGTGAGAGCCCTGCTGATCGCCCGCGGCGGCAACTGGGAATACGCGCTGGCGCAGGGCCGCGCGCTGCGCATGGCGCATAACCAGGTGATGTGCGATGCCGATACGGCGATAGGCGAAGGCGACGAGGTGGCGTTCTTCCCGCCCGTGACGGGCGGCTGAGAATGTCCACTGGAGAAAATGGCCGCTGAAGCGGCCATTTTTCTATGACGACTTGGTTTTTGCCTTGTCCCCGCTGCATGTCGCGCAGGCGATGGCTTTCTTGTAGCGCCAGTATTTCGAGCCGATGAAGATGGCCGACGCCACCAGCGACCAGGCCAGCGCGCTGAGGATATCGGCCTGGGTGGTGCTGCCCTTGCTGTACTCGACCACCGTCAGGATGATGAATAAGATCGAACTGGCCAGCAAATAGCGGGAAATCCAGAATCCTGCGCCCATGTGTATCTCCTCTTGTGTCTTGTCGTCAAGTGATATGAAACTGCCGATCGTTGCGGCATGCCTGGCGCAGTATGCCTCATTTTTGGGCGCGATCGCCATCGCCCGGCCATATGCGGGCCAATCTCGACTAAAATGCCGGGGTTTTCACCGTCTTCCCAGCCTGCCATGACCCAATCGACTTCCCCTCCGTTTCACATCGCCGTCATCGGCGGCGGCCCCGCCGGCCTGATGGCCGCCCAGGCGGCATCCGAGCAGGGGGCCAGGGTGGAACTGTTCGACGCCATGCCGTCCGTCGGCCGCAAATTCCTGCTGGCCGGGCGCGGCGGCATGAACATCACGCACGCGGAAGGCTATCAGGCCTTCGTCTCGCGTTACGCCAGGCAGGCGCAGCGGGTGAAACCGGCGCTGGACCAGTTCGGCCCGCAAAAGGTGCGCGACTGGGTGCACGGCCTGGGCGTGGAGACCTTCGTCGGCTCGTCGAACCGCGTCTTCCCGACCGACATGAAGGCCGCGCCCTTGCTGCGCGCCTGGCTGCACCGCCTGCGCGAAGCGGGCGTGCAATTTCACATGCGCCACCGCTGGACGGGCTGGCGCGATGGTCAGCTGGCCTTCGCCACGCCGGACGGCGAACGCCTGCGCGCATTCGACGCCGTGATCCTGGCCCTGGGCGGCGGCAGCTGGGCGCGGCTCGGTTCCGACGGCGCCTGGGTGCCGCTGCTGCAAGGGCAGGGTGTGGCCGTGGCGGCGCTGGCGCCGGCCAATTGCGGCTTCGACGTGGACTGGAGCGAACATTTCAGCAGCCGGTACGCGGGCGAGCACCTGGCCACGGTGGCCATCACGGCGCATGACATCGACGGCTTGACGATCAAGCGCCAGGGCCAGTTCGTCATCACGGCGGCCGGCGTCGAGGGCAGCCTGATTTATGCGCTGTCGGCCGCGCTGCGCGAACAGATCGCGCGCGACGGACACGCCACTATCTGGCTCGACCTGGCGCCCGACCACAGCCATGCGCGCGTGTTCGAGGAAGTGACGCGCCCGCGCGGCGCCCGTTCCATGTCCAGCCATTTGCAAAGCCGGCTGGGAATAAAAGGCGTGAAATCGGGCTTGCTGCGCGAATGCCTGGGCGCCGCCGATTTCGCCGTTGCAGCCAGGCTGGCGGACGCCATCAAGCTGTTGCCCGTCACGCTCGTGCGCCCGCGCCCCATCGATGAAGCCATCAGCAGCGCTGGCGGCGTGGCCTTCGACGGCGTCGACGGCAGCATGCTGCGCGCCATGCCGGGCGTCTTCGTGGCGGGGGAAATGCTGGACTGGGAAGCGCCCACGGGCGGCTACCTGCTGACGGCCTGCCTGGCGCAAGGCAAGGCGGCCGGCGAGCAAGCCGTGGCGTGGCTGGAAGAGAACCTTAGTGCCAGGTAATTTCGCCTGAGCCGCTTTTCTGCGTCTCGCGCTGGCGCGGGTTGCCGTGGACGTGGATGTCGCCGCTGCCGCGCAGGGTCAGGTTGGCGGCGTCGCGCACGAAGACGGTGCTCTGGCCCGAGCCTTGCAGGCTGACGCTGGCCTTGTCGGCGGCCAGGTGCTCGGCATCGATGTCGCCCGAACCGCTCAGGTCGGCGCGCAGGAACTTCGTGTTGCCGCTGGCGGCGATGCGCCCGGAGCCCACCATTTCCAGCACCACGCTGTCGCTGTTGCCGGCATTGATGTCGAGGTCGCCACTGCCGTTGACGGTGGCTTGTACCTGCTTGTAGCGTCCCGTGAAGCTGACGTCGCCGGAACCCATCACTTCCAGGATAAAACTGTCGCCGGAAAATCCCGTGATCTTGCTGTCGCCATTGCCGTGCACTTCCATGCGCACGAGGGTGGGCAGCACCAGTTCCACCTGCAGCGGCTGGCGATGGTGGAACAGCATGCCTTTCGGGCCGATATGCAGGGTCGTGCCATCCTGCGTGGTGTCGACGTTTGACAGCAAACGCTGTTCGCCGCTGACCTTCAGCGATGGCGTGGCGCCGCGGCGCAGCACCAGGTCGATGGGGCCGGCCAGGTCGATGCTGGTGATATTGGCGGAAATCGGCCGCGTTTCGCTGCGCACGGCGCGGCCGGCAGCGCTGCTGGGATTGCTGATTCCCTTGGCGCGCAGCGCCGCATACGACATGGCGATCAGGACCATTGCCAGCAAGAGCATGGACAGGCCAACTTTGAGCAAGCGTTTCATGGCAGCCTTTCTAGTGACCTTTGAGCAGGGAAATATTCATGGCGACGTAGCGCTTGATGCCGATCCAGGTATAGCGCGTGACGACTAGACTGAGCAGGAAAATGACGATGCCGCCGAGCAGCATGCCCACGCCGAAGACGGTTTGCGTGGTGCGCGCATCGCGGTCCATGTCGGTGGAGATGCGGATGCCGCCACCGGCCAGCGCTTCGGCCCGCTCCATCACGCGCGAGGAAGCGCCTGGCGCTCCGGGCTCGGCCTCGGCCGGTTCGCGCTGCAAGGGACCGGGCAGGTGGTCGACTTCGATGCCCGTGTCGCCGATGGTGATGCGCGTTTCGCGCCGTTCGCCGCCTTCGCCGCCGTCATCATCATGGATGAAGACGTGGCGCAGGGGACCGTCGAGCACCAGTTCGTTGGCGCCGGACAAGCCGCTGGCCGTGATGGCGATGCCGGCCAGGTAAAAGCTCAGGCCGACGGCGTACAGGGTGGCCAGCAGGGCCGCGTAGACGGCGGCGGGTATGACCATGAACAGGTTGAAGATGGCCAGGCCCACCAGCGAGACGAGCAGGCGCAGCAGGTTGACGGGGGTTTTCTTTTGTTCGAAGGCCTGGCGGTGGGTGTTGCTGCGCAAGCTGAGGGCGATTTTTTTCGGGTCGCCCAGGTCGTCGGCGACCTCGCGCTCGCTGCGGCCGGCCGCCGCGCCTTCGATGAAGGTCTGTTCATAATAATCGAGGGTCTTGGCCACCAGGTCCGGTGGCAAGCCTGCCAGCGCGCGCCGCAGAGCGTCGAGATAATCTTGCTTGTTCATCATATTCTTCCTGTCCGTCGCGTCAGCCCATTGCCGGCAGCAACATGCTTGCCTGGCTCAGCAGCAATGGCGCTGGTGGCGCCTGCTGTAGCCGCATGACGATCAAGGTGGCCAGCACCACACCCGCGAGCAGCGCCAGGGCTTTCAAGCTGTTTTTCAAGTGCAAGGTGGTGTGCATGGTATTCCCCGTGGTATGGCCGTTGTCGATGGTCGGACTGTACCCAAGCGTACGCGAGCGCACCAGCGCGGTGCGACAGAATGCAATTTCGCGGGGGCGAGCGACACCAGGGCGGGATGCACCGTCACGTGTATTTTGACGCCTTGCCCGCGGTGATGGCCTTGGCCGCCGCCACGCCGCTGCGCACGGCCGCCTCGATGGTGGCCGGATAGTCTTGTGTCCGGTCGTCATTCGCCGTGTAGTCGCCCGCGAGCAGCAAGCCCGGCACGCCGCTGGCATTGCCGGGGCGCAATAAATCCGGCGTGCAGGCGAACGTGGCGCGCTTTTCCGTGATCAGCTGGGTCCAGAGGGGCTGGGCCAGTTCCGGGCGCCGCAGCACCTGCGCCAGCTGCGCCCCGATCGCTTGCGCCAGCGGCCCATGGCCTTGCTCGGCGGCAGGGCCGGAGGCGCTGATGACGACGGCCAGCAAACCGGCCTGTTTGCTGTCGAGCTGGCCCCGGTCGAAGACGAACTGGCCCCAGTGCTGCCGTTCCGGCGTATCGACGAGCGCGTGGAACGGCAAGTCCAGGCGCAGCGAGGCGTCGAATTGCAGGTAGCAGGTGCTGATCGCTTCCGGCGTGAACGCTTGCATGCGATTGATGACGTCATCGAGGCGCGCGTCGTGCAAGCCCTGCAGCAGGCTGGCGGCTTGCACGGACGAGGTGGCGACGATGACGCCGTCAAAGATATCCGCATCGTCGAGTCGCCAGCGGCCGTCGGGCAGCGCGTGCAAGGTGGTGATTTTGGCGCCGGTGCGTACTGCGCCGCCATGCCGTGCCACATAGCGGGCGGCCGCGTCGGGCAACAGGGCGCTCAGGTCCGCCTTCGGGATCAGCATGTCGGAGGCGCGGCGGCGGCTGGCGCCCAGGCTGTCGCGCAGCACATTGATGAAGACGCGGGCCGAGGCCCGCTCGGGCGGGGTATTCAGGGCGGCCAGGCACAGCGGGTGCCACATCAGGCGGTTCAGACGGTCCGTCTGGTCGAAGCGCTGCAGCAGTTCGCTGACCGTGCAATCGTTATACAGTTGCCAGCCCATCCACCGCATGGCGGTGGAAAAGCGCATCAGGGCCAGCTTGTCGGCGCGCTCCAGTCCCTTGGCGCGCAGCAGGGCCCACGCCAGGTGCAGCGGCGCGGGCAGGCGCGGCGCGATGAAGTCCATCCCGCCGCTGTCTGCCGGATAGCGCATCTGCAGGGGCAGGGTGAGGATCAGTTTGCCAGGGTCCTGTCCCGCCAGTGTCATCAGGCGCAAGGTTTCCGTGTACGCGCCCAGCAAGATGTGCTGGCCGTTGTCGAGCACCGTGTTTTCTCTCTCGACGCGGCGCGCGCGTCCGCCCAGGGTGCGCGCCGCCTCGAACACGGTCACAGGGTGACCGGCGCGCGCCAGTTCCATGGCGGCCGCGCAACCGGCCCAGCCGGCGCCGATGACGGCGTAGCGTTGCTTCACCTGACTCTCAGCCACGAACCCAGGTCTTCCAGGCCAGCCACAGTTTGCGGATCGGCGTGAGCGAGATGCGCTGTTGCAGCACGTGGTAGCCGTCGCGCTCGACTTCATTGAGCAGGGTGCGGTAGATGGCGGCCATGATCAGGCCCGGGCGCTGGGCGCGGCGGTCTTCCGCCGGCAGCAGGGCGAACGCCTCGTCATAGGCTTTCTGCGCGCGCGCCGCCTGGAAGCGCATGAGGTTTTCAAAGTTCTCGCTGTGGCGCGCATTGAGCAGGTCGGCCGCCGTCACATTGAATTGCTGCAATTCGCTGATCGGCAGGTAGATGCGCCCCTTGCGCGCATCTTCGCCCACGTCGCGAATGATGTTGGTCAGCTGGAAGGCATGGCCCAGTTTTTCCGCGTACAGCAGGGTTTCCGGGCGCGTCGCGCCAAAGATGCTGGCTGACAAGATACCCACCACGCTGGCCACGTGCCAGCAATAGCGGCTCATGGCCTGGTAGTCGAGGTAGCGGGTCTGGTTCAAGTCCATTTCCATGCCGTCGATGATGGCCTGCAAATGCTTTTCTTCCAGCTTGTAAATGTCCAGGTGCGGCTGCAGCGCGCGCATCACGGGGTGCGTGGGATTGCCCTCGTACATGGCCTTGACTTCCTTGCGCCACCAGACCAGCTTGGTGCGTGCCACGGCTTCGTCCGTGCATTCGTCGACCGTGTCATCGACTTCGCGGCAAAACGCGTACAGGGCCGTGATGGCCTTGCGGCGCTCGGCCGGCAGGAACAGGAAGCTGTAGTAGAAGCTGGAGCCGCTCTGGGCGGCCTTTTGTTGGCAGTATTCGTCGGGTGACATAGTCAAAAGAGCAAGGGTTGCAGATCGAAGCCGCTATTCTATCGTCTTACAGAGTGGGCGACGGGGGAAAAGCCGTGTTTACTTGTGTCTCTTGATGCAAGCTCTTGCGCGACATGCGCAGGGCGCGCCAGAAAATGATCAGCCAGTCGCGCTTCTCCAGCTTCGGGCGGCGCCGGAACACGTCGTAATTGACGGCTTCGATGGCTTCCAGGATGCGCAAGCCGCCTTGCACCACCAGGCGCAATTCCCAGCCGATGCGCCCCCGCAAACGCAGGGCCAGCGGCGCGCCGGACAGCATCAGGGCGCGCGTGCGGGCCACTTCGAAGCGCATCAGGGCGCTCCACTTGCCATGCGCCTCGGGCCGCTCGAAGGCGGCGGCGGAGACGGCAAAGCGGCTCAAGTCTTCCATCGGCAGGTAGATGCGCTCTTTTTGCTGGTCGATGGCGACGTCTTGCAAGAAATTAATTAGTTGTAAAGCTGAACATATCGCATCGGAATCGCGTACATTCTGTTCATCGGCCGCGCCATACAGGTGCAGCATCAGCAGTCCCACGGGGTTGGCGGAACGGGCGCAGTAATCGAGCACGTCGTCATAGCTGGCGTAGCGTGTCGTTTCCACATCCTGCTTGAATGCTGACAACAGATCGTGAAACGGCTTCAGGGGCAGCTGGTGTTTGGCGATGACGGCGGCCAGGCGTTCGAACATGGCGGCGTTCTCGCCCGCATGGCCCTCTGCGCGGGCGATGCGGCCCAGCGCCTGTTCGTAGGCGTGCAGCGCGGCCAGGCGCTCGGCCGGCGTGGCGTCGCCCTCATCGGCCAGGTCGTCGGCGCTGCGGGCGAAGGCATAGATGGCTTCGACGGCGGGCACGAGCCGGCGCGGCAGTAAAAATGATGCAACAGGAAAATTTTCGTAATGGTCTACAGGCATGAACACACTTCTCTAGTCTTGCAGTTTTGCCGGCCCCCAACGCTGGAAGGTGGCCGGACGTTGTACGTCTCAAGATTAATGACGCAAAAGTCACTAAAAACTTTTAGGCACGATTATAATTAATAACCAGAAAGTCATTAGGGAGAAATCGCTTCCCGCCATGACCAAGCTGATATTGTCACAAATTTAAGGATATCGCGTGCGAAAAAGTTTGGCTTGGCCCGAAGGGCAAGCAAAAAGTTTCTCCGCATAAAAATATTACAGCCCGCATAGTAAAGGAAAATACCTTGTTTGCCCTGAAAACCCTGCGCCGCGAGACCGGCGCATCCGCACTTCCCGCCCTGCGGCTGATTGCCGCCGCCGCCCTGGCGCTGACCCTGGCGGCCTGTTCCAAGCCCGCCGTCAAAGTGGAAGACGTGCGTCCCGTGCGCGCGATCGTGTTGTCCAGCAGCAGCGTTGACGTGAGTGCGGAGCTGGCGGGCGAAGTCGTGCCCCGCGTCGTATCGCAGCTGGGCTTTCGCGTGGGCGGCAAGATCGTCGCGCGCAAGGTGGACGTGGGCGCCAGCGTCAAGAAGGGGCAAGTGCTGATGCAGCTCGATCCCGTCGACTTGCAACTGTCGCAGGCGCAGGCCAAGGCGTCGCTGGTCAGCGCGGAAACGAGCCGCGACCTGGCGCGCGCGGAACTCAAGCGCTACCAGGACTTGCGCGAGAAAAATTTCGTCAGCCAGGCCGTGCTCGACGGCAAGGAAGCCACCTACAAGGCGGCGCAGGCGAACGTGGAAGCGGCCCAGGCCCTGTACCGGGGCCAGGCGAACCAGTCCGGCTACGCCAGCTTGCTGGCTGACGTCGATGGCGTCGTCACGCGCATCGAGGCCGAAGTGGGGCAGGTGGTGGCGCCCGGCACACCCGTGGTGCAAGTGGCCAGGAGCGGCGAAAAGGAAGTCGTGATCGGCATTCCTGAAGACAAGGTGGAAACCTTGCGCGGCGTCAAGGATGTGGTCGTACGCCTGTGGGCCGACCCGAAACAGGGCTTGCCGGGCAAGATACGCGAAGTGTCGCCCGTGGCCGATGCCGCCACGCGCACCTATCTGGCCAAGGTCAGCATCCCGGACGCGCCGCAGGCCCGCCTGGGCATGACGGCCGTGGTGCAGTTCGCCTCGCAGACGGCCACGCCGCAGATCAAGGTGCCGCTGACGGCCCTGTTCAATGAAAAGTCGCAAAGTTCCGTGTGGGTGGTGGAAAACGGCGCCGTGCAGCGCGTGCCGGTGACGGTGGGCGGCGTGGCGGGCAATGAATTGCTGCTGACCTCGGGCGTGAAAGCGGGCCAGACGGTGGTCACGGCCGGCGTCAACCTGCTCAAGCCTGGCCAGAAAGTGACCATCCTCGGCGCCGAGCTGGCCAGCAAGCCCGATGTGGCCGCTGCCGCCGTCAGCGTGGGGGGCGCCAAATGAAGGGCGGCTTCAATCTGTCGCGCTGGGCCCTCGAACACATTCCGCTGACGCGTTACCTGATGGCCGTGCTGCTGATCGGCGGCATGCTCAGCTATGCCAGCCTGGGCCAGGATGAGGATCCCCCGTTCACCTTCCGCGCCATGGTCTTGCAGGCGTACTGGCCCGGCGCCACCGCCTTGCAGATGGCCGAGCAGGTGACGGACAAGCTGGAAAAGAAGCTGCAGGAAACGCCGTACATCAATGAAATCACCAGTTATTCGAAGCCGGGCGAGACATTGATCCTGCTGGAGCTGCGCGAATCGGCGCCGCCCAAGGAAACGGCCGCCGCCTGGTATCAGGTGCGCAAGAAGATCGGCGACATCAAGGGCACCTTGCCGTCCGGCGTCGTGGGCCCGTTCTTCAATGACGAGTTCGGCGACACGTATGGCTCCATCTTCGCCCTGTCCGGCGACGGTTTTACCTACGCGGAAATGAAGGATTACGCGGACAAGGTGCGCCAGGAGCTGCTGGCCGTGGGGCAGGTGTCGAAGGTGGAACTGTTCGGCGTGCAAGATGAAAAGATCAATATCATCTTTTCTCACAAGAAATTTGCCCAGCTGGGCATTCCGTTCGACGCCATCGTGCAGCAATTGTCCGAGCAAAACAGCATCAACGCCACGGGCGTGCTGGTGACGCCGACGGACAATCTGCAAGTGCGCGTGACGGGCGCCATGCTGACCGTCAAGGACTTGGAAAACCTGGAATTGCGCGCCAACGGCACCACCTTCCGCCTCGGCGACTTTGCCACCGTGAAACGCGAATTCGTCGATCCGCCGAAGGACAAGATGCGTTTCAACGGCAAGGAAGTGATCGGCCTGGGCGTGTCGATGGAAAAGGGCGGCAATATCATCGACATGGGCAAGGCCTTGCAGGCGACCGTCACGCGCATGAAGAGCGAATTGCCGGTCGGCATAGAACTGCAGCGCGTGTCGAACCAGCCGGAAGCCGTGTCCGCCTCCGTGGGCGAGTTCGTGCATACCCTGATCGAAGCCATCCTGATCGTGCTGGCCGTCAGCTTTGTCGCGCTGGGCTTGCACACCAAGCCGCTGCGCATCGACGTGCGGCCGGGCCTGGTGGTGGCGCTGACCATCCCGCTGGTGCTGGCCGTCACCTTCCTGTTCATGCGCCTGCTCGACATCGATTTGCACAAGATTTCGCTGGGCGCCCTGATCATCGCGCTGGGCTTGCTGGTCGATGACGCCATCATCGCCGTCGAGATGATGGTGCGCAAGATGGAAGAGGGCATGTCGCGTTTCGACGCGGCCACGTTCGCCTACACGTCGACGGCCATGCCGATGCTGACGGGCACCCTGATCACGGTGGCGGGCTTCTTGCCCATCGGCCTGGCCAAGTCGGCGGCCGGCGAATATACGTTCTCCTTGTTCTCCGTCAATGCGCTGGCCCTGATCATCTCGTGGGTGGTGGCCGTCGTGTTCACGCCCTACATCGGCTATGTCCTGTTGAAGGTCAAGCCGCACGCGCACAACGACCATGAATTGTTCGACACGCCCAACTTCCGCCGCTTCCGCCGCGCCGTCACCTGGTGCGTGGAGTGGCGCAAGACGACGATCGCCGCCACCCTGGCCATCTTTGCGCTGGGTATTTACGGCTTTAACTTTATCGAGAAGCAATTCTTCCCCGATTCCAGCCGTCCCGAACTGATGGTGGAGCTGTGGTCGCCCGAAGGCACGACGTTTGCCGCGAACGAGAAACAGGTGAAGAAATTCGAGGCTTTTGTGGGCAAGCTCGACGGCGTGGAAAGCGTGACCAGCTATGTGGGCACGGGCAGTCCCCGTTTCTACCTGCCGCTGGACCAGATCTTCCCGCAGACCAACGTGTCGCAAGTGGTGGTGTTGCCGAAGAGCCTGGCCGACCGCGAACGCCTGCGCCAGCAAATCGTCGATGTCTTCAAGAAGGACTTCCCGGAAGTGCGGGGCCGCGTAAAACTGTTGCCGAACGGACCGCCCGTGCCGTATCCCGTGCAATTTCGCGTCACGGGGCCGGAGGTGGCCGGTGTGCGCGCCATCGCCGACCAGGTCAAGGACATCATGCGCGCCAATCCGAACACCCTGGGCGTCAATGACAACTGGAATGAATCGGTGAAAGTGCTGCGCCTGGACCTGGACCAGGACAAGATGCGCGCGCTGGGCGTCACGTCGAAAACCGTGATGCAGGCGGCCAATACGATCCTGTCGGGCACCGTCATCGGCCAGTTCCGCGAAGACAACAAGCTGATCGATATCCAGGTGCGCCAGCCCCTGGAAGAGCGGGCGACGATTTCCGTGCTGAACGACACGAATATCCCGACGGCGACGGGCAAGTCGGTGCCCATCTCGCAGCTGGCCCGCGCGCATTTCGTGTGGGAGCCGGGCGTGGTCTGGCGCGACAAGCGTGAATGGGCCATTACCGTGCAATCGGACGTGGTCGACGGCATCC
Organism: Janthinobacterium sp. JC611; assembly: GCF_018682595.1. Classification (NCBI taxonomy): domain Bacteria; kingdom Pseudomonadati; phylum Pseudomonadota; class Betaproteobacteria; order Burkholderiales; family Oxalobacteraceae; genus Janthinobacterium; species Janthinobacterium sp. JC611. The sequence goes on from NZ_JAFLJN010000034.1 coordinate 233,818, forward strand.
AGGGCGCGACGGTCTCGACGCAACTGGCGCCGCAGCTCGACGCCTTGCGGGCCAAAATGCCGGCCGGCTATCGCATCACCGTGAAAGGCGTGGCGGCCGACAGCGGCGAGGCGGAAGCGTCGATTGCGGCCAACCTGCCGCTGGCCATTTTTATTATCTTCACCTTGCTGATGCTGCAGCTGCACAGTTTCTCGCGCTCCCTGCTGGTCTTCCTGACGGGACCGCTGGGCGTGGCGGGCGCCGCGTTTGCCTTGCTGCTGTTGCACCGTCCGCTGGGCTTCGTGGCCAACCTGGGCGTCATCGCGCTGTTCGGCATGATCATCCGCAACTCGGTGATCCTTGTCGACCAGATCGAGCAAGACATCAACGATGGTTCGGCGCCATGGGACGCCATCATCGACTCGGCCGTGCGCCGCTGCCGCCCCATCGTGCTGACGGCGGCAGCTGCCGCGCTGGCCATGATCCCCTTGTCGCGCTCGGTGTTCTGGGGGCCGATGGCGGTGGCCATCATGGGCGGCCTGATCCTCGCGACGGCCTTGACCCTGCTGTTCCTGCCGGCCCTGTATGCGGCCTGGTTCCGGGTCAGGAAGCCGGAGCCGGTAATCGTAAAAGAAGGCTAGGAGCCAGCGCCAGGGTGCAGGCATAAAAAAGGCGGCATTCCTCTGGGAAATCCAGTAGAATGCCGCCTTTGCATTGCGGCGGGCTTGCTCAATCAGCCCACGGTAGCCAGATCGCTCCCGAGTTGTTAAAATCAGGGGAGCAGGCTGTGGCAAGCAGTGCGAAGTAGTAGAAATGCGAGTAAAAATGCGGATGTGGTGGAATTGGTAGACACGCTGGTCTTAGAAGCCAGTGCTTCGGCTTGGGAGTTCGAGTCTCCCCATCCGCACCAATCCGGGTTGTTCCAGCCCGGACGTGCAGCACCATCAAGATACTCTCCAGGGTAGTCATCCAGCGAGTGCGCCGAGTGCGCCCAGTTGCCTGCTTGACTGTTGCACCATCTGCGCAATCAGCGCCTGTGCCTGCGGGTAGCCTTTTCTTTCCATTACCGTATTATCTTGCGCCAGCGGCCAGAGCGCCCGCAAGACGCGTTGCCGTGCCTGCGGCCAGTTTTGCCCTTGCGCCCCCATCGATGGCGGCAGCTCCTCGTCCAGCAGGCGCAGCGCCTCGCGCGTCATCGCCACCTCCCGCTCCACCTGCGCGGCCAGCGTGTCGCCGCGGGGCGGCGGCTGCTGCGCCAGATAGGTGTCGAGCTGGCCGCTCTGGCGCGCGTACAGGTCGAGCAGCAAATGCAGGGTGGCGCCGTTCGGACGCCGTTGCGTGTCGAGCGCGTCGAGCACATCGAGCAGCCAGTGCGTCATCTGTCGCCCGGCCGCTCCCAGTTCCTGCCAGATGGTGCCTTGCAATTGCTCGCCCAGGTAGCGGGCGCGGTCGATGGCGCGCCGGCTGCCGCTCATGTGCTGGCCGATGGGGCCATACCGGGGCGCCAGCGCCGCTTCCTGCCGCTCGGCCAGCAGGCACAGCAAGGCCAGGTGGACATGCACATGGAAGGCTGCCAGGGTGCGGTGGGCATCCCAGTACTGATTGCCGTCGTCATCGGGCGCATTCCACAATGGGCAGATACTGGCGCCGTCCTCGCGCGCATAGCCGGGCGCCAGCAGGCTGTGGCCGTGACGGAAGTCGTACAGTTTCTGCTGCAGCGCTTCGTGCAGCAAGTGCTCGGCCAGCCACCAGGGATTGCCGATCAGTTCCTGGTTCAGGAAGACGCTGCCATTGATGTGAAATTGCGAGCTGGACGCCTTGCCGCGCCACATGCCCCGCTTGGGAAACAGGGCGATCAGTTGTACGTGAGAAAGCGCGCTGGCCGTCAGGCGGGGCAACAAGGTTTCCAGCAGCCGCAGTCCGCGGCGCAGCAGGGTCCGCTCCTGGGGCGTGGGCGTGGCCAGTGGCGCGCCGTAGTTGTCGTCCATCACGGCAAGGAAGGCGCGCGCATACGGCGTGTCTTCCCGCCAGGCATGCCATATATAGGTTGTTGTTTCGGTATCGGCTTCGGCGTCGTCCCCGTCCATGGCGCGCCCCTCGTGCAGGCGCGCCATGGGCGGCAAGTGGGCGGTCAGCGGCCCGCCGGGCCGGCCCGTATCCAGGTGTGCGCCGGCCGCCTGGAACAGCGCCGCGCATTGCGGCAAGGGCAAGCCATGCGCGTCGCCCAGGTGCAGCTGGCCCATGGCGTGCTGGACGGCATAGCGCAGCACCGTGTCGCCCAGCAGCTGGCGCCGGCGCGCTGGCGTTGCCGCGTCGAGCCGGCTGGCCAGGCTTTCCGCCTCGGGCAGGGTGCTGCCCAGCTTGTGCAAGCGCCGCCAGCAGGCGATGGCCATCTGGTCGCGGATATGGCCGCTGTCGCCAAAGGCGCGGTGCGTCACCAGCGCCGTTTCCGCAGCTGCCAGCACGTCCGCGTCCGGTGCTGCGGCGCGCAGGGTGGGCACAGTCACCTGTCGGGTCCGCTATCGTGCATGCTGTTTTCTCCATTAAATTCACTTGGAGAGGGCGGGAGTGGCTCAGGTTTGCCTGAAAAATGGCCAAATTGAGGTAAATCAAAGGTTTTTTGCCCGAAATCTTCGCCAAGAGCGCATTTCTTTGTTTCGGACGGGGCGACAGTTCGCATATACTAATGAACGAAGCAGGCTGGAAAGCCTGTCTCTGGCGAAATAGAGAATGCCGGGGCAAGAGTAAAGACAGGGCCATCCAGGCTGTGGCGATTCGTTCGCCGCCGCTGGTATCCTCTGTGGCCGGGCTGCAAAGCCAGCCACTTTCCCGAAGTCCTTTGTTATAATGCCACGCTTTACCGAATGATGGCCGGCCCTGCATTTACTTAGAAGCAAGGCTGGACGCTCGGAGCCCTGTCGCAGTACTGGAAGCGGCGGATTGTTTGGTGCCTGGTGCGGGTTTTCCCTCAGCCGGGTAGACCAGGTCCATTGTCCTGCTTGCAGTGCTTTTACAGATGAATATGCGAGCGAGTGAAGCTGGACCCATGTCTTGCCGCCAGCGATGGCGCAAGGGGTCGGGTCTTCTTTTCTCGCACCAACAGTGTTTATTTTTTGGACGATTTTTTACATGGCAACTGCAGTCGAAACCTTGGGCAAACTCGAACGTCGTATCACGATCTCCTTCCCGCTGACGGACGTCCGCACGGAAGTTGAGAAGCGCCTGAAAGTGCAAGCCCGTACGGCTAAGGCACCGGGCTTCCGTCCGGGCAAAGTGCCGTTGAAAATGGTCGCAGCACAATACGGCTACCAAATTGAATCGGAAGTGCTGAACGACAAAGTCGGCCGCGCGTTCAACGACGCCGCCAACGAAAACAACCTGCGCGTGGCCGGTTTCCCGAACATCGTGCCGAAAGAAGAAGCAGCCGAAGGCCAGCTGGCTTTCGACGCCACGTTCGAAGTGTATCCGGAAGTCGCCATCGGCGACCTGACGGCCGTTGAAATCGAAACCGTGCAAGCCGACGTGTCGGAAGCCGAAATCGACAAGACCATCGACATCCTGCGCAAGCAGCGCGTGCACTTCCACACCAAGGGCGAAGCTGGCGAACACGGCGACGGCGGTGAACCGATCGCTGCCAACGGCGACCGCGTGACCGTCGACTTCGTCGGCTCGATCGACGGCGTTGAATTCCCAGGCGGCAAAGCTGAAGGCTACGCTTTCGTGCTGGGCGAAGGCCGCATGCTGCCGGAATTCGAAGCAGCGACCCTGGGCCTGAAAGTGGGCGAGTCCAAGACTTTCCCATTGTCGTTCCCTGAGGACTACCATGGCAAGGACGTGGCCGGCAAAACCGCCTCGTTCACCATCACCCTGCAAAAGCTGGAATGGGCGCACCTGCCGGAAGTCGATGCCGAATTCGCCAAGTCGCTGGGCGTTGCCGATGGCGACCTGGCCAAAATGCGCGAAGACATCAAAGTCAACCTGCAACGCGAAGTCGCTGGCCGCGTGAAAGCGCGCAACAAGGAAGCCGTCATGGACGCGCTGATCAAAGTTGCTGAGCTGGAAGTGCCAAAAACGCTGATCGCCCAGGATTCCGAGCGCCTGGCCGAAATGACCCGCCAGGACATGGCGCAGCGCGGCATGAACGTCAAGGACGTGCCTTTCCCAGCAGAACTGTTCGCGGAAAAAGCCGAGCGTCGCGTACGCCTGGGCCTGATCCTGTCGCAACTGGTGGGCGACAACAAGCTGCAGGCGACGCCTGAGCAAGTCAAGGCGCAGATCGAAGATTTCGCCCAAAGCTACGAAGATCCACGCGAAGTGCTGAAGTACTACTACAGCGACCGTCGTCGTCTGGGTGAGATCGAAGCCCTTGTATTGGAAGAAAACGTCGTCACCTACGTGTTGGGCCTGTCGAAAGTCACGACGAAAGCAGTTGCTTTCGACGAACTGATGGGAAGCAACGCACAAGCGTAAACCAGTTGGTATCCGGATACTGTCCTTGCTGAAAGGCAAGGGCAGTATCCCCTAACTGCTTCACAAGGAAATGAAATGACAGGTATGAACCGTAATCCAGCGCTGGAAACAGAGATGCTCGGCCTGGTGCCGATGGTGGTGGAACAAAGCGGTCGCGGCGAGCGCTCGTATGATATTTACTCGCGCCTGCTGAAGGAACGCTTGATTTTCATGGTCGGCCCGGTCAATGACCAGATGGCCAACCTGGTCGTCGCCCAGCTGCTGTTCCTGGAAAGCGAAAATCCGGAAAAGGAAATCTCGCTCTACATCAACTCGCCAGGTGGTTCGGTCTCGGCCGGCATGGCCATCTACGACACCATGCAGTTCATCAAGCCGGACGTCTCGACCTTGTGCACGGGCATGGCCGCTTCGATGGGCGCTTTCCTGCTGGCCGCTGGCGCCAAGGGCAAGCGTTTCTCGCTGCCGAACTCGCGCATCATGATTCACCAGCCGTCCGGTGGTTCGCAAGGCATGGCGTCCGATATCGAGATCCAGGCGAAGGAAATCCTTTACCTGCGCACCCGCTTGAACGGCATCATGGCCGAGCGCACGGGCCAGTCGATCGAACAGATCGCCAAGGACACCGACCGCGACCGTTTCATGTCCGCCGACGAGGCCGTTGAGTATGGTTTGATCGACAAAGTGTTGACCAGCCGCGCTTGATGAGCCCCTACCGGTATTGCTAAGGTTGTAAGTAAACGCCCGGGCGCTCAAACGTTCGGGCGTTTCGCTTTTATTTCGGGTAGCATGGAGCTTGTGCACGTTGTTGACTTGCGCCATGGGGAGTTGCCTTAACGGGCGGCAACCATCATCCGGCTTGCGATTTTGCAATATTGTTAATGCAGTTCCAACCAAAATGCCTTATGTCAGACAAAAAATCCTCTAGCGGCGAAAAATTACTGTATTGCTCGTTCTGCGGCAAAAGCCAGCACGAGGTGAAAAAACTCATCGCCGGCCCGTCCGTCTTCATTTGCGACGAGTGCATCGACCTGTGCAACGACATCATCCGTGATGAAACGTCGAGCATCGAGACGGTGACCGGTAGCAAATCCGACCTGCCGACGCCGCAAGAAATTGCCGCCTTGCTCGATCAGTACGTGATCGGCCAGCAGACTGCCAAGCGCATCCTGTCGGTAGCGGTGTACAACCATTACAAGCGCCTCAAGCACCTGGGCAAGAAAGACGACATCGAACTGGCCAAGAGCAACATCTTGCTGGTCGGTCCTACCGGCTCGGGCAAGACCCTGCTGGCGCAGACCCTGGCGCGCATGCTCAACGTGCCGTTCGTGATCGCCGACGCCACCACCCTGACCGAAGCCGGTTACGTGGGTGAGGACGTGGAAAACATCATCCAGAAGCTGCTGCAGAGCTGCAACTATGACGTCGAGAAAGCCCAGCGCGGCATCGTCTACATCGATGAGATCGACAAGATTTCGCGCAAGTCCGACAATCCGTCCATCACGCGCGACGTGTCGGGCGAGGGCGTGCAGCAAGCCTTGTTGAAACTGATCGAAGGCACGATGGCTTCCGTGCCGCCACAAGGCGGCCGCAAGCACCCGAACCAGGATTTCGTGCAGATCGACACGACCAACATCATGTTCATCTGCGGCGGCGCCTTCGACGGCCTGTCGAAAGTGATCGCCAACCGTTCCGAAAAGAGCGGCATCGGCTTCTCGGCCACCGTGCGCAGCAAGTCGCAAAGCTCGGCCAGCGAACTGATGCTGCAAGCGGAACCGGAAGACCTGGTCAAGTTCGGCCTGATCCCGGAATTGGTGGGGCGTCTGCCCGTCATCGCCACCCTGGCGGAATTGACGGAAGAGGCGCTGATCCAGATACTCGTCGAGCCGAAGAATGCGCTGATCAAGCAGTATTCGAAGCTGCTCGAGATGGAAGGCGCGGAACTGGAGATTCGTCCGGCCGCCCTGCATGCGATCGCCAAGAAGGCGCTGGCGCGCAAGACCGGCGCCCGTGGCCTGCGTTCCATCCTGGAACATGCTTTGCTTGACGTCATGTACGAACTGCCGAGCGAACAAAATGTGGTGAAGGTCGTCATCGACGAAAATACCATCACCAGCGGCGCCAAACCTTTGTTGATTTATCAAGAGGCTGCCAAAGCCTCCGGAGAAAATTGAAAACTGCCGAGACAAATGCATAAAAAGGGTTTTGATTCCTTAATGCATGGCAGTACAATTTAAATCAATGAGTGCAGGCTTCAATCGTAAAGCCACTCGCGGCGCTTAGCTGCGCGTGGCTTTTTTTACTGTTGAGACCGCATTTGTTACCGTCATGCGGGTGTGTTTTGCGAAATAGACTTTATGTTTGTTTCACAGAATTATTTATTCTCGCCGGTCTTGTGTTTTGGCAGCGAGCGCCAACATCGTAAACACGCTTTCTATAAGGTACGCCATGACAACTTCCAAATTAACTGAGCAAACTCAACTGCCGTTATTGCCGTTGCGGGATGTCGTCGTTTTCCCGCATATGGTGATACCGCTGTTCGTTGGCCGTCCAAAGTCGATCAAGGCACTGGAAGCTGCGATGGAGCAGGGCAAGAGCATCATGCTTGCCGCTCAAAAAGCAGCCGCGAAGGACGAGCCGTCTCCTTCGGATATCTATGAAATTGGCTGTGTCGCCAATATCTTGCAAATGCTGAAGCTGCCCGATGGCACCGTCAAGGTGCTGGTCGAAGGCGCGCAGCGTGCCCGTATCAACCATATCAGCGATGCGCCGACGCATTTCATCGCCGACCTGACGCCGCTCGAGTCCGAGCCAGGCGACGAGTCGGAAGTCGAAGCCATGCGCCGCGCGATCGTGCAGCAGTTCGACCAGTACGTCAAACTGAACAAGAAAATCCCTCCCGAAATCCTCGCTTCGCTGTCGGGCATCGACGATGCCGGCCGCCTGGCCGACACGGTGGCTGCGCACCTGCCCCTGAAGCTGGAGCAAAAGCAAGTCATCCTGGAAATTTTCAGCGTGGCCAAGCGCCTCGAGCACTTGCTGGGTCAGCTCGAAGGCGAGCTCGATATCCTGCAGGTGGAAAAGCGCATCCGCGGCAGAGTCAAGCGCCAGATGGAAAAGTCGCAGCGCGAGTACTACCTGAACGAGCAAGTCAAGGCGATCCAGAAAGAACTGGGCGAGGGCGAAGATGGCGCCGACCTCGACGAGCTGGAGAAAAAAGTCGCCTCGGCCAAGATGCCGAAGGAAGCGCTCGACAAGGCCACCAACGAGTTGAAAAAGCTCAAGCTGATGTCGCCGATGTCGGCCGAAGCCACCGTCGTGCGCAACTACATCGATACCCTGGTCAATTTGCCTTGGAAAAAGAAATCCAAGGTCAATAACGATTTGTCGAATGCGGAAAAAGTGCTCGAAGGCGACCACTACGGCCTCGACAAGGTCAAGGAACGCATCCTGGAATACCTCGCGGTGCAACAGCGCGTCGACAAGCTGAAAGCGCCTATCCTGTGCTTCGTCGGTCCTCCGGGCGTCGGCAAGACCTCGCTGGGCCAGTCCATCGCCCGCGCGACGAACCGCAAGTTCGTGCGCATGGCCCTGGGCGGCGTGCGCGACGAAGCCGAGATCCGCGGCCACCGCCGCACCTACATCGGCTCGATGCCGGGCAAGATCCTGCAATCGCTGTCGAAAGTCGGCGTGCGCAATCCCTTGTTCCTGCTCGATGAAGTCGACAAGATGGGCGCCGATTTCCGTGGCGATCCTTCGTCGGCCCTGCTGGAAGTGCTCGATCCGGAACAGAACCACACGTTCTCCGACCATTACATCGAAGTCGATTTCGACTTGTCCGACGTGATGTTCGTGGCCACGTCGAATTCGTACAACATTCCGCCAGCCTTGCTCGACCGCATGGAAGTGATCCGTCTGTCCGGTTACACGGAAGACGAGAAGACCAGCATCGCGCAGCGTTACCTGCTGCCGAAGCAGATCAAGAACAATGGCTTGAAGGAAGAGGAAATCTCGGTGGCCGAGTCGGCCCTGCGCGACATCATCCGCTACTACACGCGGGAAGCCGGTGTGCGTTCGCTCGAGCGTGAAGTGTCGAAGATCTGCCGCAAGGTGGTGAAGATGCTGCTGCTGAAGAAATCCGACAAGAAAGTCATCGTCAACTCGAAGAACCTGGATAAATTCCTGGGCGTGCGCCGCTATGATTTCGGTGTCGCCGAGAAAGAAAACCAGGTGGGCCAGGTGGTCGGTCTGGCATGGACGGAAGTGGGCGGCGATCTGCTGACCATCGAAGCCGTGTCGATGCCGGGCAAGGGCGGCATCATCCGCACGGGTACCCTGGGCGACGTCATGAAAGAGTCGATCGAGGCGGCCCGCACGGTGGTGCGCAGCCGGGCACAGCGCCTGGGCATCAAGGCGGACGTGTTCGAGAAGAGCGACATCCACATCCACGTGCCGGAAGGCGCGACACCGAAGGACGGTCCTTCGGCTGGCGCGGCCATGACGGTGGCCATGGTGTCGGTCTTCACGGGCATCCCCGTGCGCGCCGACGTGGCGATGACGGGCGAGATCACCTTGCGCGGCGAAGTATTGCCGATCGGCGGCTTGAAGGAAAAGCTGCTGGCGGCCCACCGTGGCGGCATCAAGACGGTCCTGATTCCAGAGCAAAACGTGAAAGACCTGGCCGACATTCCGGACAACGTCAAGAACAAGCTGGAGATCGTGCCCGTGCGCTGGATCGACAAAGTGCTGGAAATCGCCCTCGAACGCATGCCTGAAGCGTTGGCGGACGTCGCTGCTGTGGAGGCTGTCACGGCCGCCGCGGCCAAGCCTGACGTGGCTGGCGAGGTGGTAAAACACTAACGTTTTACCCCTGTTTTCCCCAAACAAGCGCTTTTAGAGCGCTTGTTTTATATTGAAACGTGAATTGCGCCCCCAAAGCGCTTGACACATATACAGTGTGGCTTGTTTAATACGCCTGCACATTTTTTTCGCCGGACAGCTGTGGTGCCAAAAGTGCCGCAACGATACGGTAAACGTTTTATACCTTTGTAATTGGGGATGCTAGTGAACAAGACTGAATTGATCGACCACATTGCTGAAAAAGCTGACATTTCCAAAGCCGCCGCTGCGCGCGCACTCGACGCTGTTATCGGCGGCGTGACGGAAACTTTGAAAAACAACGACAGCGTGACGCTGGTTGGTTTTGGCACTTTCTCGGTCAGCGAACGCGCTGAGCGTACCGGCCGCAATCCGCGTACCAAAGAAGCGATCACGATCGAAGCAGCAAAAGTTCCAAAATTTAAAGCTGGTAAAGCTTTGAAGGATGCTGTAAACTAACGGACTTCGGTGAGGTGACAATCACCGGAAACATTTGGCGGCGCCTCCGGGTGCCGCGATTTCAGGGTTGAAGTTCGACGAATCGCAACCCTGGATGCAAATGCAAGCAGTACAGTGTATTTTTCGGAGTGGTAGTTCAGTTGGTTAGAATGCCGGCCTGTCACGTCGGAGGTCGCGGGTTCGAGTCCCGTCCGCTCCGCCAAAAAAATACGCTCTCAAGGAGTGGTAGTTCAGTTGGTTAGAATACCGGCCTGTCACGTCGGGGGTCGCGGGTTCGAGTCCCGTCCGCTCCGCCAGAATATAGAAGCCCGCGCTGCTGAATAAGTAGCGCGGGTTTTTCTTTTCCAGCGCCAGATTATCTCGGCGCGCCTGCTTTTAAAATCCCATCGTGCCGTTTTGAATAAAAACGCCGGCGTTTACATTCGCTTTAAGCCGCGCCGGCTTAAATGCCTGCGCCTGGCGCCTTGCCGTCCATGCGGCGCCAGGGCGGGGCGCGCGCCCTGATTTACTCTTGCTATAGCGCTATGGGCATTGTAGAATCAGGAGATAATGGCTTGGGCGTCAGAATCCTGCTTTAGTTCCAGCGCCAAGTTGTTGAATCTAAAGGGGAAGTGGACATCTGTCCCGTCCATTCCGCCGAAGAAATCAAGGCGAACGCATGTTCGCCTTTTTTTATAGTGATCCACTCATCCCGAATTGGCTGACCATGTTTGAATTTATTCGTACCCATCGACGCTTGATGCAGTTTCTCTTGATGCTGGTCATCGTCCCGTCTTTTGCACTGGTCGGTATCAGCGGCTACCAAAGCTTCGGCGACGGCGCGAACACCATCGCCAAGGTCGGCGACCAGGTCATCACGCAGCAGCAATATGAAGAAGCGCAACGCCAGCAGATCGACCGCTACCGCCAGATGATGGGCGAGCAGTTCGACCAGAAAATGTTTGACACGCCGGAAGCGCGCCAGAGCATCCTCGACAACCTGATCGCCGAGCGCGCCGTGGCCGCCGAAGTGGGCCGTAGCCACCTGGTCATCAGCGATGCCGTGCTGCAAAAGGAAGTGCTGGAAATCCCTGGCTTGACCTTGCCGGACGGTAAATTCGACCTGGAACGCTACAAGGCCATGCTGGCCGCCCAAGGGATGACGCCGCAGATGTACGATGCGCGCCGCCGCAGCGACCTGGCCCTGCAGCAACTGGCCGGCGCCGTGCAAGGCACCGCCTTCGCGCCGAACACCGTCTCCAAGCGCCTGTCCGACATCACCTCGGAAGAGCGTGAAGTGCAGGAACTGCTGTTGCCGATCGCCCAGTACGTGCCGGAAGTCAAAGTGACGGACGCCATGATCAAGGCGTTCTATGACAAGAACGGCAAGTTCTTCGAGATCCCGGAACAAGCGAAGGTCGAATACGTCGTGCTGGACGACAGCGCCGCCGGCGAGCAGGTCGACGTCAGCGACGCCGACGTGACGGCCTATTACGCGAAGAACCAGAAAGCCTACACGACGCCAGAAGCGCGCCAGGCCAGCCACATCCTCGTAGCCGTCAAGAAAGACGCCTCGGCCGCCGACAAGGCCGCCGCCAAGGCCAAGGCCGAAGCCATCCTGGCCGACGTGCGCAAGGCGCCTGCCAGCTTTGCCGCCGTGGCCAAGGCCAAGTCGGAAGACCCTGCCTCCGCGGAACAGGGCGGCGACCTGGGCGTGATCGGCAAGGACGGTTTGCCAACGCCGCTGCTGAACGCCGTATCGAAACTCAAGCAAGGCGAAATCAGCGATGTCGTCGCTTCCGATTTCGGCTTCCACATCCTGACCGTCACTTCGCTCAAGCCAGAGCACGTGCGTGCGCTCGATGAAGTGCGCGGCGAAATCACGGCCGACCTGCGCAAGCAATTTGCTGCCAAGAAATACTCGGAAATGGCGGAAACGTTCACCAACACGGTCTACGAGCAATCGGACAGCCTGAAACCGGTGGCCGACAAGCTGAAACTGAAAGTGGAAACCGTCGCCAACCTGTCGCGCACGCCGTCGCCGGCACTGGGCACGGCGCCGTTCAACAATGCCAAGTTCCTGACCGCCATCTTCTCGAACGACTCGCTGAAAGACAAGCGCAACACGGAAGCCGTCACCGTCGCACCGAACGTGCTGATCGCCGGCCGCGTGGTGGAGTTCAAGCCAGCCTCGAAGCGTCCGTTGGCCGACGTCGAAGCCATGATCCGCCAGCGCGTGACCATGGAAGAAGCGGAAAAGCTGGCGAAGAAAGCGGGCGAAGCCAAGCTGGCCGCCTTGAAAGCCTCGGGTGACGCGAGCGGTTTCGGCGCGGCGCAATGGGTGTCGCGCAGCAAGCTTGACGGCATCAACCGTGCCGCCATCGCGCAAGTCATGAAAGCGGACACGAGCAAGCTGCCAGCCTACGTGGGCGTGGACTTGCCAGCCCTGGGCTACGGCATCTACCGCATCGCCAAGGTGCAGCAGCCGGCGCAAGTGGACGCGGCGCGCCGCCAGCAAGAGAAAGACCAGATCAGCGGCATCCTGGCACAGCAGGAAATGTTCGATTACGTCGAGTACCTGAAAGCCAAGGCCAAGGTGAAGATCGTCAAGCCGGTCACCGCCCCAGCCGCCCCGGCACCGGAAGCGCCGTAAGATTTAGTTTCCACGCATAAAAATAGCCGCTCCCAGAGCGGCTATTTTTTTATCTGCGAGTTGTGAACCTTGTTTAACCCAAGGGCGCAAGACTGGGGTCGGACCCTCAGGGGCCGACCCCGGCAGTTCGGCCTACGGGGTGAAAATTGAGCGAGCTTCTGAGCCGGCCTACTTGGCTTTCAGCAACGGCGCCAGTTGCGGCCAGATGTTTTTCAGGATGGTCGGATGCGCCTGCGCGTTCGGGTGCATGCGATCGGCCTGGAACAGCTGCGGCTGGTCGGCGATGCCTTCAAACATGAAGGGGACCAAAGGCGCCTTCCATTCCTTCGCCAGCTTGCCGTATACGCCATAAAACTGCTCGCCATAGGCGCGGCCATAGTTGGGCGGCATGCGCATGCCCACCAGTACCACCTGCGCGCCTGATTTTTTGGCCGCCTCGCCCATGGCGCGCAGATTCGCTTCGGCGGCCGCCACGGGCAAGCCGCGCAAGCCGTCATTGGCGCCCAGTTCGATCAGCACGACGTCGGGCTGGTGCCTGGCCAGCAGGGCGGGCAGGCGCGCGCGGCCGCCGCTGGTGGTCTCGCCGCTGATGCTGGCGTTGACGATGCGCGTGTCGTTCTTCTGCGCGGCCAGCCGCTGTTCCAGCAGCGCCACCCAGCCCGTGCCCCGTGCCAGCCCATATTCGGCCGACAGGCTATCGCCGAGCACCAGCAGCGTTTTTGGTGCAGAATAGGCGCTCGTCATGCCTGACACCAGGAGCAGGGCTGCCGCAGGAAGCAAGGCCAGGGTGCGCCGCCGCAGGCGGTTACCGCCCTTGACACTTATTTGTTCACGAAATTTTTTAAGATAGATCAGCATGCCCGAATTCCCTAAAGCGACGTCCACCAGTTTTCTCCCGTCCGACGCGGCGGCCCAGCGGCCCGCCACACCCGACAGCCAACATGCCCGGCCGGCCATCGAAGTGGTCCAGCTGGCCAAGCGCGTACCCGATGCCGATGGCGAGCTGACCATCCTGCATCGCGTCGATTTTACCGTGCAAACGGCCGAGACGCTGGCCATCGTCGGCGCCTCCGGTTCCGGCAAGTCCACTTTGCTGGGTTTGCTGGCCGGCCTGGACACGCCCAGCGAGGGCAAGGTCATCCTCGACGGCACCGATATCTTCGCTCTCGACGAAGACGGACGCGCCGGTTTCCGCAAGGAAAAGCTCGGTTTCGTGTTCCAGTCCTTCCAGCTGCTGGCCCACCTGACGGCGCTGGAAAACGTCATGCTGCCGCTGGAACTGCGCGGCGACCCGCAGGCGAAGGACAAGGCGCAAGCGATGCTGGGCAGGGTCAACCTGGGCAGCCGATTGAAACACTATCCGAAATACCTGTCCGGCGGCGAGCAGCAGCGCGTGGCGCTGGCGCGCGCCTTCGTCACGGAGCCGCCGCTGCTGTTCGCCGACGAGCCGACGGGCAGCCTGGACGCGGCCACCGGCGAAGCCGTGATCCAGCTGATGTTCGAACTGAACCGCGAACGCGGCTCGACCCTGGTGCTCGTCACGCACGACAGTTCGATCGCGGCGCGCTGCGGCCGCACCATCACGATTGCGGCCGGTCGGTTGGTATAACGCTTTGACTATGCCGACAAGGCATTGATCAACTTGCGTATCGCCGGGATCAATTCCCCCGCCGTCAGGCCGATCGGGCCGCTGCCTGCGGCCACCAGCGCGTCTGCGGCCGCGCCATGCAGCCACACGGCGCCCAGCGCCGCTTCCCATTCGGGCCAGCCCTGCGCCAGCAGGCTGCCGCACAGGCCGGACAGCACGTCGCCCGTGCCGGCCGTGGCCAGCGCGGGGCCGCCCGTGTTGTTGACGACGACGTTGCCGTCCGGCGCGGCGATCACCGTGCCCGAACCTTTGAGTACCACGATGACGCCCAGCTGCGCCGCCAGCTGGCGCGCCGCGCCCAGGCGGTCGGCCTGCACCTGGGCCACCGTCATGTCGAGCAGGCGCGCCGCTTCCAGCGGATGCGGCGTCAGAATCGTCGCCCCCGCGCCCGTGCGCACGGCCAGCGCCGATTGCAGTTCCGGTTCGGCCGCCATCAGGTTGAGCGCATCGGCGTCCAGCAGCAGCGGGCTGTCGCTCTCGAACGCCCGCAGCAGCAGTTCCACCGTGCCGGCCTTGTCGCCGAGGCCGGGACCGGCCACCAGCGCCGCGAAGTGCAGGCCCGAGAAATCCACATCCCTGGCGTGCCGGCACATCAGTTCCGGCTGGCCGCTGTCGAACGCGGGCGGCGCGTCGGGAAACGCGATATACACTCTGCCCGCACCCGCGTGCAGTGCCGTGCGGGCCGCCAGGATGGGCGCGCCGGCCATGCCCTGCGCGCCGCCGATGATGGCCACGCTGCCGTAGCTGCCCTTGTGCGTGTTTTGCCGGCGCGGCTGCAGCTGGCGGGCGAACAGGTGCAGGCCGCCCAGCTGGGCCCTGGCGGGCGGCAGCAGGGCAGGAGCTATGGCCAGGCTTGCCACTTCCACCTCGCCCGCATAGTCGCGGCCATTCGCCGTGTGCAGGCCCGGCTTGTCGCCGATGAAGGTGAGCGTATGCGTGGCGCGGATGGCGACGCCGTCGATGGCGCCCGTGTCCGCGTGCAGGCCGCTGGGCACGTCGAGCGCCAGCACGGGGCAATCGAGCTTGTTGACCAGCTGCGCCATGTCGCGGCATTCGCCATCCAGGGGGCGCGACGCGCCGATGCCGAACAGGCCATCGATGACGAGGTGCCACGGCGCCGCGCCCACCGCGGCCGACGCCGTGCTGGTCGCCGCCTGCATGCAGCGCGCGCTGCTGTTGCGCGCGCGGCTCAGCGCCTGTTCGCGCTCGGGCGACGTGGCTTGCGCCTCGGGCGCCAGCCAGACGAGCACCTCGGTGCCGCTGCCGGCCAGGTGCGCGGCCGCTTCCAGCGCGTCGCCGCCGTTGTCGCCGGGGCCAGCCAGCACCAGTACGCGCCGGTGGCCCGCGCCGTCGCCTTCCTCCTGGGCGTGCAGCAGCTTCAGGGCGGCACTGGCGGCGGCCTGGCCCGCGCGCTGCATCAGCAGCCCTTGCGGCAGCTCGCGCATGGCCGATTGTTCGATGGCGCGCAGTTCGGCGATGGCATACAGCGGTGTTGCGGAGTCGATCAGGTTCATGGAGCGTATTCCCTTAGTCAGCATGTCTTCAACATAAGGCCGAAGCGGACGAAAGGCAAGGCGCGCACGCCTGAAACGCGCCCCTGTTTGGCGGCTACAATAGCCATCTCATTAGCATTTCACACAGGCACGGGGGCAGGATGATGGACTGGCAATTCTGGATCGACCGGGGCGGCACCTTTACGGACATCGTGGCGCGCCGCCCTGACGGCAGCCTGGCCACCTTCAAACTGCTGTCGGAGAACCCGGGCCAGTACCGCGACGCGGCGCTGGCTGGCATGCGCCAGCTGATGGGGCTTGCGCCCGGCGCGCCGCTGCCCGTCGAACAGGTGGGCGCCATCAAGATGGGCACGACGGTCGCGACCAATGCGCTGCTCGAGCGCAAGGGCGAGCCCACCGTGCTGGCCATCACGCGCGGTTTTCGCGACGCGCTGCGCATCGCCTACCAGAACCGCCCGCAGCTGTTCGCGCGCCAGATCATCCTGCCCGAACTGCTGTATGGCGACGTGATCGAGATCGATGAAAGAGTGGGCGCCCACGGCGAGGTCGTCACGCCGCTCGACGAGGCGGCCGCGCGCGCCGCGCTGGGACAAGCCCATGCGCGCGGCGTGTGCGCCATCGCCATCGTGCTGATGCACGGCTACCGCCATCACGCGCACGAGGCGCGGGTGGCGCAGCTGGCGCGCGAAGCCGGCTTTACGCAGGTGTCCGTGTCGCATGAGGTCAGCCCCATGATGAAACTGGTGGCGCGCGGCGACACCACCGTGGTCGACGCCTATCTGTCGCCGATCCTGCGCCGCTACGTCGACCAGCTGGCGATGGAGCTGCCCGGCGTGCACCTGCAGTTCATGCAGTCGAACGGCGGCTTGACGGATGCGCGCGCCTTCCAGGGCAAGGACAGCATTTTGTCCGGCCCCGCCGGCGGCATCGTCGGCATGGTGCGCGCCAGCGCGCTGGCCGGCTTCGACAAGGTCATCGGCTTCGACATGGGCGGCACGTCCACCGACGTGTCGCATTACGCGGGCGAATTCGAGCGCGTGTTCGAGACGCAGATCGCCGGCGTGCGCATGCGCGCGCCCATGATGAGCATCCACACGGTGGCGGCGGGCGGCGGCTCCATATTGCATTTCGACGGCGCCCGCTACAAGGTGGGGCCGGACAGCGCGGGCGCCAATCCCGGTCCCGCCAGCTACCGGCGCGGCGGTCCGCTGGCCGTCACGGACTGCAACGTCATGCTGGGCAAGCTGCAGCCCGACTTCTTTCCCCGTGTCTTCGGCCCCGACGCCAATGAAGCGCTGGACGCGGCCACGGTGCGCGCCCAGTTTGCGGCGCTGGCGCGCACGGTGAACTCGACGCCGGAACAGGTGGCAGAAGGCTATGTCGCCATCGCCGTGGGCAACATGGCCAACGCCATCAAGCAGATTTCCGTGCAGCGCGGTCACGACGTCACGGAATATACGCTCACCAGCTTTGGCGGCGCTGGCGGCCAGCACGCCTGCCTGGTGGCCGATGCGCTGGGCATGCGCACGGTCTTCATCCATGCCCTGGCGGGCGTGATGTCGGCCTACGGCATGGGCCTGGCCGACCAGAGCGCCATGCGCGAGCAGGCCATCGAGGCGCCGCTGGGCGTGGATCTGGCGCGCGATGTCGCGCAATTGGGCGCGCTGGCGCGCGGCGACCTGTTGCGCCAGGGCGTGGCAGCGGAACGCATCGCGCTGGTGTCGCGCGTGCACCTGCGCTATGAAGGCACGGATACGGCCCTCGTCGTGCTGTTCGACACGGCCGCCGGCATGCAGGCGCAGTTCGAAGCGGCCTACAAGAAGCGCTTTTCCTTCCTCATGCCCACGCGCGCCTTGATCGTCGAGGCCATTTCCGTGGAAGCCATCGGCGCATCCGATGCGCCCCAGCCGGCCGCGCCGGTCCATGCGGCGCGCGCTGGCGCGCTGGCGCCGCTGCGCACGGTGCAGATCTATTGCGCGGGGGCGTGGCGCGACAGCGGCCTGTATGCGGCGGACAGCCTGCGTCCCGGCGACGCCATCGACGGCCCGGCCATCGTCAGCGACGCCAACGCCACCACCGTCATCGAGCCGGGCTGGCGCGCGGAGGTGACGGCGCATGGCCATTTGATCTTGCGCAGGATCGCCGCCTTGCCCGAGCGGCACGCCATCGGGACGCACGCCGATCCCGTGATGCTGGAAATTTTCAACAACCTGTTCATGTCGATCGCCGAGCAGATGGGCCTGCGCCTGCAAAATACGGCCCATTCCGTCAACATCAAGGAGCGGCTCGACTTCAGCTGCGCCATCTTCGACGCGCAAGGCCACTTGATCGCCAATGCGCCGCACATGCCCGTGCACCTGGGTTCCATGGGCGAGAGCATCCGTACCGTCATGACGCGCAATGCGGGCGCCATGCGGCCGGGCGACGTGTACATGCTGAACGATCCATACCACGGCGGCACGCATTTGCCCGACGTGACGGTGATCTCGCCCGTCTTCGACGAGGAGGGGGAATCCATCCTGTTCTATGTCGGCTCGCGCGGCCACCATGCGGACATCGGCGGCACCACGCCCGGTTCCATGCCACCCGATTCCACGCGTATCGAGGAAGAGGGCGTGTTGATCGACAATTTCAAGCTGGTCGACGGCGCCACGAGCGTGATGCGCGAAGACGCCACCCTGGCCCTGCTGGCGGGCGCCAGCTGGCCGGCCCGCAATCCCCGGCAAAACCTGGCCGACCTGCGCGCCCAGGCGGCGGCCAACCAGAAGGGGGCCGAGGAATTGCGCAAGATGGTCGCGCATTTCGGTTTGCCGGTCGTGCAAGCCTACATGGGCCACGTGCAGGACAACGCCGAGGAAGCCGTGCGCCGGGTCATCACGACCCTGAAGGATGGCAGTTATGCGCTGGACCTGGACAACGGCGCGCGCATCCAGGTGGCGATCAGGGTCGACGTGGCCGGGCGCAGCGCGACCATCGATTTCACCGGCACCTCAAGCCAGTTGCCGAACAATTTCAACGCGCCGTCCGCCGTCTGCATGGCGGCCGTGCTGTATGTGTTCCGCACCCTGGTCGACGACGAGATTCCCCTGAATGCCGGCTGTCTGAAACCCTTGACCGTGATCATCCCGCCCGGCTCCATGCTCAACCCGCGGTATCCGGCCTCCGTCGTGTCGGGCAACGTGGAAACCTCGACCTGCATCACGAATGCCCTGTATGGCGCGCTGGGGGCGATGGCGGCCTCGCAGGGGACGATGAACAATTTCACGTTCGGCAGCGAGAAATACCAGTACTACGAGACGATATCGGGCGGCTCGGGCGCCGGCCCCGGCTTCGACGGCACGGACGTGGTGCAGACGAACATGACCAATTCGCGCCTGACGGACCCGGAAATCCTCGAGTGGCGCTTCCCCGTGCGCCTGGACAGCTACAGCATCCGCGCAGGTTCGGGCGGGGCGGGGCGCTGGCACGGCGGCAACGGCGGCGTGCGCCGGGTGCGTTTCCTGGAGCCGATGACGGCGGCCATCCTGTCGAACAACCGGATTTACCCGCCGTTCGGCATGGCCGGCGGCGAGGCGGGCGCGCTGGGCCGCAACTACGTCGAGCGGCGCGACGGCACGCTGGAGCACCTGGCGCATATCGGCAAGACGGAGATGCAGGCGGGCGACGTGTTCGTCATCGAGACGCCGGGCGGCGGCGGTTACGGCAAGATGGAATAGGCCAGGTCAGCACTGGCGCTGGCACCGGCGCCGCTCAGCTGCGCGCGCACCTGGCCCACGTCGCGCATGGGCGCGCGGCCGAACTGGCGGCTGTATTCGCGGCTGAACTGCGATTCGCTGGCGTAGCCGACCCGGTAGCCGGCCGTGCCCGCGTCGATCTGCTCGACCAGCATCAAGCGCCGCGCTTCCTGCAGGCGCAGCAGCTTCTGGTACTGCATCGGCGTCATGGCGGTGATCGCCTTGAAATGGTGGTGCAGCGACGACATGCTCATGTTGGCCATGCCGGCCAGGTGTTCGATACGCAGCGGCTGCGCGTAATGCCGCTTGATCCAGTCGATGGCTTGCGCCACCTGGTGCGACTGGCTGCTGGCCAGCGCCATGTGGCGCAGGCGCCCACCCACTGGGCCATTCAGCAGGCGGTAGGTCAGCTCGCGGCGGATCAAGGGCGCCAGCGCGGCGATTTCCGCCGGTTTGTCGAGCAGGCGCACGAGGCGCAGCATGGCGTCGAGCAGGTCCGGCGACACGTCGCTGACGGAAATGCCGCGCGCGGCGGGGAGGATTTTCTGCTGCGCGCCGCCGCTGGTGCTTTCGCTGTCGAGCAGCGCGGCCACGTCGGCGATGTCGATGCCCAGCACCACGCACAGATGCGGCTTGTCCACGCTCGCTTCCACCACGCGCACCTGCACCGGCAGGTCGACGGAGGTCAGCAGATACTGCATGCGGCTGTAGTGGAAGGTGTCCGTGCCCAGGGTGACGTCCTTCGCCCCCTGCGCGATGATGGCCACGCTGGGGCGCGCCGCGTGGAACAGGGACTCCGTGACGGACGACTGGCGGTGAAAGGTGAGGTGGCCGATGGCCGTCGCGTAGTCGCCCGTGCGCGGCGCGTGGCGGCTGATCAGGGCGGCGATTTCGTCTTGGGGCGGGAGCAGGGCAGGCATGGGTGGCAGTATGCGTCAGGCGAGGGAGGGCAAGGGCTGATCTTACGCAGATTTGGAGGATCGTGCAAAGGTCTTGCAGGATCGCGGTAACGGCGGGGCGGCTTCTCGGGCACACTTGTGCAATCGCATGCACGGCAGGCGTCCCCCTCGTCACACACATATAGATACAGGAGTTT
This sequence comes from Janthinobacterium sp. JC611, assembly GCF_018682595.1. Taxonomy (NCBI): domain Bacteria; kingdom Pseudomonadati; phylum Pseudomonadota; class Betaproteobacteria; order Burkholderiales; family Oxalobacteraceae; genus Janthinobacterium; species Janthinobacterium sp. JC611. Next base: position 254,225 of record NZ_JAFLJN010000034.1, read on the forward strand.
TCATGACCACCATCGCCAAAGGCTACGCCGCACTGGGCCCGACTTCCGCACTGCAACCGTTCACGTTCGAGCGCCGCGCCCCGCGCGCAGACGACGTGGCCATCTCCATCAAATACTGTGGCGTGTGCCACTCCGACATCCACCAGGCGCGCGACGAATGGGGCGGCGCCGCCTTCCCCATGGTGCCCGGCCATGAAATCGCCGGTGTCGTCACGGCCGTTGGCGCCAATGTGAGCAAGTTCAAGGTGGGCGACCACGTGGGCGTGGGCTGCTTCGTCGACTCCTGCACCACCTGCAAGACGCGCAACGTGGACCTGGAACAGTACATGCCAGGCCTGATCCAGACCTACAACGGCGTCGAAGCGGATGGCAAGACGGCCACGCAGGGCGGCTACTCGGACAGCATCGTCGTCAAGGAAGGCTATGTGCTGTCGATTCCCGACAACCTGCCGCTGGACGCGGCCGCGCCGCTGCTGTGCGCCGGCATCACCCTGTACTCGCCGCTGAACCACTGGAAGGCCGGCCCTGGCAAGCAGGTCGCCATCCTGGGCATGGGCGGCCTGGGCCACATGGGCGTGAAGATCGCCCACGCCATGGGCGCCGAAGTGACGGTGCTGAGCCAGACTTTGTCGAAGCGCGAAGACGGCCTGCGCCTGGGCGCCACGCATTACTACGCCACCAACGACGCGGAAACGTTCAGCAAGCTGGCCGGCACGTTCGATCTGATCATCTGCACGGTGGGCGCGTCCATCGACTGGAACCAGTACATCAACCTGCTGAAAGTCGACGGCAGCATGGTCATCGTCGGCATCCCGGACGGCGCCGTGCCGCCGATCAGCGCCTTCGGCCTGGTGGGCGCGCGCCGCAGCCTGTCCGGCTCCATGATCGGCTCGATCAAGGAAACCCAGGAAATGCTGGATTTCTGCGGCAAGCACAATATCGTGTCCGACATCGAGATCATCCGCATCCAGGATATCAATGAGGCGTTCGAGCGCGTCGTGAAGAGCGACGTCAGATATCGTTTTGTGATCGACATGGCGTCGCTGGCTGAGTAATTTGACAAGGGGGGCAGACCCATCGGCTCTGACCCCTTGGTCGCCGTCAACACCCCATCCCCGCCAAAAATCAAGCTCCCTTATCAATTTTTCTTTCCTTGCGTCAAAAATCGGCATAAAATGAAACCGTACAGTACAGTTTCACTACGTAGTTTCAAAAAATCAGCCATCCCCGACGTGTTTGCCTGGGCAGGGGAGGCGTCTTGGATCAAAAATGGACACTACAACAAAGAATGGAGCGGCGGCGATCCCGCCCGTCTCCAGGGGCAAGCGCATTGCCCTGGCGGTTTTCGGCATCTTCCTGGGACTTTCCGGCCTGGCCCTGGCGGCGGGCGGCATCGAACTCATTACCCTCGGCGGTTCTTGGTATTACCTGCCGGCCGGTCTCGGTTTAATATTGGCCGGCGTGCTGTACCTGCGCCGCAGGCGGCTGGCCAGCGCCGTCGTCGCCGTGCTGGTCGTCGGCACCCTGATCTGGGCCGTGTGGGAAATCGGCTTCGCCTTCTGGCCCATGGTGCCGCGCCTGGCGCCATTCCTCGTCATCGGCCTGGCCGCCGCCTTGCTGCATCCATGGCTGGCGGGGCGCGCGCGCCATGCGCGTCCGGGCCAGTCGCGCGGTTTCGCCGCCCTGTTTGCCGTCGTGCTGGTGGCCGGTTTCGCTGCCATGTTCAAGCCGCACGGCGTGCTGGAGGCCACGTCGCAGCCGCGGCAAGATGCCGTGGCGGCCGTCAACGACGGCAGCGCCAACTGGGCGCACTATGGCTATGGACCGCACGGCACGCGCTTCGCGCCGTACACGCAGATCGACAAGGCCAACGTCGAGCAACTGCAGGTGGCGTGGACTTACCGCTCGGGCGAGCCGGCCGAGGGCGCGTCGGAATCGCAAAACACGCCGCTGCAGATCGGCGACACCATCTATACGTGCACGCCGACGAGCAAGGTCATCGCGCTCGACGCGGACACGGGCAAGGAGCGCTGGACCTTCGATCCGAAGCCGGCCAACACCAAAACGTGGAACCGCTGCCGCGGCGTCGGCTATTACGAGCCGGCCACGGTGAGAAAGCCGTTCCGTTTTGACGGCATGCAGGCGGCCGGCACGCCGGTGGCGGGCGCCTGCGCCAAGCGCATCGTGCAAGTGACCATGGATGCGCGCCTGATCGAGATCGATGCGCAGACGGGCAAGCAGTGCGAGGGTTTCGGCGACCAGGGTTCGGTCGACCTCACCGTCGGCCTGGGCAAGGTCAAGATGAACGTGCCGTACTATGCATACACGTCGGCGCCGACCGTCGCGCGCAACCTGATCATCCTCGGTGGCTGGGTCTTCGACGGCCGCTCCACCGATGAACCTTCGGGCGTCGTGCGCGCCTACAGCGCCGATACGGGGGAACTGGTGTGGGCCTGGGACCTGGGCAATCCGGCCATCACCAAGCTGCCGCCGGAAGGGCAGACCTACACGCGCAGCACGCCGAACATGTGGTCCACGCCTGCGTTCGACGATGCGCTGGGCCTCGTCTATCTGCCGACGGGCAATGAGCAGCCCGACTTCTGGGGCGGCAAGCGCCCGCCGCTGACGGAAAAATATGCGTCGGCCATCGTCGCCCTCGACATGGCCACGGGCCGCGAACGCTGGACGTATCAAACCGTCCACCACGATATCTGGGATTACGACGTGGCCGCGCAGCCGGCCCTGTACGACGTCCCGGACGGCAAGGGCGGCAAGACACCGGCGCTGGTGCAGCTGACCAAGCGTGGCCAGATCTTCATGCTGGACCGCCGCACGGGCAAGCCGATTGCCGAAGTCATCGAAAAGCCCGTGCCGCAGGAGCACGCGGCCGGCGACTGGGTGTCGAAAACGCAGCCATATTCCACCGGCATGCCGGCCCTCGGCGCGCAAACGCTGACGGAGCGCGACATGTGGGGCGCCACCTTCTTCGACCAGCTGGCCTGCCGCATCAGTTTTCGCAAGCTCAATTACCAAGGGGAGTTCACGGCGCCAAGCACGAAAGAAACCCTGATCTACCCGGGCTACTACGGCGGCTTCAACTGGGGCGGCGCGGCCGTCGATGAAAGCAATGGCTATATGTTCGTCAACGATATCCGCATGCCGCAAGTGGTCAAGCTGGTGCCGCGCGAAACGGTGGACGTGGCCAAGCTGACGTCGGGCCACGGCGTGGGCAGTACCTATCCCATGGATGGCACGCCCTTCGTCATCGACCACAAGGCCTTCAATTCGCCGCTGGGCATTCCCTGCCAAAGCCCGCCATGGGGCGTGTTTGCCGCCATCGACCTCAAGACGCAGAAAAAAGTATGGGAGCGTCCGGCCGGCACCGTGCGCGATGCCGTCATCAATGGCGTGCGCGCGCGGCTGCCCATCCCGCTGGGCATGCCGACCCTGGGCGGCGGCGTGAGCACGGCGTCGGGCCTGGTGTTTTACGCGGGCACGCAGGATTATTATTTGCGCGCCATGGATATCGCCACGGGCCGCGAAGTGTGGAAGGCGCGCCTGCCCGTCGGCTCGCAAGGCACGCCGATGACGTATGTGTCGCCCAGGTCGGGCCGCCAGTACGTCGTGGTGGTGGCGGGCGGCGCCCGCCAGAGCCCGGACCGGGGAGATTACGTGATAGCATACGCGCTTCCCAAGACACAGTAAGAGTTTGCTTCATGCCCCAGTTGCGCACCGTTCCAGCTTCCCCGACTACCCGAAGCGAGGAGCGGCGGCGCAAGCTGCTGGTGGCGGCGGCGGACCTGTTCCTCGCCTCCGGCTACGACGGCGTCAGCATGGACGCCATCGTGGCCGAGGCGGGCGGCTCGAAAGCCACGGCCTACCGCTACTTCGGCAGCAAGCAGGAATTGCTGGTGGCGGTGGTCGAATACCTGTGCGCCGACTTCATCATCGCGCTGCGCCGGCTTGATACGTCGCAAGTCGGCCTGGAACAGGGCTTGCAACTGATCCTCGATGAACTGGTGGCCGTCGTCACCAGCCCCCGCCACGTGGACTTTTATCGCCTCGTCGTCACGGGCGCCGCTACCGTGCCGGCCGTGGGCCTGACCTGGTACGAGCACGGACCGCAAGTGTGGCACGCATTGATCCTGCGCCTGCTGGAACAGCAGCGCGCCCAGGGCCGTATCGCGCCCGACACGTCCTTGTCCAACCTGCCCCAGATCCTCTTCGACGCCGTTTTTTCGCACCTGACCACGCGCACCGTGATGCTGGGGCAGGGCGGCAATGCGGCCACGTTCCGGCCATTGATTGCGGAATTGATCGAACTGGTGGTGGCGCGGGTGGGTGGCGCGCCACGGGGCCTGTAGGTACTCTTGAACCATAACGGAGGCCCGGAAAAATCATGGGTGGGTAGCGTTATGCGGAAGAATTGACTGTACTGAATGGCCTGGTGCGCGTATAGGTGCGTATAGGTGCGTATAGGCTTCAAGTAGATGGCGTCGCCGTCAGGCCGGGGGCTTTATGCGCATGTCCAGCGGCTTCTCGTTGAGCGCATCGGTGGCCCGGTCCACGAATTGCCTGATGTCCCCAACCTCGGCAAACAAGCCCGCATAGGCTTGCCGGATCAGCACCGTGCACTGCTCGAATTTCGCAAGCTGCGACAAGCCTTCATCCGTGGGCATCAATATCCGCCGCCGCGCGTCATTGCCATCGTTCCGATACTGTATCAGGCCCAGACGGAGCAGCTTGGGTATCTTTTGCATGACCAACTGGTGCGAATGGCCGAGTTCGCGCGCCAGATCCGAGGCCGAGGCCGCGCCCAGCGCTGCAAGAACAGTCATTAGCGAACACGAACGAACGGGGATGACGATCCCCATCGCATCGAAGACGGTTTTGGATTGCTCGGCGATCAGGACGCTCAGCCGTTCGACTGCGCGGCCGAGAAACACGGCGTCATCGATCGCGGCCGGGGAATGCGTTTTCTTAGTCAAGGCGCTGGTACTTCTGGATGCTGCCATCCTTGTTCACGCGTTCCAGCGCCGTCACTTTGCCCTCCGAAGTGTTCAAGCGGTATCGGAAATCCGACACGCCTTCCACCGCGAGCAGGTCTGGCCCTATCGGCTCAAGCGCGACGCGGAACCGGTCGCGCCAGAGATAGTAAAGAACGCCATTGTCCAGGATGATCTGGCGGCCTTCATATTTTCCCGCGGCTTTCGCCAACATCGCGGCATCGACGTGCGGGCGCTCGATCGCTGCCGTCAAGCCGGGAAGCAGCCAGGTAAATTCCGTTCGCCTCGCGTCATCGGTCTTCGCCAGATTTTCCAGCGCCAGCTTGTGCGCCACAGGCAGCGCGCGGATGGAGGGGCTTGCGATATCGGGTTGCACGCCGACGCCTTCGAAGTCTCCATGGTCGACGGGATCCTGGATCTGGCCGATCGGCACCTGCACGAAAAAATCATCGCTGAGTGGTTTGCGTGCCACCGGATGCGCGCCACCGGCGGTCCGCTCCCCGATCAGGGTGGCTCGCCCGAGCTTTTTCATCGCATAGGAAAACCATTCTGCGGAGGAAAACGACGTGGAGCCGGTGAGGATATAGACGGGCTTGTCCACCATGCGCTTGCCCGGCAAGCCCGGCAGCACCCATTGCCCGCGCTGGATGCGCTTGCCATCCTCGTTGTAGTAGTAATCGAAGAGCAGCTGGTCTTTCTCGCTGGAGAAGAAATAGCTCGCCAGGAATTGCGCCATTTCCAGATGTCCGCCATTGTTATAACGCAAATCGATGATAAGGGCATCCGTATTGGCCACGAAGCGCATGACGGACGCCGCCGTCTCATAGGCAAATTCCGGATCGGCAAAATAGCTGAAGCGTATATAACCGATATTTCCCGTCAGGCGGGCGACCTCATCGAAACCGAAATTGGTTTCCTCCAGCCGGCTCGCTTCTTCTTGTCGTATCTTGGCCTTGAGCGCCGGCTTGGCCTTCGCCTTGAATTCCGCGATCCATTCCGGGTCGGTCGCCACCAGGAAATGCAGGTCGCCGCTGACTTTGATGAGATCGTCGGTCAGCTTGCTCGCAAACGCTGCTTTCGTGGTCGCCGAGTCATACGCTCCCTTTTTCAGATGTTCCTGAAGCACGGGCCTGATTTTTCGTGCGATGTCCGGAAAGGCGTAGTTCGCGTTCAGGGTGCTGTCGAGGGAGGCGATGATCGCGCTTTTTTCGTCGCGCGAGATACCCGGCGCCTCGGCAAATGCGCTCGGTGCGCACAGGATGGACAGTGCCGACAGCGTTTGAAGCAGAAACAAGTGATGGCGCATGCTGATGTTACCTCCCTCGGTGAAACCCGAGCATACAATATATTGCGCAATATGTTGTATAAAAATTCGCCAGCATCGATGCTGGGAGCAAACCCTCCCGCTTCCGTCCAATACCGCTGGCAGTCACGGGGTTGCGGCAGTTTCAGGTGGCAATACCGTATTTGTGCTGCGTGGCCGCATACTGCTGCCTGAGCGACTCCAGCTGCGGGTGCTTGGGGTCGATCTTGCGGATCATCTGCATCTGGTGCTGCGCCTGTTCGGCCAGCGGGGCTTCCCAGCCCAGCATGTTGAGCTGGCGCAGGATGGCGTCGACGGAGGCGAACAGCACGGGCAGGTTGCCCGGCGTCTTGCGCAGGGCCTGGCGCAGCACGAAGACGGCTCCCTTGAGCTCGCCGCTTTCCGACTTGCTGGCCGCATCCTGCATCAGTTCCTGCACCTGGTTGCTGATCTGCTGGCCCATGCCTTGCGCCAGGTCGTGGCGTCCGGCCTTTTCAAACACGTCGACGGCCGCCTCCATCGTCACTTCGCTGTCCGCTTCGTTGACGAGCTTCATCATGACGTCGGAGGCGGCCTGTTCCAGGTTGTTCTTCAGGCAGCTTTGCACCAGGCCCACCTTCAGCTGCGTCGACAGGCCCCGCGCCGTGTCCAGGGCGGCGGCGGCCAGTTGCAGTTCGTTGGCGGCGGCGATGTCGTTGCCCGACAATTCATGCAGCATGGCGGCCGAGATGGCGCGGCACGCTTCCACATTGGCGCCGCCCCGCAGCGAGCGCTCCATGTCGCGCAGCACGCCGCTCGCCTGCGGCGCGTCGCCTTTCTTGACCAGCGTCTTGACCAGGTTGACGTGGTCTTCCGGGTCGCGGAATTCCGAGTACTTCGCCTTCGTCACCACCTGCTTGTAGGCCCGTTCGGCCGCGCCGATGTCGCCCGTGTCGTAGGCGATGCCGCCCAGGTGGCGCAGGCGGCGCACCATGTGCGGCGAGATGGCCACGGCATCCTCGAGGATTTTCTTCGCCTGCAGCTGCTGGCCCATGGCTTCATGGTTTTGCGCCAGCAGGTCGTAGGCGGCCATGAAGCGGGGATAGGTTTCCACCAGTTCCAGCAGCGCATCCTGCGCTTCTTCGTGGCGCTGCTGTTCGAACAGCGTGCGCGCCAGGCCCAGGTGGGCCCAGGCCATGGGCCGCGTGGCCAGCATGTCGGCGTACAGCTGTTCCGCTTCCTTCCATTCGCCCAGGGTGATGTGCAGCTCGGCGCGCAGGCGGGTGAAATCGGCCGCCAGCCGTGGGTACTGCAGTTCGGCCGCGCGGCAGCTTTTCACGGCTTCGCGCAAGTCGCCCTTGTCGATCAGCTGATACGTGGGCAGGAACATGGCGCGCCGTTCGATGGCGCGCGCGATGCGTCCGCTCAGCACGTCGACGGTGAACGGTTTTAATATGTAGTCGGACGGCGTCAGCTCGGCCGCGCTGATGACTTTGCTGTGGATGGCTTCAGAAGTCAGCATGATGAAGATCGTCCACAGGCCGATCAGCTTATGGTGGCGCAAGTCTTCCAGCAATTGCTGGCCATCCTGGCCGTCCGTGCCACTACCAAGATCGTATTCGCACAGGATGATGTCGAACGGTTTCTTCGTCAGCAGGCGGATGGCCGTGCCGGAATTGACGGCATATTCCACCTTGGTGATGGCGGCCTGGTTCAGCATATTATGCAGATTGCCCCGCATGCTGGGGTTCGGGTCGACGATCAGGACAGATAAGTCGCTAGTTTCTGGCATGGTTCAGCTCTCGTTCATCTGTTCGGTCATTTGCGGGAACTCTTCTTATATGTCTCTGCCTGGCAGTATTGTTTTTTATCAGCATACTGCAAACGCGCCCGACACTGCCAGCAAAATGCATGCAATCGGGCGCGGGGCGGGGCGGCGTTGTATTTCATGACGCGCAGTGCGTGTCGATCAGCGTGGGCGTGGCCGAGCTGGACCTGGTCTGGCGCCAGGGCAAGAACCGCTATGTGATCGCCCGAGGTTGTTGTTGTCGCGTCAAAAATGGCCGCTTTGCGGGGCAAAAGGGGGGCAAAGCCCCAAGTTCCGGTCATAAGGCAGGGGTAAAACGGGTATAATGCGCGCAAAGGAAATTTGCCGTACGAAAGATATTGTCATACCTACCTTTAACCCGCAGCCACGCTGCATCAACCACCTTCCAATCATGTTGATACTGCCGGGTTCCAATGCCCTGTCCCATTTCCGTAGCCACCGTCTGTTAAGCCAACTGCAAGCCGTCTCGCCTGCGATTGTTGCCGTACAAGCACGCTATGTCCATTTCATCGATGCCAGCGCGCCTCTCAGCAACGACGACAGCACGCGCCTGGGCGCCTTGCTGACGTACGGCGAGCCGGCCCAGGCCGACAATACGGAAGGCGCCGCCGAAGAATTCTTCGTCATCCCCCGTTTCGGCACGATTTCGCCGTGGGCTTCGAAAGCCACCGACATCGCGCACAACTGCGGCATGGCGCACATCAAGCGCGTCGAACGCGGCATCGCTTTCCGCATCAACCTGAAATCGGGCATCCTGGGCAGCGCGATTGGCGCCGGCAAATTGACGGACGAGCAGGTACAAGCCGTGGCCGACCTGCTGCACGACCGCATGACGGAATCCGTGCTGCGCAGCGCCGACGACGCCAAGGACCTGTTCCGCACCCTGGAAGCGCGTCCTCTGGAATCGATCGACTTGCTGGGGCGGGGCAAGGCTGCTTTGGAAGCGGCGAACGTCGAACTGGGCCTGGCGATGTCGGAAGACGAAATCGACTACCTGGACGCCGCCTTCACCAAGGCCGGCCGCAACCCGACGGACGTGGAACTGATGATGTTTGCGCAGGCGAACAGCGAGCATTGCCGCCACAAGATATTCAACGCCGACTGGACCATCGACGGCGTGGCGCAGACCAAGTCCTTGTTCGGCATGATCAAGAACACGCACGAACTGCAGCCGAAGGGCACCGTCGTCGCCTACAGCGACAATTCCTCGATCATGGAAGGCGCCACCGTGTCGCGCTTCTACCCGCGCGGCGACAAGCACGAATACGCGGCGTCGACGGAACTGACGCACACCCTGATGAAGGTGGAAACGCATAACCACCCGACGGCGATCTCTCCATTCCCCGGCGCCTCCACGGGCGCGGGCGGCGAGATCCGCGACGAAGGCGCGACGGGCCGCGGCGCCAAGCCGAAGGCTGGCTTGACGGGTTTCACCGTATCGAATTTGTCGCTGCCGGACGCCGTGCGCAGCTGGGAAACGGCCGCCTCCGTGACGGCGCCATTGGCAGCGCGCACGGACGCCGAGCAATACGGCAAGCCTGAGCGCATCGCTTCGCCGCTGCAGATCATGATCGAAGGCCCGCTGGGCGGCGCCGCGTTCTCGAACGAATTCGGTCGGCCGGTATTGGGCGGCTACTTCCGCACGTATGAACAGAACGTCGGCACGGACAAAGACGCCGTCTTCGGCTACCACAAGCCGATCATGATCGCCGGCGGCATCGGCAATATCTCGGCGCAGCACACGCACAAGAACGACATCCCCGTCGGCAGCCTGCTGGTGCAGCTGGGTGGCCCTGGCATGCGCATCGGCATGGGCGGCAGCGCCGCGTCGTCGATGACCACCGGCAGCAACACGGCCGACCTGGATTTTGATTCCGTCCAGCGCGGCAATCCGGAAATGGAACGCCGCGCCCAGGAAGTCATCAACGCCTGCTGGCAGATGGGCGCGGACAATCCGATCATCTCCATCCACGACGTGGGTGCGGGCGGCTTGTCGAACGCTTTCCCGGAAATCACCAACGACGCCAAGCGCGGCGCGATTTTCGACTTGCGCAAGATCCCGCTGGAAGAATCGGGCATGGCGCCGAAGGAAATCTGGAGCAATGAATCGCAGGAACGCTACGTCCTGGCCATCGCGCCGGAAAACCTGCCCCTGTTCAAAGCCATGTGCGAACGCGAACGCTGCCTGTTCGCCGCCGTGGGCGTGGCCACCGAAGAGCGTCAACTGAAATTGATCGACCCGGAACTGGGCAACGAGCCGGTCGACATGCCGATGGACGTCTTGCTGGGCAAGCCGCCCAAGATGCAGCGCGACGTGGTCCACGTGGCCAACGATTTCCCGGCCATCGACCTGACCGGCATGGACCTGGTGGACGTGGCGCAAAAAGTGCTGCTGCTGCCGACCGTGGCCGACAAATCCTTCCTGATCACCATCGGCGACCGCAGCGTGGGCGGCATGACCGTGCGCGACCAAATGGTGGGACCATGGCAAGTGCCGGTGGCCGATTGCGCCGTCACCACCATGAGCTTCGAGGGTTATCTGGGCGAAGCGATGGCCATGGGCGAACGCACGCCGCTGGCCGTCATCGACGCAGCAGCTTCCGGCCGCATGGCCGTGGGCGAAGCCGTCACCAACATCGCCGCCGCGGCGATTGCCGACATCTCCGACATCAAATTGTCCGCCAACTGGATGGCCGCTTGCGGCCAGCCTGGCCAGGACGCGGCCCTGTACGACACGGTGAAAGCCGTCGGCATGGACCTGTGTCCGGCGCTGGGCATCAGCATCCCCGTCGGCAAGGATTCGCTGTCGATGCGCACGACGTGGAAAGACGAGGGCACGGGCGCGGCGAAATCCGTCACGTCGCCGGTATCCTTGATCGTCTCCTCGTTCGCGCCGGTGACGGACGTGCGCAAGTCGCTCACGCCGCAGCTGAAGACGGACCAGGGCGACACGTCCTTGATCCTGATCGACCTGGGCCGCGGCAAGAACCGCCTGGGTGCTTCGGCACTGGCACAAGTCATGGGCCAGCTGGGCAACGCCACGCCGGACGTGGACAGCGCGGAAGACTTGAAAGGCTTCTTCGCCGCGATTCAAAAACTGAACAGCGACGACAAGCTGCTGGCCTACCATGACCGTTCGGATGGCGGCCTGTACGCCACCCTGACGGAAATGGCCTTCGCCGGCCACACGGGCATGTCCGTCAACCTGGACATGCTGACCATGGAAGGCGAGCATGCGAGCGACTGGGGCGACGCCAAGAACTGGGCCGGCCAGGTAGCGGAACGCCGCAACGAACTGACCCTGCGCGCCTTGTTCAGCGAAGAGCTGGGCGCCGTGATCCAGGTGCGCGCGGAAGAAAAATCGCTCGTCATGGACGTGCTGCGCACGTTTAATCTGGGCGCCTGCAGCCATATCATCGGCAAATTGAACGACCGCGACGTGATCGAATTCACGCGCGACGCCAAGCTGATTTACACCCAGCCGCGCGCGGAACTACACCGCCTGTGGAGCGAAACGAGCTGGCGCATCGCCCGCCTGCGCGACAATCCTGCCTGCGCGGACGCCGAATACGACCGCCTGCTGGATGTGCAAGATCCGGGCATGTCGCCTATCGTCACCTTCGACCAGAACGAGAACATCGCCGCGCCATTCATCGCCACGGGCGTGCGTCCGCGCGTCGCCATCCTGCGCGAGCAGGGCGTCAACTCGCACATCGAGACGGCCTACGTCATGCACCAGGCAGGTTTCACGGCAGTCGACGTGCACATGAGCGACCTGATCGCGGGCCGCGTGAAGCTGGACGACTTCCAGGGCGTCATCGCCGTGGGCGGCTTCTCGTACGGCGACGTGCTGGGCGCGGGCGAAGGCTGGGCGAAAACCATTCTGTTCAACGCCAGCCTGGCGGAACAGTTCGCGCGCTTCTTCAACCGCACGGACAGTTTTGGCCTGGGCATTTGCAACGGCTGCCAGATGATGAGCAACCTGAAATCCATCATCCCTGGCGCCCACGCCTGGCCTAAATTCACGCGCAACAAGTCGGAGAAATTCGAAGGCCGCTTTGCCATGGTCGAAGTGATGGCATCCCCATCGATCTTCTTCAACGGCATGGCCGGCACGCAAGCCGGCATCGCCATCGCCCACGGCGAAGGCTACGCCGACTTCTCGCAAACGGGCGACATCACCCAGGTCACCAAAGCCATGCGCTTCGTCGACAACAAGGGCTTTGCTACCGAAGCGTATCCATACAACCCGAACGGCTCGCCGGAAGGCATCACCTCCGTCACCACGCCAGACGGCCGCTTCACCGTGCTGATGCCGCACGCGGAGCGTGTGTTCCGGTCAGTCCAGCAGTCGTATCACCCTGAAGCATGGGGCGAGGATTCGCCATGGATGCGCATGTTCAGGAATGCACGGAAGTTTGTGGGGTAATTAGCTCGCTTGCAGGGTAGCGCTGGAGTTCAGGGCGCTGTTGCTGGGGGAGGAATGAGAGAGCCGCTGTCGGGAGACAGCGGCTTTTTTGATATTTAATTAACTTATGATATTGTTGGTTGTTGCGGAAATTTTATTTTTCTCGATTTTCGTTAGTAAAACTCATCTATCGAACTATAAATCGATAAATTGACTTGGGCTTTCATTTTTCCTTATTGAATTTAGCATGTGTAATTTTTCTCTCATTTGCTGCGTTATCCAAATCGCCGCAACCTCTGAAACTTTTGCGTAACTTGCTGGTCCTTTATCAATGCATATTTCAAAATATGATCGGGTTGTTTTTTCAGGTTGTTGTTGAAAGCCACTTCTCCAATTATTTTCACCAGGAAAATTTTGTCTAAATAGTATCGAATATATTTTAGTGTTAATTATTTGATAGTGGTATGTGTTAACTCGTTGCTTTTTGTCAATGTAGTAGTTTTCCGCAGATACTCCATCCCGCAAGGTTATTCTTTTCTTTACTAGTAATGTCTTTAAATAGTTGTCTATTGTATCTTTGGTTATTTTCTCGCTTGTAAAAAGAATGTCTTTAATCGTTTTTTCTATGTCTGGTAGTATGAAATATTTTGTCGAGCGATGCGTATCAATTTGTCTTAAAAACTGAATTTCCTCCATCCAATTTGCCCACTTCCCGGCTAAGAGTTGGCTATAGAATTTTTCTGCAACAGGTTCTGTTCTTGTTTTAATGTACCGTGCAGCAAAAAATTCTTGGACACTAGCGTGAACAAAATTTATTTTTTTTGCCTCGTCTACTAGTAAGCATGTTATGTTTTTAACATCCTCAATAAACCCCTGTGGATCACTTGTTACATCACATTCCCTGATGCTTTCAATTGCAAATTGATATGCGTTCTCTCGATCTAATGTGATGGTTTGACGACGTCTTGTGGCAAAGCAAAAAGCTTCAAATATTTGCTGAATTTCACGATCATTTAACTTTGTTTTTCGTTGTCGCCTCCAGCCTAGTTTTGAACCATCATGGCGGACTAATAATATTTGAAAAAGTTCATCATAGAATTCTGCGAAATCAAGAGGTATTTTATGCGCCGTTTGATAAGAAATTGCCAATAGTGTTGCAAGGAGAGGTGTTTTTACAAGTTCTTTAATTTTAACGGGTGATGCGGTAATCGCATTTACAAGTCTGTTTGTGAATTCTTCGTCTTTAGTTATTTTTTTATAAAACCCAAAAAGATCTTCATTTTCTAATGGGGAAATTCTGTTGGCATAGAAATTTGATAGATTTTTACATTCTGTATCTGGTCGCGAACTTAAAACAATTCTACACATTGGGAATTTGTATGATAAATCGTCTATTTCTACTAGAGTCTTTTGTACATTAATTGCATCAATTTCATCAAACCCATCTAATAGAAATGATATTTTTCCTTTCTCGGCAAAATGTGTCATTAATTCAATGTCGGTTTTAATTCCAAGCAATAATGAAAATCTTTCGGTTAAATAAGAAAAAAGTGATTTTTCTTCTACATTGCGTAATTCGCAGAAAACTGGAACTCTAACGCCACTGCGAATTTCTCTCCCAAGTAGGTAGCGCATTAGAATTGACTTGCCTTGGCCCACTGTTCCAAAAATAATGTTGTGATTGTTTTCTAGGTTTTCTAGCGAAGTGAGCTTAGTACTTCCTTCGTTATCTTCGTTGGATACAGATACAGGATAAAAAAATGTACTTAAACTTAATGGCCTGTCGGTGTGCCAAATTGTTTTAACTCTCTGACTTTCCCATAATTTTTTATGTAGCCCGTTCATTTTTGAGGCTGTCCTCAAGATGGAAATTTTTTCCTTTACTAATCCAGAACTTGATGAATATAAGTCTTCTATAGGTTTTCTAAGAAGTGCGATGGCTGCGGAAAAATCTGGCATATTTACTTTCAGATATATTTTTAATGATATGAATGAGTGGTTTTGTTTTTTAATTCAGTGGTCGTAGATTTTATAGTTATGAATCTGTTTTCTTGAAAAATTCTAGTCGCAATTTTCATCAATAGTGCGTGTCATGCGCGAAGCGATAAGAACTGCAGTCAATAATGAAGCACTACCGATGACGTTGGAGCGCAATGTGCTTAAGGTGGCTTCATTCTGGGAAACCTATTTAGTTGATTTCTGACGTACACTGAAGTAAGGCTATTCACTGACTCCTGAATGTAAGAGACGCTATCCTTGAAGCAGTCATTTATCGCTCCGACAATCGTCGCCAAACTGGCGGAGAACAGCAGCCAGCGGAAGTCGAGCAATAGCGTGCTGGCGGCCACGTGCTGGTCGATGCCCGTTTCCACGCGCTTGGCGAGGAACGGTCCCAAAAACGAATTCGAGGTGCGCGACAGCAGCATCAGGATGCTGAACAGGGCCAGGGACACGGCGATGCGCCGCGTGCGGATGCCGGCGATGCGCACGGAGTAGGCGAGGGTGCCGATGATGTGGATGATGAACGTCAGTGCGCAAATCAACAGCAATTGCTTGTCCATCACAACCTTGCAGTAAAGAAAATGTAATTCCATGCTGCCATGAAGTTACTTATTTTTCAACTGCAAAGAAGATAATTTTATGTGATTGGGATTTTGTGTTGGTTTGTGTGGCGTTGACTGAATTTCACCCCAAGGCAGAAACTGGGGTCAGACCCTTCGGGTCTGACCCCGGCTTTTTGCCTGTGGGGTGGACCATGCGGTCAGCGGAGGCAAGGCATGCTTGCATCGCTTGCAATCCACCCCCGCGCCACCAACTAGGTGATGTGGTAGCCTGTAGTGCTGCCTCATCCGAACCAACCAGGAGAACCGCCATGAGTTTCGATTCCTTTCTGTCCAAACTGAAGAGCAAAGCCAGCGAGCTGAAAACCGAGGCACTGAAGTACAAGAACAAGGATTTCCTGAACGCCGCGATGGCGGGGTCGGCCTTGATCGCCATGGCCGACGGCAGCGTCAGTGCGGAAGAGAAGCAGAAGATGGTGAAGTTTATTGAGAGCAATGACGCGCTGTCCGTGTTCAGCACCACGGACGTGATCAAGGCTTTCCAGGACTATGTGGGCCAGCTGGAGTTCGACAAGGATATCGGCGAAGCCAAGGCGTATCAGGCGCTGGGCAAGATGAAGTCGAACGTGGAGGCGTCGCGCTTGCTGGTGCGCATGATTATCGCCGTCGCTTCGTCGGACGGCAATTTCGACGCCAACGAGCGGCGCGTGGCCGGCAAGATCGCGCGCGAACTGGGCTTGACTCCGGCGGAGTTCGAGCTGCAGTAAGCGCCAAGCCAGCCGGCCCCGGCTGGGACTGGCTAGCTTAATCCTTGTCCCACCACGGCGGCGCGCTCTCCGACCTCGGGCATGCCGTCTTCAATGCACTTATCTTGTAGCGGATCTCGATCACCTGCCCATGGTGAAACGGACCGCGTACCCAGTCGCCGGAATGAAACAGGTAGGACTTGCCATTGATGCAGCGTTCGGTCGGCAGGTCGCCAATGGGGCCGGTCGAACGCAGGGTGACGCGCACTTCGCCAGTGGCATCGAGCGGCGCGTCGGCGCTTGCATACAGTATGTCGATGCCGACATCGCAGACACTGGTGCTGCCTATCTTGCTGCAGTACTTGGTATACGTTTCTTGGCGCGCCATGACCATGTGATCTTCATGCCGCATCGGCTTGCCATCGTCAAAGGTAAAGCGCAGGATGACTTGCGTGGGCTCGCTGGCAGGATGGCGTGTGGTGGTGCAGGCGGCGCTGACCAGGGCCAGCAAGGGCCAGGCCAGCAGGCGCAGGACGCGGCGCAGCAGCGCCGGGATCGGGTTGTTGCCGGATGGATGCTGCATGTAGCGTTGCCATTTGTCTCATGAACGGGGCGCCGATCATAGCATGCGCCGGCGGCGGTTCCGCTAGCACGCGCCGCGATTCAATTCCTGCAGCACTTGCTTGCACAGTTCGCCGTACCGCACGCCCTTGCTCCGTTTGTGTGCGGCCAGGTCGTAGCGCGCGCTGATGTCATCCCACGCCACGCTGCCGGGCAAGGGCCGCAAGTCGTCGTCGAGGTCCATCTCGAAGTGGATGAAGTGGCCGTCGGGGCTCAGCAGCTTGCCGTACACGGCGGGCATGTCGGGCCAGGCCAGCTGCAGGTCGAGCACGAGGGCCGCATCGAGCGTCACGCCATGGCTGGCCGCGCACTGGCGCAAGGCGTCGGGCAGGGGGCGGGCGCGCCACCAGGCCGCCGTCTTCTTGATGGCGGCCTGGGTCAGCGCGATTTGCTGTTGCACGGAATACTGTTTGCTCATCGCTGCCATCCATGCGGCATGCCGCTCGCCGCCTCAGCGCGATGCCAGGCCCATGCTTTGCACATGGGCGGGCACGATTTCGCCGCTGGCCAGTTTTTCGGCCGGTACCCGCATCAGCACTTCGCCGCCCACGCTGCCGTCGTCGCGCAAGTCGATGCGCATCGCCAGTTGCCGGTCGAGCGCCACGAAGCTGTCGTTGCCGGTGGCGATGATGCGGTGCTCTTCCTGGTCATCGATGCGCGCATACATCAAGGCGCCGATGCTGCCCGCATTGCGCAGGTAGAGTGTCTGGCCGTTCGACAGCTCATAGCCGCCGCGGAACGGGGCAAACGTCTCGGCACTCATGAAATGCCTGTGTGCCGGCAGTTCTATCGTGTGCAGGCGTCCGCCGGGAACGACGACGGTCTGGCTGTCGGGGAGCGTTTGTGCATTTGCCAGCAGGGCGCAGACGCCCAGGGTGCCGGCCAAGATCCATGTTTTCATTTTTTTACCCATCCTTGAACTTTGGTGCCGTCCGCTGCCGGCGCGGCGATGTTGTTGTCGGTGCCAGGGAAAACGCGCCGGCAGATCCGCCACGCTGCCGACACTCTGGCAAGGTGCGGGCTACCGGTCTTGCCAGTGTAGGCAGGCAAGATGCACCGCGCATCATCCGATCGGATGACACGGCCTCATGCATCGAGGATGGCCAGGTGCGCCGTCGCGCCGTGGATCAGCGCGATCAGCTCGCCCTGGCGCCGCGTATCGGTCTTTAAATAGGTGTGGTGCAGGTGCGTCTTGACGGTGTTGACGCTGATGCCGCCCTGCGCGGCGATTTCTTCGATGGTGGCCCCTTGCGCCAGCGCCTTGCCCACTTGCGCCTCGGCTTGCGTCAAGTCGAACAGCTGGCGCAGGGCCGGGACGGACGTGCACGTTTTTGTGGGGTCGCGTGCAATCACCAGCGCACAGGCGGGCTGGCAATCGGCCAGCGCGCTGACGGTCAGGGCCAGCGGCGCTTGCTGCTTGCGCGCCAGGCGCAGCGACTGGCATGGCGCCGCGCCACCGTCGCCGGCGATCACCAGGCGCACGGCGCGCACCAGGGCGGGCGGGGTCGTGTGTTCCAGTTGCGCCGCATGCAGGGCGTGTCCGGCGGGGGTGGCGAAGCGCAAGCCGAGGTTGGCATCGAGCACCAGCACGGCGGCGCCCATGGCGTCGAGCGCCGCCAGCGCGCAGTGGCTGGCCAGCTGGGCTTCGCGCAGGCGCTGCTGCAGGCACAGCGCGCGTTGCAGATGCGGCAAGAGTTCCTGCCATTGCTGGCCATTCAGGCCAGCGCCGTCGAGCTGCGGCCACGCGCCCATGCCGCAGGCGGCGTCGTACATGGCGCCGATCAGTTTGCCCACCTCTGTTGCCGTACCCATGCTTGCTCCCATTGCCCGATTACATCAGTGTGCCGCAGGCGTGCAGGTGCGGAACTGGGTAAGGGCGGTCTTGCGCAGCGATCCGCGCCACCTTTGTGAGGAGGGGTTGGTCGCTGCCATCTGTCCTGGGCAACTATCAAGATAGTACAAAGACATCAGTGCTGCAATGGTTCACGCCTATCCTCCCGAATAGTGTTCTGTAGGAAACTCGCGCGGCTAAATCACGGCCATGATGTAAGATTCGCACTATGTCCGATTTCACATTTACCGATTGCCCATGAGTTCCATAATGATCCCCGACGTCGCCCTGGTCGACAACACCGAACAACGCACGCCGCTGGTGCTCGTGCTCGACTGCTCCGGCAGCATGGACGGCGAACCCGTCGCGCTGCTCAACGAAGGCCTTGCCTTGCTGGAACAGGAATTGAAAGCCGACGTGATCGCCGCCAAGCGCGTGCGCATCCTGGTGATTCAGTATGGCGCGCACGATGAAGCCGTGGTGGCCAGCAACTGGTGCGACGCCATGGATTTCACGGCGCCCGTCCTGGCCGCCAACGGCACCACGCCGACCGGCGCGGCCGTGGAACTGGCCCTGGCCGAAATCGAGCAGGAAAAGCAGCGTTTCCGCCAGGCGGGTGTGGCTTACACGCGGCCGTGGCTGTTCTTGATGTCGGACGGCGAACCGACGGACCGCTGGCAGCACGGCGCCGAACAGGCGCGCGCGGCCGAGCAGGCGAATAAAGTGGCGATCTTCCCCATCGCCGTGGGCGACCATGCGAATATCGATTCCCTGGGCGAATTCTCCAGCCGGGGCGAGCGCGGCGTGAAGCAGCTGAAAGGCTTGCAGTTCCGCGAACTGTTCCTGTGGCTGAGCGCCAGCATGCAAGTGGTGTCGCAATCGCGTCCCGGCGCGCAGGCGCAGCTGGCCTCGACGGACGGCTGGTCGGTCGTGAATACGTGAAAGCCCGCTGATCCATGACTGCAGTACAGAATATCTGGCGCGTGTTCGGCGCGTCCGTCACGGGCAAGGCCCACCTGGATAAAGCCATCGCTTGCCAGGATGCGCACGCGCACGCCGTCGTGAATGACGTGCTGGTCGCCATCGTCTGCGATGGCGCCGGTTCGGCCAGGCTCAGCGAACAGGGCGCGCAGTTCCTTGCCACGCACACGGTGCAGGCGCTGTCCGGGCGGCTGGAGCAGGGCGCCACCGTGCAGGATCTGCACGACGGCGCGCTGGCCGGCACCCTGGCGCAGATCCGCGCCGCGCTGGACGACATCGCCCGCGCCGCCGACGCCACCCTCGACGACTACGCCTGCACGGTGGTGGGCGTGGTGATGGGGCCGGATACGGGATTTTTCTTCCACCTGGGCGACGGCCTGGGCGTGGCGCAGCTGGGCGATGGCGGCGAACGCATCTCGCTGCCCGCCAACGGCGAATACGCGAACGAAACCTATTTTATTAGCGGCGAGCGCTGGCGCGAACAGCTGCGCCTGCTGCCGATTTCTCCGCCAGTGCGCGGCGTCGTGCTGATGTCGGATGGCTGCATGCCCTTTGCCATGAGCAAGAACAATGGGGGCTTGTACGCGCCGTTCATGGATGCCGTGCAAGGCTATCTGCGCACGGTCGAGAGCGTGGAGTTGGGCAATACGGCGCTGGCGTCCACCCTGGCCGACCCGCGCACGCATCAGATCACGGGCGATGACAAGACCCTGCTGCTGGCCTTGCGCGCATGAGCAAGAAGCAGGGTGTGACGCCCGGCCTGAGTCCGGGTGGAAAAATCTGGCTGGACAAGGTACGCGCGCTGGTGCTCGGCAAGCTGATCAAGAGCGGCGGCGCGGGCAGCGTGTATCTGTTGCCCGGCGCGCCCGCGCAGGTCGCCAAGCTGTACCACCCGCACCTGGACCGGGCCGCCAACCGGCGCAAGCTCGAAGCGATGCTGGAACTGTCGCCCGAGCTGCCCGATCAAGTGGAAAACGGTAAGCGCTACGTGCAGATCGCCTGGCCGCAGGCGGCCGTGTTCGACGGCCAGGGTGGCTTCGCCGGCTTCGTCATGCCCTTGCTGGACATGGCACAAACGGCCGAGCTGGAACACATCATGCAGGAGCGGCAAGCGCGCGCGGCCGGCCTGCCCACGGGACTCGGTCCCAAGCTGACCCTGGCCGCCAACCTGGCCGCCGTCATCGATGCGCTGCACCAGCAGCAGCATTACGTGGTCGATTTGAAACCCGTGAATCTGCGCTTTTACCGCGATTCGCTGTACATCGCCATGCTCGATTGCGACGGCTTCAGCATCCAGGGTCATGCGGAGCGTTTTCCTGCCGAGCAATTCACGGCCGACTACCTGGCGCCGGAATTCCAGCGCAAGGGCATGCCCGCGGGCACGGAAATGGCGCAAGACCGCTACGCCCTGGCCGTCGTCATCTTCCAGTTGCTCAACTTTGGCATCCACCCGTACAGCGGGCGGCCCGGCAATGCGCAAGTGGCGACCGACATTCCCGGGCGCATCCGCGACGGCTGTTATGCGTATGGCGTCAAGCGCCACAAGCAGCTGGCGCCGAACGCCACCAGCGGCCATGCGCTGATGCCGCCCGAGCTGCGCGCCATGTTCGACCGCGCCTTTTCGCCATCGCCCAAGCCCCAGCGGCCATCGGCGGCCGACTGGGCGCAATTGCTGCGCGGCTATGCGCAGCGCAGCGGCGGCAAGCTGGTCGTGTGCGCCGTGAACGCCGAACACCAGCATTTTGCCGGGCTGGGCTGCGCCGCCTGCGCGCGCGACAAGGTCATCGTCGCGGCCGCGCAAGCCTCCGTGCAGGCGCAGCAGCAACAGATTTCCTTGCCGCGGCAGCGCAGCGCGCGCCGCACGGCGCCGGGGCAGGCGCCCGTCGCCATCCCCATCGTCGGCAACACGGGCCGCGCCATCAGCGGCAAGGGCTGGGGCGTGGTGGTGCTCTTGATCGTGCTGTTCCTGATCGGCTTTACGGCCTGGACCTCGTCGCCCGATGAGGTGAAGGACAAGGCCAGCTTGCAGGCGCAAGCGGACCAGGCGGCTGGCCTGGAAGTATTCAGCTGGCGTCCGCGCAAGGCGGCCGGTTTCCAGCCGTCAGATGCGCGCAAGGCCGTGCGCAAGCTGTCGCTAGCCATCAGCCAGGGCGACGATGATGCCGTCACGCGGGGCTTGCAACTGCTGTACCGGGCAGGCGAGGAAAAGCTGTCCGCCTACGGCGGCGACCGCACGCAGGCGCAGCTGCGCGCCTCGTTGCTGGAAGGCCTGGGCTGGGTGCCCGGCTATGAGCCGGCGCTGGTCGCCAGCTATCTTGATCTGCTGCAAGCCAATCCGCGCGACCATCTGGTGGCGGCGGCCATGGGCCGTATGCACCTGAGCCTGAACGAACCGCAGGCGGCGCGCCAGTACTTCGAACAAGCCTTGTGGGCGCGCCCGACCGATGGCGCGGCCTGGCTGGGCATCGCGGCCGCCGCACAGCTGCGCGGCGCCGACGAGCGCGATGCCGTCAATCTGGTGGCGCTGGCGCGGCTGACGGCTTACCACCATGCCGTGCAGAACGCCTTGCCGGCGGACCCGGGCGAGCCGGCCGACAATGGCGTCGCGCGCACGATGCAGCGCATGGACCTGACCGCCAAGGTGCTGCGCCTGGCGCAACCGGGCGCCTACCAGAAGCGCTGGGACAAGACGCTGGCCGATGGCGCGCTGCTGGCGCAAAAACTGCAGGCCATGCCACCCCTGCGGGACCAGGTCGGCGGCGTGCAGCGCGAGGCGATGACGACGGTCGACTATGGCGTGCTCGATGCCAAGCACGCGACGGGCGAGAATCGCTTGATCCTGTCGATTGCCGCCGACGGCAGCCTGATGCATGCGGCGGCGGAATTGCCGATGGAACCGATGCTCAACAAGGTGCTGCTCGATAGCGTGAAGCGCTGGACTTATCTTCCGGCCGTGCAGCAAGGTCAGTTGCAGGATGCCAAGGTGGTGGTGCTGGTGCGCTACCGCGATGGCCGGGTCAGCTTCGTGCCGGGCGGTATCGCCGTGACGGCGGAACATTAGAGGAATAGCATGAAAATCAAGACGATATGCGCCGCGCTGGGCGCGTCCTTGCTGTATTCAGCCATGGCGCAGGCGGACATCGTGCAGCGCCAGGTGGTGACAGCCATCGCCGGCGAGCCGGATAGCGAAGGCGGCGATGTGTACACGATTGCGGGCACGACGGCTTGCGGCGGCAAGCAGATACGCATGGATGCGCGCTCGGTGAACCTGGACGAGGCGCCGTACGAAGCGCTGAAAGTCCGGCTTGCCGAACGCATGCGCGCCAGGACGCCCATGCTCGTCACCCTGAAAAAATGCCCGGACGATGCGAGCGTGCCCATCGCGCGCCAGATTGCCGCCTGCACCCCGGTCGCCTGCGCCGATGGCCGGGCGCGATTGTACCTGCACGAGCGTTTCTATCCCGTCGAGCAGGAAAACGCGCCCAATGTGCTGCTGTTGCCCTTGCCGATAGGCAAGCAGCCTGGCACGTGGAAGGTGGACGTTTATAGCGTGGCGGGGCGCAAGCTGCGCCTGTCCGGCCAGGTCAACCGGGCCGATTATGCCTCCGGTGAACTGGTGGGCGGTTATGTCACGTATTATCCGAATGGCAAGATCGAGAAACAGGTGGCGCAGGATGGGCAGGGACGGCAGGATGGCGTCACCAGCCTGTATCGCGCGGACGGCAGCCTGGAATCCCGTGGCAACTGGCGCCATGGCTTGCCGGAGGGCACGCATCAGCAATTTCACGCCACGGGCCAGCTGCGCGAGGCCAGCGTGTATCGCGAGGGCAAGCGCGTGGACGGGCCCGTGCAGACTTTTGACGACAATGGCAAGCTGAGCACCAGCTATGTGCTGCGCGATGGCAAGATGGCAGGCGAGATGCTCACGTACTTCCCGGATGGAAAAATATCCAGTCGCGCGGAAATGCAGCACGGCAAGTTCAATGGCGTGAGCACGAATTACTACCCGGACGGCGCCGTGCGGGCCAGGATGACGCAGGTCGACGACCTGCCCACGGGCGTGGCAATGGAATTCTACCCGGACGGCAAGGTGCAAAGCCGCCAGCACTATGGCGACAAAGGCGGGCTGCTGAGCATCCAGCGCTACAGCCCGCAGGGCGTGCTGGTGCTGGAGCGCAACTGGGACAAGCAGTTGCGCGAGCAGGGCACGTCGCGTTCGTGGTATGAAAATGGCAAGCCCGAGCATGCCATCGAGTACGTGAACGACCGGCGCGATGGCTGGAGCCGCAGCTGGCGCGAGGATGGCAGCCTGAAGAATGAATGCCGGTATGTGGCCGGCAAGGCGCAGGGCGACTGCGGCGAAGCGCCGCCGGCGCCGGAACTATTGCGCAAGGAGCAAGCATGGCGCGCCTTGTGAAGCAGGTGCTTGGCGCCATGCTGTTGTTGCCGGCGCTGGCCCAGGCCGAGATCGTGCAGCGGCAAGTGGCCACGGCGATCACGGCCGCGCCCGGCGGCGATGTGCTGACCGTGGCCGAGGACACGGGCTGCGGCGGCAGGCAGTTGCGCATGGATGCGGCGTCGATGGGACTGAGCGAGGAGCAGTATGGCGTCATGAAGGCCGAGCTGGCCAACATGATACGCGACAGGAATCCCTTGCTCGTGCGCCTGCGCGCCTGCCCGGCGCCCGAGCGGACAGGCGCCGAGGCCGAGGCCATCCCCGTCATCCACATGCTGCGCGGCTGCGATGCGCACTGTGCCGACGGCAAGGCGCGGCTCTACCTGAACCATAACTTGTCAGGCGGCGAAGCCATGGAAAGCGCGCGTTATGCGCTCGTGCTGCCGCTGCCGCCCGGCAAGGCACCGGGCACCTGGCAAGTCGACGTGGTGCACGTGCGCGAAGGCGAGCCGAAGCGGCTGTCGGGTCAGGTCGACGCCCCCGATTACCTGCGCGGCAAACTGGTGGGCAACTACAGCATGTATTACCCGCATGGACAAGTTGAGATGCAGGTGGAGCAGGATGGGCGCGGCGTGCGGGAGGGTGTGCAGACGCAGTATCGCCCGGATGGCCAGCTGGCCTTGCGCGCCAGCTGGCGCAATGGGGTGCAGGAAAGCGCGGCGGGCCAGTCCCACGACCAGGTGCACGCCGATGGCGTGGTGGAAACCTTCGACACGGATGGCAAGCTGCGCACGCGAACGACGAAGGTCAAGGGCCAGCCGGACGAACTGCTGCTGTTCTATCCGGACGGCGCCGTGCAAAGCCGCAGGCAATATGTCAACGGCATCATGACGGGCCCCAGCACCAGCTATTTCCCGGATGGCAAGGTGCAGCGCACCGCCAACTACGTTGACGGCAAGCCCGCCGGCGACAGCGTCGAATATTTCCCGGACGGTAAAGTCGCCAGCAAGCGCACGCACAGCGGCCATTACGTGCTGCGCAGCGAACAGCGCTTCAGCCGGGCCGGCGTATTGATCGTGCAGAAACAGTGGAACGCGGGCGGCCGCGAGGACGGCGCGCTGCGTTCCTGGTACGCCGATGGCAAACCGAGGCAGCTGATCGAATACGCCGATGGCGAGCGCCAAGGCTGGACCCGGCACTGGCGGGAAGATGGCAGCGTGGAAAGCGAGTGCCGCTATGTGGCGGACGAGCCGCAGGGGGAGTGTACGGGGAATTCCGCCAGGATATCGTACACGGAAGATGGCATCGAGCCGCTGATGCCGGAACCGTGAACAGGGAAGTTACTGCTGTTCGATCCCTGATGTGTAGCCTGCCATTGCGAGACAGTTACCGGTACTGGAGTGACACTGGATGGCGTCCAGCGTTCGTCCTGTCGCAGCACTGTACCGGCGGCGTCAAACACCGTTGCCCGCCTGGAAGGGACCTTGGCGCATGGCTTACTTGCGCCGAGCAGGGCCTTTTGTGGTCGGCTGCTTTCGCCCCAAAGCGGCCGCTTACAGATGTTGATCCCGCTCTATTCGCCAAATCTCATGACCAATGTCGCGAGCTACCGACATCTCAAGGTCGAAAACACCCATTATCAAAGGAGGCATTCGTGTCGTTTGAATCCATCTTCCCGGGCCTTCCGATATACCTCCTCGGCAGAAGCGCCGCGCTGCTTCATCGCTAGGTAGGGAGATGGATCTTGGTTCATGTTACGAGTTTAATCCGAGGGAAAGTATAGGTGGTACGTCTGCTTCTGGCCGGTTGCCGTCGTTGCCAGGTTCCGCCCCAAAGCAGTCCTTCAAGTAGTATAAAAACCTCGGCTTGTTACTTCACCCCAAACAGACTCATCACCGAGACACCAAGAGAACTTTTATTCACCCAAAGTGAAAGAGCAATGATGCATACGAAAATTGCGATTGTGCCAGCAATTACTGATTTTTTTATCGTAACTTTCTGCGGAATAAAGAGAGATTTGGGTTAGCGGCGAACGGCAGCTTTTGGCCGCTAGCTGAAGTCCAGAGGATGGAAATCCGACATTGCTTTACGCAGCAAAGGACGAGTATATAAATCTTCATTGCTACCGATTACTTGCCCTGGATGCAAATACTCGCCTTCATCAAAGGCTTGGTACACCGCCCAAGAGTAGGAAGGAAAATCTTCAAGTGGCGTCCAGGCGGACAGTGCATTCATCGCACAATCAGCAATGTCGAAGTCAATCGAACCCGCAAGATATCTCTCCACAATTTCTTTCGAAAAACTGTCGGAGAACTCACTTCTTGACGCGCCATAAACAGTGAATGCGGCATTGAGCTCTGCGATGACCTGGGAGTGTCCCTCGTGAATGTGGCGAAGAATATTTTCCATGTTTTCTCGATTAATTTAACGGCCGCTTTTGGCCGATAGAAGTCTTGAAGGTGGCCACCTACTCAGAAATAACTTTTCCTGTGCCGACAACCTGCGCGCCCTCCAATACTTCAAATACTACCCCACAGATGAGGGGTGAATAGTCTACATTGGGCTGAAACATCAAGACCGCGTCAGCGCACGCAGAAGCGCCAGGCATAACAAAGTCTCGGGGACCATGGAACATCGCGACTCCCAAATATTCGCCCTGCCCGACACGAAGATGCGGACGATAAATGCCTGAACAAAGGTCAGTCGCAGTTGCACGGCCGCCCTCTCGATGAGCCTTGAAATCAATTTGGACTCGAACGCTGTGCTTTTCCATTGTGTTATTTCCGATTGAGCACCGTCTGCTTCTGGCCGAATGCCGTCTAAATTTAGTGATGAATCATTGGCCCATCCACTGGATTTCAGGTGTTCTCACCTGCAACGGCAACCAGTACTTCAGTGCATTTATTGCAGTCTCGACGGTCAATCCATCCACAAAAAAGCCTCGATGCTCGTGTGCTTGTACCGTGGCTCGACCTTGTGCATCTACTTTAATTATAAAATTGCCATAGTCGATGCCGTCGCCGAGGCACGCGACAAAAAGGCCCGATTCAGGCTTCAGATTGACAATCGAGAACGTCAGAACATCATCCTCGCTAAGGGAACTGAACTCCAATTGAGTTGGCTTTTTCCCTAAGGTCTCGAACTCTACATAGTAATGTGCTGCTAATCGCATTCTGCTTTATCTTATAGTGGCTGAAGCTTCGTTCTGCCGAATGTCTGCTACTGGCCTATTGTGTTGAAGAAGTCGAGTGGCAACAATTTCGGGAGGTCTCAGACATCCAAGCAGTCGGTGATCTTTCAACAGCGGCGGTTCTGGCCAGTCTAGGCTGGTAGAATTTCTATTTAAATGTCAACGTGTCCGCGTTTTTCAACACAATAGGCCGGTTGCCGTCGTTACCAGGTTCCGCCCCACAGCGGACAGTCGTCGAAGGGCTAGCCTTATCGGCGCACCAAACGCCACTTTCCTATACAGCCAACAAGCAAAGAAAAAGCACTCCCCAACAAGCCAGACTGTGTTGTCCCATCCGATGCGCGGCCAACCGTAGCTGTGGAAGTATTTCCCATTAATCGCCCAAGCTGCATAGACAGATAGAG
Organism: Janthinobacterium sp. JC611; assembly: GCF_018682595.1. Lineage (NCBI taxonomy): Bacteria > Pseudomonadati > Pseudomonadota > Betaproteobacteria > Burkholderiales > Oxalobacteraceae > Janthinobacterium > Janthinobacterium sp. JC611. Next base: position 281,479 of record NZ_JAFLJN010000034.1, read on the forward strand.
CAAATAGGACGAGCAAAACCACACCAAAGTCACCTACAGGGAGGCGCACAGCGTAGCGAAGCTTTGGGTCCTTGGCACCTACACTTTATGTCCAGTGATGGCCGATTTCGCCCCTTCAACAGCACGCTGCCTGCAGCGGCGCCGCTTTTGGCAAATGGCGGAACACCGCAATGATTCATCGCACAATGCGCCAGCTTCCGGAATGAGAAGGCGCTTGTTGCACTCTAGCGGTGCGGCGGCGTCAGCACGCTGGCTATCGCCTTCGGCAAGGTTTCCGGATAATCGCGGCTGAAGTGCAGGCCGCGGCTTTCGCGGCGGGAGAGGGCGCTGTTGACGATCATCGAGGCCACGTCGACCAGGTTGCGCAGTTCCAGCAAGTCGTGCGTGATGCGGAAGTTGCGGTAGTACTCGTCGATTTCTTCTTTTAACAGGGCGATGCGGTGCTGGGCCCGCTCCAGGCGCTTGGTCGTGCGCACGATGCCCACGTAATTCCACATGAAGCGGCGCAGCTCGTCCCAATTGTGGGAAATCACCACTTCCTCGTCCGCATCCGTGACGCGGCTTTCGTCCCAGTCGGGCAGATATGGCGTGCCCAGCTTTTCCTTGCTTTCGATATCCTGCGCGCAGGCGCGGCCGATGACTATGCATTCCAGCAAGGAGTTCGACGCCAGGCGGTTGGCGCCATGCAGACCCGTGCAGGCCGTCTCGCCCACCGCGTACAGCCCCGGCAAGTCGGCGCGGCCGGACAGATCCGTGACGACGCCGCCGCAGGTGTAGTGGGCGGCGGGCACGATGGGAATCGGCTGCTTGGTGATGTCGATGCCCAGTTCCAGGCAGCGCGCGTAAATCGTCGGGAAGTGTTCGATGAGGAAGTCGGCCGGCTTGTGGCTGATGTCCAGGTGCACGTAGTCGAGCCCCCGTTTCTTGATTTCGAAGTCGATGGCGCGCGCCACGACGTCGCGCGGCGCCAGTTCGGCCCGCTCGTCGTGCGCCAGCATGAAGCGCGTGCCGGCGGCCGCGCCTGCTTCGGGCGGCAATTTCAGCAAGCCGCCTTCGCCACGGATGGCTTCGGTGATCAGGAAGGATTTCGCGTAAGGGTGGTACAGGCAGGTCGGGTGGAACTGGATGAATTCCATGTTCGACACGCGGCAGCCGGCGCGCCAGGCCATGGCGATGCCGTCGCCGCTGGCCGTGTCGGGATTCGTTGTATATAAGTATACTTTTCCGGCGCCGCCCGTGGCCAGCACGGTGTGCTCGGCGGCAAAGGTGAGGACTTTCCCCGTTTGCTCATCCTGCACGTACAGGCCGTGGCAATGGGGCTGGGCGTTGCGCTGGGTGGGTTTCATGCCCAGCTTGTCGGAAGTGATCAGGTCGATCGCGCAATGGTGTTCGAACAGGCTGATGTTCGGGTGGGCGCGCACCTTTTCTTCCAGGGTCACTTGCACGGCGTGTCCGGTGGCGTCGGCCGCGTGGATGATGCGGCGCTGGCTGTGCCCGCCTTCGCGGGTCAAATGAAAACCCAGTTCGGCCGAGGCGTCGCGCGTAAACGGCACGCCTTGCTCGATCAGCCATTCGATGGCTTCGCGGCCGTGCTCGACGATGTAGCGCGTGGCGCTTTCGTCGCACAGGCCGCCGCCCGCGACCAGGGTGTCTTCGATGTGCTGCTGGTGGCTGTCGCCCGAGTCCAGCACGGCCGCGATCCCGCCTTGCGCCCAGTTGCTGGCGCCATCCTGCAGCGCGCGTTTGGAAATGATCGCGACGGTGCGCGTCTCAGCTAAATGCAGTGCAACCGATAAACCCGCCAGGCCACTGCCGACAATCGCTACATCAAATTTCATGACATTTATCTTTTTTCAGGGGAAGCATACTATAGTCCATTTCACATCAATCGGTAATGTGTTGAGATAAATTCTGCAAGCGAAAGATAGCTGGGGCCGTAGCTTGTGGCGCATCAATGTCTTCGCGGAACAGTTCGCCATCATGGCAGGACAGCAGCAGGCCGCCCAGTGTGCGGCGTGGTGCCTTTGCCGCAGGAGGAACCATGATCCGCATCTTCAGCCATTATGTGTCGAAAACAGCGTTTATCCTGCTGTTGCTGGAAATCATGATCCTGCTGCTGTCGGCCACCTTGACCTCCCTGCTGTGGCTGGCCGATGGCAGCCGCCTCGTGCGAGCGAGCGAGGTGTATTTGTCGTCCTCGATCTTTGCCCTGGTCATCGTTTTCAGCATGAGCGCGCTGGGCATGTATCAGCACCGCTCGCGCGAAGACATTCGCAACACCCTGTTGCGCATCCTGCCGTCGTTCGCGCTGGGTTTTGCCGTGCTCAGCGTCTTGATCCGCTTTATTCCTTCCTTGCATTTCGGGCGTGGCGGCGTGCTGATCTTCGGCCTGGGCGCCATCGGCGTGTTGCTGGCGCGCCTGGTGGTGTTCAAGTCCTCGCAATCGGCGCTGATGGAAGGCCGGCTGATCCTCGTGGGCGGCGGGGCGCTGGCGCGCGAGTGCATGGACTTGGCGGCCAGCAAGATCGGATTCCACCAGTTTACGGTGGTCGGCTGCATCGCGGTGGCTGGCGAGCAATGCTGTGTGCCGGCCTCGGCCTTGCTACCGGCCGAACCTTCGCTGCTGGCCATGGCCCAGCGCCATGCGGCGCATGAGATCGTCGTGTCCATCAGCGACCGCCGCAATGGCGCGTTTCCCGTCAAGCAACTGCTGGAATGCGCGCTGGGCGGCGTCAAGGTGATCGATGCGGCCACCTTCTTCGAGCGCGAAGCGTGCCAGATTCGCATCGATTCCTTGCAGCCGAGCTACCTGATCTATGGCGGCGGCTTCGACCAGAGTTTTTTCCGCGCCGCCTCGAAGCGGCTGTTCGACCTGGCCGCCAGCAGCGTCATCTGTCTGGCCGCGCTGCCCGTGATGCTGGTGACGGCCGTGTGCATCCGCCTGGAAGACGGCGGCCCCGTGTTTTACCAGCAAGAGCGGGTGGGGCGCGACGGCTTGCCCTTCAATGTGCTGAAATTTCGCAGCATGCGCTGCGACGCCGAGCGCGATGGCAAGCCCATCTGGGCGCTGGACAACGATGCGCGCATCACGCGCGTGGGCAAGCTGATCCGCAAGCTGCGCATCGACGAACTGCCGCAGATGCTCAATGTGTTTCGCGGCGAGATGAGTTTCGTGGGGCCGCGCCCCGAACGCGCGTATTTTGTCGAGCAATTGAAGCAGCAGGTGCCGTACTACAACATTCGTCACAGCATCAAGCCGGGCATCACGGGCCTGGCGCAGGTGCGCTATCAATATGGCGCCTCCGTCGACGACGCCGTGAAAAAACTGCAGTACGATTTGTATTATGTGAAAAACAACAGCCTGTTCCTCGACTTGCTGATCCTGCTCGACACGGTGCAGGTGGTGCTGTTTGGCAAGGGCAGCCGATGATACGGGCGCAGTCGGACTGGCTGGCGGCGGCCGATGCGGCGGCCCTCAGCCACGGCCTGGCGTCGCTGGCCTTCTTCTCGCTGGCGCTGCTGCTCATCAGCAACTGGCGCGCGCGGCAGAACGTGCGCGCCTTGCTGGTCGCTTGCCTGGCGACGGGCGGCTGGGCCACGGGCACGGTGGTGCTGGTGCTGCTGGGGCAGCGCATCGCGCTGGCAGGCGACGCGCTCGAGTTGCTGCGCACCCTGGCCTGGCTGGTATTCCTGTTGCTGTTGATCGAACCGTCGCGGCCCCGCTTGCGCCTGGTGCTGGCCGGCATCGCCCTCACGGCGCTGGCGCCCTGGCTGCTCTCCATGGCCTCGTCCTGGCTGGCGCTGCCCTTGCCGGCCCGTTTCATCGCCAGCGTCTGCCGCTTGCTGCTGGCCGTGCTGGGTATGTTGCTGGTGGAACAGTGGTACCGCAACACGCCGCCGTTAAAACGCTGGGGCATCAAGTTTGCTTGCCTGGGCGTGGGCGGCCTGTTCGCCTATGATTTTTACCTGTACAGCGACGCCTTGCTGTTTCGCACGGTCAACGATGACATCTGGGCCGCGCGCGGCATCGTCGACGCGCTGTGCGCGCCGCTGCTGGCCGTGTCGGCCGCGCGCAATCCGGGCTGGGCGCTGGGGCTGTCCGTCTCGCGCCAGATGCTGTACCGTTCGGCCGCCTTGCTCGGTTCGGCCATCTACCTGCTGGCCATGGCGGCCAGCGCCTATTATTTGCGCTATTTCGGCGGCACCTGGGGTTCCTTGATGCAGATGGCTTACCTGGGCGGCGCGGCGCTGCTGCTGGCGGGCGTGCTGTTTTCGGGCAGCCTGCGCGCCAAGCTGAAGGTGACGATCAACAAGCATTTTTACAATGCCATCTTTGATTACCGCGAGGAATGGCTGCGATTTACGCGCGCCTTGTCGGAAGATGGCCCGGCGCTGGGCGAGCGCACGATACAGGCCATGGCGCAACTGGTGGAAAGCCGCGCGGGCGCCTTGTGGATCTTGCGCGAACAGGGACAGTTCGCCCCGGCCGCCAGCTGGAACTGGCCGCCGTGCACGTGGAGCGAGCCGGCGTCCGGCTCCCTGTGCCAGTTCCTGGAAGCGCGGCACTGGGTGATCGACGTACCTGATTGCCAGCACAATCCGCGCCAGTATGGCGGCTTGCTGTTGCCGCCCGCGCTGCTGGCGCTGCCCGACGTGTGGCTGCTGGTGCCCCTGATGCTGCATGGCCAGCTGTTCGCCTTCGTCGCGCTGGCGCGGCCCCGCACGCGTATCGGCCTGAACTGGGAAATCCGCGACGTGCTGAAAATTGCCGGCAGCCAGGCCGCCAGCTACCTGGCGCACCGCGAATCGCTCGACACCCTGACGGTGGCGCGCCAGTTCGACTCGTTCAACCGCATGTCCACGTTCATCGTGCACGACTTGAAAAACCTCGTGTTCCAGCTGTCCCTGCTATTGAGCAATGCGGAAAAGCACCGCGCCAATCCCGCTTTCCAGGAAGACATGCTGGGCACCCTGGAGCATTCCGTGCAGAAGATGAAAACCTTGTTGCAGAAACTGGCGCGCGGCGAGGCGCCGGAAGCGCCCGCGCCGCTGCTGCTGGACGGCTTGCTGCGCCAGGCCGTGGCGGCCAAGGCCAGCCTGGCGCCGGCGCCGCGCCTGGAAATCGTCGACGGCGAGCTGATGGTGCTGGCCAACCGCGCGCGCCTGGAAAGGGTGCTGGGGCACTTGATCCAGAACGCCATCGAGGCGACGGCCAGCGATGGCAAGGTGGACGTGCGGCTGCGGCGCGAGCAGCATACGGCCGTCGTCGAGCTCGACGACACGGGGCAGGGCATGAGCGAACAATTCATCCGCGAACGGTTGTTCACACCGTTCGACACCACCAAGACGGCGGGCATGGGCATCGGCGTGTTCGAGAGCCGCGAATACCTGCGCGAAGTGGGCGGCAGCCTGGAAGTGCGCAGCGCGCCGCAGGTGGGCACGACGTTTCGCGTGATCCTGCCGCTGCATGCGGCATAGCAAAGGAGTGGGGGGACATGGGCAAGCAAAAACTGCTGGTCATCGAAGACGATCCCGGCCTGCAAAAGCAGTTGCACTGGAGTTTCGATGGCTACGAGGTCTTGCTGGCGGGCGAGCGCGAGGCGGCGCTGGCGCTGGTGCGGCGCCACCAGCCGGCCGTCGTGACGATGGACCTGGGCTTGCCGCCCGACCCCGACGGGGCCACGGAAGGCCTGGCCACCCTGCAGCAAATCCTCGCGCTGGCGCCGGACACGAAAGTCATCATTCTTTCGGGCAACCAGGAGCGCGCGCATGCCTTGAAAGCCATCGCGCTGGGCGCCTACGATTTTCACCAGAAGCCGTTCGAGGCCGACATGCTGGGCCTGGTCATCGCCCGCGCGTTTTACTTGCACGCGATGCAGCAGGAAAACCGCCGCATGCTGCAGACGCAGGCGGACTCGCCCTTGGCGGGCATCATCAGCCGCGATCCGGGCATGCTCAAGCTGTGCCGCAGCGTGGAAAAAGTGGCGCCCTCGTCGGCCAGCGTGATGCTGCTGGGCGACTCGGGCAGCGGCAAGGAACTGATCGCGCGGGGCTTGCATGCGCTGTCGAGCCGCCATGCGCAGCGTTTCGTTGCCATCAATTGCGCGGCCATCCCCGACAACCTGCTGGAAAGCGAGCTGTTCGGCTATGAGCGGGGCGCGTTTACGGGCGCCGCACGGCAAACCCTGGGCAAGATCGAGCTGGCCCACGGCGGCACCTTCTTTCTCGATGAGATTGGCGACATGCCGATGGCGCTGCAGGCGAAATTGCTGCGCTTCCTGCAGGAAAGAGTCATCGAAAGGGTCGGTGGACGCGCCGAGATCGCCGTCGACGTGCGCATCGTGTGCGCCACGCATCAGGATCTGAAGGTGCTGGCGGAGCAGGGGCGTTTCCGCGAAGACCTGTTTTACCGACTCAGCGAAATTGTCTTGCGCATTCCGCCCTTGCGCGAGCGGGCCGGCGATTGCACCTTGCTGGCGCAACATTTCAAGAACAAGTTCTGCGCCAGCGAAGGCCGCAGCAATCTGCATTTCAGCACCGGCGCGCTGCAGCTGATCGAAAGCTATGGCTGGCCCGGCAATGTGCGCGAAGTGGAAAACTGCATCAAGCGCGCCGTCATCATGTGCGACGGGCCGCAGATCGCCGCCGACGACCTGGGCTTGCCCGCCAGCGCCCAGGCGGCAGTCCAGGATGAGCCGCTGAACCTGCGCCAGGCCCGCGAAGGCGCCGAATACAGGGTGATGGTGCGCGCGCTGGCGCGCGCCGACGGCAATATCGCCCGCGCGGCCGAGCTGCTGGGCGTGAGCCGGCCCACCCTGTACGACCTGATGAGCCATCACGGCATCAAATAGACAGTAACTAAATATCAAGATTGTGTATGGCGTCGCACATACGGGGCGGCGCCCGCACGGCATGCTTCTCCCAGCAACTCAATCAAGTCAACAGGGAGAATTCCATGCAAGCTACACAACTGTCCGTCTCGGACTTGAACAACCCGGGCGTCTCCTGGGGCGCCGTGCTGGCGGGCGCGGCCGCCGCAGCCTCCTTGTCCTTCATCCTGTTGATACTCGGCGTGGGCCTGGGCCTGTCGTCCGTGTCGCCGTGGTCGTTCAACGCCACGGCCATCGGCGTGTCGACCATCGCCTGGCTGGCCTTCATGCAACTGGCCGCGTCCGGCATCGGCGGCTACATGGCGGGCCGGCTGCGCGTGAAATGGAGTGCCATCCACACGGATGAGGTGCATTTCCGCGATACGGCGCACGGCTTGCTGGCCTGGGCCGTGGCGACCTTGCTCACCGTCGCCCTGCTGGCCGGCGGCACGCGCGCCGTGCTGAGCGGCGCCATCGACGCGGGCAGCGGCGTGGCGGCAGCAGTGGGCCCGGCCGTAGGAGCGGGCGCCGCCGCTGGCGCCAAGGCGGGCGAGGGCGGAGCCAATCCGCTCGACTATTTCTCGGACATGCTGTTGCGCGGCGCGCCTGCCGCCGGCACCGGCACCCTGGCGGCGCCCATGGGCAATGCCAGCACAGCCGACCAGCGCGTGGAAATCGGCAAGATCTTCGCCACTGGCCTGTCCACGGGCAGCCTGGCCGCCGATGACCGCGCCTACCTGGGCCAGGTCGTGGCCAGCCGCACGGGCTTGACGCAGGCCGAAGCGGAAGCGCGCGTCGACGCCGTCTACGCCCGCGTCGCCAAGGCCGCCGCCGATGCCAAGGCGCATGCCCAGCAAGCGGCCGAGACGGCCCGCAAGACCGGCGCCCACACGGCGCTGTGGATGTTCGTCGCCTTGCTGTTGGGCGCTTTCGTGGCCAGCCTGGCGGCTACGTTCGGCGGCCGGCAGCGCGACCATGAGCGCGTGCTGCGCCACGTCACCATCTGAACCCCCACCATCTCACTCCAGGAGTCTGCCATGCGTTCCATCCTCTTGCTGCTGCTGGGCATTCCATTGCCCATCGTCATACTGATCGCCCTGTTTGTGCATTAATAAGACGTTGACGTAAAAAAAACGGCGCCCGCCGCAAGCCGGGCGCCATTTGTGTTGAAGCGGGGCCATGTGTAAGATGGCGCCATCTTTCCACCGAGACTATCCATGACCGTGACCGCTTTCCGTCCCTTGCTGAAAACCGCCGCCATCGCCGCCTTGGCCTGCGGCGTGCTGGCGGCGTGTTCCACCCTGATCGGCCCGCGTGACGTGAATGTGTCGCTGAGCAAGATGCAGCAAGGCCTGGAGCGCCGCTTTCCCATCGACAAGCGCGTGTTGTCCGTGCTGGACGTCAAGCTGACGCATCCGCAACTGTCGCTGCAGCCCGAGCGCGAAAGAGTCGCCCTCAGCGTGGATGCCAGCGTCTTGCCGCCATTCATACGCCAAAGCTGGCGCGGCAGCCTGGCCATGTCGGGCCGCCTCGTGCTCGACCCCCGGCGCAATGCCGTCTACCTGAGCGAAGCGAGCGTGGACAAGGTGGCCATCGACGGCATGGACGAGTCGCAGCAGCGCCAGTTCGCCAAGGTGGCCAGCCTGGTGGCCGACCAGCTCATGCACGAAACGCCGATCTACACCTTCAAGCCTGACGAGCTGCGCTATGCGGGCGTGCAATTCGTGCCCACGCAGATCAGGACCACGGGCAACGGGCTGACGGTGACGTTCGAGCCGGTGAAATAAGAAGCCAGGCCTGGAAAGAAGCTAGGCCCGGAATGGGGGCGTGGTGATTTGCGTGGCCGCGTGGTTGCGCGGCGTCGCCTCTTCATGGAACAGGTCCGCCAGGTATTCGCACAGCGCATCGGCGCCAATATCGTCGGGAATGATGAAATCGGCGGGCCGGCGCTTGCCTTCCGCACCGAGATAGAAGGCGCGCCATGCTCCTTGATGTCCCCGGATGGCAATCAGCGTGCCGAAAATATTGAATCTGCATTCCTGCATCAAACTTCTCCAGTCCAAGAGCCAGGCAAAAAGAGGTGGCGAGCGACAGGTATGGCTATTGCTAGATGGTAACATTGGCCGATCATCGGCGCGGGCTTGAGACGTGCCACAGCGAACATCGGTGCACTGGAGTTGTTCAACCGACATTGTTGCGCGGCAGGCAGGCCGTCTATAATCCGGCCTTTCATGCCTTGACACAGCATGTTCTCCAACATGTTTTTAAAATAATTAAGGGACTCTTCGTGAAACGCTCACTCATCAGCGCCGCCTGCTGCGCCTTGCTCGCCTTATCCTCGCCGTCGCTGTACGCCCAGGCTAGCAATGCGACCGCACCCGTCTCCGGCATCGACCTGAAAACCCTGGACCCGGCCGTCAGCCCCAGGGACGACTTCTATGGCTACGTCAACGGCGTGTGGACCCGCAATACGGACATCCCGGCCGACAAATCCGTCTGGGGCACGTATATCGAATTGCGCGAAATCGCCCAGGGCCAGTTGCGCGGCCTGATCGACGCCACCGTCAAGAACCCTGGCAAGCCCGGCAGCGAAGCGCACAAGATCGCCGACCTGTACACGAGCTTCATGAACGAGAAGGCGCGCAATGCGGCCGGCTTCAAGCCCTTGAAGGCCGAACTGGCCCGCGTGGCTGGCATGAAAGACAAGAAAGACCTGCCGGCGCTGTTCGCCTACCTGCAGGGGAATGGCGTCGCCACGCCGTTTTCCGCCTATGTGGCGCCCGATGCGCAAGACCCCGAACAGTACACGGTCAACATCAGCCAGTCCGGCCTGGGCTTGCCTGACCGCGATTACTACCTGAAGGAGGACGACGCCAAGTTGCAAGCCGTGCGCGCCAAATACCTCAAGCACGTCGAAACCATGCTGGCCATGAGCGGCGACCAGGCCGCCGCCGACCACGCGGCGCAAATTCTCGACCTTGAAACGCGGCTGGCGGCGGTGCAGTGGACGCGCGTGCAGATGCGCGACCCCGTCAAATCGTACAACCGCGTCGATTTCGATAAATTCGCGGCGCTGGCGCCGGCCTTCGACTGGAACGCCTATTTTGCCGCCGCCGGCCTGGCGCCGAAAGCCGCTTCGGCCGTGGTGCGCCAGCCCAGCTTCATGACAGGCTTTGCCGAAAGCGTGGCCGCCGTGCCGCTGCAAGCGTGGAAAAGCTACCTGAACTGGCGCATCATCGAAAGCTATGCCCCCTACCTGGACAGCGCCACGGTCAAGGAGCGTTTCGCCTTTGACGGCACGGTGCTGCGCGGCGTGCCGCAAAGCGAACCGCAGTGGCAACTGGCGCTGCGCTTCACGGATGGCGCCATCAGCGACGCCGTCGGCAAGCGCTACGTGGAAATGTATTTGCCGCCGGAAACCCGGCCCCGCGTGATGGCCATGTTCGACAATTTCGTTGCCTCGTTCAAGGATGGCATCGAGCAGCTCGACTGGATGGGCCCGGAAACCAAGAAGGAAGCCCAGCTCAAGCTGGCCGCCTTGAAGCCGAAGATCGCCTACCCGGATACCTGGCGCGACTACGGCAGCATGCAGACGCGGCCGAACGACCTGATCGCCAACGTGCGCGCCGCGCGCGCGTGGAGCCGCCAGCAGAATCTGGCCAAGCTGGGCAAGCCGGTCGACCGCGACGAATGGTCGATGACGCCGCAAACCGTCAACGCCAGCTACAGCCCGGCCCTCAATGCGATCACGATTCCGGCCGCCATCCTGCAGCCGCCATTCTTCAACGTGAAAGCGGAAGACGCCGTCAATTACGGCTTGCTGGGCATCACCTTCGGCCATGAAATCAGCCATGCCTTCGACGATTCCGGCAGCCAGTACGACGCCAAGGGTCGCTTGCGCAACTGGTGGACGGCGCAAGACCGCGCGGCCTTCAAGGCCCTGGCGGCCGGGCTCGTCAAGCAATACGGCGCCTACAGCCCCGTGCCTGGCTACCATATCAATGGCGAACTGACCCTGGGCGAAAACATTGGCGACAATTCCGGCCTGTCGATCACCTACAAGGCTTACCAGCGTTCGCTGGGCGGCAAGCCGTCGCCCGTGCTCGACGGCTTGACGGGCGAACAGCGCCTGTATATCGGCTTCGCGCAGAAATGGCGCGCGAAATTGCGCCCGGAAGCGGCCATCGCGCAGATCAAGAGCGACCCTCATTCGCCGGGCGAATTCCGCGCCAAGGGCACGGTGAAAAACCAGCCCGGCTTCTACGAGGCCTTCGGCATCAAGCCGGGCGACCCGATGTACCTGCCGCCCGAGCAGCGCGTGATCATGTGGTAAGCAGCTAGGGCAGTAGGGCAAGCGCGCCGGGGACTATTCCTTGGCGTGGTTGAGCGTGTATCTGGGCAGTTCCACCGTCAGATCCGCGCCGCTCACGCGCGCCTGGCACGACAGGCGGGACTGGGGCTGCAAACCCCAGGCCTGGTCCAGCATGTCTTCTTCATTGTCGCCCAGTGCGTTGAGCGAGTCGAAACCCTGTAGCACGACCACGTGGCAGGTGGAACAGGCGCCGACCTGGCCGCATGCGTGTTCCATGTCTATTTTGTTGAGCAGCAAGGCGTCGCAAATGCTCATGTTTTGCGGCGCGTCAAAGACGGCGCCTTCGGGGGCCAGCTCGGGATGGGGTAATACGGTGATGGTTGGCATACGATAATCTCCTTGAGTACCGCTACCTTGCACCTTCCCGCCTGGACAAGGTCAAGCGCCATGTTGCGCCTGACGGGGAGAGCCTGCGCTTACAGCTTCGAGGCCGGATGTTCCGCCAGCGGGACAAATTGGCCGGTGGACTCGTCGAGCGCGTCGAGCGAACCGTTTTCGATGTCATACACCCAGCCATGCAGGGTCAGGCGTTTTTGCGTGATGCCCAAGGCTACCGAGGGGTGCGTGCGGATGTTGTTGAGTTGTGCCACGACGTTGGCGCGTACCATGCCGTCGATGCGGTCCTGTTCCGTGGCATGCTCGACGGATTCATTGATCATGCGCGCCGCATCCGCGTGGCGCAGCCAGTTCTTGACTGCCGGCATGTGATCGAGGCAGGTGCAGGTGGCGATGGCCTTCATCGCGCCGCAATCGGAATGGCCGCAAATGACGATGTCCGTCACCTGCAGGGCCGCCACCGCGAATTCGACGGACGCACTCACGCCGCCCGGTTCCGGGCCGAACGAGGGCACGATGTTGCCCGCGTTGCGGATCACGAACAGTTCGCCAGGTTCGCGCTGCGTCACCAGTTCCGGCACCATCCGGCTGTCGGAGCAGGAAATGAACAAGGCCTTGGGCGTCTGTCCCGTGGCCAATGTCTTGAACAGCTCTCGGCGTTCAGGAAAGACTTCCTTCTGGAAACGTAGAAATCCGGCAATGATGTCGCGCATAAATAAAAGAAAAGAGTGGTGTGAGCCAGTATTATCGCCGATGTTGGCGCGGCTGGCTTGCCGGTCAGGTCCTTTGTGGGCCCGCAAGGCAGCGATCGATATGTTCGAGCAATTGCAGAAACACGCGTTTGTCGGCCACGTGATTCATCGTGTTGCTCGTGAAGACGTCGCTGGCGGCCGCCGCCACGGCACCGCGGGCTTGCGCGCAGGCGGCACGCAGTTGCGCGCGGTCAAGCTCAAGTAGTGCCGCGGCGATGCCTGCACGCGTGAAATCGAAGGCATCCACGCCGCAGCAGCCGGCCGCGCAATGGGTTTCCAGGCGGCAGAGCAGCGGCCACAGGCCGTCCAGCAGGCCATCGATATCGACGGCTTGCTCATAGCGGCCGTCAAGGCTGATGAACTCGATCCAAGCATCGTCGCCGATCTGGATATCGTACTGGCGGTCGCGTTCGGTCATTGTCTGATTCTCCTGGTGAGTGGCATCGCATGATAGAAAAAACCGCCCGAAGGCGGTTTCTGTCAAACTTCTGTCAAACAGGCAAGGCTGCCGCCTAGATAAAGTAGATCAGCGCGACGATGCCGACCACCAGCGCCACGCGGGTGACCTGGTAGGCCGTCTTGTTCCACGCCTTGAAGCGGCGGCGGTACTGGCCCATGGTCCAGGAAATCTGGAACAGCTTGCTCACGCCGCCCACCTGGTCGCCCAGCTCGTTGGGCGAGGCGGCGGCCGTCATCAGGGTGCGGCCCAGCCAGCGGTTCAAGCCTTGCGCCCAGCGGTAGCGCATCGGGCGTTCGATGTCGCAGAACAGGATGATGCGGTCGCTGTCGGCATCGTTGCGCGCCCAGTGGATATACGTTTCATCGAACATCACGGCCTGGCCGTCGCGCCAGCTGTGGCGTTCGCCATCGACGTCGATGAAGCAGCGGTCGTCGTTCGGCGTCTGCAAGCCCAGGTGGTAGCGCAGGGAACCGGCGAACGGGTCGCGGTGCGGGTTGAGCTTGCCGCCTTGCGGCAGTTCCGCGAACATGGCCGCCTTGATCGAGGGAATCGATTGCAGCAGCGCATAGGTTTGCGGGCACATCTGCTGTGCCGACGGGTGGTTCGCGTCATACCATTTCAGGTAGAAACGCTTCCAGCCATACTTGAAGAAGGAATTGAAACCCACGTCATTGTTCTTTTCCGCCGCCTTGATCTTCTTCATTTCCTGCATGCGCAGCGCTTCATCGCGGATGATCTGCCAGTTCTGTTGCAGCGGCGCCAATTCCGGGAATTGCTCGACGGCTAAATAGGGCGTGGCCGGCACCTTGGAAAAGGTGTGCATGAACAGGTTCAGCGGCGCCATGAACGAGGAGTGATCGAAGATCTGGCGGCGAAACGGCAGGCGCACCTTGCCACGAAAATGAATATGTAAAACGGAAAACACAAAAATGCCCAGCAAGGCCCACTTCATACACAACCTCGTTTTTTAAGAATGGGGCAATTATAACCAGTTAATGCCGGCGCCACCCCGTGCCAGGGTGAAGGAAAGATGAAGCGGCACTCGGGCAAGCACTGTCCTACAATGGCCCTTTCTCTACAATAATACGAGGTAACGATGGAAATCTGGCACGCACCGCTCGACCTGGCCACCCTCAACGCCGCCAGTGCAGGCACGGCCATGCGCCACCTGGGCATCGTCTTCACGGCCTTCGGCCCCGACTGGATCGAGGCCACCATGCCCGTCGACCACCGCACCATGCAACCGTTCAAGCTGCTGCATGGCGGCGCCTCCGTGCTGCTGGCCGAAACCCTGGGCAGCATGGCCGCGAATGCCTGTCTCGACTCCCGCCGCCACGTGAGCGTGGGCCAGGAAATCAATGCCAACCACCTGCGCGGCGTGCGCGGCGGCCAGGTGACGGGGCGCGCCACGCCGATCCACCGGGGCCGCACCAGCCAGGTCTGGGAAATCCGCATCGTTGACGACGACCGCAAGCTGTGCTGCATTTCGCGCATCACCATGGCCGTCGTCGACGCCCCGGGCGCGGGCTGATACTCCCGCTGTTGACTTGCATCAAGGCATTAAAAGCGGACGCGTGGAATCATCCATAACGCTGTTCGCTTATAATGCAGTGTGCTGTTGTATGGCGTGAGGGGCTGTCCCGCGCGCCTGCATTGCCCGACATTAGAAGCTGACTGCCCAAAAAACGCCAGTTGGAGACCCATCCCGCGCCATGCGGGAAAGGCAACACGACGGCGAGCAGATCGCTGGTTTTCAGATAACCAGCAACAATCAACTTTATTACAGGGCAATAACAACAATGATGTCATTCAATCGTTTGACGATAGGCGCGCGCCTGAGCGCAGGTTTCGGGCTGCTGGTGCTACTGATGCTGGTGCTGGCGGCATTCGCGCTGCTGCGCATCGGCGCCATCTCCGGCGCCATGGACGCGCAAGAAAAAGTCCAACTGGAAAAACTAGAACCCCTGTACGTGGCGCGCGAAGCGCTCGGCCAGACGGGCCTGGCCGCCCGCAACGCGTATATCTTCCATGAGCAGGCCGCCGCCGAAAAAGAGCTGGCCATCCTCGACAGCCAGAAGGCGCTGTACCTGGAAGCGCTGGCCCGCCTGGCGCCGCAGTTCGCCGGCGATGCGCAATTCGAGAAGGTCAGCACGGGCCTCACAACCATGGCGCGGGAATTGCAGCGGCCGCGCCAGTTCCGCGCCAGCGGGCAGATGGAGCAGTACGGCACCTTCCTCGTCGAGGAATGCAGCCCGCTGCGGCGCCAGATCGTCGCCGATATCGACGCCGTGCTGAAAAACGTGCTGCGCGAATCGGAGCAGGCCAGCGTGGCCGCGCGCGCCATCTACGGCCAGTCGCTGCGCTGGATCGGCGTGCTGGCCGCGCTCAGCGTGCTCATTTGTGTAGCGGTCGCCACCGTCATCACGCGGGGATTGCTGCGCCAGCTGGGCGGCGAACCGGCGTATGCGGCCTCGATCGCCGGGCGCATCGCGCTCGGTGAACTGGCCATCGACGTGCACACGCGCGACGGCGACGACAGCAGCTTGCTGTTTGCCATCAAGACCATGCGCGACAACCTGGCCGCCATCGTCGGCAAGGTGCGCCACGGCACGGAAAGCATCGCCACGGCCTCGACCGAGATCGCTTCCGGCAACCGCGATCTGTCGCAGCGCACGGAGCAGCAGGCCGGGTCGCTGGAAGAGGTGGCCTCATCGATGGAAGAACTGATTTCCACCGTGCGCCAGAATGCGGACAACGCCCAGCAGGCAAACCGCCTGGCGCGCGAAGCGTCGAAGGTGTCCGAGCAGGGCGGCAAGGCGGTGGCCGAAGTGGTGCACACCATGGGCCTCATCAATGCCTCGTCGAACAAGATCGTCGACATCATCGGCGTCATCGACGGCATCGCCTTCCAGACGAATATCCTCGCCTTGAACGCGGCCGTGGAAGCGGCGCGCGCGGGCGAACAGGGGCGCGGCTTCGCCGTCGTCGCCACCGAGGTGCGCAGCCTGGCGCAGAGGTCAAGCGCCGCCGCGCGCGAAATCAAGCTGCTGATCGACGATTCCGTCAGCAAGGTGGGCACGGGCACGGTGCTCGTCGAGCAGGCGGGCGCCACCATGCATGACGTGGTGGCCGGCATCGGCAGGGTGACGGGCATCATGGCCGAGATCAGCCACGCCACGCAGGAGCAGGGCGCCGGCATCGAACAGGTCAACCGCGCCATCGTCGACATGGACAGGGTCACCCAGCAAAACGCGGCCCTGGTCGAGCAGGCGGCCGCCGCCGCGCACGAACTGCAGCAGCAGGCGGCGCAGCTGGAGCAGGAAGTGGGCATCTTCAAGCTGGCCGCGCCGGCCAACGCTCGCCTGCGCCTGGCGGCCTGACGGCGGACGCGCCGCGGCGCGCCGGCAGCCATGCGCCACGCGTTCTATTCCGCGCTACAATGAGAGCTGGATCACCGTCAGGACCAGCCAGGACGCCCCATGCAAGTGCGCAGCAGCCATGATCTATCCAGCCCGGACGACGACGGACCGGCGCCGCCCGTGCCGCAGCTGGCCCTTGCCGGCCTCGGCTGGGGTTTGCTCACCTGCATGCTGTGCTTTGCCATCCTGTTCCTCACCAAATGGCTGTTGCCGCCCGAATACTGGGGCGCGCACACGGGCCTGGCCAAGTTCAAGCGCGAAATGTCGCTGCCCCTGCTGGTGTTCTGGGTCGTCATCTATTCTCCCATCCTGGAAACCTTCCTCGGCCAGCTGCTGCCGCTGGAAATCCTCAAGCGCCTGGGCGCCAGCCGCCAGCTGAGCATTTTTATCGGCGCCATCCTGTGGGCCATCGTGCATTACATCAGCGGCGGCTTGCTGCACGCCATCGTCGCGCTGGGGTCCGGCGCCATGTTCAGCTTTGTCTACCTGCGCTACCGCGGCCCCGGCGTGGCCGTTGCCTACGCGACAACGACCTTTTCCCGCGCCTGCAACAACATCGCCATCCTCGTCGCCGTGTTCTACGGCCTCGACGCGTGAGTCCCATCCTGTCCAGGTAAATACGCCACCAGCGCCGCCAGGTCCAGCCGCGCCTGCGCATGTTCATCGATTTCCTGGTGGCGCAGCCGCAGGGCCAGACGTTTGGCGCCCGGCTTTCAAGCGAGCGCGCTTCCTTCGCCGCCTGCCTGCCGCCCCGCAGTGTGACATTTGCGTGACAAACAACAGTGTTACGCCCGCTGGAACGTCAATACGGCGTGCATGCGAGGCGGCGTTCAACCGCGCGCCGTCCCTGCGCCGAAAGTGCCGGACCGTTGAAGGTGCAGGCTGAACGGCAAGCGAAGGCGGCCGGGACTTTTGCCTTGCATGTCAGCTTGCGCCGACATATTCACTCTTGGTTTTGACGTTTAATGACAGGAAACTGCAACATGACTGAAAAATTTGCATCGCAAACTTCCACCGCCGCCGACGACGGCATGTCCGCCATCGAGGCATACCTGAACGGAGTCGCGGCCGCCCCGCAGCGCTTCACCGGCACGGCGAACGCGGATGTGCTCACCGGCACCACGGGCGCGGACGTGCTCGAAGGCCTGGCCGGCGACGACACGTATTACGTCAACGACAGCGGCGACGTGATCGTCGAACTGGCCAACGGCGGCAGCGATAGCGTGTACACCAGCGTCAATTACACGGTGGCCGAGAACGTGGAGAAAGTGTACCTGACCGCCGCCGGGCTGACCGTCACGGGCAGCGCCAATACCAATAATATCTTCTACGTCGACACGGCAGGCGGCAACAGGATCGATGGCGGCGGCATGGGCAACTCGGTCGTGTATATCGGTTCCCGCACGGGCGTGACGGCGACCCTGTCCGGGCCGAATGGCCCGCTCACGGCCCCGCCAGGCAGCGATGTGCTGCTCAACTTCGCCAACCTCATCGGCAGCAAATTCGATGATGTGCTGATCGGCAATGAACTTAAAAACAGCCTCCTGGGCGGTATTGGTAACGATACCTTGCGCGGTGGCCAGGGCGATGATCAGCTGATTGGCTTGGGCGGCGACGACACCTATATTTTTGCCCGTGGCGACGGTGCCGATTTCATCACCGAAATGGCCGAAGCGGGGGCGCACAATGTCGTTTCCTTCCTGGCCGGCGTCAGCGCCGACCAGCTGTGGTTCCGCAAGGTCGGTTCGAACCTGGAAGTGAGCACCATCGGCACCGGCGACAAGATCACCATCGGCGGCTGGTACAGCGAGGGCATCGCGCCCCGCATCCAGGAATTCCGCACGGCCGACGGCCACGTGCTGCTGGGCAGCGACGTGCAAAACCTGGTGCAGGCGATGGCGGGCCTGACGCCGCCGCCGGCCGGCCAGCTGACGTTGCCTGTCTACGAAGCCACCGTCCTGGCGCCAGTGCTGGCGCAAAACTGGCGCACCGAGGGACCAAACCAGCCCGGCAATGGCGTTTTCACCGGCACGGCAAACCCCGACATCATCAAGGGCACGGCGGGCGCCGACGTGATGGCGGGCCTGGCCGGTGATGACATCTATTACGTCAATCATGGCGCGGATGTGGTCATCGAACAGGCTGGCGGCGGCCGCGACACCGTCTACACGACGGTCGACCACACCCTGGCCGCCAATGTCGAAGAGGTGCATGTCGCGGCCGCCGGCCTGACGGTGACGGGCAATGGCAGCGGCAACGTCTTCCACGTCGACGTGGCTGGCGGCAACGTGTTGTATGGCGTCGGCAGCAATAATTCGGCCACCTATGCCGGTTCCAAGGCGGGCGCCACGGCGACCATCGCTGCCGTCGGCGGCAGTACCGCGTTCTTGCCTGGCAGCGATGTGCTGGTCAATATTTCCAGCGTGACAGGTAGCGCCCATGATGACGTGCTCACTGGCAATGAACTGGCCAACACCCTGTCCGGCGGCTTGGGCAACGATACCTTGCAAGGCGGCAAGGGCGACGATTTCCTCGTCGGCGGCCTGGGCGACGATACCTATGTCTTTGCGCGCGGCGACGGCGCCGACGTCATCGCCGAAGCGTCCGCCGATGCGAATGTCGACACCATCGCCTTCCTGGCCGGCGTCAACATCGACCAGCTGTGGTTTCGCCAGGTGGGCGCGGACCTGGAAGTGAGCACCATCGGCACCACGGACAAGATCACCATCCGCGCCTGGAACGCGGCCGTGCCGAACATCGAGGAATTCCGCACGGCCGCCGGCCACGTCCTGCGCGGCGCCGACGTGCAATTGCTGGTGCAGGCGATGGTGAGCCTGGCGCCGCCGGCGCTGGGCCAGCTGACCTTGCCGGCCGCCACGGCCGCCGCCCTGGCGCCCGTGCTGGCCCAGGCCTGGCACTTCAACGGCCCCACGCAGCCGACGGGGCAAACCTTCACTGGGACGGCGAATGCCGATATTCTTTACGGCAGCGCCGGCGCCGACCTGCTGCAGGGCCTGGGCGGCGACGACACGTATCACGTCAACCACGCCGGCGACTTCATCGACGAACGGGGCAACGGCGGCAACGATACCGTGTACACCAGCATCAACTACACGGTGGCCGACAACGTGGAAAACGTGCGCCTGAACGGCACTGGCCTGACGGTGACGGGCAGCGCCTACACCAGCAATGTGTTTTATGTGGAGACCCCGGGCGGCAACGTGCTCGACGGTGCAGGCGCGGGCAACTCGGTCAATTACGCCAACGCCACGGCCGGCGTGACGGCTGTCTTCGCACCGGTCGGCGGTCCCATGACGGCGCGTCCTGGCGTCGACGTGCTGGCCAATTTCAATATTCTCATCGGCAGCACCTTCGATGACGTGCTGGTTGGCAATGAAATCAAGAACATCCTGTTCGGCGGGGCCGGCAACGATACTTTTCAGGGAGGCAAGGGCGACGACACCCTGGCTGGCGCGTCGGGCAACGACACCTATGTCTTCGCCCGCGGCGACGGCGCCGACATCATCGCGGAGGTGGTGGAGGCGGGCAGCCACGACGTCGTTTCCTTCCTGGCCGGCGTCAATGCCGAACAGCTGTGGTTCCGCCAGGTGGGCGCGCACCTGGAAGTGAGCACCATCGGCACCACGGACAAGATCACAATCAACAATTGGTACTCGGACACGCCGGTGCGCATCGAGGAATTTCGCATGGCCGATGGCCGCGTCTTGCAAGGCAGCAATGTGCAAAACCTCGTGCAGGCGATGGCTGGCCTGACGCCGCCGGCGGCCGGCCAGCTCACCTTGCCTGCCGGCACGGCCGCCATCCTGGCGCCGGCCCTGGCGCAGAACTGGCGCGCCGCGCAACCAACGCAGGCCGCCAGTGCGGCCGGCTTTGGCGGCTGGCAGGCGGATGCGGCGCAACTGGTGCAAGCCATGGCCAGCTTCGCCGTGCCTGCGGCGGCCTCGGCGCCGTGGTCGGCGCAAGGCGGCCCGTCGACGCAGATCCAGCTGGCGGCGGCGCATTGATCGTTTGACAGCCTAGTTTCACCAGCACGCAGCCTGGCCGGGGTGAACAGCCCCAGCCAGGCTGCGCCATTGAATTTCTGACATGATCCAATGACCGCATTTTCATATCGCCACGATACGCCCCCTCTGGAACCTGCTTCACCCGACACGGGCTTGCTGTCGCTGCTGCTGATGGCCAGCCTGCACGGCATCGCCGCCGACGGCGCCCAGCTCAAGCACGCCTTCGGCCAGGCCGTGTTCACGCGCCAAACC
This sequence comes from Janthinobacterium sp. JC611, assembly GCF_018682595.1. Taxonomy (NCBI): domain Bacteria; kingdom Pseudomonadati; phylum Pseudomonadota; class Betaproteobacteria; order Burkholderiales; family Oxalobacteraceae; genus Janthinobacterium; species Janthinobacterium sp. JC611. The sequence continues at coordinate 301,964 of NZ_JAFLJN010000034.1, forward strand.
ATCCTGCTGGCCGCGAAACAGCTGGGCCTGACGGCCAAGCTGCTGCGCCAGGCGCCTGGACGGCTGGCGCAGGCGCCGCTGCCGGCCATCGCCATCGACACCGCTGGCCGTTTCTTTATCCTCGGCAAGGTCGACACGGACGACGGCGGCGTGAGCAAGGTGCTGCTCCAGCAGCCGGGCCAGCCGCCGCACATCCTGGGCCGTGACGCCTTTCTCGCCGCCTGGACGGGCGAATTGATCTTATTTACCAGCAAGGCCAGCTATGCGGGCGAGACGGCCCATTTCGACTTCAGCTGGTTCATCCCCGCCATCGTCAAGTACCGCAGGCTGCTGGGCGAAGTATTGCTGATTTCCTTCGTGCTGCAACTGATCGGCCTGGCCACGCCCCTGTTTTTCCAGGTGGTAATGGACAAGGTGCTGGTCAACCACGCCATGCGGACCCTGAACGTGGTGGCCATCGGCCTCGTCTGCGCCATCGTCTTCGAAGCCGTGCTGGGCCAGATACGCACCTATGTATTCGCGCGCACCAGCAGCAAGATCGACGTGGAACTGGGCGCGCGCCTGTTCCGCCACTTGCTGGCCTTGCCGATCGCGTATTTCCAGGCGCGCCGCGTGGGCGATTCCGTGGCGCGCATCCATGAACTGGAAAACATCCGTTCTTTTCTCACCGGCAACGCGATGACCCTGGTGCTGGACTTGCTGTTTTCCTTCATCTTCATCGCCGCCATGCTGTGGTACAGCGCCGCGCTCAGCGTCGTCGTGCTCGTATCGATTCCCGTCTACGCCGTCCTGTCGATGCTGCTCACGCCCGTGCTGCGGGGCCGCCTGAACGAGAAATTCAACCGCAGCGCGGAAAACCAGTCCTTTCTCGTCGAAACCATCAGCGGCGTCGACACGCTCAAGGCCATGGCCGTCGAGCCGCGCTGGCAGCAGCAGTGGGAAAGGCAGCTGGCCGGCTATGTCGCGGCGGGCTTGTCGGCGAATAACATCGGCATGCTGGCCAGCGGCGGCGTCACGCTGGTGAGCAAGCTGGTGACGGCGGCCATCATGTGGTGGGGCGCCACCCTCGTCATCGACGGCAAGATGACGGTGGGCGAACTGGTCGCCTTCAATATGCTGGCCGGGCAGGTGGCCTCGCCCATTTTGCGCCTGGCGCAGCTGTGGAACGATTTCCAGCAAGTGGGCATCTCGATGAGCCGGCTGGGCGATATCCTCAATGCGCGCACGGAATCAGGCAGTCACGGCGCGGGCGGCCGCAAGGCGCGCCTGCCGCGCATCGCCGGCGCCATCGAGTTCCAGCAAGTGGGTTTCCGCTACCGGCCCGATGCGGCCGAGGTGCTGCGCAACGTCTCGATCAGCATCGCGCCGGGCGAAGTGATCGGCATCGTCGGGCGTTCCGGCTCCGGCAAGAGCACCCTGACGCGGCTGGCGCAGCGCCTCTACCTTCCCGAGCGGGGCAAGGTGCTGATCGACGGCCAGGATATCGCCGTCATCGACACGGCTTCGCTGCGGCGCCAGATCGGCGTGGTGCTGCAAGAAAACATCCTGTTCAACCGCTCCGTGCGCGACAACATCGCCCTGAGCGACCCGGCGCTGCCCATCGAGGCCGTCATCGCCGTGGCGAAACTGGCGGGCGCCCACGATTTCATTTGCGAGTTGCCTGAAGGCTACGAGACCATGGTGGGCGAGCATGGAACGGGCCTGTCGGGCGGCCAGCGCCAGCGCATCGCCATCGCCCGCGCCCTGATCGGCGATCCCCGCATCCTGATCTTCGACGAAGCGACGAGCGCGCTCGACTACGAATCGGAAAAAATCATCCAGGACAATATGCGCGGCATCTGCGCGGGGCGCACCGTGCTGATCATCGCCCACCGCCTGTCGGCCGTGCGCGCGGCGCACCGCATCGTCGTCATGGAGCGGGGGCAGGTGGCCGAACTGGGCACGCACGACGCGCTCGTGGCGCAGCCGGGCGGCATCTACGCCCATCTGTACAGCCTGCAGCAGGGCAGTAGCGGAAATAGCGGCGGGAGCGCCGCATGAGCGCCGGGCACCGTCTGGCCGCGTATGGCGAGCTGCTGCAACGCTACGGCCAGGTGCTGCGGCACAGCTGGCAAAGCCGCGCCGCCCTGGGCGGCCCCGTGCTGAGCGAAGACGAGGCGGCCTTCCTGCCGGCCGCGCTGGCGCTGCAGGAGCGGCCCGTGTCGCCATCGTTGCGCTTCACTGCCAGGGTGCTGATGCTGCTGGTGGGCTGCGTGGTGCTGTGGGCCGTCTTCGGCCAGGTCGACATCATCGTCAACGCGGCCGGCAAGATCATTCCCTCGGGTAACACCAAGACCATCGCCTCCGTCGACGTGGCCGCCGTGCTCGCCCTGCACGTGAAGGAAGGGCAAGCCGTGAAGGCGGGCGAGCTGCTGGTGGAACTCGACAGCCGCGGCCCCGACGCCGAGCGCGACAAGGCGGCCGGCGACGCCGTGGCGGCCGCGCTGCACATGGCCCGTGCGCGCGCGCTGATCGCCGCCGTCGACAGCTTGACGGTGCCGAAGCTGGCGGCGCCGGAGCAAGCGTCGGCAGCCGAGCGGGTGGCCGCGCAAGCGCACGTGGAGGGACAGTACGCGAGTTTTCGCGCCAGGCTGGCGCATCTCGATGGAGAGATTGCCCGCTACGCCCAGGCGCTGCCGCTGGCCGCGCAGCGGGCCGGCGATTACCGGGCGCTGCTGGCCACGCGCGACGTGGCCGAACATGCGTGGCTGGAAAAGGAACAGGCGCGCATCGACCTGGCCGGCCAGCTGGCGTCGGCCCGCAGCGAGCGCGCGGCCCTGGTGGCGCAGACGCGCAAGGATGCCTACGACGCGCTGACGGAAGGGGCCAGGGTGGCGGCGGCCAGCGGCCAGGATGCGCGCCGGGCGGGCGCCCGCGGCAGCCTGCTGCGCCTCGCCGCTCCCGTCGACGGCACGGTGCAGCAGCTGAAACTGCACACGGTGGGCGGCGTGGTGCCGGCCGCGCAGGCGCTGATGCAGATCGTGCCGCGCCAGGGCCGGCTGGAAATCGACGCCATGCTGGAAAACCGCGACGTCGGCTTCGTGCAGGCAGGGCAGGCCGTCGCCATCAAGGTCGACGCCTTCGACTACACCAAGTATGGCACCGTGCCAGCCGTCGTCAGCAGCGTCTCGCGCGACGCCATCGAGGACGAGAAGAAGGGTCTCGTGTATGCCGTCAGGATCACGCTGCGCCAGCCGGCCATCGTCATCGACGGCAGATTGGTGCCGCTGTCGGCCGGCATGGCCGTGCGCGCGGAAATCCGCACGGGGACGAGACGGGTGATCGAATACGTGCTCTCGCCGCTGGCGCAGCACCAGAAGGAGGCGCTGCATGAACGCTAGACGCCGCGCCATGGCCATCGCCGCCGGTTTGCTGCTGGCCAGTGCGGCCGTGCAGGCGCGGGACGAAGGGGACGGCGACGCTCCCCCGTGCCCGTCCACCTACGAAGCGGGCGTGCCATTGACCCTGCCGGCCGCCGTCGACCTGGCCCTGTGCCGCAACGTGCAGGTGCACGGCGCCTGGGCCGGCATCCGGCTGCAGGCGGCCGGGGTGGGCGAAGCCAGGGCCGCCTATCTGCCCACCCTGAATGCGGGAGTGGGGCGGGTGCATGACCGCACGGCCTATCCCGGCGCGCGAACGGCTTCCAGCAACCTGGCCAGCAATACGGGCTCGCTGAACCTGTCCTGGCGTTTGTTCGACTTCGGCGGGCGCGCGGCGGGCCAGCGTGCGGCGCAAGCCATGCTGGACGCGGCCCTGGCCAACCGCGACGCCGTGCTGCAAAGGACGCTGGCGGCGACGGTCGGCGCGTATGTCGAGGCGCAGACGGCGCGGGCGAACGTGCGGATGCGCCAGGAGTACGCGGCGCTGGCGCATGAAACGGTGCTGGCCGCGCAGCGCCGCGCCCTAAGGGGCCTCGGCTCGCACAGCGACACCCTGCAGGCGACGAGCGCCCTGGCCAAGGCGACGCTGGGCGCCAGCCGCGCCGACGGCGAATTCCGGAAGGCCCGCGCCGTGCTGGTATATACCCTGGGCTTGCCGGCCGATGCGGGCCTGACCCTGGACGACGACGCGGATGGCGAGGCGGCGGGCTTGCGCGAGGGTTTGCAAGATGAGTTGCAGTCCTGGCTGGCGCTGGCCCGTGAACGGCACCCGGCCATCGTGGCGGCGCAGGCGCAGCTGGCGGCCGCGCGCGACAGGGTGGACGTGACCCGCTCCGAGGGCCGTCCCAGCATCGACCTGACGGCGAATGTCTACCAGAACGGCCGGCCCAACCAGGGATTGTCGCCTGCCGCCACGCGCGAAACCCTGGTGGGCATCTCCTTGAACATCCCCCTGTTCGACGGTTTTGCGCGCCATTACAAGGTGCGCGGCGCGCTGGCGCAGGCCGGGCAAAGGGAGGCGGAGGCCGAGGAAGTGCAACAGCAGACCCTGATGGACCTCGTGAAGACGCATGCGGAGGCGAGCACGGCGCTGGCGAACCTGGCGGCGTCGCAGGCGTGGCTGGATGCGGCGCGCGATGCCCAGGCCAGCGTGCAGCGCAAGTTCGGCCTGGGCGCGGCGGACATCCTGGAAATGCTGGCCACGCAGTCGGCGCTGCTCGAGGCGCAGCAGGAGCGTATCCGTTGCCAGGCGGAATGGCGCTCGGCCCGGCTGCGGCTGCTGGCCAGCGCCGGCGTGCTGGGGCGGGATGCCATTGCGGGACGGTAACAGGTGCGATCCGCGCGCCATGTCGGCGCCATTGTGACTATATTAGGGCAGCGTATCCACACACCGGACCAGGGAGACATCATGCACAGCGTACAAAAGATCACCCCGTGTTTATGGTTTAACGGCAAGGCCGAGGCGGCGGCCCGGTTTTATACGGCGATTTTCCCCAATTCGAAGATCGGCCAGATCCTGCGCTATGGCGAGGAGGGCAGGGAAATCCACGGCCAGGAGCCGGGCAGCGTGCTGACGGTGGCCTTCGAACTCGATGGCCAGACGTTCACGGGACTGAACGGCGGGCCCCAGTTCCAGTTTTCCGAGGCGATCTCCTTCCAGGTCAACTGCGAAACCCAGGACGAAGTCGACCACTACTGGAACCAGCTGTCCGAAGGGGGGCCGAAGGAATCCCAGCAATGCGGCTGGCTCAAGGACCAGTTCGGGGTGTCGTGGCAGATCGTGCCCACCCTCATGATCAAGCTGCTGACGGACCCCGACTCCGTCAAGGCCGGGCGCGCGATGCAGGCCATGATGGGCATGAAAAAGATCAACATCGACGAGATCAGGCGGGCGCATGCGGGGTAGCGCGGCCGCACGCCAGCGGCGCACCCTGTCCAAGATGGCCGGCATTTGTTATAGTCCCGGCCATCTTTCCATCCGCTTACAGACCCTGCCATGACCACCAGCACCAGCAGCACCAGCAGCACCATCGCGCCCCGCACCTTCGGCACGCCCCTGTCTTCCACCGCCATCAAGGTCATGCTGCTCGGTTCCGGCGAGCTGGGCAAGGAAGTGATCATTTCGCTGCAGCGGCTGGGCGTGGAAGTGATCGCCGTCGACCGCTATCCGAACGCGCCCGGCCACCCGGTGGCGCACCGCTCGCACGTGATCGACATGAGCGACGGCGTGGCCCTGGCCGCCCTGATCGAGCTGGAAAAGCCGGACCTGATCGTGCCGGAAATCGAAGCCATCGCCACCGATACCCTGGCGGCGCTGGAGGCGGCGGGGAAAATCACGTGCATCCCGAACGCGCGCGCGGCCGTGCTGACGATGAACCGCGAAGGCATCCGCACCCTGGCGGCGGAAACCCTGGGCGTGGCGACGTCGCCGTACCGCTTCGCCAGCAGCCTGCAGGAGTTGCAGGCCGCCTGCCAGGAAATCGGCTTCCCCTGCGTGGTCAAACCCGTGATGTCCTCGTCGGGCAAGGGCCAGTCCAAGCTCGATGGCGCGCAAGACGTGGAAACGGCGTGGGCGTATGCGGCCAGCGGCAGCCGGGTCGATACGGGCCGGGTCATCGTCGAGGGTTTCATCGACTTCGATTACGAAATCACCTTGCTGACGGTGCGCGCCGTGGGCGCATCGGGACACATCGAGACGCAGTTCTGCGAGCCGATCGGCCACCTGCAGGTGCATGGCGACTACGTCGAATCGTGGCAACCGGCCCGCATGGCGCCGCTGGCGCTGGAACGGGCGCGCGAGATCGCCCGCAAGGTGACGGACAACCTTGGCGGCCTGGGCCTGTTCGGCGTGGAGCTGTTCGTCAAGGACGATATGGTGTGGTTCTCGGAAGTGAGCCCCCGTCCGCACGACACGGGCATGGTCACCATGGCCAGCCAGGTGCAGAGCGAGTTCGAGCTGCACGCGAAAGCCATCCTCGGCTTGCCCGTCAACGTGGCGCTGCGTTCGCCCGGCGCCTCGGCCGTCATCTACGGCCAGCTGGAAGCGAAAGGCATCGCCTTCGAAGGCGTGGCCGACGCCTTGAGCGTGCCGGGCGCCGACTTGCGCCTGTTCGGCAAGCCGGAATCGTTCGCCCGCCGCCGCATGGGCGTGGCGCTGGCCACGGCCGACGATATCGACACGGCCCGCGCGCGCGCCGTGCTGGCCGCGTCCAAGGTCAAGCCGGTCGCGCGCTGATGGTGGATTCCAGCCTGCCGCTGGCCGACGCCGGCGGCGACGCCATCAAGCGCAAGCTGCGCGGCCACATCGCGCGGCGCAACCTGGCCGGCGCCGCCAGCGACTGCAAGTGGAACGAACTGCTGGCCTTCATGCGCGGGCAGCCCGATTGGGCGCCCTCGTACCGCTACGGCTCCGTCTCCGGCTATGTGTCGGGCTGGGACACGGAGTGGGATTACCACCCGCCGTTCCCGTTCATGGGCGTGGAGTGGTTCGACATCAGCCTGTATTCGGAAGAGCACGTGGGCATGCTGCTGCCGAAGACCATCATCGACCATGGCGTGTGGATCGTGCCCGAGCTGGCGCGCATCGGCTTCGATTTCGAGGTGCGCGGCCGGGTGGCGCGCATCTGGGGCTATCTGCCCCGTAATTATCACGACTTTCCACCCGCCGATTGACACCTGAGAAAACCTGCTGCGCGTACGCTCGCTACGGTTTTGTCAGGTGTCGTCAATAAAGGATTAATAACATGCCTGATAACGACATTCCCCAAGTAGCGCAACCGGACGACGCCGTCGTCGGCAAGGAGGCGGGCGCGCGCATGCTGGCCGCGGCCTGCGCCGCGCGCGACGCGTTTTATGCCACCCTGGGCACAGTCGATGCCGACGTGCTGGCGCCGCTGGTCAACCCGGCATTCATGGGCGGCCCGCGCTGGCCCTCGTTGCGCCAGGCCTGGCGCGTGATCCGCCGTGCCGGCTCGATCGTGATCGCCAGCGATGGCTTGAGCGATCCGTTCGAGGATGACGACGACGTGTTCGTGCCGCGCGGCCACCTGCTGGAAGTGTGCATCGAAGCTCCGCTGTCCGCCTTCGACGGCCAGGAAGTGGCGCAATCCTGGCTCTTCGACGTGATTTACCAGGTCAGCCAGAACGTGGCCGATCACGGCTCCATCGATTTGCTGGTGCAGCGCCACGGCAGCGTGTCGATGGCGCTGGAATTGCGCGATGCGCCCAAGGCACTGGAAGACGAAAACGAACAGGTGGGCGTGCTGCTGGCCCAGGGCGCAAGCGGCATTCCGCCATCCTGCGCCACGCCGTATGGCGAGGTGATGCTGCTCACCGCCACCGTGCTGCAGCCGGCGGAAATGACGCATATCGGCAATGCCGCCGACAAGGCGCAATCGCGGCGCGACCTGGCCGCCGCGCTGGCCGCTTCGCCGACGCGGCATTGGAGCGTGGCGGATCGGTTCGCCGTCATTCCCCGCTAGGTTTTTCAACTGGCGGCACGGCCGGTTCTTCCGCTGTGGCGGCCGCCGCGTCGGCGCCAGTGGGCGCCGGCGGCGGTTCTTTCCACTTGCCCGCCGCCTTCAGCTTGTTCTTCAGCCCCGGCAAGGGAAAACCCAGCGCATAGGCTTTTTGCGCGTGCGCGCTGGCCTTCTCGTAATCCTTCTTCTTCACATACATCAGGCCCAGGTTGTACTGGATGGTGGCTTGCTCGGGCGCCATGCGGCTGGCCGCGTCCAGCTGCTCCAGCGCCGTCGCATCCTGGCCCATGGCCAGCAGGTAACTGCCATACACCATGCGCGCCGTGACGTCGTGCGGCGCGAAGGCGATGGCCCGCTCGAAGTAGCAGCTGACCGTAAAGCGGGCGCCATGCGGCTGGGCGCTTTTCAGGCGCAAGCCCAGCCTGGCCATCGACGCCAGCGCCCGGTGGTGATTCGGGAAGTGCTCGAGCGTGTAGCTGATGTCGCCGCCCACGCTGCCCGTATTGCCCTGCGTGAGCGTTTCCACGGCGCGCGTGAAATGATAGCTTTCGACCACGGACAGGCCTTTGCGGTCTTCCGCGCTCGTATAGTCGCCGCCCGTGGAACCCTGGACGTAGGGCGGGCATGCGGCCTTGGCCGAAGCGCCGCCGCAGATGACGGCCAGGCTGCAGCCGATGAGCAGACGTTTCATGGTGTTCTCCTGTGGCTGACGTGGTCCAGTAAATCGGCCAGCGCCTGGCTGCGCGCCTGCCGCGATTGCAGGGCGATGGTGCTGGCGCTGGCCAGCGGTGCGCGGCCCGCGTGCGCCAGTTCCAGGAAGCGCAGCAGCGCGCGCGCGCAGTCGCCGCTCGAGGCCAGCTGGCCGATGGTGTCGATGCCGCATTGGCGCAGCTTGGCCGCGCTGTCGCCCGCCAGGTCGGTCAGCGCGAGGATGGGGCGGCGGCAGCGCAGGTATTCATACAGCTTGGCGGGAATCTGTGCGTTGCAGTTGGCCGCCTGCAGCAGCAGCAAGCCGTCGGCCGCCTGCATTTCCTGCAGCGCCGCATGGTGCGGCTGCAAAGGCGCCAGGGTCACCAGATCATGGACGCCGTATTTCGCCAGCAATCCACCCAGCCACGCATCGTGGCCCGCGGCGCGCAGCACCAGCTGGAAATTGTGCGCATGTAGCACGCCGTCGTGGCGCAGCCGGGCCAGGGCCTCGAACAGCGCTTGCGGATCGCGCTCGGACGGGTAGATCACGCCGCTGTGCAACAGCAGGAAGCGGCTGCGGTGGCCGTCCGGCGGCGCGGCGCCCTCGTCGTCGTCATCGTCATGGCCATTTTCGATCAGGCGGAAACGCTCGCCCGCCACCTGTGGCAGGCGCCGTTGATGCGCCGCGATGGCGCCCGGCGTGGTGCAGACGATGGCCGCGCTGCGCGCCGCGATGCGCTGTTCGATCCACGCATGCATGCGGCGCAGGCGGGCTTCGGGCGGATACGGCGCCAGCGGATCGCTGTCGTCCAGCATCGGGTCGCGCTGGTCGACGACCCACGGCAGGCCGCTGAGTTTTTGCAGGGTCAGCGCGATCAGGTGCGCCGTGGCGATCGGATACGTCGACCAGATGGCGTCGGGGCGGTATTGCCGGATCATGCGCAGGCCGGCCGGCACGGCGCTCAGCCACCAGGAACTCCAGCGGTCGGGCAGGGCCAGGCAGCGCGGATAGCGTCCGCCGATGGCCAGGTGGCGCGCCGCATCCAGCGCCAGGGTGCGCCGCACGGTGGCTTGCGCGCCGATCCGCGCCAGCTGGGAATCGCCGCGCTGCGCATACGCGAAGGCGCTGGGACTGAGCACGAGCGGCTGCCAGCCGCAGTCGGGCAGGTGGCGCGCGAAGCCCAGGGTGCGCAGGATGCCGCTGCCGCCGGCAAGCGGGGGAAAATGGTAGGCGATCATCAGCACCCGTTTTGGCCTCGGCGCTACCATGACTGCAGCCACCGTGCGCACAGCTGTTCCACTTCGCCGCGCCAGGCGGCGCTGGCGAAGGTGTGGTTGGCGCCATCGACCTGCGCCCGCGTCCATTGCGCGCGGGCGGCGACGCCGCGCCACGCCGCGTCGCCATCGAGCAGGGCTTGCCACTCGCGCGCGCCCAGGTCGCCGCCGCTGAGGACCAGCAACACCTTGCCCTGGAATTGCCCCAGCGCCCGCAGCAGGGCCGGCGCGGGCGCGTCGTCTTCCTGCGCCACTTCCTGCGTGGCGGCCGCCACCTGCCGCAGCGAGGCCAGGCTGGCGCCCAGCCGCACTCCGCCTTTGCTCAGCTTGCGCCAGAAATCGCCTTGCAGCAGGCGTGGCAGATAGTAGTGGCGCAAGGTGGCGCGCGCCAGGCCGGCGCTGCTGCGCACCCACGGATTGAGCAGGACCAGCGCGCTGACGCGCGCGTCGCTTGTCGCATGGCAGGCGGCGGCCGTGGCGCCGTCGCACAAGCCCCACAGCACCACCTCGCGCAGCGCTGGCACGGCGGCGAAGAATTGCGCCAGCGCGCCGGCGATGTCGGGACCGGCGGCGCGGTAATCGCGCGCGCGCCCCTCGCTGTCGCCCATGCCGCGCAAGTCGAAACGCAGCACGGGCGTGCCGCGCGCGGCCAGGGCGCGCGCCAGCAGGACGAACTGGCGGTGGCTGCCCACGCGGTACTGCGGCCCGCCCGTGACGATCACTACGCCGCGCGGGCCGGGCGCCTCGGGCAGGCTGAGGATGCCGACCAGGCGCGCCTGCGCCTCGTCGCCTGCGGCCGCACTGCGAAAACGCAGGGCCAGTTCGTTCACGCTCCGCCCTGCGAGGTGCTGCGCACTGCTGTCGCGCTTCATGGGGACGTCCTTTCCTCGTCGAGCCAGTCGCGGCACAGCGCACGCGTGGCGTCCAGCAGTTGCGGACACGCCAGCAGCTCGCCGCTGTGCCAGAACGGTCCGTCGCCGAAGCTGGCCACGTGGACGGCGGCGCCGTGCTCGCGCCATTGCCGCGCCAGCGGCGGCAAGGGCGCCGATGCCTGTTCCGGCCCTTGGTAATCGAGCCAGTAGACGGGCACCGCCGGCACGCACGGCTGCAGCGCGCAGGCGCTGACGCCATCGATGGCGCGCGCCAGCTCGGGCGCCAGCAGGTAGCCTGCTACTTCCACAGGTTTACCTTCCGCCAGGGCGGCGCGCGCCTGGCCGGGCGCTTCCCGTGTGCCGCCGGCCAGCATGCCGCTGGCCAGGCGCAGGCGCAGGAAGCGGTCGATGACGCGCCTGCCATCGAGTTCCGGTTGCCACAGCAGCAAACGCGCCAGGGGCAGCGGCGCGCGGCTGGCGAAATCGAGGGCCAGCAGGGCGCCCAGGCGCAAGCCCCACAGGGTCAACGGGCCGTCGACCCGCTGCGCCAGCCACGCGCAAGCCAGGTGCAGGTCGTTGTGCCAGATGTCCCAGCGCGCCTCGCCAAAGTCGCCGCTGCTGTCGCCGCAGCCGAACAGGTCGATCTGCAGCACGCTGTAGCCGACGCTGGCAAAGGCGCGCGCCTGCGCGGCCGCCACGTGGCGGCTCTTGTTCAGTTCCTCGGCGAAGGGATGCACGTAGACGATGCCGCCGCGCGCGCCGCGGCCCGGCGGCGGCAGGTGCAGCAGGCAGTAGCGCTGGCCGCCGCTGGCGGGCAGGAAGAAGGGCAGCAGCGGCAAGGCGTCGAGGGAGGCGCCGTTCATGGTCGCAGCTTTGCAAACACGAAATCGTGCAGGGCGCCCACGGTGGCGAAGTGGCGCGCATGGATGTCGTCGTCGGCGACGGTGATGCCGAAATGGTCTTCCAGCGCGGCGATCACGCCGATCACGGCCATCGAGTCGAGTTCCGGCACGCTGCCCAGCAGCGGCGTGTGGGCTTCCAGCGCGCGTCCGTTCAAGCCCAGGGTGGTGTCGAGGATGTGCTTTACTGCTTCAAGATGCGGCATGTCAGCTCCAGGGAAGGGGTGTACGGCAGGGAAGACGTATCGAAGGCCAGGCAGGGGATGGCGTCCGGCCCGCGCGACAGGTGCAGATACGGCGGCAGGCTGGCGGTCATCCATTGCCAGCGCCCGCAGCGAAGGAAGGTGGCCGTGCCCAGCGCGTGCGTACCCAGGCGCGCATGGGCGCGCAGCGAGGCGCGGTTGAAGCGCGAGATGCGGCTGCACGACCAGCGCACGCCCTGCGCGTGCAGCACGGCGTTGGCTTCTTCCCACAGGCGGGCGAAGACCAGGCCGCCGCGCTGCTCGGGATGCACCCACACGTCCAGGTCCCACGACGACTGCGTCGACGCCAGCGCATAGCGGGCGCGCACCTCGTCTTCCCGGCAGCCGTGGCGCAGCAGCCAGATCCAGCCCAGCATGCCGGACTCGTTGCGCGCCACCAGGCATTGCGCGCCTTGCCGGTAGCGTTCGCGCAGCGCGCCGGGCCGGCGTTCGGGACCGGGCGGCAAGTCCGCCTCCGCCAGGCAGGGCGCGACGGCGATCGCCTGGCCGCGCCCGCGGCACAGCGAACCGGGCGCCACGGCCTGCGCGACGAATTGATAACGGTACAGCGCGCAGCGCCCGCCCGGCACGCGTTCCAGCAGCCGCGCCAGGGCCAGCCACGCACTGTCGCGCCAGCCCAGCTGGCGAAGGCTGGCGGCGAGCCGATGCAACCGGGAAAAAAGGGCGAAGCTGGCCATGGCGGTCACGGATGGGGCGGCTTTGCAGCCAACGCTGTCCATTAGAGCGCAGCGGCCGGCTTCGGTCTTGCGCGCGCTCAAGCTGTGTTGCTGAAACTGTTAATTGATCAAAATCAAGACCGCTGTGAGCGTTTGTCTGAATCATAGGGGAATGCATGGCAATCATGGCAACCCGGGGGTGAAACGATGGCGACACTGATACACGATCTGATCTTTGAAACGGCGCAGCGCGCGCCCCAGGCGCCGGCCCTGTCGTGGCAGGGCGAGGAACTCGGCTATGCCGCGCTGGCGCATTGCGTGCGCGAGGCGGCCGGCAGCCTGCTGAGCCTTGGCTTGCAGCGTGGCGCGCGCGTGGCCGTGTACCTGGAAAAACGCCCGGAGAACGTCAGCGCCATGTTTGGCGCGGCGGCGGCCGGCGGCGTGTTCGTGCCCGTCAATCCGCTGCTCAGGCCGGAGCAGGTGGCGTACATCCTGGCTGATTGCAACGTGGACATCCTCGTCACGTCGCGCGAACGGCTGGCGCAGCTGGGCCCCGCGCTGGCCGCGTGTCCGGACTTGCGGACGGTGCTGCTGACGGGCGACGGGCACGTGGAATCGCGCCTGGGCACGCTGCGCGTGCTGCCCTGGAACGCCGTGCCTGCCAATGTGCCCGCCCTTGGCGCGCCCAGGCCGCATGTGGCGATCGACACGGACATGGCCGCCATCCTGTATACCTCGGGCAGCACGGGACGGCCGAAAGGCGTGGTGCTGTCGCACCGCAACATGCTGGCGGGCGCGCTCAGCGTGTCGTCCTACCTGCGCAACACGCCGGAGGACCGCATCCTGTGCGTCCTGCCGCTCAGCTTTGATTATGGCCTGAGCCAGCTGACGACGGCGTTTGCCAGCGGCGCCTGCGCCGTGCTGATGAATTATCTGCTGCTGCGCGACATCGTCGAGGCCGTCGAGCAGGAAGCCATCACGGGCCTGGCGGCCGTGCCGCCGCTGTGGGTGCAGCTGTCGCAGCTGAGCTGGCCCCTGTCCACGCCCTTGCGCTACATCACCAATTCGGGCGGCGTGATGCAGCGCTCCACGCTCGACAAGCTGCGCCACTCGCTGCCGCGCGCCCAGGTCTACCTGATGTATGGCCTGACGGAAGCGTTCCGCTCCACCTACCTGGCGCCGGAACAGCTGGAGCGGCGCCCCGATTCCATCGGACAGGCGATCCCCAACGCGGAAGTGCTGGTGCTGCGCCCGGACGGCAGCGTGTGCGATGACGACGAGCCGGGCGAGCTGGTGCACCGTGGCGCGTTGGTGGCGCTCGGCTACTGGAACGACGCGGCGCGCACGGCCGAGCGCTTCAAGCCGCTGCCGCCGCAGGCGAGCGGCCTGGTGCTGCCGGAACTGGCCGTCTGGTCGGGCGACACGGTACGCCGCGATGCGGACGGCTATCTGTATTTCGTGGGGCGCAGCGATGACATGATCAAGACGTCCGGCTACCGGGTCAGCCCGGCCGAGATCGAGGAAGTCGCGTATGCGAGCGGGCTGGTGGGCGAGGCCGCCGCGCTGGGCCTGCCGCATGCCGTGCTGGGCCAGGCCATCGCCTTGCTCGTCACGCCCGCGCCGGGCGTGGAATTGCTGCGCGACAGCGTGCTGGCCGCCTGCCGCGCGCGCCTGCCCAGCTATATGGTGCCGCTGTGGGTGGAGATCCGCGACGGCGTGCTGCCGCGCAATCCGAACGGCAAGATCGACCGCCCCTTGCTGGCGAGGGAACTGGCGCGCGCGTATGCGGTCCAATCGGGAGACGCCGCATGAAGGATTTGATCCGCTCGAACGCTACGCAATTGCCGTCGCACGCTTCCCTGGGCCAGTTCGCCGTGCAAGGCGACATGCTGCAGATCGGCGGCTTGCCCTTGCACCGGCTGGCCCAGCGGGTGGGCGGCACGCCGTTCTACGCGTATGAACGGGCGCACCTCACGCGTCGCGTGGCGCAACTGCGCGCCGCCTTGCCCGCTGGCGTGCATGTGCATTACGCGATGAAGGCCAACCCCATGCCGGCCGTGGTGCAATGGCTGGCGGGCCTGGTCGATGGCATTGACGTGGCCTCGGGCGGCGAACTGACGACGGCGCTCGATACGACCATGGCGCCGGAACACATCAGTTTTGCGGGACCGGGCAAGAGCGACGGCGAACTGGCGCGGGCCGTGGCGGCCGGCGTGCTGATCAACGTGGAATCGGGCGCCCAGCTGGAACGGGTGGCGCTGGCCAGCGAACGGCTGGGCGTGGCGGCCAGGGTGGCCGTGCGCGTCAATCCCGATTTCGCCCTGCGCCGCACGGGCATGCGCATGGGCGGCGGCGCGCAGCCGTTTGGCGTCGATGCGGCCCTCGTGCCGGCACTGCTGGGCCGCATCGGCCAGCTGGGGCTGGATTTTCACGGTTTTCATTTGTACGCGGGTTCGCAAAGCCTGTCGGGGGCGGCCCTGGCCGAAGCGCAGGCGCTCAGCGTGCAACTGGCGCTGCAGCTGGCCGACAGCGCGCCGTCGCCGTTGCGCACGCTGAATATCGGCGGCGGCTTCGGCGTGCCGTATTTTCCCGGCGACCAGGCGCTCGACCTGGCGCCCGTCGCCGAAGGCTTGCGGCGGCAACTCGCCATCCTGGACCAGGCGGCGCCCGGCGTGCGGCTGAACCTGGAGCTGGGCCGCTACCTGGTGGCCGAGGCGGGCGTGTATGTGTGCAGGGTGATCGAGCGCAAGCTGTCGCATGGGCAAGTGTTTCTCGTCACGGATGGCGGCTTGCACCATCACTTGGCTGCTTCCGGCAATTTCGGCCAGCTGATCCGCAAGAATTATCCTGTCGCCATCGGCAATCGCCTGCACGGCGGGCCGCGCGAGGTGGCGTCCGTCGTGGGGCCGTTGTGCACGCCGCTGGACTTGCTGGCCGACCAGATGGAGATGGCGCGCGCCGAGGAGGGCGACCTGGTGGTGGTGTTCCAGTCGGGCGCGTATGGCTTGACGGCCAGTCCGACGGCCTTTCTTGGCCATCCGCTGCCGGCCGAGGTGCTCGTATGAGCGGCCTGTGCGGTTGGCTGGCGGCGCCTGGCGGCGCGGATGCCGGCGGCGTGGCGGCCGATGGCGTGGCGCAAAGCGCGCTGGCCAGCATGGCCGCGCCCTTGACGCGCTTCGATAGCGCGCCCCTGGCCAGCAGCTTGAGCGACGTGGGCGGCGTGGCCGTGGCCGCCATCGGCGGCAGCCGCCATGTGTATCAGCAGGATGGCTTGCAGGTGGCCATCTGGGGCCGCCCCGTGCTCGACGGCTCGGCCGACGACGTGGCGTGCCGCCTCGCTTCCCTGTGGCTGAGCCGTGGCGTGGCCGCCTGCGCCAGCCTGTCCGGGCCATTCGCGCTGGCCATCCTCGACGCTTTTTCCGGCTCGGCCCTGCTGGCCGTGGACCGCGCCGGCATCCACCCCCTCAGCTATGCGGGCAATGCGCAAGGCCTGTTCTTTGCTTCCTCGCATGACGCCTTGCTGGCACATCCGTCCGTGCGGGGCGCGCTCGACCCGCAAGCGCTGTATCACTACCTGTATTTCCACATGGTGCCTGGCCCGGCCACGGCTTACCTGGGCCAGCAGCGCTTGCTGCCCGGCGAATACCTGCATGTGCGGGGCGGCAAGCAATGCAAGGGCAGCTACTGGCAACTGGTCTTCCAGGAGCCGGCGGCGCGCACGCGGGCCAGCTTTGCCAGCAACAAGCAGGAATTCCTGCGCCTGCTGCGCCAGGCCGTGGAAAGCAGCCTGGGCGCGGATGGTGCGGACACGGGGGCGTTTCTCAGCGGCGGCACGGACAGTTCCACCCTGGCCGCCATCATGGGCCAGGTGTCGGGCCGGCCCGCGCGCACGTATTCCATCGGTTTCGACGCGCCCGGCTATGACGAAATGGCGTATGCGCGCCTGGCCGCCAGCCATGCGGGCAGCATCCACCACGAACGCTACGTGACACCGGGCGACGTGCTGGCCGCGATCCCCGCCATGGCGGCCATTTTCGACCAGCCTTTCGGCAATGCGTCGGCCATTCCCGCGTTTTACTGCGCGCAGATGGCGCGCGAGGATGGCGTGACGCGCCTGCTGGGCGGCGACGGCGGCGATGAATTGTTTGGCGGCAATGAGCGCTATGCGCACCAGGCCTTGCTGTCGCAGTACGAGCGCTTGCCCGTCATGGTGCGCCAGGCCATCATCGAGCCGCTGCTGTTCCGTGTACAGAAGGGCAAGCCCTGGCGCCTGGGCGACAAGGCGCGCCGCTACATCGAACAGGCCAGCCTGCCGCTGCCGGCCAGGCTCGACGACTATAACCTGCTGCTGCGCCATGGCCACCGCACGGTGCTGGAAGCGGGCTTCATCGACACCATCGACCCGGGCATGGCGCCCGGTTGCATGAATGGCGCGTATTGGGAGCGGCAAGGCCAGGGCTTGAGCCAGATCAATGAACTGCTGGCCCTGGACATGCGCTTCACCCTGGCCGACAACGACCTGTTCAAGGTGCGCAAGGCGTGCGAGCTGGCCGGCGTGGAGGCGGCGTTTCCCTTCCTGCACGATGCGATGGTGGCGTTCGCTTCCCGGCTGGCGCCGCGGGACAAGCTCGACGGCAGGCAGCTGCGGCCCTTCTTCAAGCGGGCGCTGGCCGAGATCCTGCCGCCGGCCATCGTGCGCAAGAAAAAGCACGGTTTCGGCCTGCCCTTCGGCCAGTGGCTGCACAGCCATGCGCCGCTGCGCGACTTTGCTTTTGACAATCTGACGCAGCTGCGCGGGCGCGGCATCGTGCGGCCCGCCTTCATCGACGACCTGAAAGGGCGCTTGCTGGCGGAACATCCTGCCTATCACGGCACCATGGTGTGGCTGCTGCTGATGCTGGAACAGTGGCTCAGCCAGCATCCGGGTGCGCTGGGTGCGCTTGCCGGCGGTTTTGCCGCATGCGCCACAGAAACGCCAGGCGTCCTCGATCCCACGGCGTAAAGCGGGGCAGCTGCAGCAGGTCGAGTCCCGCGCCGGGGCGCGCCACGCCCCAGTCCGTGGCGACGGCCGCCTGGAAGCCGAGGCTTTTCACCATCGCCACGTGCGGCGCGCCATAGTCGCGCCCGGCCTTGCCGTTGGGATATGCAAACAGGGTGACGGGCGCCTGGATCAAACCTTCCAGCTGGCGCTTGCCATCGGCGATGTCGCGCTGCGCGGCGTGGTCCGGCAAGGTGGACAGGATAGGGTGGCTGGCCGTGTGCGCGCCCACGGCCATGCCGGCCGCGTGCAACTGGCGCAGTTGCGCCGTGCTCAGCATGGCGGGCGGTCCCGCCGTGGCGCCCGCCTGGCGCAGGATCTGCATGGCCAGCTGCTGGCGCCGGTCGAACGGCAGGTATTTGAGCTGGCCCAGCAAGGTGGCGATGGCCGCCTGCCGCTGCGCCAGGCTGGCGACGGGGTAGGTGCCCAGCGCCTGTTCGCGCAAGTCCAGCACGGGACCGGGCGCCTGGCGCACGGCGTCGATCACCGTGTCGTTCCACATCTGCCCCCCATTCAGATAGTCCGTGGCGATAAAGAACGTGGCGGGCCAGCCGTGGCGCTGCAGCAGCGGCAGGGCCACTTGCGCATTGTCGGCATAGCCGTCGTCGAAGGTGATGCAGGCGGCGCGCGGCGGCAGGCTGCCATCTTGCAAGCGCTGCACGGCTACGCTGAGCGGCAGTGGCGCATAGAAACGTTTTAGAAGGCGCAACTGGCGCTCGAACAGGGGCGCATCGATTTCGCCGGGAAACAGCGGGTCGGGCCGCGCCAGCACGCGGTGGTAGATCAGGATGGACAAGGTGGCCGTCATGGCTGCTCCGCGATGGCTGCCCGGGGCCTGGCCGGGCGGGATGTGGAGGCCTTGGCCTGCTGTTCGACGATGATGCGCGTGGCGATCAGGGCGGCCATCAGGTAATACGGCATGTCGTAGTAAAGCAGGCTGAGGAAGGCACCGCCCACGGCAAAGCCGATCAGGCTGGCCTGGCTCATGGTGGCCAGGCCGTGCGCCCAGCGCAGTTCCGGCTTGCCCCGCGTGCTGCGGATGATGGCGGCGGCCGTGCGCCAGGTGGCGACGCCCAGCGCCAGGTAAATCAGCAGGCCGACGAAGCCGTGTTCGCCCAGCACCTGGAAATAGATGCTGTGCGCCGCGTGCACGTCCATGGGATTGGGCGCGTAGCGGGCAAAGATGCCGCCGTCGGAGACGTCGAAGCCGCCGCCGGGAAAACGGTCGCGCGCCAGGTTCCATGCCATGCGCCAGGCATTCAGGCGGCCCATGGCCGATTCGTCGTCCTGGTAGGTATTGATGGTGTCCATGCGTTCGGCCCAGCGGTCGGGCATGAAGGCCAGCAGCAGCGGCGCTACCAGGCACAGCAGCGCGCCCAGCACCAGCTTGCGTCCGCTTTTCATCCACATGAACAGGCCCATGGCGGCGATGGCCAGCAAGCCGCCGCGCGAGTACGAGCCCAGCGCGGCCAGCGCCGACAGCAGCATCGCGGCGGACAAGCCGTGGCGCACCCAGCGCCTGTCCGTGTTTTGCTGCAGATAATACATGAGCGGGATGGTGATGATCAGGGCCAGCGCCAGTGCATTGTTATCCCCGATAAATGTGTCTTCCGGCCCCCAGACCCGTTCCGTGCCGCCGCTGCGGATGGTGAAGATGCCGCCTTTCACGCCGTAATAACCGAGCGAGACCACCAGCACCCAGACCAGGCGCACGATGTCGCGCCGCGTGCGTATCACCATCATGATCACAAAGCTCATCAGCATGATCTTCATGACCTTGTTCCACTGCATCCATGACGATGCCGGCAGCAGCGCGAACAGGGCCGTGACATTCATCCACGCCACGAACAGCAGCAGCAGCACGCTGACGGGCGTGAGCGGCAGGTTTTTCGGTTCGCGCGTCATGACCAGGCTGAGCATGGTGGCGATGGCGATGATGAAGGCGAAGGGGAAGTGGGTGGCAAAGCCCCAGCCCTGCGTGTGGGGATTCATTACGCTGACCCAGACCCACATCAGGCCGCCGATGGACGGCGCCTTCAGGATGAAGGGCAGCGAACCCAGGATGATGATGGTGATCACGATGTCGCGCATGAAGGGTGACGCTCCTGGTTGTGCCCGGTTTGGCATGGTCTTGATGCCTGTCAACGGGCTGGCGGGCAGGCTCAGTACACTGGGTCAATACGCTTCAGCGTTGTTGAGACTATGAATCAGTTTTGTGATAGTAAGACCAAGGAGGCACGTCCTTGTTGACCGTTCTCATGGCGACCTACAATGGCGCCGGCACTTTGCCCCAGGTATTGCGCGCCTACACGGCGCTGCAGGCGCCTGCGGGCGGCTGGCGCCTGATCATCGCCGACAATGGCAGCACGGACGCCACGGCCCGGGTGATCGCCGCCTTCCGCGGCCGCCTGCCCTTGAGTACCGTGTACGTGGCGCGGCGCGGCCGCAGTCCCGCCCTGAATGGCGCCGTCGAGCACGCCTTGCGCCATGGCGGCGATGGCAGCGAGCTGTTCGTGTTTGGCGACGACGACGCCATGCCCGCGCCGGACTGGCTGTGCCGCTTGCAGGACAGCGCGCGCGAGCACCCCGGCTACGCCCTGTTCGGCGGCGCCATCGTGCCTGCCTGGCGCGAACGGCCGGCGGACTGGCTGCTGCACCTGACCCCCGTCGGCTTGACGTGGGGCATCACCAGCCCCGACCTGCGCGATGCCCCCATCTATCCGGGCCTCGTGTGGGGCGCCAACATGGCGATACGCCGCCGAATCTTCGAGGCGGGCGCCCGCTACGACGAAAGCATCGGCCCGCAGGGCGCCAACTACGCCATGGGCAGCGAAACCCGGCTCAACCTGGAGATGCATGCGGCCGGCCATCCTTCCTGGTTCTGTCCGCGGGCCAGGGTGGCCCACATCATCCGCGTGCAGCAGGTGCAACGCGCCTGGATCTTGCGCCGCGCCATGCTGTTCGGACGGGGCCAGTGCCGGCTGGCGACGTGCGCGCCCAGCGTGGAGTTGCTCGGCGTGCCGCGCTGGTTGCTGGGCAGATATGTGCGCGATACCTGCGGCGCCGTGCGGGCCTGGCTGCGGCGCGACCACGCCGACCTGTTCCTGCGCCAGTGGGAACGGGCCTGGCTGCGGGGCTTCTTCCATGAAGCGTGGCGGGGACGGCGCAAACGGCTGCCGCGCATCGTCATCAGCAGCTATTCGGGCGAGCTGGGCGGCATGGAGCTGCGCATGGCGCAAGAGGCGAGCATACTGGGTGCGAGCGGCTATGACAGCGTGCTGGCGCTGCGGCGCTTTCCCGGTTTTGCCGCCTGGGCGCAGGACTTGCGCGCAAGGCAGATGCGCGTGCGCGTGTATGAACCGCCGCTGTTTCTCGAGCACTGGGCCTGGCGCCGCTGGAATTGGCTGCGCGCCAGGGTCACGGGCGCGTGGCGGCTGCGGCGCCTCCGGCCCGACCTGGTCCACGTGGCGTTTTGCTGGACCAGTTATGGCGCCTCCATCGTGTGGCTGGCGCGGCGCTGCCGCTTGCCGGCCGTGATCAGCGTGCACAATGCGTTTCCCCTGGAACGCTTCAACGCCTGGCAGCGGCCCCGGCTGCAGGAAGCGTTTCGCACCGTCAAGGGCGTGTATGCCGTGTCGCCGTCGGCCATGCGGCATTTTCTCGACCTCTACCGCGACATGCTGGGCCCGGAGACGCGGCTGGCCGTCATTCCCAATGGCGTCGATACGGACACGTTTGTCGTCTCGCCCGACAGGCGGATGCTGGCGCGCAGGCAACTGGGACTGCCGCCGGACGCGCTCGTGCTGGGGGCCGTGGCGCGGCTCTCCGCGCAAAAACGCCCGCAGGCGCTGCTGGCCCTGTTCGCCCGCCTGGCCGCGCAGTTTCCCAACTTATATCTGGTCCTCGTGGGCACGGGGCCGCTGGAAGCCATGCTGCGGCTGCAGGTGCAACAGATGGGCTTGCAGGAAAGAATCGTGTTTGCCGGCTTCCAGCGGCGCATCGAGTTGCTGATGCCGGCCTTCGACCTGCACGTGCTGCTGAGTAAGAATGAAGGCTTCGGCATCGCCACCATCGAAGCCATGGCCTGCGGCGTGCCGGCCGTGGGCACGGATGTGCCGGGCACCCACGATATCCTGCACGACAGCGAAGGGGGCTTGCTGCTGCCGCTCGATGACGAGCTTGCCGCTTGCGCGGCCGTGGCGCAGCTATTGGAGGATGCGCCACGGCGCGCCCGCATGGGACGGCTGGCCCGCGAGGAAACCGTGCAGCGCTATTCGATGCCGCGCCTGGAACGCCAGTTGCGCCAGTTCTATGCCGGCCTCGTGTAGGCGCGGGCGGCCCGCATGAGCGCCACCCGCCATTCGTTCTTCTTTTCCTTCGCCGAAAAATACACGGTGCTGCTGCTGGGCATCGTCGCCACCATGGTGCTGTCGCGCCTGCTGACGCCGGCCGAAGTGGGCGTGTATTCGCTGGGCGCCGTGCTGGTGGCGCTGGCGCAAGTGGTGCGCGACTTTGGCGTGGGGCAATACCTGATCCAGGAAAAGCAGCTCGATGCCGTGAAATTGCGGGCCGCGCTGGCCACCAGCCTGCTCGTCGCCTGGCTGCTGGCGGGCCTGGTGCTGCTGGCCAGCGCGCCGCTGGCGCAATTCTATGGCGAACCACGGCTGACCCTGGTGCTGCGGTTGCTGGCCATCAATTTCCTGTTGATCCCGTTCAGCGCGCTGACGTTGCCGATGCTGCGCCGGCAACTGCGTTTTCGCGCCATCTACGCCATCAATGCGGCCAATAGCGTGGTCAATTTTCTGGTGGCCGTGCTGCTGGCGCTGCAGGGCTACAGCTACATGAGCATGGTGTGGGCGGCGCTGGCCGGTTCCTGCGCGTCGCTGGCAGTCAGCCTGCTGGTGCGTCCCGCGGAACTGCCGTGGCTGCCGGGACGGCGCGGCATGGGCGCCATCGCCCGCTTTGGCGCGTATGCGACGGCAGGCGGGCTCGTCGACGAGGCGGGCGTGGCGGCGCCGGACCTCATCATTGGCAAGCTGATCGGCATTGACAGCCTGGCCCTGTTCGGCAAGGCGCAAAGCGTGCTCAATATCTTCAACCAGGCCATCACCAGCGCCATTTCTCCCGTCGTGTTTCCCCTGTTCGCGGCCCGCGCGCGGGAGGGGAGCGGGCAGGGCGGGGCGGAGCTCGTGTATTTGCGCACGATCAGCTACATGACGGCGCTGGCCTGGCCGTTTTTTCTTTTTCTCTCCTGCATGGCTTTGCCCCTGGTCAAGGTGTTGTATGGCGCGCAATGGCTGGGCTGCGTGCCCTTGATCCGCGTCATGTGCCTGTCCTCGGCCGTGTATAGCATGTTCAGCATGGCCCGCTACCTGTTCGTGGCGACGGGCCAGCTGCATGCGCAGGTGCGGCTCGATGCCTGCGCTGGCGCTATCAAGGTGGCGCTGCTGCTGGCGGCGGCGCCGTTCGGCCTGGTGGCGGTGGCCTGGGCCGTGGTGCTCGGTAATGTGCTGCGCAGCTGGCTGAACTACGGTTGCCTGCGGCGCTTGAGCGCCCTGGACTGGCGCATCCTGGCGCGGGCATTGCGCAAGAGCCTGCTTCTCTGCGGCGTCAGCGGCGTGGTCCCCGTCGCTGCGCTGCTGTGGTTGCCGCCTGACACGCCGGCGCTGCTGGCGCTGGCCGGTACGGCGCTGGCCACCTTGCTGTGCTGGCTGGCCGGTCTGTTCCTGGTGAAGCATGAGCTGGCCGGCGAATTTTTGTTATTGCAACGTAAGCTGGCTGGCCGTTGGCCGGCAGTCAAATGGACGAAAGGATGACCATGCGTGTCGGTATCTTGTCCTACCCGATGCTGTTCCAGCGCGACGGCGGCCTGCAGATCCAGGTGCGCGAGACCATTGCCGCGCTGAACCGGCTGCCCCGGCAGGCGGCGCGCCCCCTGGAAGTGCAGCTGGTCGACGCCAATCACGAGCGGCTGGCCGATTTCGACGTGCTGCACGTGTTTTCGGCAAGCAATGGCACCTACCGCATCATGGAAATGGCCAGCGAGCAAGGCGTGCCCGTGGTGCTGTCGCCGCTGCTGTCGCCGGGCTGGGGCCGCGCCAGCGCCTGGCGCGCGCGGCTGGCCGACCGGCTGGCGGGACGCCTGACGGAGTGGATGGTGCAAACGAGCTATGCGCAAACGCGGCGCGCCTTGCAACTGGCCGACGTGGTGATTGCCCTGGGCGACGCCGAGCGCGACGCCATCGTGCACGGTTTCGGCATGCGGGCCGATACCATCCGCGTCTTGCCAAATGGAATCAACCCGCATTTCTTCACGGCCAATGGCGATCTGTTCTTGCGCGAAACGGGCATCGCCGGGCCATTCGCGCTGATGGTGGGCAGCATTTCCCCATACAAGAACCAGCTTGGCCTGGCGCAGGCGCTGGCGGGCGCCGGCTTGCCCCTGGTGCTGATCGGCGCCGCGCCGCGCGAACAGCAAGCGTACCTGCAGCAGCTGCTGGACTTGCCCCACGTCAGCTGGCTGGGCGCGCTCGACCACGCCGACCCGTTGCTGGCCAGCGCCTACCATGCGGCGGCCGTGGCGGCCTTGCCCAGCCGGGGCGAGGTGTTTCCCTTGAGCGTGCTCGAAGCGCTGGCGGCCGGCACGCCCGTCGTCATGACGGCGCACAGCGCGCTGGACTTGCCCGATTCCGCGTTCGCGCTGCGCAAGGTGCGCTGGGACGACGGTCCCGCGCAGCGCCAGGCCATCCTCGACCTGCTGGCGCTGCCCCCCCCGCGTTCCCGCGTGCAAGCCCTGGTCGAGCGCTTTACGTGGGAGCGGGTGGCGGCCCAGATTGTCGATTGTTACTACCACGCGCAAGCGCTGCCGGCCAGGAGGCAGCATGCTGTTTAATTCCTTCGCCTTCCTGTTCGCCTATCTGCCCATCGTGCTGGCCGGCTATTTTTTGCTCGATCGCCTGGCCGCTGCCGGCGGCGCGTCCGCCAGCTGGCGCCGCCTGGCGCCGGCCGCGTGGCTGGCGCTGGCCTCGCTGTTCTTCTATGCCTGGTGGGACGTGCGCTACCTGCCGCTGCTGCTGGCCTCGGTCTGCCTCAATTATGGCGCCGGGCGCCTGATCGGCGCGCGCGCGGGCGCGGCCCGCAAGCGCGTGCTGGCGGCGGCCCTGGCGCTGAACCTGGGCTTGCTCGCGTACTACAAATATGCGAATTTTTTCATCGACAGCGTGAACGCCGTCGCCATCGCCGCCGGCGCCGACGCCGCCAGCCTGCCGTGGCACGGCCTCGACATCATCCTGCCGATCGGCATCTCGTTTTTCACCTTCACGCAGATCGCCTTCCTCGTCGATTGCTACCGGGGCGAGGTGCGCGAATACCGCTTCCTCCATTACGTGCTGTTCGTCAGCTATTTTCCGCACCTGATCGCCGGCCCCGTGCTGCACCACCGCGACATGATGCCGCAGTTCGCCGACCCGGCCAATGCCCATCCGCGCGCCGCCAATTTCGCCATCGGCCTGTCGATCTTCACCATCGGCCTGGCAAAGAAGGTGCTGATCGCCGACAACCTCTCGCCGCTGGCCATCCCCGTCTTCGCGGCCGGCGCGCAACCCACGCTGATCGAGGCCTGGATCGGCGTGCTGGCCTACACCTTCCAGCTGTACTTCGACTTTTCCGGCTATTCGGACATGGCCATCGGCCTGTCGCGCCTGTTCGGCGTGAAATTGCCGCTGAACTTCAATTCGCCGTACAAGGCGGCCAATATCGCCGACTTCTGGCGCCGCTGGCACATGACCTTGTCGCGTTTCCTGCGCGACTATCTCTACATCCCGCTGGGCGGCAGCCGCCACGGCGAGGCCATGCGCTACCGCAACCTGATGCTGACCATGCTGCTGGGCGGCCTGTGGCACGGCGCCGGCTGGACCTTCGTCATCTGGGGCGGCTTGCACGGCCTGTACCTGGTGCTGCAGCAGGCGTGGCGGCGTGCATTCGGCGCGGCACGGGTGTACCGCTGGCTGCGCTGGTGGCCGATGTGGTGGTCAAGTCTGCTGACCTTTCTCGCCGTCATGCTGGCCTGGGTCTTCTTCCGCGCGCCCGACGTGGCCACGGCGTGGGACATCGCGGGCGCGCTGGTGGGGGGCAATGGCGTGAGCTTGCCGCGCGGCCTGGCCAGCCACGCGGCCAGCCTGGCGCAGTGGGGCCTGCATCCGGCCTTCGGCGGCATCCGCTGGATCGAATTGGCGGGCCCGGGCTTGCCCGTGCTGCTGGCGGCGATGCTGCTGGCCTTCAAGGCGCCGAACACGCAAGAAATTTTCTTTCTCTACGAGCCAGCCATTGAAAGAATATTTCAACCCGCCGGGCGCTGGGCCTTCAGCTGGCGCCCCACGCGCCGCTGGAGCGTGGGCTTTGCCGCGCTGTTCATCGCCTGCATCTTCGGCATGAACCGGGTCACCGAATTTCTCTACTTCCAGTTCTGAGCATGGACACCGCCGGCCGCCGCTATCTTGTCTGCTTCCTCGCCTGCGTCTTGCTGGTGCTCGGCGCCGTCTCGTTGCTGAACTACCAGGTCGATCCTTACCTGCTGCACCAGTGGGACACTCCCTTGCTGCAGCGCCCGCGCCAGCTCAATGAAAAGCTGGGCGCCTGGGCCAAGACCTATGCCGTGGCGCGCTACCGTCCGGCCATCGTCTACATCGGCAATTCGCGCACGGAACTGGGCTTGCCGACGGGCGTGCGCGCCATGTTCGACGGCAAGCGCGTCTTCAACAGCGCCGTGTCCGGCGCCTCGCTCGGCGACGCCATCCGCCTGGCCGAGCATGCGGCCAGGGTCAGCCGCGTCGAGACCATGGTGTGGGGCATCGACGCGCCCACGTTTTCGCTGAACATGGGGGCGGCACGCGTGGAAGACAGCCTGACGGGCGCCGGGCACGGCTTTTTCGCCCGGCGCGCCCTCGTCAACCTGAAGCGCGGCCTGACCCTGGACATGACGCAGGACAGCGTGCGTATCCTGACCGGCAACGCGGGCGACGTGTGCCGCTCCAACCTGGCCTTGTATGGGCAGCGCGACGAGACGTGCACCATCAAGGGCATGCGGCACTGGCTCGGCACCAAGGACGCCATTCCCGTGCGCCTGCAGGAATTCAGCGATGGTCAGGGGCCGACGCCGCCCTCGACACGCGCGCTCGACGCCAGCATTGGCAAGCTGTGCCGGGGCGGCCTGCGGCTGCGCCTGTACATCAACCCCACGCACGCGCTGACCCTGTACGCGCTGCACTGGCGCGGCAAGTGGGATGCCATGCAGGCGTGGCAGCGGGGACTGGTGCAGCTCGTCGAGCGCCACCGCCTGCACGGCTGCGACGTGCGCCTGCATGATTTTTCCGGCTTCAACAGCATCACGACGGAGGCGACCCCGCTCGTCAGCGGCAAGCCCGACATGCATTATTACTGGGAAGTGTCGCATTACCGGGACAATGTGGGCCGCATGATCCTGGCGCGCCTGTTCGGCGGCGACACGCCGCCGCCGGCCGATTTCGGCGTGGAACTGACGCAGGCCAACGTCGACGACCACCAGGCGGCCATGCGCGCGGCGCGCGAGCGCTATCGCGTGGAACACGCGCGCGAGGCGGTCTATGCGCAGCGGGTGCTGGACGGGCCGCTGATCCGGCGCTGAACGCCATTTCTCTCCTCATTTTGCTACTTCCCGTGCTGACCATGGATACCACCGCCCGCCGCTACCTCGCCATCTTCTTCGCCAGCGTGCTGGTCGCGCTGGCCCTCGTGTCCGCCGTGAATTACCGCGTCGACCCGTATCTGCTGCACCAGTGGGACAGCCCGCTGCTGCAGCGCCTGCGTCCCACGACTGAAAAGCTCAGCGCGTGGGGCAAGACGTACGCCGTGGCGCGCTACCGGCCCGCCGTCGTGTACATCGGCAATTCGCGCACGGAAATGGGCTTGCCGACGGGTGTGCGTGCCTTGTTCGACGGCAAGAGCGTCTTCAACAGCGCCGTGTCCGGCGCCTCCATCGGCGAGGCCATCCGGCTGGCCGAGCATGCGGCCAGGGTCAGCCATGTCGACACCATGGTGTGGGGCATCGACGCCCCCTCTTTTTCGCTGGAACTGGGCTCGGCCGGCGTGGAGCCGGGCCTGACGGCCGCCGGACCCGCGTTTTTCGCGCGGCGCGCATTGCTCAACATCAAGCGCGGCCTGACGGTGGACATGACGCGCGATACGTGGCGCATCCTCAGCGGCAGCTATGACGGCGTGTGCTTGTCCAGCCTGGCGCTGCACGGCCAGCGCGACGCGTCCTGCCTTACCAGCCGCCACCGTACCTGGACGGGCACGGCGCGCGCCTTCACGCCGCGCCTGCAGGAATTCGGCGATGGCCTGGGGCCGACGGCGCCCGCGCTGCGCGCCTTCGACGCCAGTGTCGGCAAGCTGTGCCGGGGCGGCACGCGCTTGCGCCTGTACATCAATCCCACGCACGCGCTCACGCTCGACGCCCTGTACTGGCGCGGCAAATGGGACGCCATGGAAACATGGCAGCGCGACCTGGCGCAGCTGGCCGGGCGCTACCGCCGGCAGGGCTGCGACGTGCGCCTGCTTGATTTTTCCGGCTTCAACAGCATCACCAGCGAGCCGATCCCGCAAGTGACGGGCGCGCGCGCCATGCGTTATTACTGGGAAGCGTCGCACTACCGCGACAACGTGGGCCGACTCATCCTGGCGCGCCTGTTCGGCGGCGACATGCCGCCACCGGCCGATTTCGGCGTCGAGCTGACGGAAGCCACGGTTGACGGCCATCAGGCGGCCATGCGCGCCGCGCGCGAGCGCTACCACGCGCAGCACGCCGAGGAAACAGCCTATCTGCGCCACGTGCTGACCTTGCCCCGCGAACCCAAATAGCGAGCGGCAAGCGCCAGGCGTACGCCGCGGGGCGGGGCGCTTGCGCTATGATGCTGTTTTGCCATCCAGCAAGTTTCAGGACGCCCCATGAAAATCGCCTTCTTCGCCAGCCAGCCCTACGACCGCCGTTTCTTCGATGAAGCCTTGCCGTCCCAGCCCGACGCCGCTGGCATCGAACTGGTGTATCACAGCGCCTTGCTGAGCCAGGAAACCGCGGTGCTGGCGCAAGGCGCGCAGGCCGTCTGCGTCTTCGTCAACGACGTGCTCGACGCGCCCGTGCTGGAAGCGCTGCACGGCTATGGCGTGCGCGCCATCCTGCTGCGCTGCGCCGGCTACAACAACCTCGACCTGGAAGCGGCGAAACGCCTGGGCTTTTTTGTCGCCCGCGTGCCCGCGTATTCGCCGGAAGCCGTGGCCGAATACACCCTGGCCCTCGTGCAAACCCTGAACCGCCACACGCACCGCGCCTACGCCCGCGTGCGCGAAGGCAATTTCTCGCTGGACGGCTTGCTGGGCGCGACGCTGCATGGCAAGACCGTGGGCATCGTCGGCACGGGCAAGATCGGCCTGGCCACGGCGCGCATCTTCAAGGGCTTCGGCTGCACGGTGCTGGGCCACGACCCGTATCCGGCGCCCGCGTTCGCCGAGCTGGGCACGATGGTGGAGCTGCCGCGGCTGCTGGCCGAGTCCGACATCGTTTCCCTGCATTGCCCGCTGATGGACAGCACGCGCCACATGATCAGCGAAGATACATTACCGCTGATGAAGAAGGGCGCCATGCTGGTGAACACCTCGCGCGGCGGCCTGATCGACACGGGCGCCGTCATCGAGGCGCTCAAGTCGCGCCAGCTCGGTTCGCTCGCCATCGACGTGTACGAGCAGGAAAGCAATCTGTTCTTCCAGGACCGCTCATCCGACATCATCGACGACGACATTTTTCAACGATTGATGACCTTCCCGAACGTGCTGGTGACGGGCCACCAGGGCTTCTTCACCATCGAAGCGCTGCGCGAGATCGCCGCCATCACGTATCACAACCTGGCCTGCTTCCGTGAAGGCAAGGCTTGCGAGAACAGCGTACTAGCCAGCTGATGCCGGTTTTTTGGGCTTGGGCGGCGGCTTGGGTTTTGGCTGCGGCAAGGCGTCCGCCGTGCGCCGCGCCAGCTGGCTGAGCCAGTCGCGCTCGTCCCACAGCCCGCCATCGATCAAAAAGTAGGGCTTGGCTTGCGGGTAGGGCGGCGCTTCCTGCGGCGTCCCCATGGTACTGATCCAGGCGCGGCCCGCGTCCGTCGGCTTGATGAACAGCTGGTCGTCGGCGACGATGGCGAACATCTTGCCGTCGCAATACAGACCGTATTCGCCAAACATTTTTTTCGCGCTGACGCCGCCCGCGCCCGCCAGTTGGTCGAGCAAAAAATCCACCGTGCCTTGCTGTGACGCCATGTCGTCCTCCGTCTGAGATCTCAGTGTAGCGCACTGGCCAGGATAGGCCGGCGCGGCTACACTATCGCCATTATTTATTTTGCATTAGCTATTTTGCCATGACACCCGAGCATATTATTCACGGCGGCACCCGCATCGTCCCTCCGGCCGCCAGCGATCCCGTTGCCAGTCATTCCGCGCCGGGCGGCTACGACATCCCGTTTGCCGTCCACGCCGAGGCGCTGCGGGCGGCCAAGGCCGCAGCCGTGTTCAGCGCGCAATGAAGGCCAGCCCCTGGGCTTTCCTGGGCTTGCCGCAAGCCCCCGTGCCGGAAGCGGAAAGCGCGGACTACGGCGCCTGCCGCGCCGACTTGCACGGCAAGCGCCTGGTCTTGCGCGTGGCGAAAACCACGCCGACGAAGATCGGCCAGTTCGTCACCGTCTGGAAGCGCCCCCATCCCGACGCCGACATCGCCCCGCTGGATGAAGCGGACCCCGTCGACGCCGTCATCATCGCAGTTAGTGACGGCGCGCGGCACGGCTTGTTCATCTTCCCGCGCAGCGTGCTGATCGAGCGCGGCGTGATGTCGCGCGCCGGCCAAGGCGGCAAGCGCGCGCTGCGCGTGTATGCGCCGTGGTGCGCGCCTGAATCCATCCAGGCGCAGAGCACGCAGCGCTGGCAAGGCGCGTGGTTTGTGGCGGCGGGGATGCAAGAGCGGCTGGCGCAGCTGCTGGAACTGGCCACCTGAATGTCGTGTTGCAGGCGATCCAATCCGTACAGCAGATCGTTTGCAATTATTCGAGAGTTTTCATATTCAAAATATCTGTATAGTTTATTAAATGTTATGGCGCGCAAGCATCGTTATTTTTCTAATTGTATGGGAGGCAAGGTGGGTAGTCTCAGTATTTGGCATTGGTTGATCATTCTGTTTGTTATATTCGCTACTGTTTTTCCTATATGGAGAATAGTTTCCAAGGCCGGTTTTTCTGGCTGGTGGAGTTTGCTGTCATTTGTTCCTGTCGTCGGATTTTTTGCTCTCTGGATATTCGCGCTTGTCGATTGGCCTGCCAAGGTACCTTCCGATAAATAAATTTAATTAAAATTAGACATGATTAATTTTAATTGAGAGTAGGTGTGGAGTTATTGTGCGCGGAGGAACACACATCCGAAGATGTGCTATCTGATTCTTGGTTTTACCAGCGGGCTAAAAAACAGGAGGAAATATGGAGAATGTCGCTGAACTGAAGAGGTTAATCACGCAGATATTGGTTCTGATTTCGCAACCTGAACCACAAACATTAAAGAAAGTCCTGGTGATGCTTGATGCAATTACCTCCCCGGAAAAATCAGAATCATGGAAAGTACTCGGTGACGCACTACTTGATGATGCGAAAAAGACCAGCACATCGGATGCCGATGCGCTCTTTTTAATTGTGGTGGGTAGTAGCTGCGTGGGAGTGTCAATCGGATTAAAACGTGAGGAAAACCGGAAGGCTACACAAGCCTGAGCCTGCATCAGGGATGGGCTATCCATGCAACAGGACGCAATCATATTTCTAGTTTCACGCCTTTTCCTGCAAATAAATGGATCGCCAACGCAGCGCCCACAACTTCCGACAGCAGACAGGGCCTTTGTTTTTTTTCTGACAGTTGGCCATATCACGCAGGCGTGACATTAAACAGGCGCATGGCCTTGAAGCTCGGCTCCAGACAGCTAGTGCCGTATTCAGAATTGCCTGTCTTGCAACTTGGCGCATCAGAGCGATTTCCTCCGCTGCAACCGAAATAGGGTTCGCCGGTCGCATGACCCGAGATGCGCTACAGGCCGGACACCGGCAGCCCGGCGACGGGAAGCGTGGCGCTCGTTGCCAGCACTGTTGGCGGCGGCTTCAGCCTGGTCGCCGCCATATCATGCCTCTCGGAACGCTGTCGCTGCGGCGACGACGTCGGCGTATCTTCCTTTCCGTAAGGCCTCGATCGGACTGCCGCCATTGAGCGACATGCGCGGATGGGTGAAGAATTGCCACTTGCTGGAACCGGCCAAATGTCCCAATTCCTTGCTGACTTTGCCGAGCTGCCGGCGGTTCAGCGCAGGATCGGCGTAGAAGGCAGGGTAACGTTTCTTGCCGGCGACGCTATCGAGGGAAAACATCCGCTGCTCCATCACCGCCTTGCTGATCGCCTGCCGTGTCACGCCCATCTGCCCGGCCAGCGTCCGTGAATCGATCAGTTCACCTTTCTTTTCAAGGCGCGCATACCTTTCCAGTTCCTGGAGGTTGGCATGGGAAACGGCAGGCACGCCCGGCACAACTATCTGTCATCGCATATCGGCGTCAAGCCACCTCGCTCACCACGTACCGGTACTTGCCCGACGCTTCCGCCGTGATCTCGTCGACTTCCTCGATGATGACGTCCACCTGCGCGCCCAGCCGGGCCTGGAAGCCGGCCACGATGGTGTTGCGCGTGGCGTCATCGAGGCGCGGCAGGCAGACCAGCAGCACGCGCGTGCGCAGCAGGCTTTCCTGGATGATCTTGAAACTGCGCACCTGCGGCAGTTCGCGCACGATGTAGACGAGGGCCAGGCCGTGCATGACGGTGCCGTCCGCGGCGGTGAGGAAATCCGTGCTGCGCCCTTCGATTTTCTGCAGCAGGGGCAGGCCGCGGCCGCAGGCGCACGGCTCGGTGCCCAGTGCGCCCACGTCGCCCGTGGCGTAGCGGATGAAGGGGTAGTCCTGCGTGGCCAGGTGGGTGACGACGATCTGGCCCGTGGCCCCTGGCGGCAGCGGCTGGCCCTGGGCATCGAGGATTTCCACGATGACGTCTTCGGCCGTGACGTGCATGCCGCCGTCCGGGCATTCGTGGGCGATGAAGCCGGCGTCGCGCCCGCCGTAGCCGTTGGCGACGGGGCAGCCGAAGGCGGCGGCGATCTGCGCGCGCTGCTCGTCGTACAGGCGTTCGGCCGTGACGAACGCCACTTTCACGCCCAGGCCGTCGAGCGGCAGGTCGCGCGCGCTGGCGTGGCTGGCGATGCGGCACAGGGCGGACGGGTAGCCGAACAGCATGCGCGGACGCCAGCGGCGCAGCTGCCGCACGTAAGCGTCGAGGCGGGCAGGCGACATGGCGAACGCGGGCAGCAGCATGGTGCGCAGCAGCGCGTCGCGCAGGCGGCGCAGGCGGTCCTGCGCCTGCAGCTCGATGGGCGAACCCCACAGCACGGCTTCGCGGTCGCCGATGTCGACGCCCCACCAGCGCGTGGCGCGCCACTTGGCGGCGATGTCGTGGCTGACGCGGCGCCGCCCGAGGAAGAATTGCAGCGGCTCGCCGCTGGAGCCGCCCGTGGCGAACGGCCGCAAACCTACGGCGCGCGACGACTTGAAACTGTCGCGCGCGGCGGCGATATCGCTTTTGCGCAGCAGCGGCAGGCGGGACAGGTCGGCCAGTTGGTGCACCTGTTCCGGGTCGAAGCCGCAGCGGGCGTACAGCGCGCGGTAATAGGGCACGTGCTGGCCCGCGTGGCGCAGCAGGTGGCGCAGGCGCGCCAGCTGCCACTGTTCCAGCTGCCGCGCGCTCCACCACTGCGAGCGTTCCAGCCGGCGCAGCAGGCGCGTGCTGTGGTGGCCCTTGAGCCATTCATGCAGGGGAAACAGCCAGCGTGACACGCAGCGCGTGTAGAAGCCGGGGCGCGGCGCGGCGCGGATGCGCCTGTAATGCGCGGCCAGCCTGGGCGCGATGCCGGGCCAGCCGAAGGTGGCGGCGTGCGCCAGGCCCGCGTTGACCAGCGCTTGCGCGCGGGGCGGGTCGCGCAGCAGCGCCACGATGGCGTGCGCCATGGCGGCCGGATCGCCGGGCGGCACCAGCAGCGCCGTCACGCCATCTTGCAGCAGGGCGGGGATGCCGCCCACGTTGGTGCTGACGACGGGCACGCCGCAGGCCAGCGCCTCGAGCACGGAAATGGGCATGTTGTCGGCCAGGCTGGGATTGAGGACGATGTCGCTGGCCTGGAACAGGGCCGGCATGGCGGCATTGTCGACGGGGCCGGCGAAGCGCACGGCGTCCAGAACGCCGAGGGACCCGGCCAGGCGCGCCAGCGCCGCGCGCTGCGGCCCGCCGCCGGCCAGCACCAGGCGCGCCGCGGGATAGCGTTGACGCACGAGGGCGAAGGCGCGCACGGCGCTGGCGTTGTCGTACAGGCTTTCCAGGTGGCGCGCCACGAGGATACGCGGGCCATCGGCGGACGCTGATGCGGCAGGGCTAAAGCGCTGCAGGTCCACCACGTTCGGCACGATGTGGGCCGTATGGCCATATTGCTCGAAGACGCCGGCCAGGTAGGCCGACGGCACGACGATGGCGCTGGCGCGGCGCAGGCTGAAGGCCAGCAGGCGCGGCGAACGGGCGAAAAAGACGGCCGCTTCGCCGCCCCGGTAGTTGAGCAGGGCCGGCTTGCCTTTCAGGCTGGCGATCCACAGCGCGGGCGCGGCCTGCAGATGCCAGGACCAGCCGGAATTGGCCATGATGTGGAACAGGTCGACCGTATTGGCGGCGCGCCACAGGCGCCACAGGTGCACGGGCAGGCGCAGCGCGGCGCGCAGGTAGCGGATGCGCGCCAGCCAGGGCGGCAGCGCGGGGCCGTTGACGGCCAGCAGCTGCACTTGCGCGCCGTCCTCGCGCAGCTTGCGCGCCAGTTGCGCCGTCTGATTGGCCATGCCGCCGGCCGGCGGCGGCAGCGGGCCGACCAGTGCGATGCGCAAGCCCATGAAGATCATGGCGTCGCTCCTGCCGCCACGCGCGCATAGACGGGCGCATAGCGGCCCACGCTGGCGCTCCAGCTGCGCTCCGTCTCGACGAAGGCGCGCGCCTGGCGCCGCAGCGCCGGCCAGTTGGCGGGCGCCAGCAGCAGGGCAAGGATGGCTTGCGCCAGCGCCTCGGCGTCGCCGGCGCGAAACAGCATGCCCGTCTTGCCATGGTCGATCAGTTCGCGGTGGCCGCCCACGTCGGACGCCACCACGAGGCGGCCCTGCGCCATCGCCTCCAACGGTTTCAGGGGCGTCACCAGCTCCGTCAGGCGCATCGGCAGGCGCGGGTACACGCAGATGTCGACCAGCTGATAATACGCGCCCACCTGCGCATGCGGCACCCTGCCCGCGAACACCACCGCGTGGGTTATGCCCAGGCGCGCCGCCAGCGCGCGCAGGGCCGCTTCCTGCGGCCCGCCGCCGGCCAGCAGCAGCCGCAGTGCCGGCTGCGCGGCCAGCAGGCGCGGCATGGCGCGCAGGAGCAGGGCCAATCCTTCGTAGGCATAGAAGGAGCCGATGAAGCCGATCACCAGACCACCATCGAGGCCCAGCGTGCGGGCCAATGCCGGATCATGAGCTGCATGGAAAGCGCCGGCATCGACGGCGTTCGGGATGACCGTGATCTTATGCGCGGGCACGCCGCGCGCGCACAGCTCGCGCCGCAAGCCGTCGCAGATGGTGGTGACGGCGTCGGCGCGGTGCAGCGCATAGCTTTCCAGCGCGCGCGTGAGGCGGTAGCGCAGGCCGCCGGGACGGCTGCTGCCATGGTCGGCGGCCGCGTCTTCCCAGAAGGCGCGCACTTCATACACGACGGGAATGCCCAGCGCGCGCCCCGCGTTGAGGGCGGCGATGGCGTTCAGGGCGGGCGAATGCGCATGCAGGATGTCGGGCTTGAGACGCTGCGCCAGCCGCCGCAGGCGCACGGCCAGGCCGACGATGACGGCCACTTGCCGCAGCACGGGCAGGCGCGCCCACCAGCGCGCATCGGGCGCCGTGCGGTAGAAATGCCAGCCGTCGACCAGTTGCTGCGCACCATCGGACGGACCCTGCTTGGCACTCGTGAGCTGTGTCGTATGCCAGCCCAGCGCGCGCTGCTGCCGCAGGATGGCCAGGGTGCGGAAGGTGTAGCCGCTGTGCAGCGGCAGCGAGTGGTCGAGGATGTGCAGGATGCGCATGGATTCACTCCAGCGCCATGGCCGGCGCGGGCGCCTGCGTCTTGCGGCCGTCGACTGGCAGCACCTGGCGCAGGAAGGACTCGAACATCAGCAGCGCCCACAGGGGCGCGCTGTAGTCGCGCCGGCCGCTCGCATGTTGATCGAGCAGCTGGCGCACGTAATCCATGTCGAACAGGCCGCACTGCGCCAGGGTGGGGCCCAGCAGCCGCTGTTGCAGGCGCTGGCGCAAGGGGCCGCGCAGCCAGTCGGCCAGCGGAATGGAAAACCCCATCTTCTGGCGGTACAGCAGGGTGTCGGGCAGCAGCGGGCGCAGGGCTTTTTTCAGCAGGTACTTGCCTACACCGCGCCGCAGCTTGAACTGCGGCGGCAGGCCCGACATCCACGCCACCAGTTCATGGTCGAGCAGGGGCGAGCGCACTTCCAGCGCATGCGCCATGCTGGCCCGGTCCACCTTGGTGAGGATGTCGCCGGGCAGGTAGGTTTTCAGGTCCAGGTACTGCACTTGCGACAGGGGATCTTGCGCGGGACTGGCCAGCGCGTGGCGGCGCAGCACTTCCACGGCCCGGTAGCCGTACAGGCTGCGGCGCAGTTCAGGGCTGAACAGGCGCGCGCGCATGGCGTCGCCCAGCAGGCAGACGCCGTGAAAATACGCGTCCGTCGTGTCGCGCGCCAGGCCTTCGAAGGTGGTCTTGGCGCGCAGGAAGCGGGGCGCCCAGTCGGCCTTCGGGTACAGCCGCCCGAGGGTGCCGAACAGCGACTGGCGCAAGCCGGCCGGCAGCAGCGGGTCCATCGCCTTGCGCACTCTTTCCTCGCGCGTGTGCAGGCGGTAGCGCCGGTAGCCGGCCAGGCTTTCATCGCCGCCGTCGCCCGACAGGGCCACCGTGACCCGCTGGCGCGCCAGCTGGCAGACGCGGTAGGTGGGCATGGCGGAACTGTCGGCGAACGGTTCGTCGTACAGCCTGGCCAGCAGGTCGATCAGCTCGAAGTCGTCCTGCGCGACCTGGCGCGCATGGTGCGCCGTGGCGTAGCGGCGCGCCACCAGGTCGGCGTAGCGCGCCTCGTTGTAGGCCGGGTCGCCGAACGAGATGGAGCAGGTGTTGACGGGCGTGCTGCTGGCACCGGCCATCAGCGCCACGACGGCGCTGGAATCGACGCCGCCCGACAAGAACGCCCCCAGCGGCACTTCGGCCACCATGCGGATGCGCACGGCTTCGCGCAGGCGCGCCAGCAGTTCGTCGGCCGCCTGCGCCTCGCTGGCGGGCGGGTTCGGCGTGAACGGGATGTCCCAGTACGCTTGCGGCGCGGGCAGCGGCTGGCCGGCGCGGATCGACAGCGTATGCCCGGGCGGCAGCTTGCGCGCGTGCTGGAAGATGCTGCGCGGCTCGGGCACGTAGCCGTAGGCGAAATACTCTTCCACCGCCAGCGGGTCGAGCGCGCGCGGCATGGCAGGGTGGGCCAGCAGGGCCTTCAGTTCGGAGCCGAACAGCAGGGTGCCGTCGTCCGCCTCGCCGTAGTACAGCGGTTTGACGCCCAGGCGGTCGCGCGCCAGGAACAGCAGATGGCGCCGGCGGTCCCACAGGGCGAAGGCGAACATGCCGCGCAGGCGCTGCACGCATTGCTCTCCCCATTGTTCCCAGGCGTGGACGATGACTTCCGTGTCGCTGCTGGTGCGGAAGGCGTGGCCGAACTGGCGCAGTTCCGCCATCAGGCTGCGATAGTTGTAGATTTCGCCATTGAAGACGATGGCGATGCTGCGGTCGGCGTTGAACAGCGGCTGCTGGCCGCTGGCCAGGTCGATCACGGACAGGCGCCGGTGCGCCAGGCCCAGTCCCGGCTCGCGGTGCAGACCTCCTTCGTCCGGCCCACGGTGGCGCAGGCTGTGGTTCATGCGCGCCAGCAGCAGCACGTCGATGTCGCGCTGGCCCTGCAAATCAAAGATGCCGCTGATGCCGCACATGGGAGGCCTTTCAGGGAGTGGTGGACAGGGGAGAAGGCTGGCGCGCGCCCGTCAGGCGGTCGTACACGGCCAGGTAGGCGCCGGCCATGGCCGGCAGGCTGTGTTCGGCCAGCACCTGGCGCCGCCCGCGCGCGCCGTGACGGGGGCCCAGCTCGGGCATGCTGTAGTAGTCGAGCATGGCGTCGGCCAGCATCTCGGGCGAACCGGGCGGCACCAGGGTGCCGCTCCAGCCCGACTGCACCAGTTCCGCGTTGCCGCCCACCTGCGTGGCGACGATGGGCAGCCCCGTCGCCATCGCTTCGAGGATGGTGTTCGAGCTGCCTTCGGCCAGCGACGGCAGCACGAACAGGTCCATCGCGCGCAGCAGTTGCGCCACGTCGTCGCGCGCGCCGGGCAGCCAGGCTAGATGG
The DNA here is from genome assembly GCF_018682595.1 of Janthinobacterium sp. JC611. Classification (NCBI taxonomy): domain Bacteria; kingdom Pseudomonadati; phylum Pseudomonadota; class Betaproteobacteria; order Burkholderiales; family Oxalobacteraceae; genus Janthinobacterium; species Janthinobacterium sp. JC611. The sequence goes on from NZ_JAFLJN010000034.1 coordinate 340,204, forward strand.
GCCACGCCGGCCTGCCGCAGCAGATCCAGGCAGGCCTGGCGGCACGGCCCGTCGCCCACGATGAGCAGGCGCAGGCGCGCGCGGGCGCCCGGCTGCGCCTGCAACAGCAGGAACGCCTGCACCAGCGAGACATGGTCCTTGACGGCCGTCATGTGGCCCACGCTGCCGATGACGAAGGCGCCATTGCACAGGAATCCGGGCGGACCCACGGCGGCCGGCGGCCCCAGGCGCGGATGGAATTGCACGCTGTCGACGCCATTGCCGATGTGCGACACCTGCGCGGGCGCCGCGCCGATGGCATCGACCAGCCACAGTCCCAGGTCGGCGCTGACGGCGATGAAGTGCTGCACCAGCGGCAGCATGCATTTGCGCAGCAGCCGGTATTTGCGGCGGGTGCCGTGCAAGTCGCTGATGTCGCGTCCGTGTTCGCCATGCACGCGCAAGCGCACGCCGGCCAGGCAGGCCAGCAGTTGTGCTTCGAGGCAGCCCAGGTTGCGCGTGTGCACCAGTGCCGGGCGCAGCTGTTTCAGTACGCGGTACAGGTGCAGGTAGTGGCGCCAGTCCTTGCCTTCGCGCTTGCCCAGGCTGATGATGTCGACGCCAGGGGTGGTCAGGCGCTGGCGAAACGCGGTGGCATTTTTCAGGCAGACGATGGTGTGCCGGTAGCGTTCCGGCGGCAAATGGTTGATCAGGTTGACCAGGCCGTTTTCCAGTCCGCCCACGTCGAGCTGGTGGATCACGTGCACGATCAGGGGGGCGCTGCCGGCCTGCGGCGTGTGGCCCGCGTCGGTGTCAGGGGCCATGCGGCAGCTCCCGCAAGCGTTGTTCGATGACGGGCAGCGCCGCCTGCAGGAACGCCTGCAGCTGCGCGTATGGCGGCGGCGCCAGCTCGTCATAGGCGGCAAAGACGAGGAGGTCGGCGCCGTCCTGGCGCCTGCCCAGCAGCTTGGCTTGCGCCAGCAGCAGTTTCACCAGCACGGGCCTGGCCGTGACGATGCCGCCCTGGCGGTAGACGCGCCACACCAGCAGGCGTTCGCCGCCGTGGGCCAGCACGCTTTCGCGCACGCCCAGGGCGCCGCTGGCCAGGTCGACCTGCCGCACGCGCTGCGCCAGGGGGAGCCAGCGCGGGCCGTAGGGCGACGTCTGATGCGTCAGCAGCTCGGCATCGCGCGCCTGGCGCGCATACCAGTGCAATTGCAGCCCCACCGGCGCGCCGGCGCCGTTCTGGCGCGCATAGGTGGCGGCAAACAGGGCGGGCGCGCCCGCATACGGCGCCTGCCATATCGGCACCCCCGGCGCCGCGTCGTGCAGGCGCCGCCAGGCGGGCGGATCGGGCAAGGCCAGCACGATGGCGGGCGGCTTGGCGCCGTCGTCACGGTGGCTGGCCAGGGCCAATGCCGGCCACAGCGCCGCCAGCAGCAGGCAGGCGACGCTGGCGCGCGTGACGGCGCGCGGGCTGGCCGCGGCGGCGCCAGCGCCAGGCCGGGCGGCCAGGGCGGGCGGCCTGGCAGGTGGCAAGAGCGGCGCCGGCGGCGGTTCGCGCCAGCGCGCGGCCAGCCAGAACAGCAACAGCGCCACCAGGCCGAAGAACAGCCAGCCATAGATCAGGTGGTCGACGCCCACGGCCAGGCGCATGTTGCTCAGGTGGCCCAGCATCACGATCATATAGGCGCGCACGCCATTGGCGAGGATGGGCACGAGCAGGGCGGCGGCCATGACGGCCAGGCGCCGCCGCGTGCTGTGGAAGTTGACATGGGCGAACAGGGCGCCCAGGGCCAGTGCGGCGATCAGGTAGCGCAAGCCGCTGCAGGCCTCCACCACCGACCAGTTTCCCGTGGGCAGTGAAAAATTGCTGCCATCGCGAAACACGGGCACGCCCGTCCATTGCAGCGCGGTGACGGTGAAGGTAGCCGTGAAGTCGATCAGGGGCTCGAGGAAGACTTCGCCAAACGGCACGGCGAGAAACAGGTAGGCCAGCGGGAAAGCCAGCAGGCGTACGGCCGGCGGGCCGAGGATGGCCAGCACGCAGGCGGGCAGCATGGCCGTGGCCGCATATTGTTCCACCACGGACACGTTGGCGGCGTCGGCCAGCAGCCAGGCCAGGCCCAGCGCGCCCAGCAGCAGCAAGCCCGGCCACGACGGCCGGGGCGCCAGCGCGGCCAGGCGGGCGCGCTGGCGCCAGGCCAGCCAGCAGCTGATGGGCACGATCAAGAAACCATGCGCGAAGGTTTGCGAGCGCGACCACAGCTCCAGCATCGACCAGAAGGTGGCGTGGTACAGCAGCACGACGGCGGCCAGGGCCAGCAGCAGGAGCATCAGCGATCGCCGCGGGCCATGCCCGCGCCCGCGCGGCAGGACGCCTGCATCCGGCAGGCGGGCCAGCTGGTCGAGTTGCACGCTCATGTCGATGGCTCCCGCGCGGGCTGTGGCGGCGCGGCGGCGCCGCCGGCCACCGCATCGGTTGGCAAACCCAGCATGGCGCCCAGGCCGCGCAGATTGCGGTCCCAGTCGTAATCCTGCAACACCAGCTGGCGCGCCGCCGCGCCCATGGCCGCGCAGCTCCGTTCGGCCGCGTCGTCCTGGGCATGGCGCAGCACGCGCGCGGCATGGTGGATGAATTCGGCGTCGTCGCGCGCCAGCAGCAGTTCCAGGCCCGGCTGGGCGGCGATGCCTTCCAGCGCCTGTGGCGTGGCCAGCACGATCTTGCCCATCGCCATCGCTTCGAGCACCTTGTTTTGCACGCCGCGGGCGATGCGCAGGGGCGCCACGGCCAGTGCCGCGCCGGCCAGGTAGGGGCGGATGTCGGGCACCTTGCCCGTCACCACCACGCCGGCCACCCTGGCCAGCGCCGTCACGGCCGGCACGGGCGCGCTGCCGACGATATAGAAGCGCAGCCGGGGAAACTGGCGCCGCAGGGCGGGCCAGACGTGGCGCACGAACCATTGCACGGCGTCGATGTTCGGCCAGTAATCCATGGCGCCAGTAAACACCAGCGCCTGCACGCCGTGCGGGTAGATGGCGGGCTGGGCCGCCATGGGCGTGAAATACGCCGTGTCGACGCCGTTGTTGAAGTAGCCCGTCTTGCGCCGCGCCATCGGCGCGCACTGGCGGAACAGGGTCGCTTCGGCGGACGAGACGAAGCTGGCGGCCGTAAACTGTTGGGCGATATGGCGCTCGTACTGCAGCAGCAGCTGCGCTTCGCGCCGGTACAGCAGCGACATGGGCCAGGGCTTGCTGTCGCCGTACTGGCGCCATTTGTCGGAATCGACATCGACGAAGTCGATCACGCGGTGCAGGGAACGGCCCGCGCTGCCGTCGATGTATTGCGCCATGGGGCCGGAAAAGGCCAGCGCGTGGCGTACCTTGCCGTCCGCCAGCAGGCCGTCGACCCATTGCAGCAGGCGCGCATCGCGGTAGTACTGCACGCTCATGGCTTGCCGCGACAGCAGCGCCTGCATGGCGCGCCAGCGGGCCGCGCCGCGCGGCAAGTCGATGAAGCGCGTGCTGGCGCACAGGTCGGCCACGCTTTTCGTGTGCCGCCAGTCGTCGTCATCGTCGATGAAGCAGCCCAGGTGCACGCGGAAATGCCGGCTCAGGTAGCGCAAGATATGCCACGAGCGTATCTTGTCGCCCTTGTTGGGCGGATACGGCAGGCGGTGGGCGAGGAAGAGCAGTTCGCGCATGGTGTGTCCCTCGCCTAGCCCAGCTGCCGCACGATGTGCGGCCCCAGCAGGTTGGCCAGCGGCAGCGGCAGGCGGCGCCAGGCGCGGATGAACAGCGCGTATTTCGGATTCAGGGGATTGACTTCCGGCAAGGTCTTGGCGCGCACGAGCCGGCAGGCGTAGGGCAGCGGCTGCGGCGTGAAACCCCAGTTCTTCTTGAAGTCGTATGCGCCGGTACCGAGCTTGCTGCGGCCGAAATCGAACAGGCGGCAGCCGCGCGCGCTGGCGCGGCGCATCGTTTCCCAGTACATGAAATCGTTGGCGCCCGTGCTGCGCGCCAGCACGCTGCCGCCGCCGTAATACGGCAGCACTTCATCGCGGAAATAGAACAGCAGCACGCTGGCCTGCGCCTGCTGGCCGTGATACACGGTGAGGATGTCGCAAGCGTCAGCAAACACCGTGCGCAGCAGGGAAAAATGGCGGCGCGCGAAGACGGGCGTACCCAGCCGGTGCACGCTGGCCGCGTAGATCGGGTAGAAACGTTCGACGTCATGCTCGATGGCGCTGTGCAGGCCGCCCGCCATGGCCTTGCGCACGACGGCGCGCTGCTTGCGGGGAATCGCCAGCAGATTCTGTTCCGCATCGGCGTGCAATGGGCGGCGGAAGGTCGCGTACAGGGGGGGGGGCAGCCAGGCCGCGTCCCGGTTGATCGCCTCGCTTTCCGGCGCCTCGCGCCAGCGGTATTCCAGGTGCCCCACGCCGAGGCGCCGCGCCAGCGCCTGCGCGGCGCCGTCGAGGGCCTGGCGCACCTGCGCGCCGCCGCCGGCGATGCCGCCGTACACGCAAAACGGCAGCGAGACGAGCGAAGAGCCGAACAAACGGCTGCGCAGATGGGCCAGCGGCAGCACGCCGGCGATGCGCCCATCCTGTTCCGCGTACAGGAAATGGCTGTCATGCTGAAAACCTTGCTGCATGATGGTTTGCCAGCCGGCGCGGTGAAAGAAGGTCGCTTCCGGGCACGTGTCGACGAAGGCATCCCAGCGCGCATGTTCGTGTCCCTGCAGCGACCGCACGGCAATGGCGCTGGCGCGCGGCATGTCGCCGGGCGGTGGCGCCGGGAGGTCGAACGGAAGGCTGGCCTCGTGCATCATGTGCTTTCCAGAAAAATACGGTCCATGCGGTCCCAGGAGAAATCGCGCGTCAGGCGTCCCAGCCGCGCTTCCATGCGCCCCAGGTTCAGGTAGTGGCGAAAGCGCGTCTTCGCGCTCAGGCCGGGCGGACGCGGCTGGCCGGGATCGAGTTCCCAAGGATGAAAATAGAATATGCCAGCTTGCCCGTCGCGCGAATTGATGCGCCGCAAAAGCCAGCGCGACAGTGCATATGGCATCAGCCGGAAGTAACCGCCGCCGCCGGCCGGCAGGTTGCGCCCGCGCAAGAGCACTGTGCTGACGGGCAATTCCAGCATGCCGTGCGGCCCCCGCGGGCGCCAGGCGAAGCGGGGAGCGTCCGGCATGCCGTAGTGGTCGTGGCGGATCGGGTAGATGCTGGAACTGTAGCGGTAGCCCGCTTCCTGCAGCACGTCGAAGGCCCACAGATTGGCCGCGCCGATGGAAAAGCTGGGCGCCCGGTAGCCGTGCACGGCCAGTCCCGTTATTTGCTCCAGGATGGTCTTGCTGTGGCGCACGTCGTCGGCGAACTGCGCGGCCGACTGGTCGCAGGCGCGCAGGTGCGCATAGCCGTGGCTGGCCACTTCGTGCCCGGCGGCGGCCACCCGGCGCAGCATGGCCGGATAGCGCTCGGCGATCCAGCCCAGGGTAAAAAAGGTGGCGTGGATGCGACGGTTCTCGAGCAGCAGCAGGATGCGCTCGACGTTCGCCTCGACGCGGCATTCCAGGCGCGGCCAGTCGGCGCGCGCGATGTGCGGCGCGAAGGCGGACACCTGGAAATAGTCTTCCACGTCGATGGTCAGCGCGTTGCGCAAGATCAAAGATGACGGCGGCGTCATGGCGTGCCCCGATGCGCCGCCAGCCAGGGCGCGATGACGGCGGCGATGCGCCCGGCCGCGTGGCCATCCCACAGGGGCGGCAGGCGGCCGCGCTTGCCTCCCGTGTCGAGGATGGCCCGCGCCAGCGCCAGGATGGCGGCCGGCTGCGTGCCGGCCAGGGTATTCGTGCCGTCGCTCACCGTGACGGGGCGCTCGGTCGTGTCGCGCAGGGTCAGGCAGGGCACGCCCAGGGCCGTGCTTTCTTCCTGGATGCCGCCCGAATCCGTCAGCACCAGGCGCGCATCCTGCATCAGGCCCAGCATTTCCAGGTAGCCCAGCGGCGGCAGGCGGACGATGGCATACCGCGCCAGCATCGCTTCCAGGCCCGCCTGACGCAGGCCGGCCGCCGTGCGCGGGTGGAGGGGGAACAGCAGCGGCAACTGCGCCGACAGCTGCCCCAGCGCCTGCAGCAGCGCTTCCAGTTGCGCCGGATCATCCACGTTCGACGGCCGGTGCAGGGTCAAGAGCCCGTAGGCGGGCGGGCAGGCGTGGCCGTGGGCGCGCAGGGTGGCGGCCGGCTGGATGGCGCGCGGCAGCTGCTGTCGCAGGCTGTCGATCATGACGTTGCCCGTGAAGTGGATGCGTTCGGGGGCGATGCCTTCGCGCAGCAGGTTGGCGCGCGCGCCTTCCTCGCTGGTGAGCAGCAGGCTTGATAACTGGTCCGTCAGCACGCGGTTGATTTCCTCGGGCATGCCGCGGTCGCCGCTGCGCAAGCCCGCCTCGACGTGGATCACGGGCGTGCCGCGCTTGGCCGCCACCAGCGCGCAGGCCAGCGTGGAATTGACGTCGCCCACCACCAGCACGGCATCGGGCGCCAGCGGCGGCCAGGCGTCGAGCACGGCGTCGAAGCGGCGCATGATCTCGGCCGTCTGCTGCGCGTGGTTGCCGGAGCCGACGTCGAGGGCGATGTCGGGCGCACGCATGTCCAGGTCCAGAAACAGTTGTCCGTTCATGGCCGTGTCGTAATGTTGACCAGTGTGCAACAAGGTCACGCGCACGGCAGGTGCCTGGCGCGCCAGGGCGGCCAGGATGGGCGCCATCTTCATCAGGTTGGGGCGCGCGGCCACCACGCACAGCAGGTGCGCCGGCGCGGCGGGTGCAAGAGAGGGTTCGGACATGCTGCGGCCTCCTTAGAATTGTATGGTGAGCGTGGCGCTGACGCCGTTTTCGCGGTAGTCTCCGCCGCGGTTGCTGGCGTGCCGCGTATGCCGCACGTCGACGGTGGCCGTCATGTCCCGCTGCAGGATGCGGCTGTAGCCCGCCGTGACGGTGATATTGTTGTCGCGCCGGGGCGCGCTCAGCGAGCGCACGCCGGCGTAGCCGGCATTCGCATTGACGGTGGTGCGCGCACCGGCTTGCCAGCTCCAGCCCACATTGGCGCCGATCTGGCGCGTGCGGTCTTCGCTGCCGAACTCCACGCCGGGCAACAGGCCGCTATCGATGCCGCTGGCCGTTTGCGCTGTGCGGTCGACGGCGCTGATGCCGGCGATCAGCGTGCTTTTCGCCGTGGCGCGCGCCATCGTCAGCTTCAGCTGCTTTTGCAGGAAATAGCGATGGCTGAAGTAATTGATGGCGCCCCGTTCCGGCCCCAGGCTGTTGGCGTAGCGCAGGAAGGCATCGATGCGCAGGCGCCGGTCGCGCGCGTTGGGGAAGATGCCGCGCCACAATTGGTCGAGCAGCTGGGCCGCGTCGCGGTCGCCCAGGCGCGAAAACTGCGTGGGCATGGTGGTGATGTTTTCACTGTAATTGAGTTGCCAGTTGGTATGGCGCTGCATGAAATTGGCATCGAGGCTGTACGTGGTGCCGAAAAAGCGCTTGCCCGTGCTGAAGGCCACGCTGGTGCGCGGCGACGGCGTCCACACGCCGCCCAGCGACCAGAAGCGGCCCGCCGGCGCCTTGCCGGTGCTGGATGGATAGCCTTCTTTTTCCATGCCGCCGCTGGCCGTGGCCGACCATTTGCTGCTGAACGGGTAGCGCAGGCCCGCGCTGCTGCGCTGCATGCGCACGGGCGCCAGCTTGCTGTCCTGCGTGCGGCGCACGTCGTGGCTGGCGTTCCAGGTCCAGCCGTTGCCGCGCGGCTCGCCACCTAGCAGCAATTGCATTTCATCGCTGTGCACGGACAGCAGTGCGCCGCCGCTGTCGACCGTGTTGCGCGTGTAGCGCAGCTCGGCCGTGGCCAGGCCGCGGAAACGGTGGCGCAGGTAGGGGCTGATGCCGGTGGTGCGCACGGTGCTGGTATTGTCCGTGTCGGGCAGCTCGTCTATCAGTTGCGGGCCGAACGGCGAGATGTTGCGCCGGCTCACGCTGGCATCGGCATCGATGAAAAACCAGTCCTTGACCAGCTCGGCGTCGGCCGAGGCGTGCAGTTCGTGGCTGTCCGTATCGGCGCGCTGGCTCGACAGGAACTTGCGCCAGCTGTAATCGAGATGCACGCGCAGGCGGGGGCCTGTGCCGATGAGGGCGATGGCGGGCGCGATTTCCGTGATGAAGTCCGATTGCTCCTTGCCGGGCGGCGCGCGCAAGCCATTGTCCGTATAGCTTTCGCGCAGGCGCAGCGACGGTTTGACCAGCCAGTCGACGGCGCCGGCAGGCAGCGGCAGCAGCAGGGACAAGAATGGCAGCAGCGGCAGCGGCAGCGGCCCCCGGCGGCTAATCGTAATAGCCATAGCCGTAGTAGCCGTTGCCGGGGAACGATTTGGTCTTGTTGTAGATTAAATGAATGTGTTCGCACGATTCGATCTGCCGCAGCGCTTCCTTGACGGCGTGCTGGGTCGTCGTTTCCGCCTCGACCACCATCACGACCTGGCCCATTTGCCCCACCAGCGCATGCGCCTCGCTGGTGATCAGGAGGGGCGGCGAGTCGAAGATGACGACGCGGTCGGCATAGCGGCTGGCGATTTCGGCCAGCAGGCGGCTCATGGCCCGGCTGGCCAGCAATTCCGTCGCGTGCTTGTTGCTGCGCCCGGCGGGCAGGATGCTCAGATTGGCCACGTTGGTTTTCAGGATCACGTCCGCCATGGCCAGTTGCGGGTCCAGCAGCACGTCCATCAGCCCCGGTTCGGGCGGCAGGCCCAGCACCTTCAGCACGGCCGGGCGCGCCACGTCGGCATCGACCAGCAGCACCGTGATATCCATTTCCATGGCGATGCTCATGGCCAGGTTGACGGCGCAGTAGGTCTTGCCTTCGCCCGGCATGGCGCTGGTGACGACGATCAGGTTGCCGTGGCGGATGGCCTCGGCGCCGGTGGCGCGCGCCTGGCGCAGCAGCGGGCGCTTGATGATGCGGAAATCCTCGGCCACCGAGCTGCGACCGCCTTCCTGCGTGAGCATGCCTTGCTCCGCCAGCCGGGCCAGGTTGAGGGGGCGGTACTGCGGCGAGCGGGCCGCGTCCGCACCCTCGGCAACATAGGGCACGCTGGCCTCGGCCACGCCCAGGATGGTGGGTTCCTGCTTGCCGCTATCCTTGCTGCTCATCGTCGCTCCCGTGGCGTGGTCTAGAATTTCAGCAGCGCGGCCGTCATGACCCCGCCGTACAGCACGAACAGGCTGCCCAGGCAGGCGCCGAAGGCGTAGCGGGCGCGGCGGCGGCGCACCTGCTGCAGCGCCGTCCAGTTCATCGATACCGTGCCCAGCACGTTCAAGCCCGTGGCGTCGCGCAGTTCGGCGGGACTGAGGAAGGTCGGGCGCACCTGGCTGATCAGCAGGGCCGTGGCGACGCCAGCCACCAGGGCCGCGCCCAGCGCCGCGGAAAACAGCAGCGGGCGGTTCGGGCCGACGGGCGCATATTGCACCGTGGGCGGGTCGATGATCTTGAAGGCCATCATCTCGGTGGTGGAACTGAGTTCGCCCGACAGCTTGGCCGCTTCGCGCCGGCCGATCAGCTTTTCATAGTTTTCCTTGTTGATGATGTAGTCGCGGTTGAGCTGCGCCAGCTGCGACTCCACCTCGGGCACGGCATTGCTCTGCGCCAGCAGGCGCTCGTTGCGCGCGTTGTATTCCTGCACGCGGGCCTTGATGGCGGCCACCTTGGCGTCCGCGTCCGTCAGCGCCACCTTCAGTTGCTGCAGCATGGGACTGTAGTTCTTGCCCGGGTCGCCGGACGCCGTTTTCAGCTTGCTTTCCTCGATCTTGCGTTCTTCCAGCTGGGCAATGAGGCGCTTCGAGGCGATGATATCGGGATGCAATTCCGTAAATTGCATGCGCAAGCTGTCGAGGTTCTTGTTGATCGACGCGATGCGCTCGTCGAGTTCGGGATTCGTGATGGCCGATGCGTTCGGTTCCAGGTCGAGCACGGGCTCGTCGCCCTCGATCTGGCTCTGGATGGCCTTGCGCGCCTGTTCCGCCTCGACCAGTTCCAGCTTGGCATTGTTCAGGCTATCGGACGCCATCTGCAGCTGGCTGCCATAGTCGATGCCCTGGCGCGGCAGCAGCAGCGTGTTGCGTATCTTGAATTCCTTCACCAGGTTTTCCGCCGCGCTCAGCTTGTCCTCGTAATTCTTGATCTGCTCGTCGATGAATTGCACCGCCTTCTGCGAATCGCCTTTCTTGCCCTGGAAGCTGCCTTCGACAAAGATCGTCAGCAGGCTTTGCACGACGTCGCGCACCAGCTTCGGGTCGCGTCCGCTGTAGCTGATGGTGTAGATGTCGTACGCGTTGGTGCCCGTGATCTTGATGCGGCTCATCAGGTCGTCCAGCTGGGCCTCGTGCTCGCGCACGGTCTTCGAGTCCAGGTCGAGGTCGACCATGCGCATGACGCGCTCCACGTTCGGACGGCTGAGCAGGGTGCGGCTCATGATGGCCACCTGCTGTTCCGTGTTCGGCACGCTGGTCATGCCGGCCATCAGCGGCTTGAGGATGGTTTGCGTATCGACAAAGACGCGCGCCGACGTCTGGAAGTCGTCGGGCAGGGTGATCACCTTGATGAAGCCGGCGATGGCCACCAGCCACGCCACCGCGACCGCATGCCAGCGGTACTTCCAGATGCCTTTCAGGCCGGAAAGCAGTTGCTGTATCAATACTTCCATGTCGCTTCCTTCATGGGACGGTGCTGCACGGTCGATGGACTGGCGACGGCGACTTGCAAGAAATGCTTGCCTGTTGAGTAAGCAAAGTATAGGGCGGCTGGGAGGCAAGATTTCCCAAGATGATTGCTTCTTGATACGCCTCAAGGTTCACTTGCCAGCTTTTAATAATCATTGGAAGTTCGCGGCCCAGGCTGGTTCTGCGGGGCCGGCCATGGATGCGCCATCGACTCGAAGAGGCTCCGCATGAATCCGTTTCGCCGTGCATTTGTCTGTCACGCGCTGGGCATGGCCTGTGCCGCCAGCCTGCTGGGCGCCTGCCGTTCGCCCCATCCGCTGGCACCGGCCGACGACAGCGCGCCCCTGCACGACTACCTGATCGGACCGGGCGACTCCGTCAACATCATCGTCTGGCGCAACCCGGAAGTGTCGCTGACGGTGGCCGTGCGGCCGGACGGCAAGATCACCACGCCGTTGGTGGAGGACCTGGAAGCGAGCGGCAAAACCTCGACCCAGCTGGCGCGCGACATCGAGCAAGCCTTGAGCAAGTTCATCCAGCAGCCCGTGGTGACGGTCATCGTCACCAATTTTTCGGGGCCGTATGGCGAGCAGATCCGCGTGATCGGCGAGGCGGCCAAGCCGCAGGCGCTGCCGTACCGGCTGGGCATGTCGCTGATGGACGTGCTCATCGCCGTGGGCGGCATCACCGATTTTGCGGCCGGCAACAAGGCCAGCATCATCCGCCTGCGCGAAGGCAAGCAGCAGCAGCTGCGCGTGCGCCTGGACGACCTGCTCAGGAATGGCGATATTTCCGCCAACGTCATGATGCGTCCGGGCGACGTGCTGCTGATACCAGAGAGCTTCTTTTAATAACTATCTCGGGAATGTCAAAACAGCACTTATATTTGTCATTTTGTACTTCCGGGCAAATTTAATAATGTAATTTTGCTATTAAATAGCATATTTCTTTTGTTTTTTTTGTCTGGCGTGGGAACTTCTCCAGTTTTTGTCTTGTCACAAGGCATTGGCTTCAGTCCGTCTCGACGGCTGCCGATGAACGTGAGGACAAGATGAGCTTTGACGATGAACCCATAATTTCCTTCGACACGCCGGGCAATTTCAGTGACCTGGTGGTGGGCGAGGGGCGGATCGACCCGGCCATGGAGCACGAACTCGACCTGCAGCGCTTTCATATCCGCATGGCCAATTCGCGTGGCCGGCGCGAAGCGGCCAGTTTGCTGATCCGCAAGATGTACGGCTGGCGCGGCTATGCCGTCGATCCCGGCATCGCGCATGCGCTGAATAAAATCACGCTGTTCGCGGAAACGGCCGGCACCACCGTCGGCACCATGACCCTGTGCCTCGACAATGACGAGACGGGCTTGCCTGCGGATGAGAATTTCCGCGACAAGCTCGACATCCTGCGCGCGGAGGGCCGGCGCCTGTGCGAACCGTCGCGCCTGGCCATCGACAAGGGCGTGAGCAAGCGCGTGTTCGCGGCGCTGATTCATATTTCTTATATCTACGCCCACAATATTCACGGCTTTACGGATTACGTGATCGAAGTCAACCCGCGCCACGTGGTGTTCTACAAGCGCATGCTGGGTTTCAAGGACTTCGGCGGCGAGCGAGAGTGCACGCGCGTGGGCGCGCCGGCCGTGTTGTTGCGGCTGGACCTCGATTACATGGGGGCCCAGATCCGCAAATACGGCGGCCTGATGGAACAGCATGGGGGTGAACGATCGTTTTACCCCTTTTTTTTTCCGACATGGGATGAGCCTGGTATTACCGACCGGCTGAGGCAGGGGCGCAACTGAATCATTTGTTTTTCATTAAGATTGCCTGCATGTAGCTGCCCGGAATGGCATACGTGATGCCGCTGGGCGCGCTGATGGCCGCCTCCTTGAGGCCCTTGACGTACACCATGTTGATGATGCCGTAGACGAGACCGGTCTCGGGATCGAACAAGGGGCTGCCGCTGCTGCCCGGATACGCCGTCGCGTCCAGCTGGAACACGGTGTATGGCGCTTTTTGCAGCTGCGCCAGGCGGCGGGCGTCGAGCCGTTGCGCGTTTTCGCTGGGCATGACCACTGGCGTCAGCGATGACACCGTGGCGCGGTGCGTGACGTGGTGCAAGCCGAGCAAGGTGCCCAGCGGAAAGCCCGTGAAAGCCATGGCCTGGCCTTCGCGCACCGTGGCCGCGTCGCCCAGCGCCAGGGCGGGCAGGGGCGCGCCCGTCAGGCGCAGCAGGGCCAGGTCGTGTTCCGCGTCCAGCGCCTGGACTTTGGCGGGGCGAAATTGCGCCACCTTGCCCTGGCCCGTGAGTATGCCGATGACTTCATTTGGATTGGCGTCGAGCAGTTTCTGGATCACATGGGCGCAGGTCAGCACGCTCAAGCCGTCGTCCGTCACGAACCCCGTGCCGATGAAGTTCATCGGCGGCGTGCGCGTCTTTTGCAGGCTGCCCACGCCGACGATGGACGGTTTCACGCGCGCGATGGTTTGCGCCAGCGGCGCATCGGCGCGGCACGGCGCGCTGGCCAGGGCCAGGCAGAACAGCAGGAGGGAAGACAGGGCTTTCATGGCGGCGCGCTTTCAAGGGATGGCGATGGCGGGGAGCGGGGCGGCTGGAGCAGCGCGCACAGCAGCATCAGGTAGCACAGCAGGGCGATGCGCGGCACGTCGAGCAGGCTGTCGAACAGGCCGACGACGAGAAAACCCAGCAGGGCGGCGGCGCAAGCCAGCGCGCCCGGGTCGCCGTGCGCGGCGCGGCGCAGCAGGCGCCGGCCGGCCAGGGTCAGCAAGGCCAGCATGGCGAGTGCGCCGCACCAGCCCGTTTCGATCAGCAGATGCAAGGCCAGGCTCTTGATATGCCACGGCAAGTGATGATGGTCGCTGCTGAAAAACCAGTAATTGTTGGCCTGCGTAAAGCGCCCGTTGGCGATCAGTTCCTCGCCGCCGGGCGCGCGCAGGCTCAGATTGTCGACTTCGACCACGGACGAGGTGGCCGTGCCGCTGGCCGCCAGCTCCAGCTGCACGGGCGGGCGCAGCAGCCAGGCGCCCGCGCCCAGCCGGGCGCTGTCGAACGGCACCTCGTAGTGTTGCCAAGCACCGGGCTGCGTACCGGCAGGCGGCGCGCGCAGGCGCAGCGGGACATCCACGCAATATTGCGCATACAACAATTGTCTTTGGCACAGGCGCACCTGCAGCACGGGCATGGGGCCGGTTCTGCGCGCGTCGAGCGCCAGGGTGTAGCGCGTGGCGGGGTGCACGCGCAGGCGTTGCAGCAGCCGCAGCAGCTCGCCATAGCCGGCGCTGTAGCCGGGACTGGCCAGGCGCACATAATAATTGCCAGGCTCGCCCCTTTCCTCTGCATAGGTGATGCTGGCCGGCACCTCGCGCCGGGGATTGTGCCAGTAATACGTGGCGGGAAAGCTGCCGCTACCCATGCCGAACAGGCGATTGCCCGCATCGGACGGCTGCATGGCCAGCGCTTGCCGCCAATGGCGCAAGCGGCCCTGCATATCGAAGGCCGTGGTGGCGAAACGTTCGGTGGCGTAATAGCTGGCCGAGACGGGGATTGCCAGCAGCAACAGGATGCCGGCCGCGCCCGCGATGCTCAGGCTGGCCCGGTCCAGCCGCCACAGCGGTGGACGCAAGCGTCCGTTGCACAGCATCAGCATGGCCAGCAGCACGACCAGGCCGGCCGGCAGCAAGGCCGGTGCTCCCGCCCAGTGCCAGACTATCCAGCCGAGATTGCATGCCAGCATGGTCCACGCCATCATCGCCAGGCCCAGCCTGGCCGGCCCTTTGTCGGCGCCGCCGCCCGGCCACAGGGGACGGGGCAGCAGCATGGCCGCCAGCAGCACGGCGGCCAGCAGGAACAGGAAGTACGGGCCTTTCAGCCAGCCGGCGGTCTGCTGGCCGGCAGGTTCCGGCCACCAGGCGGCGAGCAAACCCTGCAGGCACAGCGCGCACAGCAGGCTGGCCGGCGCCAGGCGCCACGGCAAGGGCCGCGCCGCCAGCACGAAGCTGGCTGCGAGCAGGACGACGGCGGCGAGCAAGCCCCGGTAGCCGGCCAGGCTGAACATGTATACGAGCAGCGCGGTGCCCAGGCCGGCCAGCAGCAGCCCTGGCAAGACCTTGCGCACGGGCCGCTGGCCGGGCGGACGTCGCGCCGTGCCGGGCGCCGCCCGCAAGACTTGCCACAAGGCCAGCGGCAGGGCCGCAGCCAGGGCCGCGTACAGCCCCCGTGAAAAGGTGGTCAAGGCCGCATGCAGGGCCAGGGCCAGCAGCAGCAAGGCCAGCGCCGCCTGCCAGCGGCTGCGCGCGCGCGCCAGCCACAGCGCCGCAAACGGCAAGCTCAGGGCCAGGTAGCCGTCCAGGGCGGCGCCGCCCGTGTGCATGGCGGAAAACGGCGCCGTGATGCGGTAGTCGCTGGAGAGATTGAGGAGGCCGGGAAACACGGCCCGTTCCCATAGGGCGAACAGGGACACCATGGCCAGTCCCGCCAGCATGCCCGGCAGCGCGTAGCGGCGCAAGGCGGGAGGATCCGCGTCGCGCAACAGCAACGGCAGCAGCAGCATGCTCCAGGCCCAGGCCTTGCCCAGCCGTAAACTGTTATACGGGCTCAGGTAGTTATCCCACGCATTCAGGCCCAGGGGCGCCAGCGGCAGGACGCCGCGCAGCAGCGCCGCCAGCCACGCCAGGCTGCACAGCAGCAGACAGGCGCGGGCGGCGGGCGAGAGCCGCGCCGCCGCCGGGCGGGCGGGGCCACCCAGGCGCCAGTAACCGCAGGCCACCGTCAGCAACAGCAGCACGTCGATTTCCTCGAGGAAGAACCAGCCCGTCCACGGCGCCAGGTCCAGCACGGGCAGCAGGGCGGGTACGCAGAACAGCCAGCAGGCGGGACGCCAGCACAGCAGCAGGAAGTAGGCGGGCAGCAGGGCGGCAAACAGCAGGCTGGGCCAGCCGTGGCCCAGCGGATACTGGCGCAGGGCCAGCAGGCAGGCCGCGCCCGCCAGCAGGGCCAGGGGCCGCGCCGCCAGGCCAGGCATGGCCGTTTGCACCGCCATGGCCTATAACTGGGTCAGCAAGGCTTGCGCCGCGGCCCGCTGCGGAAAGTCCTTGTTGGCAGCCAGCAGTTGTTCCAGCTGCTTGCGCGCGCCGCCCTTGTCGCCCGATTTCGCCAGCGCCGCGCCCAGGTGGTACTGCACTTCGGGCGACGTCGGCGCCAGCCCCGCCGCCTGGCGCAGCAGGGCCGTGGCGCGCTTGACGTCGCCTTGCTCCAGGGCGATCCAGCCCACGGTGTCGAGCACGGCGGGATTGCCGGGCGCCAGCTTGAGCGCCTGCTCGGCCGTGGCCAGCGCGCGCGGATCTTTTTCTTGCTGATATGCCCAGGCCAGGTCGTTCAAGGCCACCACGTTGCCCGCATCCTTGGCGACGACGTACTGGAAGTGCTCGATGGCGGCGCGGTATTGTTTCGCCGCCAGCCGTGTGCCCGCCAGGTAAGTGCGCGTCGACAAGTCTTCCGGATGCTCTTTCAGCCAGGCGGTCATGCGCGCATCGGCTTCGCGCTCCTGCCCCGACGCCTGCAAGGCGCGGTACAGCTGTACCTGCAAGGGGCCGATGGGGCTGATGCCGAAGGCCTGCTGGTACAGCTTGACGGCTTGCTGCGGCAGTTTTTGCTCCATCAGCACGTCACCCTCGAGCTTGTAGCCGGCCGCCAGCTTGGGCTGCTGTTCCTGCACTTGCCGCGCCACGGCCAGCGCCTCGCGCTGGCGATTCAGGTTCAGCAGCAGGGCCACTTCCACCACGCGCGCTTCGAGCAGGGACGGGTCAAGCGCTTGCGCCCGCTTGACGGCTTGCAGCGCATGGGCATGGTCGCCCAGCGCCAGGTGCAGGCTGGCGATGCGCATCTGCAAGGGGGCGGACGTGGTTTGCAGGCTGGCCAGCTTGGTGTAGCTGTCGAGCGCGGCCGAGGCCTGGCCGGCGCTGTATTCCACCTGGGCGCGCAGGGCCAGCGCATCGGTGTCGCCCGGATGGCCCGCCTGCAGGGTGCGCGCCAGTTCCAGCGCCTTGTCGGCCGCGCCCGTCTTCAGGTAAAAGTTACTCAGCAGCAGGGCTGGCGCGACGGCGTCGGGATTGTCGCGGTGGGCCCGCTCGAGCCAGCGCCGCGCCTCGTCGGTCTTGCCCTCTGACGCGGCCAGCTTGGCCAGGGCCGCGCACAGGTCGGCATTTTTCGGCGCCTTCGCCAACGCCCGCTCGAAGCGTTGCTTCGCCTGTTCCGGCTTTTTCTCGGCCAGGTCGATCTGCGCCAGGTTGTTCAAGGCCGGCAAATAGACGGGGTCCATGCTCAGGGCCTGCTCGAAGCTGGCGCGCGCGGCCGGCAAGTCGCGCAAGGCCAGGTAGACGCCGCCTTTCAGGTTCAGCAGCAAGGGATTCGTGCCTTTCTGCTGCTGTTCCATCATCTTGACGCTGGCCAGGGCCTTGTCGTTCTGCTTGTTGCGCAGCAAGGTCATCACCAGCATGGTGCCCGCTTGCGGCGTGCTCTTGTCGAGCATGTTGGCGCGTTCCAGTTCGCTGATGGCGCGGCCGTTCTCGCCCTGGCCCAGGCGGCTGATGCCCAGGGCCGCATGCAGCTTGGCCGTGTTCGGCGCCAGTGTGCTGGCCTTTTCGAAATATGCCGTCGCCTTGTCGTACTGGCGCGCGCGCAAGTGCGCTTCGCCGGCCAGCGACAGCAATTCCACGTCGTCGGGGAAGGCGGCCAGCACGGGCAGCAGCAAGTCGATGGCCGCATCGGTCTTGCCGCGCATCAATTCGATCGATGCCATCATCTTGACGGCATACAGATGTTTGGGATACACGGCCAGGAAGCGCCGCAGGTAGCTTTCCGCCAGCTGCGGCGAGCCGAGCGCCAGTTGCACGGCGCCGGCCAGCAGGATGGACGGCATGTGATCGGGCGCCGCCTTGAGCACCAGTTGCAAGCCTTGCAAGGCAGCCTTGTACTTGCCTTGGCGAAAATCGAGCAAGGCCTGGGCTTGCAGCAAGCCCAGGCTGTTGGGCGCCGTCTTGCGCGCCGTGGCCAGCTGGGCCGCCGCTTCCGCATAGCGGTTTTCCACGATGTCGAGGTTGGCCAGGTCGATGTGCGCCTGGGTATTGTCCGGTTTTATCTTGAGGATCTGCAGGTAGGCAAGCCGCGCCGCGCCGTTCTTGCCTTGCAGGCGCTGCAGGTCCCCTTGCAGGCGCAAGGCGTCGAGGTTGGCGGGCGCGCTTTTCAAGGCTTGCGCCAGCAGCAGCTCGGCCGCCGATATCTGCTGCTCCAGCGCCGCCAGGCGCGCCAGGCCCAGCAAGGCCTCGACCTGGTCGGGATGGGCTTCGAGCAGGCGCGCGTACAGGGCGCGCGCCTCGTCCTTGCGCTCCAGGGCCAGCAGGGCGTCGCCGCGCAGGACCAGCACGCTGGCGGGCAGCGCCGCATCGTCGGCGATCTCGGCTAGTACCTTGTCGAACTGGCCCAGCATCAGCCAGGCCTTGCCCAGCAATGGCATCACCTGCTGCTGCGCCAGGCCCAAGGACTTTGCCTTGCGCAGTTCTTTCTCGGCCGACAGCGCCTCGCCCGTGTCGATATAGATGCTGCCCAGCAGTAAGCGCGCGGCCGCGTTGTCCGGCTCTTTTTGCAGCAGGTTCTTCAGCTGGATGATGGCGGCGCGCGCTTCGCCTTTCTGCCGGTACTGCTGTGCGTCGGCCAGCAGGGTTTCGCTGCTCTGCGTGCCGTGGCAAGCCGTCAGCAGGGGCAGCAGCAGGGTGCAGCACAGCGCGGCGGCCGGCAGGCCGGGAAAAGGGCGGGGCAGGGAACGGGCCATGGAAGTCTCCGGTAGCGGCGTGCATGAGGGATCGGCATGGCCTAGCTTAAAAAGTTGGCCGCCGCTCTCCTTGATTGCGCTCAACAAGCCACCGATTGTCCGCGCGCATGCCGGCCGCCGCCCCGGGTTTCTTGTTCCCGCTCAAGAGTGGCCGGACCGTCGACCGTAGAATTTCCCGGACGGCGCTGTTCAGGCCGCAACCATTCGGAGCACATGCATATGGACAGCAAGGTGGATAGCAAGACGGGCGTGGTGGCCGTGGTGGGGCTCGGTTATGTGGGCTTGCAACTGGCCGTGGCGTTCGGCATGCGCCAGCGCACGATCGGCTTTGACTTGTCGGCCCGCAAGGTGGACAGTTACCGGCGCTACATCGATCCGACGGGTGAAGTCAGCCATGAACAGTTGCTGGCGGCGCAATGGCTGAGCGTTGGCTGCGATCCGGCCGAGCTGCAACTGGCCGATTTCATCGTCGTGGCCGTACCCACGCCCGTCGACAGCGCGCACAATCCCGATTTCTCGGCCCTGGCCGGCGCCAGCGCGGCCGTCGGCCGCCACATGCGGCGCGGCGCCATCGTCATCTATGAATCGACCGTGTATCCGGGCGCCACCGAAGAAATCTGCATCCCCATCCTGGAACAGCATTCGGGCCTGCGCTGGAAGGAAGACTTTCATGTGGGCTTTTCGCCCGAGCGCATCAATCCCGGCGACCGCGACCACACCCTGCACAGCATCCGCAAGGTGGTCTCGGGCGACGACGACGCCACCCTGGACCAGGTGGCCGCCCTGTACGAAGGCGTGGTCGAGGCCGGCGTGCACCGGGCCTCGAGCATCCGCGTGGCCGAGGCGGCCAAGGTGATCGAAAACACGCAGCGCGACCTGAACATCGCGCTGATGAACGAGCTGGCCATCATCTTCGACCGCATCGGCATCGACACCCTGGAAGTGCTGCAGGCGGCGGGCACGAAATGGAATTTCCTGCCATTCCGGCCCGGGCTGGTGGGCGGGCACTGCATCGGCGTCGACCCCTACTATCTGACGCACAAGGCGGAAATGCTGGGCTACCACCCGCACGTGATCCTGGCCGGGCGCCGCATCAATGACGGCATGGCCAAGTTCGTGGCGGAAAAGACCATCAAGGAAATGGTGCGTGCGGGCTTCAAATTGAAAGGGGCGCACGTGAACGTGCTGGGCCTGACCTTCAAGGAAAATTGTCCGGACCTGCGCAACTCGAAGGTGGTCGACATGATCCACGAACTGCAATCGTACGGCGTGCAGGTGCACGTGCACGATCCCGTCGCCGATGGCCGCGAAGCGCTGGAAGAATACGGTCTATCGCTGGAAAGCTGGGAACAGCTGCCGCGGGCCGAGGCCATCGTCAGCGCCGTCTCGCACCAGGCCCTGCTGGCCCGCCCGCTGGCCGATTTCCAGTCCAAGGTGCTGGAGAACGGCTGCTTCATCGACATCAAATCGCATTTCGATCCCCGTCCGCTCGAAGATGGCGGCTTGCACGTGTGGCGGCTGTGATGGCGGCCGATGCTCTCGATCCGGCGGCAGGCAGCGCGCCACGCGCCGCCGCTGGCGGTCCGGCTGCCGGCGCCTACGCGCTGGCCCGCGCGCAACTGGCGCAAGCGCCGCGGCGCTGGCTGGTGACGGGCGTGGCCGGCTTCATCGGTTCGCACCTGCTGGAAACCTTGCTGCAACTGGGCCAGGAAGTGCGCGGCCTGGACAATTTCATGACGGGCCACCGCCATAACCTGGACCTGGTGCGCGCCAGCGTGGGGGAGCAGGCGTGGCGGCGCTTCACCTTCATCGAAGGCGATATCCGCGACCCGCAGGCGTGCGCGCGCGCGTGCGGCGCTGCGGCACGCAGCGCCAGGGCCGGCGACGGCGAGGCCGGCGCTGGGGCAGACGGTGGGGCAGATGCGGCCGATGGTGGCAGCGGCATCGTGGCCGAACGCGGCCGTGCCGATCCGGACGGCCCCGCCGCCGTCGATTATGTGCTGCACCAGGCGGCGCTCGGTTCCGTCTCGCGTTCGCTGGAAGACCCGCTGCTGTGCCATGCCGTCAATGTCAGCGGCTTCCTGAACATGCTGGCCGCCGCCCGCGAGGCGGGCGTGCGGCGCTTCGTGTATGCGGCGTCCAGCGCCACGTATGGCGACCATGCGGCCTTGCCGAAAGTGGAACAGCACATCGGCGCGCCCCTGTCGCCGTACGCCCTGAGCAAATATGTCAATGAACTGTATGCGCAGGTATACGCGCGCTGCTACGCCATGCAGACGGTGGGGTTGCGCTACTTCAATGTCTTCGGTCCGCGCCAGGACCCGCTGGGCGCCTATGCGGCCGTCATTCCCCGCTGGATCGCCGCCATGCTGGACAACCAGCCCGTGCACATCCATGGCGACGGCGCCACCAGCCGCGACTTTTGCTTCGTGCACAATGCCGTGCAAGCCAATCTCCTGGCCGCCACCGGCACCGACCCGGCGGCCGTGAACCAGGTCTACAATGTGGCCGTCAACGCCCGCACCAGCCTGACGCAGCTGCACGCCACCATGGAGCAGATGCTGCTGGTCGTCCACCCGCAACACGAGCCGCAGGCGCCGCGGTACGGCGAGTTTCGCGCCGGCGACGTGCGCCATTCGCAGGCGGACATCGCCAAGGCGGCCCGCCTGCTCGGTTACATGCCCACGCACGACCTGGCGCAAGGCTTGCGGCACACCATCGCGTGGTATGTGGAGCAAGCGGGCCGGGCTTGAGAAATAAACGGGCGAGAAATATTCTGGTGAGAAGTAAATTGACAAGTAACAAGCTGACAAGTAATAAGCTGACAAGTAACAAGCTGACAAGTAACAAGCCGATAAGTAACAAGTTGATAAGAAATAAGCTGGCAAGACGTAAGCTGACCAGGCGTGCGGCATCTGCTGGCCGCAGCGTAGGTGGGTGCGCAGGGGCCCGCGCGGTATGCGTCCGATACCGGCCCCAGGCATATTTTTCTTGCCAGCTATGCCTACCCGATAAACAGATACGCATGGCACATACCCTATGCCATGATACCGGGCACACAGCTTCGATATCCGTCCGGGCGCCCGCCGCTTGGCGTTCAGCGGCGTTCTGCGTTCTGCGCTCAGTGTGGCGTGGGCGGCGTGGTTGGCGCGGGCGGCTCGGGTACACCGTCGGTCTTGCTGCGCAGAATACGGGGCGTGCCGCGAAAATCGCTCGTATGCAGGGTGACGGGGCGGCGCCAGACGCGGGCGATATACGCCAGCACCTGTTCGGCCCGCTCCAGGTCGAGGCCGCGTCCATCGCGCTGGTGATCATGGCGCAGCACCAGGCTGCCGTCGTCGTTGAGCAGGGTGACGGCGATGCACGGCGCGCCATAGTTGTACTTGGGCGCAAGGATGGCTTCGCGGATGGCCCGCAAGTCGCGGCTGGCCAGGCGCGTTTCACCGTCGCGGCGGCTTTCATGCACGAACAGGCCCAGGCGGTCAGCCAGTTCCCCGTCCAGATAGTTGCGAATAAAACTGCAGTCATCGTCGTCGCGGCAAATCTGGCGCGCCCGCGCCAGTCCTTCGCGCTCGATGATGTGTTCCCACATGCAAAAACCCAGGTGATAGGGGTTGACGGCCAGCGCCAGCTGGTGCTCGGTCGCGTAGGGGCGCACCACGTCCGAATGGGACTTGATGGCGGACAGGTACAGGGCCGGCGGCAGGAAGTTCGCTTCGCGCAGCAGCCGTGCATGCCAGTACGAGGCCCAGCCTTCGTTCATGATCTGGCAGGCGTACACGGGATAGAAGTAAAACGACTCTTCGCGCACGGCGAGGAAAATGTCGCGTTCCCAATCGGCCAGTTCCGGCCCGTGTTGCGCAATGAACCACAGCAAGTCGTACTCGGGCTGCGGCGGCACGAGCGGGCGCTGCGCCAGGCGTGCCCGTGCCGCGTCGTGCGCCGCCAGCGCGGCCGCTTCGCCGGGCAAGCGCCGGTAGCGCTGCGCAAATGGATCGTCCACGCTGGTACGGTCTTGCTGGCCGGCCACACCGGCTGGCTCGGATGGCGCGCCATAGGGCGGGCGGTGCAACTCGGCGTGGACGTCGACGTGCTGCTCCAGCGCCAGTGCCGCGTCGAGCACGGCTTCCACCTGTTCCTGCCCGTGGCGTTGCAGCGCCATTTCCAGGCGCTGCGCCCGCGCCGCGCTTTGTTCCAGGATGCGCTGGCCCGCCATGGCGCCAAACCGCAGGAACAGGGCGTTGCGGCTGGCAAAATCGGCGTGGCCCAGCACGTGGGCAGTGACGAGGGTGTTTTCTGCCACGGAATTGTGTTCGGCCATGTAGGCATGGCAAGGGTCGCCGGGAAACATGACTTCGAACATATGTGAGTTGCCCATCTTTTGATGCACGAGCTGGTGGATGTAGCGCACGCCGAACGACCAGTGGCGCATGCGCACGGGCAAGCCATAGATGGCGATCTCGGCCATGAAACTGTCCGGCACCAGCTCGAACTCGACCGGGGCAAATTCCAGTCCCAGTTGCCGCGCCAGTGCTTCGATGCGCGCCGCGTAGTTGCCAAGGTCGGCTGGCTTTGGCGCAGGCAGCGTGTCAGGGCGCGTCATGCCGTTTCCTCCGTATCGGCCGCCTCGTGCTGAAAAAAGGTGCGGATGGCTGCCCAGATATCGTCACTCTTGCTCAAGATGCTGCTATGCAAGGGCAAGCCCCGTCGTTCCTGTTCGGCAAACAAGCTGTGCATTTCCGTTTCCAGGCTGCGCGGCGCGCCCGGCACGGTTTCCACATAGCCCATATAGTTGAGCAGGGTGGCCAGCTCGCCCAGGGCCAGGCTGGCCGCCGCCCGGTCTTCGCTGAAATTCTCGCCATCGGAGGCATAGAACAGGTAGGCGTTGTAGCGGCCCGGCGCGTAGTGTTCCTGCAGCAGTTCGCGGCTCAGGCGAAAGGCGGTGGACGCCATGGTGCCGCCCATGCCACTGACCTGGAAGAACTCGGCCTCGGAAAATTCCCAGGCCCGTGTCGTATGGGCGATAAAGCGCGTCTCCACGCGTGCATACCTGCGGCGCAAGCCCTGCAAGGCAAAGAAAAAGAAGGATTTGGCCAGCTTGCGCTCGGCCTGCCCCATGCTGGCCGACACGTCCAGCACGAAAAACACGACGGCAATCGTGCTGGGCCGGGGCCGCGGCAGTATCTGGCGGTAACGCAAGTCATCATTGGTGAAGGGGACGGGCTGCGCTTGCAGGGCGCGCCGCTTGATCGCTTCCTTGACGGTGCGCCGCCGGTCCAGGCGCGAACGGGCGCCATGCCGGTCCAGGCCGCTACGCACGAGACTGATGTCATCGATCGCCCCATGGTGGCGCGGCTGCAGGTGCGGCAACTCGAAGGCGTCCCACAGCCAGTCGAGAATATCGTCGATGGGAAACTCCAGCAGCAGGCGCACCGTCCCCTCGCCATCGCCGCCATCGCCTTGCGTACCTGTCCCGCCCGCGGCGGCGGGGCGCGCCGCGCGCAGGATGTCGCCCGGCTGGCCGTCACCCTGGCCCGCACCCACGCTGTTGCGCGCCGGCGCCAGGCGGAAACGCGCATGCTCGAGCAGACGCAGGGGCACTTGCACCGTGCGCTGCTGCGGCCCGCCGATCAGGTCGGGCGCGGCGATCAGTTCGGGCAAGTGCGCCTGCACGGCGTCGCGCACTTTCTGGTTGTGGCGCAGCCAGTCGCGCGCGCCGCGCGAGAACAGCCCGTACCAGGGCCGGGCCATGGCCGGCGCCGCGCCCGCCCGCGTCGCCGCGCCGGCGGATTGCGCCGTGCTGGCCGCAGCCGCCGTGCCGGCGGGGCCGCCCCGCGCCGTAGCGCCATCGTGGTTGCCCTTGCCTGGCGTGGTCGTGGCGGACATGGTTATTCCTGCGCCAGCAAGGTGGTCACGTAGTTGAGCGCTTCGCGCGCGCTGTGGGCGTCATAGCCATATTCGTCGACCAGGCGCTGCTCGACGGCGGAGATCCTGGCCCGCACGTCGTCATCGGGACGCTTGGCCGAGCCGACCAGGCGCAGCACGTCGCGCCGCTGCTCGAACAGATATTGCTGGATGGCGTCATGCAATTGCGCATGGCTGCCCAGGCCAAACGCCTCGCCCCGCTTGAAGGCGCTCATGGCCTTGCGCACCACTTCCTGCCGGAACGACTGCTTGCCCGCATCGCTGATATGGATTTTTTCTTCCACGGCGCGCAGGAAGCGCTCGTCGGGGCGCCGCTCTTCGCTGGTGATGGGATCGCGGATCTGGCGATTGTCGAGCATGGCTTCGACTTCATCGAGATATTTGTTCAGCAAGTCTTGCGCCTCTTGCTCGAATGACACGAAAAGGGCCTTGTGCACGTCGGCCTTGACCCAGCGGTTATAGAAATCCTTGCGCGTGAGCACCAGATAATCGACCCATTTGCGCTTGCGCCGCGGTTCGATGCGCGCATCGCTTTCGATGCCGTCCTTCAGGGCCAGCAGCACGTCCATGGTGGACAGGCTGTTGCGCTGGGCGGAAATGATGGCGTGCGACAGGGCATTGATGACGAAACGGGGCGACACGCCGGACAGTCCTTCGTCGGGCGACTTGTCGCGCTCGCGCATGCGGCGCAGGTCGGCCGGCTGCAAGTCGTCCACGTCTTCGTTGGCGTAGACGCGCAGCTTCTTGACCAGTTCGGCCTCCTTGTCGTCGCCTTCGGGCAGGCGGCTGAGGATGGCGAACACGGCCGCCGCATGCAGCACGTGCGGATCGAGGTGCACGTCGCGGAAGGCGGGGGCGGCCGCCTGGATCAGCTTGCGATAGATGCGCGCCTCTTCGCGGTAATTGAGCGTGTATGGCACTTGCACGATGACCATGCGGTCGAGCAGGGCCTCGTTTTCGCTTTCTTGCAGGAATTTGCGAAATTCGGCCAGGTTCGTGTGCGCGAGGATGGTTTCATCGAGGTAAATCAGGGGAAAGCGCGACACCTTGACATTCTTTTCCTGCGTCAGCGTGAGCAGCAGGTAGAGGAATTCCCGCTTGACCTTGAGAATCTCAATCATTTCCAGCATGCCGCGGCTGGCCGCATACACGGCGCCGGACCACGACCAGGCGCGCGGATCGCCTTCGTCGCCGTATTGCGCCACTTTCGACAGGTCGACGGAACCGACCAGGTCGGCCAGGTCGGCCGTGGTGGGGTCGTGCGGCGCGTACGTGCCGATGCCGCAGCGGCCCGCCTCGGACAGGTGGATGCGTTCGACGGGCATGCGCAGGAAGTCGCCCGCATACTGTTCTTCCAGACGGGCGCGGCAATGCGGGCACAGTTCGCCATGCAGCTCCGCATCATAGCTGGCGCGGAAGTCGGCGCGCAGGCTGTGCGGCACCAGATGCAGCGGCGATTCATGCACGGGACAGCCGGCGATGCCGTACAGCGCACCTTCGCTGCTGTGGCTATATTCTTCCAGCCCCCGCTTGAGCAGGATCACCATGGTCGACTTGCCGCCAGACGGCGGGCCCAGCAACAGCAACATGCGCCGGCCCACCTCGGAACCGGCGGCGGCCGCCTTGAAGTAGGCGGCGACCCGGTCGATCGCCTCGTCGATGCCGAACAGTTCGTCGTCGAACAGGCGGCAGCGGAAATGTCCGGCGTCGTCGGTGTGGCCGTTCCAGCGCATCATGTCCCACAGGTACTGGTGCGCGCTGCGCGTCAGCAGGGCCGCGCGGCCGGGCAGGATCTGCTCGATGAAGTCGGCAAAACTGCCGCCCCAGGGACTGATCCGGTGTTTTGCCGCCCAGGCCGCCATGCCGTGCACAAAACCCGCATGCTGGCCTGCTTGCTCGCCTTCAGGCGCGTCGTCGTGGCGTGTCATACCAAGGCTCGTCATTGTTTCCCCATCCTTGCTGTTGCTGGTGTTGCTAGCGTGGCGCAGGCCCGGTTCCAGCCTGTCGGCCAAGTATACGGCGCCGCCTCTGCCCGCACGCCTGATGTCGCTCAACCTGGAAGAGGGAACTATTTTTATCCTCACCGGGACCAGATGGGCAGGGCGACCAGGCGCCGGCGCGCTTCGATGCAGATCAATACCGGCCCGCGCAGCCCGCCCACACTGGTGGTTTGCGGCGACCCGCGAGGAGAACACGATGACAGGCAACGAGAATGGTTTCAGCGCCCCGCCTGGCAGCAGCGGCAGGGGCCAAAGCGCGGACGATGAAGAGGCCGTCGGCCAATTTTCCGTCCCCGGCGAAGACGACAACGCGATCGAAAGCGCGTCCGTCTCGGACGTGCCCGACGCCCTGAGCGGCGTCAGCATGGAACTGCTGGAAATCAAGCGCAGCATCGAGGACGGCATGCGCCAGTCCATTTCCCAAGCGGGCGGCGCACGCGCGGCCGACGCCTTCAGCGACGGCGGCAATATCCAGGGCGTGTCCATCGGCGTGGGCGAGGGCGCCAGCGACAGCTCGTCCGGCGAACCGGGCTTGCCGGCCCTGACCTTGTACGTGGCCGAGCCCACCTCCGTCGACCGCGCCAAGGCCGCCATCGTGGGAGCCATGGGCGTGCGCGCCGTGGCCAGCGACAGGGTGCCCCTCAATATCGTCGTCACGGGGCTGATCGATGCGCAACCGCACCGTTTCCGCTTGCGTCCGGCGCCGGGCGGCGTGTCGGTCGGGCATTTCCGCATCACGGCCGGCACCATCGGCTGCCTGGCCGTGGGGCGCAGCGCGCCGCGCAACAGCCGCTTGATGATACTTAGCAATAATCACGTGCTGGCCAATTCCAACGGCGGCGTCTTCAACGATTGCATCGTGCAGCCGGGTCCCATCGACGGCGGCCGCTGCCCGCAAGACCAGGTGGCCGTGCTCGAGCGTTTCGTGCCCATCAATTTCAGCGGCGGCGTCAACTTTGTCGATTGCGCCACCGGCTGGGCCTGGCCAGACCGCGTGCGTCCCGAACTGGTCTACCTGAGCGGCGGCGTGCCCGCGTACTTCCGCATCAGCAATGCGCTGGTGGCGCCCGCGCTGGGCATGATAGTTGGCAAGTCTGGCCGCACGACGCAGTTGACGCAGGGCCGCATCACGGGCCTGGGCGCCACCATCAACGTCAATTACGGCGGCGGCAGGATCGCGCTGTTCCAGGACCAGATCGCCATCACGGGCGTGAGCGGGGCGTTCAGCGCGGGCGGCGATTCCGGTTCGTCCATCTGGACCTGGAACCAGCAGCGCAATCCCGTCGGTCTGCTGTTCGCCGGCGGCGGCAACATCACCTTTGCCAACCAGATGCGGCGGGTGGTGGTGGCGCTCGACATCAATTTGTACACCTGAACGCTGCCTTGACATGTCGTGCCGCCTTGCTTGACGCTATTTTGTGCACGATGATGATCTTGCTCAAGGACCGCAGCCATGCACGGTATTGGCCGGTGAACGGTGGTGCAACGCCGGAAGGGCGGGTGTATGATGGAATGCGTCAGG
The DNA here is from genome assembly GCF_018682595.1 of Janthinobacterium sp. JC611. Classification (NCBI taxonomy): domain Bacteria; kingdom Pseudomonadati; phylum Pseudomonadota; class Betaproteobacteria; order Burkholderiales; family Oxalobacteraceae; genus Janthinobacterium; species Janthinobacterium sp. JC611. The sequence goes on from NZ_JAFLJN010000034.1 coordinate 368,240, forward strand.
AGGGTGTGTCATGTCAAACAGTAAATTCGCACAATCGCCATTTGCCGTCTTCGAAGACGCCGCCATGCCGTATTTTCCGGATGAGATCGCTGGACAGGGGATGGGGCAGTACGCCCATGCCGCACCGCCGGGCCGCCTGGAAGCGGCCAGGCGGCGCAACGAACGGGCGCTGATGGCCATCGATGGCGTGGAAGGCGTCGGTGTGGGGCAGACGGCCTTGGGCAAGGAAGCGCTCGTCGTGTACCTGCGCGACTCGTCCGTCAAGCGCCGCGTGCCCTTGCTGGTCGAGGGCTATCCGGTGGAAACGAGCATCACGGGCCAGATCGATATCCAGCGCGGCTAGGCAGGCCTGTCTGCAGGCCCGCCTGGCTGGGTATCGGCCAGCCTTATTTGCTCAGGCGGCCGATTGCTTCGGCCACGCCCGCGCCATAGGCCGGGTCGCACAGGGTGCAGTTGCCGATGTGGCGTTGCTTGACTTGCTGCGAGGCGCCCGAGATGGCGCGCGCCGTGTTGTCGAACAAGGCTTGCTGCTGTGCCGGCGTCATCAGGCGGAACAGGGCGCGCGGCTGCGAGTAGTAATCCTCGTCGACGCGGTGGTTCCAGTGGTCGGCCGCGCCTTCGATGCTCAAGGGCGGTTCGCGGAAGTCAGGCTGCTCGGCCCATTCCTGTTCACTGTTCGGCTCATAGCCCAGGGTGCCGCCCTGGTTGCCGTCGACCCGCATCTGGCCGTCGCGGTGGTAGCTGTGGAATGGGCATTTCGGCGCGTTGACGGGGATATGGCTGTGGTTGACGCCCAGGCGGTAGCGCTGCGCGTCGCCATACGAAAACAGCCGGCCCTGCAACATCTTGTCCGGTGAAAAGCTGATGCCGGGCACCACGTTGGCTGGGTTGAAGGCCGCTTGCTCCACTTCCGCGAAGTGATTGTCGGCATTGCGGTTCAGTTCCAGCACGCCCACCTCGATCAGTGGATAGTCGCCGTGCGGCCACACTTTCGACAGGTCGAAGGGGTTCAGGTGATAGGTGCCGGCCTCTTTCTCCGGCATGATCTGCACGTACAGGGTCCAGCGGGGGAAATCCTTGTTTTCGATGCTCTCATACAGGTCGCGGTGCGAACTTTCGCGGTCCTTGCCCACCAGCGCCTCGGCTTCGGCATCCGTCAGGTTTTGTATCCCTTGCTGGGTTTTAAAGGTGAACTTGACCCAGAAACGCTCGTTCTGCGCATTCAGGAAGCTGAAGGTATGGCTGCCGAAGCCGTGCATGTGGCGGAAGCTGCGTGGCAAGCCTCGGTCGCTCATCACCACCGTTACCTGGTGCAGGGCTTCGGGCAGCGAGGTCCAGAAATCCCAGTTGCTATTGGCGCTGCGCAAGCCGGTGCGCGGGTCGCGCTTGATGGCGTGGTTCAAATCAGGGAATTTCAGCGGGTCGCGCATGAAGAAGACGGGCGTGTTGTTGCCGACCAGGTCCCAGTTGCCTTCTTCCGTGTAGAACTTCAGGGCGAAGCCGCGGATGTCGCGTTCCGCGTCCGCCGCGCCCCGTTCGCCGGCCACCGTGGAAAAGCGCGCGAACATCGGCGTTTTCTTGCCCACTTCGCCAAAGATTTTCGCCCGCGTGTAGCGCGTGATATCGTGCGTGACGGTAAACGTGCCGTGCGCGCCGGCCCCCTTGGCATGCATGCGGCGCTCGGGGATGACTTCGCGGTCGAAGTGGGCCAGTTTTTCCAGGAACCACACATCTTGCAGCAGGGCGGGGCCGCGCGGGCCGGCCGTCTGGATGTTCTGGTTGTCGACTACGGGCGCGCCAAAGGCGGTGGTCAGCTTTTTCATTGGACTCTTTCTTTCATGGCTAGGCAGAGCAATGGACGCACCGGCGCTACTCAAACACTGGCTGGGTTGAATGCACACTCACCGGGGCTGGTCCAGAGTAAAATTTCTAAAATGCAAACCAGTGTAAACTTTTTTGTGCGGAATGGCTTGCCACGCCGCCCAGGCGAACACAGGCGGCATCCTTCCATCATAAGCGCTGAATGACTGCCGCTCCCGCACGCTTGCAAGTTGCAAGTATATAAAGGCAGGCCTCGCTCACGCCACTGGCCTTTTGTCCAGGTTTTAACACCCAGTTTTTTAAAAGCGGTTCCAATTATTATGCCGGTGCTCCGTCGCTTCCTTCATCAGGTGGCCGGCGCGCAGGGCGTCGTCCCCCTGCATCGTCATGGCCAGTTCCTGGATGGCGGGCGGGTATTCGTGGTGGGCCGCTTCCTCCAGCCATACACGGCCCTTGGCCAGGTCGCGCGGCACGCCGCGGCCTTCGCGGTAGGCGTTGTACAGCAGGAACATGGCGTGTGCATTGCCCAGCTCGCTCGACTTGGCCAGCCAGCGCGCGGCTTCGTCCTGATCTTTCGCTACGCCTTCGCCATTCGCCGCCAGCAAGCCCAGCATCAGAGCCGCCTTCGCATGGCCTTGTTGCGCCGCTTGCCGGTACCACAGCCAGGCCTGGGCCGGCGTGGCCGCGCGCAGCATCTGGCCCAGCTCGAAGGCCGCTTCCGTGTCGCCGGCGCGGGCCGCCTGTTCGAACAGGCTCAAGGCCTCGACGCGGCGCTCGGGACGGGGCTGGTAAATCAGCGCCAGTTCGCGTTCGGCGACGGGCATGTCCTGGCCGGCCCAGCTGCGCACCTTGCGCTCGGCCTGATGGTCGCCCGCCTGACGCGCATGCATGGCGACGGCTTCGATTTCCGCCGACGTGGGCGGCGGCGACGCCTTGCAGGCGGCCAGGACGGCGGCCAGCACGACGGCGGGCAGGGAGAGTGGGTGTTTCATAGAGATCCCCTTTCATCAAAACGGGCCGGAACTGCGCTTGTTCCGGCCCATGGACCTTATTTGCTCAGGTCGATGCGGTACTTGGCGAAACCGCTGGCGTCGAGACCGCCTTCGGCCGCCACGTTGGCGATGCCGCTGCCTTGCGCCAGCGCCAGGTGGCCCGGCGCCGAACGCAGGATCACGGGACCGGCCGTGGCCGTCTTGACGAAGCTCCAGCTGCGCGCGCTGCCATTGGCCGCCAGGGTCACCTTGCCGCCCTTGGTGCTGAGCGACGCCAGGTAATTGCTGACCACGGCCTGGTTCGCATCGGGCGACTTGATGATGGTCTTGCTGCCATCGATGCCGGGCACGGCGCCGCCGCCACCGGCGCGGTAATCGTTGGTGGCAACGATGAAATCGTCGCCGTCGGCGACCGGTGCGCCCTTGTAGGCCAGGTTGACGATGCGGCTGCCCGGTTTTTTCGTCACGTCGATCTGGTACGTCAGCGCATTGTTTTCCGCGTAGAACACGTCATAGTTATAAATCGTGCCATACGACGGCACCAGGTCTTGCTCGGCCGTGGCGCTCGGGTCGATCTGGTTGAATTGTTTGGCCGACGTTTCCAGCCACGCCTTCAAGTCCGCGCCCTTGATCTTGACGGCTTGCAGGTTGTTATTGCTATACAAATACAAGTCGCCTGGGTTGCGCACTTGCAAGCCGACCGGTGCGGCCGGCGAGGCGCCAGCGGCCACGTCCGTGAAGTCCGACGGCCCGTTGCGGCCCGCCTTGAACGGCGCGCTGCAGGAAATGACGGGGATATTCTTGTAGCTGGACAGGGTCGCATCCGTGCTGGTGGCGATGAAGTTCTTCACGTAATCGAGCTGCGCCTGGTTCACCAGCTGGATGGCGCTGACGTCGCCCACCAGCGCGAAATAGGCGGACATCTCGAAATCCGTGCTGATGCCCAGCGCTTGCCTGGCGTAGGCGATGGTGGCGGCGTGCTCGGTGGCCACCAGCGGCGCGATGGCCGGGTCGGCTTTCACGAGGGTCTTGCCATCCGTGTACTTGAAGCCGCGCGATTCCACCGTCGTCTTGGCCGGCTGCACCACCCATTTACCACCTTGGTACACCATCGTCAGCTTGATGATGCCCAGACGGCGGCCCCAGCTTTGCGCCATGACGGTGGGCACGCCGTTGACGAAGCCGTTGACGGCGTCGATCTTGGCGCTGGCGGGGAAGGCGCTAAACGAGGCGTCCAGCGCGGCCGCGCCTTCTTCCTTGCCTTTCGGGAAGATCAAATGCGAGTGGCCGATCATCAGCGCGTCGATGCCCGTGCTGGTCAAGTGGTAGCTGCCGTTTTCCATCTTCGGGCTGTAGGCGCTCGTGTCCAGGCCGCCATGCGACAGGGCCACCACCAAGTCGGCGCCCTTGTTGCGCAATTCGGGCACGTACTGTTTCGCCGCTTCCTGCACGCCCGTCACGCTGACCTTGCCAGCGAGCACTTTCTGATCCCACTCGAGGATTTGCGGCGGCACAAAGCTCAGCACGCCCACATTGATCTTTACCGTCAGCTTGCTGCCATCGGGCGCCGTGGCGGCGAAATCGCGTGGCAGCAGGGTGTAGGGCTGGAAAATCGGCTTGCCGCTGGACACGCCGACGACATTGCTCAGCACGGAAGGGAAGGCGGGCGCGCCGCAGGTGCCCGTCGGCTTGGCGACGCCGGGAATGCCGAAATCCGTGTTGGTGATCTGGCTCAGGTAAGGCAAGCCATAGTTGAATTCGTGGTTGCCCATGCCGCCCGCATCGTATTTCAGCGCGTTCATGGCCTTGTGCACGGCCAAGGTGCCGGAGCAGGGTACGGGCGCGGCCACGGCCTGCAGGTCGGCGAGTAAAGTGCCCTGGATGACGTCGCCATCGTCGAGCAAGACGTTGTTCGGATTTTCCGCGCGCGCCGCCTGGATCAGGGTCGAGGTGCGCTCCAGGCCCAGGCTCGTGTCTTCGGCCAGCGCGTAATAGTTATAGCTGAGGACGTTCGAGTGAATGTCCGTCGTTTCCAGCAAGGCCACGGTGACCGTCGTGCCTTCGGGAATGGCCGGCGCCGTGTTTGAACTGCCGTTGCAGCCGACGAGACCTGCACTTGCCAGCGCCGCCAGCATGACCCAATTTGTTTTCATTACCGCCCTCGGAAAGATGCAAAGGACGCGACTGTAACGCCGCCATATGACGCGGCGATGACAGCCGTGCAAGGCGCATGGATTCAGGGGTGCGCGCAGGCGGCTGAGGCTGTGGCTAGCCAGGCAGCATTGACGGGTTGCCGACAGGTATTTTTAGAATAATCTATTTTTAATTTTTTGAGTAGCCCTTCGGTGAAAAATGTACAACGCAGCAGGGTATTTATGCAACGTGGCGGTGACGCTACAGCATAGGCCATGTTTCAAGGCGCAACTATATTACAAGGAAGTATATAGAATTTTTTAGGGATCGGAACTTGAGCGCTCTTGCTCCCGTCTACAAATGACTCTATATTGTCTGTTTGTGTGCGATTTACATCCACTAAAACGCGTGCCTGATCAGGCCCAAGAAACACGACGGATAGATTTTTCGGCAGATTTTGACATTCGTACTTTGAATTGAAATCTAAGATGTGTGCCAATTGATAAGCTTTTTTTGGCCAAACATCTTGTGAAAAATCGGTATTCACTAATCTTGCAAAAAATACCAAAATTACAATTGAAAATACCAAGAAAACAGCAGATAGTGTTGGTGGCGCTTTATATGAGCCTATGGAAAAGAAATTATATTTTATCCAGTCAATTGCACTAAATGCATGGGCTATGGAAAATAGACCAACCACAAATAATAGCGGATAGGAGTACTGGAACATCAATAGTCCTGCTACGATAGCTCTTGTAAATGGCAAAGCTGAGGCATCTACAGGAAATACGCTGTTAATGATGCCGGAAGCCTTTCCGGTGCTGAAAACAATCAATGCGGATACAGCGACCGATGCGGTAACTTTAGTAAAGCCGAAAGCCCATAGGCTTTTAAAGAATGAGGTTCGCTCAATCGAGACCCCAAGAAAAACTGCTGCAAAAGCGATACCCCAAAGTCTGATAGCAAAGCGATGATTGTCTAGCCAAGCCCAGTCACCTGAACCTGCGAAGCCATTAAACAAGAAAATGAAACTTACAATTGCCAGAGCGCCCAAGGCCCAATTCAGATCGAAAGACTCGGATTCTTTCGTGGCACTATGTTGACGACTTATGGTCTCTGTGTGGTTCAGAATTACTTTTAGGTAATCCTTCACCGTCTTGGTCGGCTGAAAATTATTTTCTTTTCTGGAAAGTGAGAACTCTTCGTAGATTGCTTCCAAGTGCTCATCTTGTCCCCTAGGCTTTTGATGTGTGAATTTATGCATTTTCTTCGTGCTCCTGGTTAGTATTTTTTATGGAAGTAGAAGGATAACCGGTTTGATGACTATTTGCGTGCAGAAAAATTATTTCTTTTAATTTCTCAGGTATGGTACAGATTGTGACGTGAACAGTGTAGCCACGTTAGTGCGCAGATTAAATACTACCGGTTCCTTTAACTTCCACGATTTTTCCAGATAGATCCCTATCCTCGCAACATGTGAATTTCGATAGTGGCAGAGCATGGTTTACGTGTCGAGAGCTAACAACGCTTTGAATTTCTAAATATACTAATGCGACAAGATTGTCCTGCTTTGCTTCGTTCTCCATTATTTCCATAATTGATCAAGGTTTCTTGATCGTGACATTTTGATACGGCGTGCGCGGCATCTCTCGAAATAACACGCCTATCAAACGCCCACCTAAATTCGGCTCTACGGCTTACGTCTATCGTTTGGATTTTTTTATTTGCACGATGTCGTGATGTATCAAAAGCGGCTGTAAAACGTATTGTGATTTGGATCACTACTGGGGCGCCAAGATGCCGGCCAGCAAATGCAGCAAGGTCGATTTGCCGGAACCGGATGGTCCCAGCAGCAGGGCGTGGCGTCCGGCGGGCAAGTGAAAGGCAGCGATGTCCAGCACGGGGCGGGCGGGGTCATAGCCGTAGGTGAGTGAATCGAGGTGGAGCATGAAGTTCTTTCGGGTAACTGGCCGGCAGGCAAAGATTGCCGCACAAATGCAACTGAGCTGCATTATAATTCAAACGCAATCGACTGCATTTAAAATGTGGCCGTCCATTTCTCCCTTGCTTGACTACCCGCTCACCCCATCCGAAAGATATCCATGCCCCAGCGCAAACTCCCCGTCACCGTCCTGTCCGGCTTTCTCGGCGCCGGCAAGACCACCTTGCTCAACCACATACTGCGCAACCGCGAAGGCAAGCGCGTGGCCGTCATCGTCAACGATATGAGCGAAGTCAATATCGACGCTTCGCTGGTGAAAGACAGCGCGGCGGCGGCCGGCGCGGCCCTGTCGCGCACGGAAGAAAAACTCGTGGAAATGTCCAACGGCTGCATCTGCTGCACCCTGCGCGACGATCTGCTGCTGGAAGTGCGGCGCCTGGCCGCGGAAGACCGCTTCGACTATCTGCTGATCGAATCGACGGGCGTGGGCGAGCCGATGCCCGTGGCCGCCACCTTCGATTTCGAAGACGAGCACGGCGACAGTCTGAACGACGTGGCGCGCATCGACTGCATGGTCACCGTCGTCGACTGCGCCAACTTGCTGGCCGATTTTCACAGCGAAGACAGCCTGGAGCAGCGCGGCGAGATCGCGGGCGAGGGCGACGACCGCCAGCTGGCCAATTTACTCACGGAACAGATCGAGTTTGCCAATGTCATCGTCCTCAACAAGGTCGATATGGTGGCGGCGGACGAGCGCCTGCGCGTGCTGGCCATCGTAAAAGCCTTGAATCCCGGCGCGCGCATCCTCGAAACCAACCAGTCCGTCGTGCCGCTGGACGCCATTTTGGGCACGAACTTGTTCGACCTGGAGCAGGCGGCCGGCATGCCGGGCTGGGCCCGGGAGCTGGCCGGCGTGCACGCGCCGGAAACGGAAACCTACGGCATCGCCAGCTTCGTCTACCGGTCGAAGGAGCCGTTCCACGCGCAGCGCCTGCATGACTATATTGCGCAGCCGATACCGGGCGTGGTGCGCAGCAAGGGGTACTTTTGGCTCGCCAGCCGGCCCGAATGGGTGGCCAGCCTGTCCGGCGCGGGCAAGCTGATGAATATTGAACCCGTGGGCCTGTGGTGGGCGTCCGTGCCGAAGGAACGCTGGCCCGCGGATGCTGCCTCGCTGGCGGAAGTCAAGGCGGGCTGGAGCGAACCCTATGGCGACCGCTACCAGGAAATCGTCTTCATCGGCCAGGACATGGACCAGGCCGCCATCGAGGCGGACTTGAAGAAATGTCAACTCAACTATACGGAAACGCGCCAGGGCATGGGCGCCTGGCGCAAGCTGCCGGACCCGTTTCCGCAGTGGCAGCGCATGGAAGAACTCGAAGATTAACCATCATAGGAAACAAATATGACAGAACTGATCCCCGTCACCATCATCACGGGTTTTCTCGGCAGCGGAAAAACCACCTTGCTCAAGCGCATATTGCAGGGCGATCACGGCGTGCGCATCGCCGTGATCGAAAATGAGTTTGCCGCCGAAAGCATCGACCATGGCTTGCTGGTGCAGGACAGCGACGAGCAGATCGTGGAAATGAACAATGGCTGCATCTGCTGCAGCGTGCGCGGCGACCTGATCCGCATCTTGGGCGAGCTGCACGCCAAACGCGCGGCAGGAACCATCGTTTTCGACCACGTGATCATCGAAACGACGGGCCTGGCCGCGCCCGGGCCCGTGGCGCAAACCTTCTTTGCCGAGCCGTCCGTCAGCGAGCACTACCTGCTCGACGCGATATTGACGGTGGTCGATGCGCGCCATGCGCAGCAGCAATTGACGGGGCACAAGGAAGCGCAGGAGCAGGTGGGCTTTGCCGACCGCATCCTGCTGTCGAAGACGGACCTGGTCGACAAGGATGGGCTGGCGGCGCTGCGCCAGCGCCTGGTCGCCATCAATGGCCGCGCCAGCATACAGAAAGTGCGCTTCGGCAATGTACCCTTGCGCGACATCCTGAATATCCGCGGTTTCAATCTGAACGCCATCGTCGAGCTGGAGCCGGATTTCCTGGGGGAACTGGGGCACCGCCATGGCGATGGCGTGCAATCGTTCGTCTACCACCAGGCCCAGCCCCTCGATCTGCCGCAGGTGGAAAATTTCCTTGACGCCGTGGTGCAGCTGTTCGGCAGCCAGCTGATGCGCTACAAGGGCATTTTGTACGTGGCCGACCTGCCATGCCGCGCCGTCTTCCAGGGCGTGCACATGCTGATGGGCTCGGAGCTGGGCGCGCCGTGGCGCGAGGGAGAGACGCGCGCCAGCAAGATGATCTTCATCGGCCGCGACTTGCCGCAGGACATGCTGACACGTGGCCTGGACCGCTGCGTGGCCAAGGCGGACAGGCCCGTCGGGGTGGCGGCATGAGCGTGGAAGCGGGCTTGCCCGCCCTGGCGCTGATTTTTCTGCTCGGCATGCGCCATGGCCTGGAACCGGACCACCTGGCCGCCGTCGACGGCCTGACCCTGCGCAGCCAGTCCACCCATGCGCGCTGGGCGCCATGGATGGGCGCGCTGTTTGCGCTGGGGCATGGCGTCACCGTGCTGGCCATCGTGGCCATGGCCGCCTTCGCGTCGCGGCAATTTTCGCCATCGGCAAGCCTGTTCGCCTGGCTCGAATGGCTGCCCATCGCCTTGCTGCTGCTCATCGCCGCCATGAATGCGCGCAGCTTGCTGGCCGGCGCCCAGCTGGCCGAAGTGCGCGGCCGGCTGCTGCCGCGCTGGCTGCGCGGCGCGACAGGGCCGCTCGCCGCCATCGTCGTCGGCATGTTGTTCGCGCTGGTGTTCGACACGGCCCTGCAGGCGGCCGCCTGGGGTTATGCGGCCGTCGCGCTGGGCGGCATGCAGCCAGCCTTGCTCACGGGCATGGTGTTTGCCGTGGGCATGGGCGTGACGGATACCTTCGATGGCTGGGTCACGGCGAAAGTCATGCGCATCGGCAAAATTGACCTCGTGCGCGCCTTCCGGCGCCGCCTGGGCTGGCCCATCGTCGCCATCTGCGTGGTCATGGCCGGCTACATGGCCGCCGGCAAGCTGGAACCGGCCTGGTCGCTGCCGGAAAGCTGGACGGCGGGCCTGGGCGCGGCCATGCTGCTGTTGATGGCGTCGCTGTACGGCTGGACCTTGCTGGCTTTGCGCCGCGTGCGTGCCTGAGACGGGGGCGTGGGTATAATGGGAAAAAACTCCCGAGTCTTCCCATGTCCGCCTCCGATATCGTCATCCGCCTGCTGACGCCAGCAGATACCGCCGCCTTTTGCGCGCTGCGCCTGCGCGCCATCCAGGATGCGCCCAGCGCGTTTTCCTCGTCACGCGAGGATGAGCTGGCGCGCACGCCGGAAGAGCATGCGCAGCGCATCGCCGGCGGCCCGCTGCACAGGGCGTTTGGCGCCTTCGATGGCGAACGTCTCGTCGGCTTCGCCGGCTTGCGGCGCGAACCGTTGCGCCAGCTGTGGCACAAGGCTGTACTATGGGGCGTGTTCGTCGACGTGCAGCAGCGGGGCAAGGGCGTGGCGCGGCGTCTCGTCAACGCCTGCATCGCCCAGGCCGAAGCGGACCCAGCCATCATGCAAGTGCACTTGAGCGTGAATGCGGAAAACAATGCCGCCCTGGGCCTGTATGAGTCGCTGGGATTCATCGCGTATGGCACGGAACCGCGCTCGATGCGCGTGGGCGAGCTATTTTATGACGAGCATCACCTGGCTTTATTGATCAGGTAATGCCGCCGCCGATTACTTGCAGCGCGGGCACAGGCCCTTGATCAGGTAATCGACTTCGCCGCCGCTGAAGCCTTCCGGCAACAGCACGGGCGGCGGCAGCTTGACTTCATTGAAGCACGTGACGTTGGCGCATTTGGTGCACTGGAAGTGCGCGTGCTCGTGCGCCTGATGGCCGGCGCCGGCGCTGAAGCGCCACACCTGGTCGGCGCCCGCGATGCGGTGCACGAGTTCATTTTCCGTCAGCCATTCCAGCACCCGGTACAGGGTGACGGAATCGATATCGCTGTCCTGCGACAGCGCCTGCTGGATTTCGTGGTGGGTCAGCGAACGGCTTTGCGCCATTAAAAAGTCGAGCACCTTCACGCGCGTCTTGGTGACGCGGGCGTTGGTGTTGCGGATCAGCGATTCGGCGTGCGGTGTAGAAGATGATGTCAACATGATAGGCCTGCTTGCGGGGGATAGGCTGGCGGCGTCATCGCCGTGCCCGTTGCCACCCTCTGGGCCGTATCTTAGCACGCGTGCCGCACCGGATGGAACGGCGTCACGCTTTGAACGTCCAATAGCGGCCGGCGACCGTATCGACGGGGTCGAGAAAGCGCTGGTCGGCGCGCGTATGGTTGCGTATCAGATAAAACATGTCGGACAGGGCCGAGCGCTTTTCCGCAAAGTAGGAGTGCTTCATGAAGCTCGTGTCGACCCCGGTGGCGTCGATGGTTTCCACGCCCGCCACGATCAGCATGCCGGCGCCGCTGTCGCCCGCGCGCGGGTAGCCGTGCACGGCTTTCGAGGCGGCCAGGGCGAGGTCTTGCGACGAGGCATACAAGGTGACGGGATTGCGCGCGCCGGCCAGTTTCGGCGCGATGTCGTGCTTGAAGACGGCCGCGTCGATATCGGGCGCGGACAGGATGATTTCCGTGATCTTGCGCGCCAGCTGCGGCTGCGCGGCCAGCAGGTCGGTCACGGCCCGCGCCAGGCCCCGGCTGCCCATGCTGTGGCCCACCAGATAGACTTGCGCCGCTTCCGTGCTGGCGAGAAAGTCGGCCAGGAAGGCCGCGATGTGGGGCGTGCTCCATTCGATATTGTTTTCATCGATGGTGTAGGCGGCCAGGTCGCCGCGCGACGGCCAGCTGTAGAACACGGGCGCGCCGTCGAAACCCAGGTCGTAGGCCATCTGCCCCGTGCGCCGGGCCGCATCCTCGAAACTCACGTTATAGCCGTGCACGAAGACAAAGGCGCTCTTGCCGGCCGAGGCGCTCACCTGGGTCTTTAGTGCTGCAAAGAAGTTGTCGCGGTCTTGCACCTCGGCACTCAGCAGCACCACGTGCTTGGCCGGGTCGTCGCGAAACTCCAGGCGCCACAGCGATGGCGATTCCAGCTGCCCCATGCGGTGGTCGCGGGGGATGCTGACGTCGCAGCTGCCATAGCTGAGCGCGTCATTGCCCTTGCTCATCCCTGTGCTGCGTTCGCCGCTGAAGCGCCGGGCCGGCGGCTTGCCCACGTCGCGTTGGCGGTCGGTGGCGAAATACACTTTGACCACCGCATAGTTCGACACGACGGCGCCTTGATCGACCGGGGCGGGCGCCTTCTCCGCCGCGGGCGACGGGGGAAAGGGACGCAGCGCAGGCTGCAATGCGTCGAGCAAGCCTTGCGCGGCAAACAGGGTTTCCATGTCGTCCGGCGCGTTCGCCGAGGCCAGGGCGGCCGACAGGGCCAGTTGCAGCTGGGTATTGCCAGGCTCGGCTTCCAGCGCGGCGATGGCGGCCAGGATGGCGGCGGCGCCGTCGAACTTGGCGATGGCCAGCTTGAGCCTTTGAAAATGGCTGGCGACGGCTTCTGGCGCGTGGCCGGGCGCGCCATGCCCGATGGCTGCCACGACGGCGGAAGTGATCAAGTCCATGCGCCACCTGCCTTTCAAGTCAATCTGGATTGAATATCAAGCCATATTGCCATAAAAGCACGCGAAAAGCGACTTGTCCAGCGCCCCGCGCAGCGGGCCTGTCAACGGTCAATGCTGTTTGTCGTCGTTGAACTGCTGCGCCAAGGATTGCAGGGGCGCCACCGTCAGGCCGCCGCGACTTGCGTGCTCGGGGATGGCCACGCGCACGGGCTTGCTGTGCATATTGGTCGATGACAGCACGTTCGTCGTGGTTTCCGGCGCCGCGTTCCACACGGGATCGACGATGCCTTCAAACACCTGTTTCAACTGTTCGCCCCAGGTGTCGCGGATCATGCGGAAATACTGGTTCTTTTCATCGATGGTAACGAAGCGCGTGACGGCCAGGCTGCCCGTCTCGTAGACGAGCAAGTCCAGCGGCAAGCCGACGGAAATGTTCGAACGCAAGGTCGAATCCATGGAAATGAGCGCGCACTTGGCCGCCTCGTCCAGGCGCGTGAACGGGTTGATGACCCGGTCGATGATGGGCTTGCCGTATTTGGCCTCGCCGATCTGGAAATACGTGTTTTCATCGTGCGATTCGATGAAATTGCCGGCCGAATAGACCTGGAACAGCCGGCAGCGCTCGGCGCCTATCTGGCCACCCAGGATGATGCTGACGTTGAAATCGATGCCGCAGTCGGCCAGCGCCTTCGCTTCGCGCAGGTGCACGGTGCGCACGGCTACACCCACGATGCGCGCCGCATCGTACATGCTGCTCACGTTCCAGATGCTGCGCCCGTCCGCATCGACGTGCTCGGACACGATCTGGCGGATCGCCTGCGAGATCGACAAATTGCCGGCCGTCATCAGGACCAGCATGCGGTCGCCCGGGTTCTCGAACACGCTCATCTTGCGGAAGGTGCCCACCTGGTCCACGCCGGCGTTGGTGCGGGAGTCGGACAGGAAGACCAGGCCTTCGTTCAGGCGCATGCCTATGCAATAAGTCATCGTCGTAAATCAAGTCAAAAGGGGAAGCATTCTACACCAGCCGGGCCTGCCTATCTTGCCGCAAGGCCCGGCCAGCCTCATTCCTGCTCGTTTATACGGGCACGATTTGCACATCCACGTGCAGGGTTTCCGTGCCGCCACCCTGGCGCACGCCGCGCACGGGGGCCGCCGAATCGTAGTCGCGTCCGATGGCCAGGCGGCAATACGCATCCGTCATCAGCCGCGCATGCGTGACGTCGATGCTGACCCAGCCCGCGAAATCCGTGTCTTCCGTCCAGGCGTCGACCCAGGCATGGCTGGCCGCGTGGCCCGTTGTGCCCGGATCGATATAGCCGGACACATAGCGGGCCGGGATGCCCCAGGCGTGGCAGCAGGCGAGGAACAGGTGCGCATGGTCCTGGCACACGCCGCGCCCCAGGGCCAGCGCGTCGCCGGCCGTGGTGGTGACCACGGTGGCGCCGCTTTCATACGCCACCTTGCCGACGATGTGCTCGGCCAGGCGCAGCAAGTGCCCGGTGCCGGCCGTCACCCTGCGGTCCGGCAGGCTGGCGGCCGCCAGTTCGAGGATGGCGGGATCGGCCTGGGTCAGCGGCGTCGGCATGGTGAACAACAGCGGCGACAAGGTATCGACCAGGTTCAGCCGTCCCTTGTGCGGATAGATGGTTTCCACCACGCCGTGCGCCACCAGGCTCAAGGATTGATGGCTGCCGTTAATCGTCAGCATGTGCGACAGGTTGCCGTAGGCATCCGTGTAGGCGTGGCACTGGCCCGGCGTGGCGATGTGCCAGGACAGAGCGCGCTGCTGCGGCTCGCTGCGCGGCGTCAGGTGCAGCTGCTGGATGGTGTAGGCCAGCGGCGCACTGTAGGCGTACTCGGTAGCGTGGCGGATGGTGAGCTGCATCAGGCCGCCAAGGGAACGAGGAAGTCGCGGCTGACCCGGTTGCCCAGGTCGTAGATGTTTTCCAGAAATTGCGTCAATGTAGGGTGCAAGCCAGCCTTCATGATGTCGTCGATATGGCCGAATTTTAACTCGGCGTGCAGTTTGCCGGCGAAACGCTCCGTATCGGCCGACACGTCGTTGCGGATGTGTCTTAAATTTTCCACCACGTCATCCATGCAGGCGAGCAAGGACCTGGGCATGTCACCGCGCAGCATCAGCAGTTCCGCCACCCGCTCCGGGGTGATCACGTCGCGGTAGACCTTGCGGTAGATTTCGAAGCCGGAGACGGAGCGCAGCAGCGCCGCCCAGTAGTAAAAATCGCGCTGGGTGACGTCCTTCGACGTGTCGCGCGCGCCGTGGAACTTCACGTCGAGGATGCGCGCCGTGTTGTCGGCCCGCTCCAGGAAGGTGCCCAGGCGGATGAAGTGGATGGCCTCGTCCTTGAGCATGGTGCCCAGGGTCACGCCGCGCGACAGGTGCGAGCGGTATTTCACCCATTCGAAGAATTGGCTGGGGTCCGTTTCCAGCAGATTGCTTTTCAAGCGCTTCTGCATGTCGAGCCAGGTGGCGTTCTGGATTTCCCACACTTCCGTCGTCAGGGTGCCGCGCACGGCGCGGGCGTTTTCGCGCGCGCCCGTCAGGCAGGCGAGGATGGACGACGGGTTGTTCGGGTCGCGCACCATGAAGTCGAGCACGTCGCGCGTGTGGAAGCGGCCATATTTGTGGTCGTACGCGCTTTGCAGCTCGGAAATGCCCAGGGTGGCGCGCCAGCCTTGCTCCGCGTCCTGCTCGGACTGCGGCAGCATCGAGGTCTGCATGTTGACGTCCAGCATGCGCGCCGTGTTTTCCGCCCGCTCCGTGTAGCGGGCCATCCAGAACAAATGATCGGCGGTGCGGCTCAGCATGTTTTTTCTCCTGCAAAGGCGGATGTGGCTTCGAGTACCCAGGTATCCTTGGTGCCGCCTCCTTGCGAGGAGTTGACCACCAGCGAACCTTCACCGAGGGCGACGCGGGTCAGCCCGCCGGGCACCATGGAGATCGTCTTGCCGGACAGCACGAACGGGCGCAGATCGATGTGGCGCGGCGCGATGCCGGCATCCACGTACGTGGGGCAGGCGGACAGGGCGAGCGTGGGCTGGGCGATGTAGCCGCCCGGGTTGGCCAGCAGGCGCTGGCGGAAGTCCTCGATCTGCGCGGTGCTCGACGCCGGGCCCACCAGCATGCCGTAGCCGCCCGCGCCATGCACTTCCTTGACCACCAGTGTCGGCAAATTGGCCAGCACGTAGGACAGGTCGGCCGGTTTGCGGCACTGATAGGTTGGCACGTTGTTGAGGATCGGTTCCTGCGACAAATAAAACTTGATCATGTCGGGCACGAACGGGTAGATCGACTTGTCGTCGGCCACGCCCGTGCCGATGGCGTTCGCCAGGGTGACTCTTCCTGCGCGATACACGGACAGCAGGCCCGGCACGCCCAGCGAGGAGTCGGAGCGGAAGGCCAGCGGGTCGAGGAAATCGTCGTCGACCCTGCGGTAGATCACGTCGACGCGCTTGGGGCCGCGCGTGGTGCGCATGTACACGGAATTGTCGTTGACGAACAAATCCTTGCCCTCGACCAGTTCCACGCCCATTTGCTGGGCCAAAAACGCATGTTCGAAGTAGGCGGAGTTGTACATGCCGGGCGTCATGACGACGACCGTCGGGTCATCGACGCCCATCGGTGCGACGGAGCGCAGGTTGTCGAGCAGCATGTCCGGATAGTGGTCGACGGGGGCGATGCGGTTGCGGGCGAACAGTTCCGGGAACAGCCGCATCATCATCTTGCGGTCTTCCAGCATGTAGGATACGCCGGACGGCACGCGCAAGTTGTCTTCCAGTACATAGAATTCGCCCTGGCCGGCGCGCACGATATCGACGCCGGCGATGTGGGCGTAAATATCGGAGGCGACGGCGATGCCCTGCATTTCCGGGCGATACTGTGCATTCTTGTAGATTTGCTCGGCGGGAATGATGCCCGCCTTGATGATGTTTTGCTCATGATAGATATCATGGATGAACATGTTCAAGGCTTGCACGCGTTGCACCAGGCCCGTTTGCATCTGCGCCCATTCGGCGGCGGGGATGATGCGCGGGATGGTGTCGAACGGAATCAGGCGTTCCGTGCCGGCATCGTCGCCATACACGGCGAAGGTGATGCCGACCCTGCGGAACGTCAGGTCGGCTTCGGCCCGCTTGCGGGCGATGGTCTCCGGGGATTGCTGCGCCAGCCAATTGTCAAATTCACGATAGTGTTCACGTACCTTGCTGTCCGTACCCACTTCATCCGCAGTCATTTCATTGAAAAAATTTGCCATGTTGTGATTTCCCTTGAGCCGTGTCTATGCATAGCTCAGCAGGAAGCGTGCCAGTCGGCTGATGGGCGGAAAGTGCAATAATGACCACTTTTGTGGCGTTCACCGCTTAGGTGCACCGCTTTGGTGCGCGCGGCGTCAGTTTCTGGGGCTATCGGCCGCAGGTACGAAGGGCCGGCAATCGATGGGCAAGTCGAGGATGAAGGTGGTGCCCGCTTGCGGCGAACTGTCGACGGCCACGCTGCCGCCGTGGCTTTCGGCCACGTTCTGCACGAAGGGCAGGCCGATGCCCCAGCCGGGCGCGGGCGCGTGGTTGTCGCGCCGCAGGTAGTCGAAGATGCGCGCCATCTGCTCCGTGGCGATGGCATGGCCACGGTTATGGACGGTGAGTATCATGCGCTCGTGGGCGTGCGCCACGTGCACGGCGATGGGGCTGTCGTCGCCATATTTGACGGCATTGCTGACCAGGTTTTCCAGCGCGCGGCGCAGCGAGTTCTCGCACCACCAGCCCGTGACGGTCTGGCCAGTGACCTTGCAGCGGTCCGCATGCTGCAGGTTGACCTGGCCGCACACGGCTTGCGCCAGCGGCAGGATGTCGAACTGGCTCAAGGCCAGCGGCAGGCGCTGGCCCCGCTGGTAGCTGAGGGTATCGAGCAATTCCTCGATCATCGCGTCGAGGCGCTTGCTGTGTTCGCCGATCTTGCGTGCCAGCTCTTGCACCTTGGCCGGATCGGCTTGCCGCTGCAACAACTGGGCGCTGGTGGCGATGACGGACAAGGGGTTGCGCATGTCGTGCGACAGGCCGGCGGCGATGCGGCGCCGGAAACTTTCATGCATGGCCGTGAACTCGCGTATCGATTCGCGGATGCCCGTGTCGATCGAATCGTTGATGATGCGCCAGTCGCGCCGCCGCAGGGACACGCCCGCTTCGAGGGCGACGGCGGCAAAGCAGTCGCGGAAGATCTGGTATTCCTGGATCACCTGTTCCGGCCCGTAATCGGTCATGCGCGCCCGTTCATTGCCATGCACGGCCGGCACGTTCGTGTTGCTGGCCGCATTCTCGCGCGCATGGCCTCGCGTCAGCGCCTCGGCCAGGTTGTCGAAGAAGGCGGGCAGGGTGTTGATCAATATGGGCGTGAGCAATTGTTCGGCGCCGCGCACGCTGGCGCGCACGCGATGTTCCCATTCGGCCAGCACGGCGTCGCGCAGGGCGAAGATGCGTTGCGCGCGCTGGAGCGGCCGCGCTGGTGCGAACGGATGATCAGTCGAGAGCGCCACGCTTCCTCCAAGGCAGGACGGCGCACCAGCCATGCCGGCCGCACCGCATGCCGCCAGTATCCTCCTGTTGGGCGGCGCGCACGCCCTTATTGGGTGCTGTCGGGCGGCGATATGATATGGGTCAAACGGGCCAGCGTAGCGGACCAGGTTTCCAGCGAAAAGTTCTGCGGATCGTCATGACCGTTCGCATACCCCGTATCGAGCACGGCGTGGAAGGCGGGGATCAGCCACGTGCCCTTGCGCACGCTGGCGGCGAGGTACAAGAGGGCCAGGCGCTCGTATTGCGCGGCTGTAAAGCCGGGATCGGGCGCCAGGCCATCGTTGCCCTTGCCGCCGCCGGGCACGGAGTTGCGCGGCTGCACCAGTTCCACGTGCAGGAACAGGCCCGTCAGCGAAGGCTTGTCCTTTTCCAGCTTGCTGGCGTAGCCGGCCGTGCCGAAGTCGCGCACGGCCAATGAATCGCCGAGGCGGTTCACGTAGACATGGCCCTTCGGGCCGCCGCCCAGCGCGGGATTACGTCTGTTGAAATCGTTGAAATCCCAGCCGGCGTCGTTGATGTGATCGGGAATGGGGGCGGCAAGAAAATTCGGATAGCTGGTGTCGTGGATGACGAAATAGCGGGCCATGGGCGCCGCCAGCCGGCCCGCGGCGCGCGACAGGGGCGCGTCGACGGCGCCGCCCACGTCCGTTTCGCTGATCGATTGCTGCGCCAGCCAGGCGCGCAGGCGGGCCGGCGCGATGGTCGTGCGCTGGCCGATGCGGG
This sequence comes from Janthinobacterium sp. JC611, assembly GCF_018682595.1. Taxonomy (NCBI): domain Bacteria; kingdom Pseudomonadati; phylum Pseudomonadota; class Betaproteobacteria; order Burkholderiales; family Oxalobacteraceae; genus Janthinobacterium; species Janthinobacterium sp. JC611. The sequence continues at coordinate 387,101 of NZ_JAFLJN010000034.1, forward strand.
CAGCCAGGAAGGCCGGCAGCGGCGCGCTCCCGCCCAGGCGCGCGTACCGCTGCACAGGGCGCAGCAAGCACGTCGCCTGCGCCCGCGCATCGCCCTTGAATCCGCTTTTCCAGGCGGCATATGGGCAGGCGGCTTGCTTCTGGGCAGCGGCCGGCAGGGACAGGCATAGCAAGAACAGCAGGGCAGGGAGTCGTTTCATGTCGGCATTGTCGCCGAAGCGCGGCGCGCCGCAAAGGCGCGCACGCGAAGCTGCCCGGGGAGGGGGCAGCTTAGGCGCGGGCCGAATCAGAACGCCACGCTGCCCGACACGACGAAGGTGCGCGGTGCGGCCAGCACCAGGCTGCCGGCGTCGAACGAGGAAACGGCCGAGGCCCAGTAGCTGCGGTCGGCCACGTTGTCGATGCGCGCGCGCAAGGTCACGACATGGCCCGCCACCTGGGTCAGGTAGCGCGCGCCGATGTCGACGCGGGTCCACGAGGGCAGCTGCTTGCTGTTGGCCAGATCCGCATACTGCGTCGATGTGTAGACGGTGCGGGCGTTCAGCGACAGGCCAGGCGCGCCCGGCACGTCCCATTCGCCTCCCACGCTGAGCTGTGTTGTTGGCGCGCCGATGGCATCCTTGCCATTGTTGGCCGGCTTGTCCGTCTTGCGCTGTTCGGTATCGAGCCAGGTCAGGCCGCCCAGCAGGCGCACGCCCGCCATCGGCGTGCCAAAGACGGACAGTTCCAGGCCCTGATTGCGCTGTTCGCCCGACAGGGTGGCGCGCGAACCGACCACGGCCGGCAAAGGCTTGGCCGTGGAAAACAGCGAGGCGCTCATGCCCAGCCTGCCGCCGTCATACTTGACGCCGATTTCCTTCTGTTTCGACTTGTAGGGCGAGAAAACTTCCCCCTTGTTGCTCAACGGCAGGTCCTTCTCGCCATCAAAGTAGGTACCGCTGGCAACGGGCCCTTTGACCAGCGCCTCGATGTAGTTGGCGTACAGCGACACGTTCTTGCTGGCCTTGTAGACGATGCCGGCCACGGGCGTGGTGGCACTCTTGTCGTAGCTGGAATATTGCACGGCCGTGCCGTAGGCGTACGCCGCGTCGCGGATCTGCTGGCGGCGCAGGCCCACGGTCAACAGCAGCTGGTCGTCGAGGAAGGCCATGGTATCGGCCACGGCGTAGCTGCTGAGGATGGTTTTTTGCGTCAGGCGCGGGTCGCTCATCACGCCGCCCGAGTTGACGGGCAGGGTGGGTGGCATGGCCACGTCCAGCGGACGGTAGATATTCGTCGGCAAGCCCGCATAGTCGCTGATCGCATACGCATTCTTCGCTTCGTTCCAGTGACCGGACCAGCTGGCCACCAGGGTGTGCTTGACGGCGCCCGTAACGAGCTTGCCGCGGATGCCCAGTTCGCCCGTGCGGATTTCCTGCTTGCGCGCATTATCGAAGCGGTACACGCTGGCATCGCCGTGGAGCGACCTCAACGTCGGTTGGGCCAGGCTGTTGGCTTCCTTGGTCGACCGGCCGCCAAACGCGGCCCAGGCCACGACATCCTTGGCCAGGTCCACTTCGGCGCGCGCCGTGCCGAACACGTCGTGCTCCTTCGAATAGCTCCATGGCTGGGCAAAGTTGCTCGACGCATCGGGCGCGCCAGGCAAGCTCGTCAGGCTGCCCGTGCTGATGGAAGGGCGCGGCGCCGTCAAGTCGACATTCTGGTAGCCGGCATCGGCCGACAGGCGGTAGCCGCGGCCACGATAGTCGAGGCCGACCGAAAACATGCCCACGTCGTGCTTTTCGCGCTGGATGCCGGTCTCGCCCTGGCGCTTGGCGGCATTCACGCGCACGCCGAATTCCTGCTGCTCGCCAAAGCGGCGCGCCACGTCGATGGCCGCATAGGCGTGGCCGCCCGATTCCACGCCCACCGTCCATTCCGTCAGCGGCGTGTTGCCGGCGCGCTTGGGCATCAGGTTGATGGCGCCGCCGATGCCGCTGCCGCCCGGCGCCGCGCCATTCAGGAAGGCGCTGGCGCCACGGAACACTTCCACGCGCTCGAGCAATTCCGGCGATACGTATTGTCGGGGCAGCACGCCATACAGGCCGTTGTAGGCCACGTCGTCCGAATCGAGGGCGTAGCCGCGGATCACATACACTTCCTGGAAATTGCCATAGCCGCGCGAGGTGCGCACGGCCGGATCGCTTTGCAACAAATCGCCCACGCTGCGCGCTTGCTGGTCGGCGATGAATTGCTGCGTATAGCTGGTGCTGCCGAAGGGCGAATCCATCATGTCCACGTTGCCCAGCAAGCCCATGCGCCCGCCGCGCGCCACCTGGCCGCCCGCATACGCCTTGGACAAACCTTCCGCCGACGCATCGGCCGAGGCATGCACGAGCACCGTCGGCATGCTCTGCGTGGCGCCGTCCGCCGGCGTGTTCTGGGCGTGGGCGGCGCTGCTGGCCAGCAGGAAGGCGGCCAGGGCGAACGGGGTAGGGACGAGGTGGAAGTGGTGCATGGAGTTATCCGGATATTAATGAGAATGATTATCATTATATTCCAGCGCGGCGTGGCGCGTGGGAAAGTGTGACAAAGCGCTAAAAAAGTCGCCATTCGTACAACACGGGGCAGGGCGGGGTACCGGAATCTGGCGCAGAAAGGCGCGCCAGGCGCTACCTTGTGGATTGATCAATGCCTATGGCCAAGTTTCGCTAGAATGGAGCATCGCGCCCGGCGCCCACAGGAAACCGCATGCCCTTGCACCGCCACCGACAGTCCCTTTCCATGCGCCTACGGCGGGGCTTGAGCTTGAGAAGCGCGGCCGTCGCGCTGATCCTGGCCATGCACGCGCTGGGCCTGTATTTCCTGCTCTTGCCGGCGCGGCAGCTCAAGCAATACACGGAAGTGGCGTTCATGACCTTGCTGCCGCCCCGGCCAACGCCGGCGCCGCCGCTGGTCTTGCCGCTGCCCATGCCGGTTCCCGTGCCGCGCGCACGGGCCAGCGCGCCGCCCGCCGTCCCCGACCTGCCTGCCGTGACGGCGCAGGCCATCACCATGCCCGCCGAGGAATTGCCCGCCGCGCCCGCCACGGCGCCGACCGGCCCGGACTTGCGCACGCGCGCCCGGCTGGCGGCGGGCGCCGCCGACAAGGCCCTGCGCGGCGAGCTGAAGCAAGACCAGCCGTGGCTGGCCGCTGCCGACCTCAAAAGCGAGAGCACCTTCCACAAGCTGCTTGCCTCCGCCTGGCGCGGCGGCCCCGTCATCCGCGTGGAGGAAGTCCTGACGGCCGATGGCCGGCCTGTCACGCGCGTCGTCAGCGCCGGCGGCGCCAGCTGCTTCGGGCTGGACGCGAACCCGGGCGCGGGCGCCGACCCGGCCAGGACGGGCGGCAAGGTCAAGCGCGTGCCTTGCCCCGGCTAAAGACCGTGCGGCGAGCAGGGTTTTAGCGGCGGTAACAGGCGATGCCATCCCCGGCAGGGTCTCAAGTATGCTAAGTTGCGTCTGCAAATCCTGTCGACACCAACCCGGACGCCCATGCCAGCCGAACTCCTCATCCTCGCTCCCAGTCCCTCGGCTGCCGTCAACGCGCAGCTGGAACGGCAATACACCTGCCACCGCGCCTGGCAAGTGCCGGCGGACGAACGCCAGGCCTGGCTGGCCGAACGGGCGCCGGCCATCCGTGGCGTCGTCACGACGGGCGCGCTGGGCTTGAACGCCGGCGACATGGGCTCGCTGCCGCATCTGGAAATCGTCGCCGTCAATGGCGTCGGTCTCGACGGCGTGGCACTGGACCAGGCCCGGGCGCGCGGCATCGCCGTCACCACCACGCCGAACGTGCTGACGGACGACGTGGCCGACGTGGCGCTGGCCTTGCTGCTGGCCAGCGCGCGGCACATCGTGGCGCTCGACCGTTTCGTGCGCGACGGCGGCTGGGAACGCCGCGAGGCCATCGCCCCCGCGTCCAGCCTGCGCGGCAAGACGGCCGGCATCTTCGGCTTCGGCCAGATCGGCCAGGCCATCGCGCTGCGCCTGGCCGCTTTCGGCATCAACGTGCGCTATTTCCAGCCGCGCGCCATTCCCGGCACCGATGTGCCGCGCGCGGAATCCCTGCTGGCCCTGGCGCAGGAAAGCGATTATCTGTTCGTCTGCGCGCCGGGCACGCCCGCCACGCGCAAGATCATCGACCGCGGCGTGCTCGACGCGCTGGGTCCGCAAGGCACGCTGATCAACATCGCCCGTGGCGCCCTGATCGACGAAGACGCCCTGATCGCCGCCTTGCAGGATGGCCGCCTGGGCGCGGCCGGCCTCGACGTGTTCACGGACGAACCGCGCGTACCCGCCGCCTTGCGCGCCTTGGCCAACGTGGTGCTGACGCCGCACGTGGGCAGCCTGACCGTGGAGACGCGCCATGCGATGGGGCAACTGGTGGTCGATAACCTGGCCGCGCACTTCGCCGGCTTTCCCTTGCTGACGCCAGTCAAGCTATAAAAGTCCCCAATTGAACGTTTTAATCAAGCATGAATGAAAGAGTAGCTATGGAATCGAGAAAATCGCTGTTGCGCACGCGCGGCGGGCAGGACAGCGGCAAGGTGGGCATGATCGAGCTGTTCTTCGATCTGGTGTTCGTGTTTGCCGTCACGCAACTGTCGCACGGCTTGCTGGCGCACTTGAGCGCCATGGGCTGGCTGCAGACGGGCCTGCTGCTGATGGCCGTCTGGTGGGTGTGGATTTTTACTTCGTGGATCACCAACTGGCTCGATCCCGAGCGCATTCCCGTGCGCATCAGCCTGTTCGCCCTGATGCTGGGCGGCCTGCTCATGTCGGCCTCGATTCCCGAAGCGTTCGGCACGCGGGGCCTGGGCTTCGCGGGCGCCTACGTGGCCATGCAGGTGGGCCGGCCCCTGTTCGCCTGGTGGGCCGTGCGCCATGAAGCGCTGGCGCGCCGCCGCAATTTCCAGCGCATCGCCCTGTGGGCCGTGCTGTCCGGCATTTTCTGGATCGCCGGCGGTATCGCGTCGCCCGATCAACGCATCTTCTGGTGGGCGCTGGCCCTGGCGATCGACCTGGCCGGGCCATGGATGCTGTTCGGCATGCCCGGTCTGGGCCGCTCGACGACGGCCGACTGGGATGTCGATGGCAACCACATGGCCGAGCGCTGCGGCCTGTTCGTCATCATCGCGCTCGGTGAATCCCTGCTGGTGACGGGCGCCACGTTCGCGGGCCTGGAATGGACGGCCGCCAACTGGCTGGGCTTTTTGTCGGCCCTGGTCGGCAGCATCGCCATGTGGTGGATTTATTTCGACACGGGCGCCGAGGCGGGCCACCACCGCATCGCCCACTCGAAGGACCCGGGCCGCATCGCCCGCAAGGCTTACACGTATATCCACGTGCTGATCGTGGGCGGCGTGATCGTTTCCGCCGTGGCCGATGAGCTGGCCCTCGTGCACCCGGACGAGGCGAGCTTCGCCGGCATCAGCGCCTTGCTGGGCGGCCCGATCCTGTATCTGCTGGGCAATGCGCTGTTCAAATGGGTCAGCAGCGACCGTGCCGCGCCGCCGCTGTCGCATCTGCTGGGCATTTTGATCATCCTGGCGCTGATCCCGATGGCTTACGGCCGCCTGTATGCTCCGCTGACCCTGGCCTGCATCACCAGCTGCGTGCTGGTATTGGTGGCCGTATGGGAGCATATGGCGCTGCGCCGCCCGCCACCGGAGATCGATCTCTGATGCGCGCTCCTTGATATTTGTTTGACCTCAACCGGGCGGCGCGATGCCGTCCGGGTCGCTGCGCTTGTCGAGCTGCAGCTGCAGGAACGCCAGGTCCAGCCAGGCGCCGAACTTGGTGCCCACCTGGCGCAGCAAGCCCACTTCCTCGAAACCCAGCTGCTTGTGCAGGGCGATCGAGGCGGCATTGCCCGCCTCGATGCCCGCCACCATCACGTGCTTGCCCAGGCCGCGTGCCCGCGCGATCAATTCCCCCATCAAGGCCTTACCGACGCCGGCGCCGCGCCTGTCGGCGCGCACATATACGGAATGCTCGACCGTATGCCGGTAGCCCTCGAACGGACGCCAGTCGCCGAACGAGGCGTAGCCGGCCACGTTCTGCTTTGCATCGATGGCAACCAGCACCGGATAGCCGGCCCGTACGCGGTCGGCCAGCCAGGCGGCGCGGTTGGCCGCATCCACCGTCCGTTCATTCCAGATGGCTAAAGTATTGCTGACGGCATCGTTGTAGATGGCCGTGATGGCCTCGATGTCGCCCGCATGGGCATCGCGTATCTGCATGTTGCTCTCCGCACTCGGCGTCTACTATAATGGACAAATCATAGATCGCCACCCGCCACTTGTCCAATAAAATCCGAATGGAAGCCCGAATAAAATCCAATATATGTCCACTAAACCAGACGAATTGAACCAGCGTATCGGCGCCCGGGTGCGCCTCGAGCGGGAACACCTGGGCTGGTCGCTGACAGAGCTGGCGGCCCGCTCGGGCGTGTCGCGCGCGATGGTGCACAAGGTGGAACGGGGCGACTGCAGCCCCACGGCCACCTTGCTGGCGCGCCTGTCGGGCGCCTTCGACCTGAGCATGTCCGAGCTGATCGCCCGTGCCGAGATGCGCCCAGGGCGCATGCTGCGCCAGGCAGACCAGCCCGTGTGGATCGACCCGCAGAGCGGCTATGTGCGGCGGCACGTGTCGCCCGCGTCCGACATGCCGCTCGACCTCGTGCATATTACCTTGCCGCCGGGCGCCGTGGTGGCCATGCCGGCGGCAGCCTATGTGGCGCGGCGGCAACTCATCTGGTCGCTCAGCGGCAGCCTCGTGTTCATGGAAGGGGATACCCGCCACGTGCTGGACGCAGGCGACTGCCTGGAGCTGGGGCCGCCGGCCGACTGCGTGTTCAGCAATGAAACGGCCAGCGCCTGCACCTACGCCGTGGCGGTATTGAAGAGCGCTTGAGCTTAAGCCAGCGCCGCCGCGCGCAGCTGGGCGATGAAGGCGCGCGCGGCGGGCGCCTGTTCGTGGCGGCGGAAGGCCACGGCGATTTCCGAGCTGATTTGCGGCGCCGCCAGTTCGCGGAAGCACACGCCGGGCAAGCGCACGCTGGCCATCACGGAGTGGGGCACGATGGCGCAGCCCACGCCCAGCGACACTTCCGTCAGCACGGCCACCAGGCTGCCCGGACGCGACACCACCTGCGCCGCGAAGCCGCCGCGCCGGCTCAGTTCCAGGGTGCCCAATTCCTGTTCCGGCACGATGAAGGCCTGCTGCGCCAGCGCGGCCGGTTCCGCCACATCCAGCAAGGCGAGCGGGCTGTCCGCCTGCACGGCCAGCACGAAGCGGTCGCGCAGCAAGACCACGCTGTCGAGTCCATCCGGCAAGTGCAGGGGCGGGCGCACGAAGGCCAGGTCCACCCGGCCCTGGTCCAGCAAGCCGGGCAGGGCATCCATCGGGTATTCGCGCGCACCGATATGGATGCCGGGATGGCTGGCGCGAAAGCGGGCGAACTGCTCCTGCAGCACGCCGGCATACGCGGCCGAGGCCACGTAGCCGATTTCCAGCCGTCCCAGCTCGCCCCGGCCCGCGCGCCGCGCCACTTCCTGCGCCTGCGCCAGTTGCGCCAGCGCGCGCGCCGCTTCCAGCACGAACAGCTCTCCGGCCGCCGTCAGGGCCACGGCGCGCTTGCTGCGCTGGAACAGGCGCGTACCGAGCAGGCTTTCCGTTTCCTGCACCTGCTTGGTCAGCGCGGGCGGCGAAATGCCGAGCTCGGCGGCGGCCCGCGCGAAGTGCAGGCTGTGCGCCACGGCCAGCACGCAGCGGAAATGCCGCAGTTCCATCTCTTTGTCTGTATTCACCATGAGGAAATTATAAGGCGATTGTCTTATAACAGGAAATAATACAAGCCTGCTTACAATCGAGGCATGAAGAATACCGACTGGACCTTATATACGTGCTCGGGCGTGTGCGCGCTGATCATGCTCGACACCAACGTGGTGGCCGTCTCGCTACCCTCGATCGCCCGCGCGCTCAACGCCAGCTTCGTCGACGTGGAATGGGTGGTCAGCGCCTACATGCTGGCGTTCGCCTCGTTCCTGCTGCCCGCCGGCAGCATCGCCGACCGCCTGGGCCGGCGCCGGGTGATGCTGTTTGGCCTGGCCGTGTTCGCGCTGGCTTCCCTGCTGTGCGGCCTGGCGTGGACACCGTTCGTGCTCAACGTGGCGCGCGCCGTCAAGGGCCTGGGCGCGGCCTTGCTGCTCACGTCCGCGCTGGCCGTCATCGGCCACACCTTTCACGCGGAAAAGGAGAGGGCGCGCGCCTGGTCCGTGTGGGGCGCGGCCATGGGCGTGGCCATGACGGTGGCGCCGCTGCTGGGCGGCCTGGTGACGAGCGCCATCAACTGGCGCTGGATTTTCTATCTGAACCTGCCCGTCGTGGCCATATTGATGTGGCTGGCAAACAGGCACGTGGAGGAGTCGAAGGATGCGTCCAATGCCAGCTTCGACCCGGCGGGCGCGCTGCTGTTTTCCGCCGGCCTGTTCTGCATCATCTGGGGCCTGATTGACGCCAGCGTGGCGGGCTGGGCCAGCCGCGCCACCTTGCTGCGCTTCGCGGCCGGCGCGGCGCTGCTGCTGGTGTTCGTGCTGGTGGAGCGGCGCCAGCGCGCGCCCATGGTCGATTTGCGCCTGTTCGGCCGGCGCGTCTTCGTCGGCGCCGTGCTGGGCATGTTCGGCTATGCCATCGCCGCGCAGGTGATGATGACCTTTTTGCCCTTGTACTTGCAGAACGCCTTCGGCTTTTCCGCCGTGCTGGCCGGCTGCGCCATGCTGCCGTTTGCCGTCGCCATGGTGGTGCTGTCGCGCCTGGCGCCGCGCGCCATGCACCACCTGGACGACCGCGGCATCCTCGTCACAGGCTTGCTGATCGTCGCCGCCGGCAACGTGGCCACGGCCCTGGCCGCCGCCAGCCTGCAGTACGGCTGGGTGGCGGCCGGCATGCTCGTCACGGGCGCGGGCGCAGGATTGCTGAACGGCACCACGCAAAAGGCCATCCTCGCCTGCATCCCCCGCGAGCGCACGGGCATGGGTTCCGGCATCAGCACCACCACGCGCTTCGTCGGCATCGTGCTGGCCGTGGGCGCGCTGGGCGCCGTGCTGGCCATGCGCACGGGCGCTTCGTTCGAGCAACTGGCGTGGCTGCACGGCTTGAAAGCGTCGCCCGAAATGATCGGGCGCATCGTCGCCGGCAACGCGGCCGAGGCCTTCGGCCAGCTGCCGCCCGCGCTGCAGGCCGTGGCGCAGGAAGCGGCGCGCCACGCCTTCATCGACGGCTTTGCCAGCGTGCTGTACCTGGCCGGCGGCCTGGCGGCCGTGGTGGCGGCGCTGGTCTTCGTGCTGGCAAGGCCAGTGCAAACAGCGGGAAAAGTGTAACTGTTCAGCAATATCAGCGTGCGCCGCCTGGACTTGTAATATGATGCCATCGAGCAATACATGGCATTCATATAACTACCGCAGGTAATTCCATGCGCAGAAAACGCATCATCATCACCAGCGTGCTGGTGGCCGTCATCGGCGTGGCCGCTCCCCTGAGCCTGGCCTTCTACCTGTCGTCCGTGCGCGCCGAGCAGGGCGAGCAGGAACGCCTGCGCCTGCTCGCCGGCTATGCGCTCGAGCGCGCCCACCGTTCCATCGCCTCGGCCAGCGCCGCTCTGCGCAGCGCCGATGCGCTGGACCTGGCGCCGTGCTCGGAAGCGCATGTCCAGCAATTGCGGCGCATCACCATCACCACGCGCAGCATCGACGATATCGGCTATGTGGAAAACGGCTTGCTCAAATGCACGTCCACGGGCATCGAGGACGAGCGCATCGCCGTCACGCCCCCCGACTTCACGCTGGCCAACGGCATGGGTCTCGATTTCAACCTGCGCCCCGTCGTCAGCGGCGGCAAGCGCATGGTGGGGTTGTCCTACCGCGCCTACAAGGTGCTGATCGATCCCGTGCGCTTTTCCGACGTCATCGTCGACAGCGACATCCAGATGGCCGTGGCCATCGGCAAGAGCGGCGTGCTCGACACCTTGCACCATCCCGATCCGGCGCAGGTGCAAGCCCTGCTCGCCGGGCTGCCAGCGACGTGGGACGCGGCGCACGATGGCAGCATCCATGCGACGCTGTACCGCGATGGCTTGACGGCCGTCATGATCGAGCCGCGCAGCAAACTCAACGACAGGCTGCGGCGCGAACAGTTGCTGCTCTTGCCGCTGGGCCTGCTGATGGCCGTCTTCATCGTCGGCATCGTCGTATGGCTGTCGCGCCGCCGCCTGTCGCTGCGCGGCGAACTGGAAACGGCCGTCGAGCGGCGCGAGTTCTTTGTCCATTATCAGCCTATCATCGCGCTCGACACGGGCGTGTGCGTGGGCGCCGAGGCGCTGATACGCTGGCGCCGTCCCGATGGCAGCATGATACGGCCCGACCTGTTCATCCCGGTGGCCGAGGAAAGCGAACTCATCCTTCCTATCACCGACCAGGTGATCGCTTGCGTCATCGCCGACATGCGCGCCGCGCTGCTGGCCGACCGCGAGCTGCACATCGCCATCAACCTGTGCGCGAGCGACATTGAAACGGGCAGGGTGCTCGACGTGCTCGAGCGGGCCCTGGCCGGCACCGGCATCGAGGCCCAGCAGATCTGGCTGGAAGCGACGGAGCGGGGCTTCATCAATGTGGAAGCGGCGCGCGCCACCATCGAAAAGGCCAGGGCGCGCGGCCACGCCGTGGCCATCGACGACTTCGGCACCGGCTATTCCAGCCTGGCTAGCCTGCAAAACCTGCCGCTCGACGCCTTGAAGATTGACAAATCCTTCGTCGACACCATCGGCACGGACGCGGCCACCAGCAGCGTCACGCCGCACATCATCGCCATGGCCCGCACCCTGAACATGCTGATCGTGGCCGAAGGCATCGAAACACAACAGCAAGCCGATTATCTGCTGGAACGCAAAGTCGAATTCGGCCAGGGCTGGCTGTTCGCCAAGGCGCTGCCGGCCGCGGAGTTCCTCGCCTATTATCAAACGCACCGCGCGCCACCGTCCCCATGAAACCGCCACGCTTTCCCTATCCCTTGCAGCCGCTGCGCGTGCCCGGCGGCTGGCACATCACCGTCAACACCCTGTTCGAGGTGGAGCCAGGCCCGGACACCATGGAATGGTTCAGCAGCGCATTGCTGCTGTGGGGCAGCTGCCGCGACACCGGTTACTGCTTCAATTCGCACTTCGAGCCGGAAGACGACCCCGCCGGCGAATTCGTGCTGGAGATGGGCAAGGTGACATACGACCGCCACGGCAAGATCGTCCAGGGCAGCGACGCCTTCCTGGGCGAATTCCGCACGCGCAGCAAGGCGGCGTTTGTCGCCCGGGTCGAGCAATTCATGCGCGACCCGGCAGCCTGAACGCTACGGCTTGCGCGGCAAGACCACGTCCTGCCCGCCTTGCGTGAGCACGGCGCTGATGATCTTGCCGCCCGCATCGCGCGTAAACGCCAGCTCCGCGTCGATGGCGCGGAAGAAGAACTGGTCTTTCGCGCTGGCAAACAGGGGCGCCGCGCCCACGCCCGTGCCGGCCGCTTCCAGGCCCTGCTTGCCCAGGGTCACCGTCAAGGTGAAATCGGTGCCCAATGGATACTCGCCCACATACTCGGCGAGCGCGGCGCGCGGCACGTCGATGGCCGTTTGCGGCTTTTTCAGCGGCGGCAAGGGCGTGCCGGGCAGCAAGGTCGACAAGCCCAGGGCGTCGACGTCGCGCGCCGTGTTCGTCAACACCACCACGCCCCGCTTGCCATCCGTCGTGAACGCCGCATAGCTGCTGTAGCCGCCCGTCTGGCCGCTGTGCCAGGCGTAGCCGTGTCCCTGTCGCTGTTCCAGCAGCCAGGCCAGGCCGATTTTCGTCTCGCCATCCGGCGCCAGCGGCCGCTGCGGCTGGATCGCCAGCGCATACGGGCGCAGCGGCTTGAACATATATGCTTGCAGGTAGGCGACCATGTCGCGCGCACTGGAATACACGCCGCCGGCCGGCGCCACCACATTCAAATCCCAGGCGGGCGTGGACTCGCCCGTGAGCAAATGGCCGGGCGCCAGGCGCGCCCGCATGCCGTGCGTGGGCTGGTTCGACGTGGAACGCATGCCCAGCGGCACGGCGATGCGCTTTTGCAGCAGCGCTTCATAACTGCCGCCGGCCTGCTCGGCCAGGGCCGTGCCCAGCACGGCATAGCCGATGTTCGAGTAGTCAAATTGCGTGCCCGGCGCGCGCGGCAGCCGGTAGGCGGCGAGGAACTGCCGTTGCTTCGCCGCCGTGTAATCGGCATACGGATTGGCCGGATCTTGCGGCGCGAAGTTGTCGGGCAGGCGCGGCAGCGAAGAATAATGCGTGGCCAGGTCGAGCAGGCTGATCGTTTTGCCGTCGAAGGCGGGCACCGTATAGCCCGGCAAGAATGCCGCCACGGGCGCGTCGAGTTCCACCTTGCCCTCGACGACGGCGTCGGCCAGCAGCAAGGCCGTCATGGTCTTGGTGATGGAACCGATCTGGTAGACGGTGTCGGCGCCCGGTTTGATGTTCTTGCCGGCATGCACGCTGCCGAAACCGTAGACGGCGCTGTCCTTGCCGTCGATCACGGCGATGACGAGGCTGGCGTGCATGCCGTTCTGCGTGAGTTCCTCGGCGCGCTGGCGCACGGCCGCGTCCAATACGGGCGCGGCCAGGGCGGCGCTGCCCAGGAGGCAAAGGGGGAGGAGGGCAAGGCGTGACGTCATGGGAGCCTGTCAGGTGATCAATGGAAAAAGCAAGGTCACGCCAGCCGCCGGATAAAGTGGTTGGGATGAATTCCGAGCATAGGCCATCTACATGAAGAAATCCTGAGTTTTACGCCACACTTATCGAATGAGTAACAACAAGGCTAGAACTGCCGTTTGGCGAACTTTGCGATGCCATGCTGGTGTAGGACCAGGCCGATAATGGTGCCCTCGGCGTCACGCTGGAACACCAGATGCCCGCCGGTCATCCTGGAGAAGAACGTGTCCTGCGCGCTGGCGAACATGAGCGCTTCACGCGGTTCCGTTGTGCCCGATTCCAGTATGTCTGCAAGCAAGCCATCGGGGCCCTGGCGCACGTTGAGGATAACACTGGCGCCCAGCGCATACCGCCCTGCATATTGCACCAGATCGGCCGGGGCGACGGCTATTTCCGGGGGGATTGACGCTGGTAACGGCAATGGCGGAAGCTGGCTTTGCCACAGAACGGCCTGGCCCAGCGACTGGACCTCGCGCGATGTGCCGCTCATTACCACTACGCCACGCATGCCATCGAGACTAAAGCCGACAAAACTGGTGTAGCCACCTGACAGGCCGTTGTGCCAGGCGTAGTTTTTTCCGTTGACGCGCTCGAGTGTCCACGCCAGGCCGAGTGTCCTGGCGCGCGGGTCATGGCCTTCGCCACCCAATACCTGCTGCGGCCGCAAGGCCAGCTTTTGCGCCTCGCCAGCAGGCCGCATGTAGGATTGCAGATAGCGTATCATGTCGCGCCCGCTTGATAATACGGCGCCAGCGCCCTCGAGGGCGCGGAAATCCCAGATCGGTACGGGCACGCCATTGTCCAGGTGGCCATGCGCCATGCGCTCGCGCATTTCCGGTGACGGTATCGTGGTCGTCGATGGCATGTCCAGTGGTCCCGTGATGCGCGCCCGCAGCAGGTCTTCATACGACATCTTTGCCTGCGTTCCCAGCGCCGTTCCCAGCAGGCCGTAACCAAGCATCGAGAATTCAAACTCCGTGCCGGGCTTGCGTGTCAGCGCATAGCCAGCCAGGAAGGTGCGCAGCTGCGCTTCGTCATAGTCGGTAAACGGATCCAGGGGATTGGCCGAGTGCAGATTATCAGGCATGACAGGCAGGCCGGAAAAGTGCGTTGCCAGCGAACGCAGGGTGATTTTCTGTGCGCCGAATTCGGGAATCGTATAGCCCGGCAGCAACTCGGACACCGGCTGCTCCAGCCTGACCTTGCCCGTCACGACAGCGTCGGCCAGCAGCAAGGCCGTGAATGTCTTGCTCACGAAACCGAGTTCATAGATGGTGTCGGCATCAGGCTGGTAGCTATCGTTGTCGCGTGCACGGCCAAAGCCATACACGGCGCTATCCTTGCTGTCGATTACGGCGATGAGCAGGCTGGCGTGCTGGCCGTTGCGCACCAGGGTTTCCGCCCGTTCGCGTATGGCCGCGTCGAGCGTGGGCGTGGCCATGGCGCCGCAGGTGGACAGGGATAAAACAGACACAAACAGGGCGCGCAGGCGTATGGGGATCATCGATGCCGTCGGGTGATAGTTGCTGAAAAGAAAGCATCATAGCATCCTTGAGTAATGGCTGGTTTGGCAAGATACCTCAGACATTGTTGCCACAGGCGTATCCAGCAAACCCGCCAGCTGCGCGCGCAGGTCGGCGGCCATGCCGAGCAGCAATTCACCGCGCCGGCGCGCATCGGCGCGTTTCTTCGACGGCACCTGGGCCAGGTCCGGAACCCGGTAGGGGGCGCAGGGCAGGTGATAATTGCCGTCACGCATGCGCAAGGCGTGCAATTCCTGCCACGCCAGGTCGTAATCGGCGGCGATATGGCGCCGGCGGCGCGCATTCAGGGCGATGCGGTTGTCGTTGCTGATCAAGAACAGATTGGTACAGGCAAAAAAATCGCCAAAGTCGCGCAAGGCTGTCACCATCAGGTTTTTCGGACGGCAGCCGTGCAGCGCCCGCGTGGCGTCCTTGACGGCCAGCTTGCCCGCCTCCGAGCGCAAACCTTGCAGTGCGCCCAGCTGCAAGGAGACGCCATCGGCGCGCGGCACGAACAAAAAACTGGCCAGGTACAGAGGCTGGCCGTCGCGCGTCAGGCGCAGGCACAGTTCGCCTTCGCGGTAGCTGTCGTGGATGGCCGTCAGCTGCAAGCGGTACAGCGCCCCATCCTTGCCTTCGAACGCGGCCAGCACCACGGGCTGGCGCGCGGCCCGCTCGACGAGGGCGCGCGCCCCGGCTTGCCACAGGAAACGGTAATGCCCTTCCAGCAAGGCCAGTCTATCCGCGCAACCGAGCTGGCGCGACGCGTATGGCCGGTAAATCTTGAAGCGCAGGCAGGGATGCAGCTGCGCCAGCGAACTCAGGCCAGGCATGCTTCCCAGAAAAGCTTGCCAGCGCGTGCGCTGGCGGGGAAAGAAGAGGGCGCCCAGCGCCGCTTTCAAGCGGTGGCCGCTGGCGGAGGTTGGTGGCACGGCGGGTGGCACGGCGGCGCCGTGGTGCAGGGGTAAAGCGATGTCATTCATGATTCAGCCGGAAAAGGGCAGGCGCTGCACAATGAGAGCCTTGCCAATCTGAATGCTACGCGGGCCAGGTGAATTTCCTATTAAGAAGCCATGCATGCGGGCTTTAGAGGATGGCAACTAAACATTTGCCTTCTGGCAATATGGACGGTTATGCTCGCGGCACCTTCACTCCTCGACTGATGCCGCTCATGAATCACCGCCCATTGCTTGCCATTCCCCTGCTCGTTACCGCCCTGGCCGCCCAGGCGCAAGACCGCACGGCCGATCCCCTGGGCCCGTTGGCGCAATGCATCAACCGCAGCGAGTTCCAGTTCCGGCAGCAAGACCGCTTGCCCGCGCACGTGACGACGCGCAGCGTCAAGCTGGCGACGGGCGAGGGGCAGGTATCGACGGCCGATGGCTATCGGCTGATGCTGTTCCGCAAGGGTAGCTTGCCCTTGGTGAACCTGAAAATCGAACGCAGCGCCGAAGGCAGGTTTGCCGCCGACCGCGACACCATCGTGGCGCAGATGCAGCAGATGGCCGCCAACAGCAAGGCGCCGCAATTAGTGTCGCTGGAAACGGACACGCGCCAGGGCGTGGAAGTGCTAGGATTGAACAATCCCAATGTCACGCAATCGGCGGGCATCATCAGTTTATACACCTTGCTGCATGCCGCCAGCGGGACGGTCGCCACCGCCTATCTGCTCAACCAGCCGGCGGACAAACGGGAATTCGCGACGGATGCGCAGTACCAGGCCTTGCGCGACCAGTTCATCAGCTCGCTGGCCGCTTGCATGGCCGATCCCGCGCCGTAAGGCAGGCGCACACAGGCACAGGCAAGCCAGGAAAGGAGATCACCGCCATGAAAAAAACAGAACCAGACACGCAGTCCCAGGATGGCGCGGTGAGCGCCGAGTCCGCTACTCGCCTGATCGACGCGAAAATCGCCGCGCTGGCCGACTGGCGCGGCAAGACGCTGGCCACCGTGCGCGCACTGATACGCCAGGCGGACCCGGACGTGGTCGAGGAAGTCAAATGGCGTGGCGTGCCCGTCTGGTCGCACGCGGGCATGATTTGCACGGGCGAAACCTATAAACTGGCCGTGAAACTCACCTTCGCCAAGGGCGCCGCCTTGCCCGATCCGGCCGGCCTGTTCAATGCCAGCCTGGACGGCAACACGCGCCGGGCCATCGACCTGCACGAAGGCGCGCACCTCGATACCGCGGCGCTCAAGGCGCTGATCCGCGCCGCCGTGGCCCTGAACACGGCGCCGAAACCAAAACGGACTTCTGTTTGAGACACTATTTATATATCTGGCACGACCCGGCCGAGCGCATGCTGGTCGCTTCCGGCATCGAATTCAAGGATGTCATCCCCCCGCTGCTGCACGCGGACGGCATCGTGCTGCGCAGGGGCAGTGCGGGAACGATCAAGAAGCCCGCCGCCTTCCAGACTCTGGCGCGCCAGCAACTGCCAGCCCTGGCGCATGAAGACATGTCCGGCTGGGGCAGCCATGCCTGGGCCGATTGGCGCGGCGCGGCGCCGGCCTCGCTGGACGCGGACGTGGCCGCGATGCTCGACCACCGGGGCGCGCTCGCGCCGCTGCCCGCCTTGCACAGCCGCTTCCTCGCCTTTGCCCACGACGACGGCTGGTATCTGAAGCTGTTGTATGCGGCGTGGGGCGATGTGGCGGCCTTGCTCGCGGGCGGCATCCCGCCAGCCTTGGGCGCGCTGGACATGGATGCGCTGCAACGGGGAGGCGACGGCTACTGGCTGCAAGACGGCGTGCTCGACCTTGAACCACCCACCCACGACATCGACAGCGTGTTGAACCGTCGCCTGTAACGAAGGAACAGTGCGCCAGCCAAGACCCTGATTCGTCCTTGCGCCAGCGCGGACACGGTCTCCTGCAGCGCCATCCTGGCCCTGTTATGCGCGCGCGGGCTGGGTCGAGGACGCTGGCGACGGCGGCGTGGACGCCATGGGTGCGTGGATACGCGTGCGCTACCGTGCCGGGTAGGGATAGTTTTCACCATGGAGTTCCCAGCCCATGTTGGCGGGTTCAACCATCGCGCTTATCCTTGCCATCCATGAGCAGGGCCAGCCTGGCCGCCATGCCGGCATTGTCGCGCAGCAAGCCATCGCGTTCCTGCGCCAGGCTTTCCACCTTCTGCTGCGATGCCTGGGACTGTTCCGCCAGCATGTCGAGCTGGCGGTCTTGCGCGGCCAGCGCCACCTTGGCGTCGTTCAGCGCCAGCAGGGCCGTATCGAGCTTGGCCAGCAGGGCGTCGGCGGAGGCGGCCGCCTGCAGGTATTGATATTCGAACTGGTCGCGCTCGGGCCGCACGGTGGCCAGCGCCGCGCGGTCGGCCGCCGCTTCGCCGGACAAGCGCGTGTGCTCCGCCTGCAGCTGCGCCAGGCGCACGTCTTGCTGCACCAGCGTCGCTTGCTGGCCTTGCACACGCTGCTGCAGCTGGGCGTTATCCTGCTCCAGCCGGCTTTCCCGCTGCTGCGCCTGCGCGCGTTCCTCGCTGCGCTGGGCGGCCGCCGCTTCCTGGTAATGGTCGAACTGCGAGCGCACCTGCGCCAGCTGGCGGTTCAGGGCCGCGATGTCCTCGCCGCGGTCGGCCAGGCGCTGCGTCAGGCCCGCGTTATCGCTGTGCAAGGTGGCCAGGGTGACGGCGCGAAAATGGTGCTCTTCCTTCAGTTGCGCCAGCGCATGCTGGGTGGCGCGCAATTCCTGGGTGAGGGCGGCGCGCGCCTCCGTCAGTTTCACGCGCTCGGTTTCCGTCTTTTTCAGCTTGTCCAGCGCCGCGTCGAGTTCGGCGCGGTTTTCCCGCATGCCCGTTTCCAGCTGCTGCGCCACGTCGCGCTGCTGCTTTTCATAGACGCCGCGCATCGCCTCCATCAGCTCGGCCGGCAAGCCTGATTCCGTTTTCACGGCGCCCGCGCCCTGGAACTCTTCCTTCCAACGTTTCAGCAGGGGAGCGATGGTGCTCTTGCTGCCCGTGCTGCCCAGCGCTTCGCGCACGCTGTCGACTGTGGGATTGCGTCCATCGGCAGCGACAATTTGGGCTGCTTTCATAACATCAGAGTACAGAATGCCGGTGCGGGCCATAAAATCACCTATGAGCGAAATTTAGTAACGTATTACATGATACGTAATATCGCATAATATTACGATATAAATTTTAAGGATATTTGAAAATATAAGCTGCGATAAGATTGCTTATCGCGTGTTATGGGGTGGTTTGCATGCTATTCTGCGTATTTCCCAGTACACCAGCCCGATTTCAGCGATTCCATGCCCGATTTGCCCCTTTCCAAACGCCGCGCCGCAGGGCCGAAAAGCGCCGCCAGTGCCGTGGCACCATTACATGGCGCCCTGATCGATGCCGAGGTGGCCGCGCGTCACCAGGCGTTTCTCGCCGCCGCCACCTCGGACAACACGCGCCGCACCTACCGTTCCGCCATCCGCCACTTCCAGGCCTGGGGCGGGGCGCTGCCCGCCGACGAGTCCACCGTCATCCGCTACCTGATGGCGTATGCGGACAGCCTGAACGCGCGCACCCTGGCCCTGCGCCTGACGGCCCTGTCGCAATGGCATGTGTATCAGGGCTTTGCCGACCCCGCGTCCACGCCCACCGTGCGCAAGACCCTGGCCGGCATCGCCCGCCTGCACGGCAAGCCGAAGAAGAAGGCCAAGGCCTTGCCGCTGGAAGACCTGGAGCTGATCGTCGCCCGGCTGGCCGCGCTGGGCAGCGTCAAGGCCTTGCGCGACAGCGCCTTGCTGCAGCTGGGCTTTTTTGGCGGTTTCCGGCGCAGCGAACTGGCGGGATTGACGGTGGAAGACGTGAGCTGGGAGCCGCAGGGCATGGTGATCACCTTGCCCCGCTCGAAAACGGACCAGCTGGGGGAGGGCATCGTCAAGGCGATCCCGTTCGGCGACGGTGTCTGCTGCCCGGCCACGGCCCTGCGCGCCTGGCTGGCCGTGGCGCACATCCGCACGGGGCCGCTGTTGCGCCCCGTCAATCAATGGGGCCATGTGAGCGCGAAAGCGCTGCATGCGAGCAGCATCAATACCATACTGGAAAGCTGCGCCAGGCTGGCGGCGCTTGATTACGTGCCGGAACTATCGAGCCACAGCCTGCGCCGCGGCATGGCCACCAGCGCGCACCGGGCCGGCGCCGATTTCCAGGCCATCAAGCGCCAGGGCGGCTGGCGCCACGACGGCACCGTGCATGGCTATATAGAAGAGGCGGGGCGCTTTGAAGAGAATGCGGCGGGAAGTTTATTGAAAGGAAAGAAAAAGGCGGCGGCCTGAGAGAGCGCAGCACCTTGCTGGTATCCGTCTGGCAGCAAACACGAGTGACGGGGCATGGCTTTGTGCATCTGGCTGGACGCGCAGCCGCCATTGAGAGACATCTTCATCGACTGTCCGCCAGCTTATGTTTGCATGCGAGTTCTCTTGACGATTTTTTAGAAGGCGCAAACTTAGCTCCAATGCAGAAAACCTGGGTGTTCCAAATCGATGAGCCATGTGTGAATGGCGCGAATGCCCGCTTCGCGAGGCAATACCAACTCGCTTGATGGCGTGTAAAGAGATCCGTCATCATCTTTGAACGAGATGACGTTGTTAATCGGTATTGGGCCATTGAGATTGCTGGCATTGTGATCGCGATGCTCGCCTATTCGGGCAACGGCATACGCTTCGGAACACCACAAACAAAAGTCGCCGAGGCTGACATTGTCTCGCCAGACAGAAGCTTCCACCAAACAATCAGAGTCAGTCGGAACGCCAAGCCAGGTAACGGCTGCCGTTCCTGTGTCAAATGTCCCCGTCACCGAGGTCGGCTCTGGTGTGTATCGTATGATCGTTAGTGCGTAACGTTGCCCACTCGAGCGTTGCTTCAATGCGGTTTCTTTATTGAAATTGAAAATCGTACGTTTGAAAAAAGAGTTCAGTGTCATTGTGCTATTTTGAGTATTGCCGAGAGGCCTAAAAGCCTTGGGAGGAAATATTTCTTGATGAATTGCAAATGAGGTTCAGGCGACTCTCATTGTCAGTTCAAAAGCGCTTCCGAATTTGCCGGGATGCCAACCCTGCGTCAATGCTTGCCGAATAGCATATTCCACGACTGATGGCGTGATCGCGCGCGCTTCCATGCCCAGCCAATTATCCGGACGTGCTACGTGTGTTCTCACTACGAGCGTGCTTCGGCCATCGCTTGCAGCTTAAACTGCAAAAGACAAACCAGTGCTTGTATATATGTCGGTTGCCGTCTGACCGACTATCGGTAAAACGTAGAGTCAACAACAATTTGACGGCTTCCCTTTTTTACGATGGACATGACATTACCTATGGTTCAGTGACAGCGCCCAGCCAGAATAGCGCAGTGTATGGCGCTGTTACTTCTTTGACAAGCAAGAAACAAACTAGTGTCTCTACCATGCGTGCTAAAACAGCGGCTTGATGAAATGAACGCGCTCCCTGGTCGGGTCGCCAAAGTGCTCGAAGACACGTATCTGATAGCCATTGCGGATCAGCAAGCGCAGCATGGCGGGATAGCGGTTCGTCGACTTTACCGTGACAGCCGCAAAGCCGTGTGCGCTGGCCCAGGCTTCCTGGCCTTCCAGCACGCGCTGCGCCATCCCCGCCTTGCGGTGCGCGGGCAGCGCGCCGGCGGGCAGGCGCTCCTGCAACTGCGCCAGGCTGCGCCGTTGGTCGAACTCGGGGATGGCCTCCAGCACCTGCCAGGCTTCCTCGATGTTGCCAATACGTATCATGCAGTCGCTTGTTCCCGGGGGCGGATGATCATGCAGGTCGCTGTCGCGTGCGCATACACCTTGCCGGCTTCGTCGCGGATCGTGCCTTCGGAAATGACCAGGTTGCGTCCCGCATTGATGACTTTGCCTTCCGCGTAGACCGTCACGTTGAAGGGCAGGGGGCGGCACATCTTGATGTTCAGGTCCGTCGTGCCGTAGCTTTCGCCGGCCGGCAAGACCGTGTGCGTGGCGCAACCCGTGACCGTGTCGAGCACGGTGGCGGCGAAACCGCCGTGCACGCCGCCCATGGGATTGGTGTGGTTTTCATTCGCCGTCGCCGTGAAGACGACCCTGCCATGCTCGATCGTGTGGGCATCCATCGGCATGGTCCTGGAAATGCCGGGGCGGGGAAACAGGCCTTGCGCGAAAGCTTGCATCAGTTGCAAGCCGGTCATGTCATTGAGGTGCATGCTAACTCCTGTGGGGGTGATGGATGGGTTAAATGTCTTGCTGGAAACGCAGGCGCGAGGCGTGCAGCAGGAAGCGGGCGACGACGGCCAGCTCTTCCTCGCTGAATCCTTGCTTCAGTTGTTCATTCAGGCTGTCGAGCAGGGGCAGGGCGGCGGCCAGCACCTCGCCACCTTTGGGCGACATGTGCAGGGTGCCGGCGCGCGCGTCGAGCGCCGACTGGCCGCGCACGATCAGGCCGTTTTCTTCCATGCGCGCCACCAGGCCCGTGACGGCCGAGTTTTTCAGTTGCAGCGCCCGCCCCAGATCCTTCAATTGGCAGCCTTCCTCTCCCTTCAGGGCGAACAGGGCGACCACTTGCGTGCCGGAAAATCCCAGTTCGCTGGTGAAGACGGCATCGGCCGAGCGGAACAGGTTCTGGCGCGCCAGGTTGAGCAGATTGAACAGGCGCGGCGAACGCTCGCCCAGCGGACAGGCCGCGGCATCGGGATGGTCTGAGGTGGGGACGGTATTGATACGCATGCGAAGTATACTACTACGTATGCGTAATAAATCAAGCGTCGATTGTCAGCCGCGTGTCAGTCGCGCGGTGGGCGTCCGATATAGCGCGCACGCGGGCGTATCAGGGCCGCGCTGTCTGCCTGCTCGAAGGCATGCGCGATCCAGCCGGCCGAACGGGCCAGCGCAAACACGCTGATGCCCGCGCCTTCGGGCCAATCAAACGCCAGTTCCATGGCCGCCAGCGCCAGGTCGGCATTCGGCTTTACTTCGAGCAAGTCGCCCGCCGTGGCGCACGCCGCCAGGATGGCGGACAGTTGCGGGTACTCGTGCGTCATCGCTGCCAAACGCGCCAGCAGATACGCGGCGCGCGGGTCGCCGTGCGGATACAGCGGATGGCCGAAACCGGCGAATGCCGGCGCGATGGCCGCGTAGTACTTGCCGATGGCTGCCTTGGCATCCTTGGCGTCCGGCGCGGCCAGCGCCTGCGTCAGCATGCACCTGGCCGCCGCGCTGCCACCGCCATGCTTGACTCCGGACATGGCTGCCAGCCCCGCGCCCAGCGCGGCCGGCAGGCTGGCGCCCGTCGACGCCACGCAGCGCACGGCAAACGTCGATGCATTCAATTCATGGTCGGCCAGCAGCACGAGGGCGGCGCGCAGCAATGCAGTCTGGTTCGCGTCGGCGTTCCACGCCTGGGCCAGCTGCCGGTGCAGCGGCAAGGCGGACGGCGCCGTCTGCAGCAGGGCGGCGGCCAGCAGGCGCATCACGGCGGGGCCGGACTCCAGCGCGTGCGGCATGTCCGCTGTCGTCAGCACGGCCATGACCAGCATGGCGCGCGCCAGCGGCGGCGCATCGGGCGCGCTGGCCAGCCCTGGCGGCAGGGCTGGCGCGTCTTGCCGAAAATATTCGTTAGCACCATCGTCCCACAGCAGGCCGGCGGCAGCTTCCAGCGTCGCGTGTTGGGCCAGCGCCGTCGCATCATGGCCCCGGTACAGCAGCCGGCCATCGAGAATATGGGAAATGCGCGTCTCCAGCACGGGCAAGCCCCAGTGCATGGCGGCCACGGCCGTCTGGCCGCCCCGCTTGGCGTCATTTTTACGGGCCGCCAGGCGCAGCACGTCTTCCTGCGGATAGCGCTTGCGGCGCGACGCACCGTTGCTGACGGAAGCGAGCAAGCCCCGGCTCACATAGGAATACAGGGTGGGCAGGCTGACGCCCAGCAGGCGCGCCGCGTCGAGGGCAGACAGATCGTTGTTCATGGCGGCCATTGTAGCGTTTGTCACTTTATATTGATTCATGGAATCAAGATTGACGGCCCGGGCGGCACATCTCTAGACTCATGCCTTTCCAGGAGCCTGCATGAGCACATTTACCATACGCACCCTGCGCCCCGACGACGGCGCGCCCCTGCTGGCCTTCGAGCAAGCCAACCGGGCCTGGTTCGAGCGCCATATCGACGGGCGTCCGGACGCTTTCTACAGCATCGACGGCATCCACGCGCACGTGGCGCAATTCCTGGACCAGCACGCACAGGGGTGCATGCACCCCTGCGTCATCGTCGACGAGCACGGCGAGCTGATCGGGCGCGCCAACCTCAAGGATATCGACGGGCAGGCGCAGACGGCCGAAGTCGGCTACCGCATCGGCGAGCGGCAGGCGGGCAAGGGCCTGGCCACGGCGGCGCTGCAGTACCTGATCGCCCTGGCGCAAGACGAATGGCGGCTGGCCAGCCTGTGCGCCTATGCCATCGACGGCAACGGGGCCTCGATCCGCGTGCTGGAGCGCTGCGGTTTCGTGCAGGGAATGGCCGTGCCCGATATTGCCCTGGTGGCAGGCATGGCCGTCGATGGCCACCGGTTTGCGCTGGTTTTGCGGGCGGCTGAGGTAGACTCTGCATTATGATAAATATGCAAAGTTGCCAGATATGAATCATGGATCCTCAACACGCATCGTCGTCATCGGCGCCGGCATCGTCGGCGCGTCGCTGGCCTACCACCTGGCCAGCAAGGGTGCACAAGTCACCGTGGTGGAGGCGGGCGACATCGCTTGCGGCGTGACGGGCACCTCGTTTGCCTGGATCAACGCGTCCTGCGCGGGGATGGACCCCATCGCGGCCCTGCGCGGCGGCGCCATCGCCGCCTGGCGCCAGCTGGAAACGCAAGTGTCCGGCTTGACGCTGCGCTGGCATGGCGCCTTGTCGTACGGCACGCAGGATGGGCGCGTGTCGCCCGAGTCCGTAGTGATAGACCGCCCGCGCATCGCCCGGCTGGAACCGCAGCTGCGGCAGCCGCCGGAGCAGGCCGTGTACGAGCCGGAGCAGGGCGCCCTCGACGCCGTCGCCGCGACGCACGCCTTGCTGGCGGCGGCCCGGACGCACGGTGCGACGGTCCGCACGCAGACGCCCGTGCTGGGCTTTGCCGTCAAGGACGGTTGCGTGACGGGCGTTGAAACGGCCACGGGCGTCATCGAGGCTGATACGGTCGTGCTGGCGGCAGGCACGGGCACCGCTGCGCTGGCGCAGAAACTGGGCGCCAGCCTGCCGATCCACGCCTCGCCCGCCATCTTCCTGCGCTACCAGGCACCACCCGGCCTCGTGCGCGGCATTATTTCCAGCCATGTCATGGAAGTGCGGCAAGCCGAGGACGGTGCCATGCTGGCAGCGGAAGACTACGTGGACGACACGCCGGAAAACCAGCCTGCCGCCATCGCGCAGCGCACGGCCGGCGCTATCCGCAATGAACTGGCAGGCGCCGAGGCCATCGCGCCGGAGTTCGCCTGCACCGGCCTGCGCCCCATGCCCGTCGATGGCGTGCCCGTCATCGGCTACTTGCCGCAGGTGGAAGGCGTGTACGTGTGCGCCATGCATCCGGGCGTGGTGCTGGCGGCCATCGTGGGCCAACTGGCCAGCGGGGAAATCGTCACTGGCGAGCCAGCATCAGCCCTGGCGGCGTGCCGGCCCGCGCGTTTCCAGGTGCGCTGATTCCTGGGGCACCGGCACGACAAACACGGGCAGGACGAACGGCGCGGCCTCCTGCGCATCGCCTTCCTCCGACGGGGCCTGCATATAGTGCGCGTTGCGCCAGTCGCCGTTCACCACGCGGTCGGCGATCAGCGATAAATCCTGCGTTTCGCGCAGTTCGCAGCGAAACGGCAGCCTCCCATGCGAGCGAGACACGAGGCTGAATCGGAGCTGGCGGCATTGCGCATCGTGCCAGCAATAGAACTGCATGTCCTCGCCTTTGAGTGCGCTGCTGCGCGCCGCGATCACCTGGCCGATGAACTCGACGATATCCGCCGCTTCTATCTGCGGCGTTTCTTCGTCCGTGGGCGAAAAACTCCACATATTGCTCCTGGCTTCGTGATTGATGTCGTCGGGATCGATTTCCACGGCATCGTCTTTTGCCATGGCGAGCCAGTTGTTGATGATGGTTGAGTGAAGCATGTATAGCTTTCGGTACTTATTTATTTACAAATTTTCATGCGTTAGTGGCGCGTGGCTGCATTGTCTGACCTATCTTATGGCCATCATACTGAGCTTGCCATGCCATCAACATGCCCGCGCCAGCTTTTTCTTCATTTAATGAAGGACGAGCGCAGTACGCCTTAGCCCCGCGGCCCATCCGCCAGCAATTCCGCCAGCCTGGTCGTCAGCCACAAGCTCGTCTCGCTCAGTTTCTTGCCATGTATCGATAGCCGCCGCACCGGCAGGCGCGACAGGGCCAGCGCAGGGCAGGGCACTTCCTGCAGATAACCCTTGTAGTTGTCGTAATTGGCGATATTCAGGGGCAGGATTGCCCAGCCCAGCTCGTCGGCGACCATTTCGGCGATGCTGTAGAAACTGTCGGAAAACCACACGGCGGGGCTGAAGGCGTGTTCACGGTTCAGGTCGGAATCCATGATCAGCTGGCGGTAGCGGGTCAGCTCGTTGCGGCTCACTTCCTGGCCGTGGGCCATCGGGTGGCCCTTGGCCACGAACACGCCTTGCGCCACGCTGCCGATGTGCTGCTGTTCCAGCACGGGGGAAATCGGGCCGCGGTCGAAGTGGAAGGCCACGTCGGCTTGCTGCTGCTCCACGTATTGCGCCACTTCCGAGGCCGTGGCGTTGAGCATCACCAGTTCCAGCGCCGGGTAGCGCGCCGCCAGTTCCTTGACCAGGGTGCTGATGGCCAGGTAGGGCAGGGCTTCGTCCAGCGCCAGGGTCAGCTGGGCTTCGGGCGCGGCGCTCAAGAGTTGGGCGCGCAGCTGCAGGCGCTCGGCCTGGCGCAGCAGTTCGCACGCTTCCAGGTGCATCACCTTGCCCGCTTCCGTCAGCACGGCGCTGCGGCGCGAGCGGTCGAACAGTTCCACGCCGAATTCCGCTTCCAGCAAGCCGATCGAGGTGCTGACCACGGATTGGGCGCGGCCCAGCCGGCGCGCCGCACCCGAGAAAGACCCGGCCGCGACGGCCGCTTCAAAGTAACGCATTTGTTCCAAAGTCCAGTGCATGGCATTCACCTATCTGTTTTACAGATGGATTTTAACTTGAATGCCATTCAGGGGCGACATAAAATGCGTTTACATTTTCAATAACACGAGATCCGCCATGAAAAACGCTCAAGTCAGTTCCCCCGCCATCCGCTTTGCCTGGTGTCACGACGCCACCGCCGAAGATGCGCTGTGCAAGTTATATCTTGATAACGTCAGCGCCGACTACATCTCCCATTCGGAGCTGCAGGGCGAGCGCGCCGACGCGCCCGGCAACTGGCGCGCGGACTTGCCCGAGGTGATACGCGGCGAAATCCGCGCCGCCCTGTCGCACGACTGGGCGCATGGCGATTCGACCCTGCTGGCCGTGGCTACCCTGGGCGAGGCCATCGTCGGCATGGCGTTGGTGTCCATCGACACGCGCCAGCGCGCCTCAAAATCGTTCGCCGCGCTGGACGACCTGGTCTTGCTGCCGTCCGTGCGCGGCAGCGGCATCGGCAGCCAGCTGGTGGAGTGGGTGGCCAGCGAATTGCGCAGCCACGGCATCGCCCGTTTGTTCCTCGAATGCGGCGCGCACAACCTGACGGCGCAGACCTTCTTCCAGGGCCGTGGCTTCAAGCAAGTCTCCGTCGTCATGCTGCGCGAACTCGACGCGCCCGCAGTGTCCGCAGTGGTGGATGACAAGGATGGCGACCGTGGCTGACGCCCGCCGCCCCCGACCAGCCCAGGCCCGTGGCAGCCTGGAACGTAAATATTTGCGCAGCACCAAATTCATTCACACCGATAGTTGTTAAAAGTTATACTAAAATCCATGAGTTGTTTATGCATCCAATGAAAAAATGGCTGACGCTGGCCATCGTCTCCAGCGCCCTGTTCCTGATCGTGGTCGACATGACCGTGCTCTACACCGCCTTGCCCGCGCTGACGCGCGACTTGCAGGCTACTTCCTCACAAAAACTGTGGATCATCAACGTGTACGCGCTGGTCGTCTCCGGCTTGCTGCCCGGCCTCGGCACCCTCGGTGACCGCTTGAGCCACAAACCCGTTTTCCTCGCCGGCCTGGCCGTGTTCGGCACCGCCTCGCTGTGCGCCGCATTTTCGCCCGCGCCCGAATGGCTGATCTTTGCCCGCGTGCTGCTGGCCATCGGCGCCGCCTTGATGATGCCGGCCACCTTGTCCATCATCCGCCTGACCTTTACGGACAACCGCGAGCGCTCGTTCGCCATCGGCGTGTGGGCGGCCATCGCCTCCGGTGGCGCCGCGTTCGGCCCCGTGCTCGGTGGTTTCTTGATGGAACACTACTGGTGGGGTTCCGTCTTCCTGATCAACGTGCCCATCGTGCTGCTGACCCTGGTGCTGGCCGCCGTCGTCCTGCCGAAGCGGGCCGGTAACCGCGACAAGCCGTGGGACCTGAAAGGCTCGCTGCAAATCATGATGGGTCTGCTTGGCGGCGTATATGCGATCAAGGAGCTGGGCAAGCCGCAGCCGTCGTATGCGATCGCCGCACTGGCCTTCGCCGTGGGCGCCGTCTTCATGCTGGCCTTCGTGCGCCGCCAGAAGCGGCAAGCCCGGCCGCTGATCGACTTCGCCCTGTTCCGCGAATTGCCGTTTTCCAGCGCCGTGGCCGCCGCCATGGTGGCCTCGGCCGCCCTGATCGGCATGGAACTGGCGCTGAGCCAGCACATGCAACTGGTGCGTGAGTTGTCGCCGCTGGAAGCTGGCCTGCTGCTGTTGCCGCTGCCGCTGGCGTCCGTGTTTGCCGGCCCGTTGACGGGTTTCATGCTGCCGCGCGCCGACAAGGCCAAGGTCCTGTGGGGTTCCTTGCTGCTGTCCGGCATCGGCATGGCGTCTTATCTGCTGCTGCACGACGCCACCGTCCCGGCACAGGTGGCCAGCCTGGTGATCCTGGGCCTGGGCCTGGGCGCCGTCATGACGGCCGCGTCCAGCGCCGTGATGCTGAACGTGGCGCCGCAACAGGCGGGCATGGCCGCCTCGATCGAGGAAGTGTCGTATGAACTGGGCGCCGTGATCGGCGTGACGGTGCTGGGCACCATCCTGTCGGCCGTCTACGGCGCCACCCTGGTGATCCCGGAAAGCGCGGGCCTGCTGCCGAATGCCCACGACACGCTCGACGCGGCGCTGCTGGCCGCCGAGCAATTGCCGGCCGAACTGGGCCTGCAAGTGTCGGAACTGGCCCGCTCGGCCTTCGACAAGGCATTTATTGTCGTTCTGGCAACGGCTTCCGCCATCCTGATGGCCGCCGCGGCCACCATCCGCCACCTGCATCTGCGGGCACGCCGGGCGATTTAAGTGCTCAACGACCGAGCAGCGGCGCCACCTTGTCGCGAAAGACGGTCCATTGGGCGTCGTGCGCGAATGGTCATCGGCCGCCTCGGCATCGGCCAGCGCTTGCGGCGTGGCGTAGAACGGCGCAGGTCGCCTCCAGTCGTCCTCTTCTATTTAGTTGCTGGACACTACAGCGTGCAATCGCGCGCCGGTTTGCCGGCGATGAAGCGGGCGCTGGCTTGCTCGAAGCAGGCGGGCGCCGTCCACAGGATGAAATGCGGGGCATTGCGCACGGTGGCCAGGGCGACATCGCCGGCATTGTTGTACTTCAACAGCGCCACCTGGCCCGCAGCGGCGGCGTAGGGTGTCTTGGCGTCCAGTGTTCCCTGCAGCACCAGCATGCGCGGCACTCTCCCTGGCAGGCGGGCGTAGTAATCGTCGCGCTTGTACGTAGGCAAACCGTTATCCAGCAAGAGGCGCGGCAGCGGGCTGGCAAACAGCAGGTGCTCCTCGTCCCGCTCGATATCGCTGGCCCGCGTGCCGGGACGAAAGAAGGGTTGCAGATTGTTTTCCGAATTGCTGATGATGCTGGCCAGCGGAACCGAGGGCGGCGACTGGGGATAATCACCCAGGCTGGCGGCGGCGTCGCGCAGGATGGCCCGCACGGCCGCCAGTTCCGTGCCATTCCCCTGGTCCAGGTCGCGCAGCAGGTAGGGCATGCGCGCGCGCGCGGCAGGCACGTCGAGCAGGCTGGCCATGAAGTATTGCAGGTTCTTGCCCGGTATGGCGGCCAGCAGGGCGGGGTCGGCCCGCACCTTTTCCCGCACGCGGGCCAGCACGAGTTCCGCGTCCTCCCCCAGCAGGGCATGGCAAGCCTGGTCCTCGTCGCATTGCCGCAGGACTAGCCGGCCCACCGTGTCGGCCAGCCGCGAGCGCTGGCTCAAGTCCTGGCGCGGATGGTTCTGCGGCGGGACCAGCGAGTCGAGGATGACGCCCTCGACGGGCAGGGGCATCACCTGCATGGCGCGCAGGATCAGCTGCGTGCCGTAGGACACGCCGACCACGTAGACGGGCCGCTTGTCCTTGTAGTGTTCGTCTCTGACCAGCGCCTGCAGATCATGGGCGGCATTGGTGATGGAAAACTGGCGCGCCCGCTGCGTCGCCTGGTTCAGGCTGGCAAAGCAGCTGGCCCATTCCGCGCCCGCCAGAGCCCTGCCGCCAGGACTGTCTTCGCCTTCTTCCGCCGGACACAGGCGCGTGGAGTTGCCCGTGCCGCGGTGGTCCGGGACCAGCAGGTCGAAGCCGGGAAAGCTGCGGCGCAGCGTCGGCAGCAGGCCGTAGAACGCGGCGCCCGATTCGCCGGGGCCGCCTGCAACCAGCCAGACCGTGCCCCTGGACTTTCCTTCGGCGGGGAACTTGCGGACGAACAACTCCAAATTCTCGCCGGCCGCGGGCAGTCCCCGCTCGTCATACGCACCGTAGACGTCCTTGACGGCGCACAGGCTGCCCGGCATGGCCGCATCGGTGCAGGAAGAAAACGCCAGCGGGGCGGCGCGCAGGCCGCTGCTTGCCAGCAGGGCGCATATCAGGGTCAGGCGGTGCAGGGAGGTCATCGTTTACTTCGGCGGCTGTTGCGAATAGCCGTCAAAGTAGCGTTTTTTGCATGACTTGTCCAGATGAAACTATTTCTGGCAGGATTTAGGTATTTTTGCTT
Source organism: Janthinobacterium sp. JC611 (assembly GCF_018682595.1). Classification (NCBI taxonomy): domain Bacteria; kingdom Pseudomonadati; phylum Pseudomonadota; class Betaproteobacteria; order Burkholderiales; family Oxalobacteraceae; genus Janthinobacterium; species Janthinobacterium sp. JC611. Next base: position 417,595 of record NZ_JAFLJN010000034.1, read on the forward strand.
CCGCGCAGCAAGCGCAGACCATTCGCCACCACCAGCAGGCTGGCGCCCACGTCCGCGAACACGGCCATCCACAGGGTCGCCATGCCGGCCAGGGCCAGGCCAAAGAAAACGGCCTTGATGCCGATGGCAAAGCTGATGTTTTGCACGAGGATGCGGCGCGTGCGCTGGCTCAGGCTGATGAACTCGGGCAATTTTCCCAGTTCATCGTCCATCAGGGCCACGTCCGCCGTCTCGATGGCCGTGTCGCTGCCGGCCGCGCCCATGGCAAAGCCGATGTCCGCCTGCGCCAGGGCCGGGGCGTCGTTGACACCGTCACCGAGCATGGCGACCACGCCAAACTGCTGCTGCAAGGCCTTGATTTCATCGAGTTTATTCTCGGGCAGCAATTCCGCCTTGACCAGGCTGACACCGACTTCATCGCCGATGCGCTGGGCCGTCAGCAGATTGTCTCCCGTCAGCATCACGGTGGTGACGCCCAAGGCGTTCAATTTGGCAATGGCGGACGCCGCCGTGGGGCGCAGCACGTCGGCCACGGCGATCACGCCCAGCGCGCCGGCTGGCGTGGCCAGCACCATGGCCGTGTAGGCTTGCTGTTCCAGCCGCGCCAGGATGGCTTGCAGTGCCGGCGTCAAGACGTTCAATTCCGCCATCAGGCGCGCATTGCCCAGGTAGTAGGTCTGGTCGGCGATGGCGCCTTGCACGCCGCGCCCATGCAGGGCGGCAAACTGGGTCACGGGCAAATGGCTGGCGGCGGGCGGGCCGGCCTTGACGATGGCGGCGGCCAGCGGGTGGGCCGAGTTGGCGTCCAGGCTGGCGGCCAGCAGCAGGACGGCGTCGGGCTTTCCGCCTTCCAGGGCCACCACTTCCGTGACGGCCGGCTTGCCCATGGTCAAGGTACCCGTCTTGTCGACGGCGATGGCCTTGATGCGGTAGCCCGTCTCCAGGAATTGCCCGCCTTTCACCAGAATGCCGCGGCGCGCGGCCGCCGTCAGGCCGCTGACCACCGTCACGGGCGTGGAAATGACCAGCGCGCACGGACAGGCGATCACCAGCATCACCAGCGCCTTGTACACCCAGGCCATGAAAGGCGCACCGAAGAGCAATGGCGGCAGCACGGCGACGAGGAGGGCGAAGACGACGACGGCCGGCGTGTAGTAGCGGGCGAAGTTGTCGACGAAGCGCTGCGTGGGCGCCTGCTTGCCCTGGGTTTCCTCGATCACCTTGACGATTTTGGCCAGGGTGCTGTTGCCGCTGTTGGCCGTCACGGTGACGTCGAGCAAGCCCCGTTCATTGATGGTGCCCGCATACACGACGTCGCCCACGGCCTTGTCCACCGGCATGCTTTCACCCGTGATCGGCGCCTGGTTGACGGACGATGTGCCGCTGGCCACCACCCCGTCGAGGGCGATGCGCTCGCCCGGCTTGACGCGCATCAGGGTGCCGATCGCCACCGTGGCGACGTTCACCGGCTGCCACGCGCCGCTGGCGTCGGCAACGGTGGCCGTATCGGGCGCCAGTTGCATCAGGCTGTGCACGGCGTTGCGCGCCCGGTTCAGCGACAAGCCTTCGATCAGTTCGGCAATCGCGAACAGGAAGATGACCATGGCCGCTTCCGGCCACTGGCCGATGGCGATGGCGCCAAAGACCGCCAGGCTCATCAAGAAATTGATGTTCAACGTAAACGTTTTCAGGGCGATCCAGCCCTTTTTCAGGGTCGGCCAGCCGCCAGTGGCGATCGACAGCAGGGCCAGGGCGATGACGAGGGGCGAACTGTCGGCATGCGTGGTCCAGGCCAGCGCTTCGGCGCCGGCAGCGGCCAGGCCGGAGACGACCAGCAAGCCTTTTTGCAGGCTGCTCAGGCTGCCTTCGTCCGGGTCGCGCGCGACTGCGGCGTCCGCCTCCATGGGGATCGCCTGCATGCCGATGCCGTGCAGCGCCGCTTCCACCGTGGCCAGCGAGGGCAGGGTGTGGTGCACGTCGAGTACGCGGTTCATCAGGTTGAAATCGAGGCCCACCACGCCCGCCATCGTGGCCAGCTTGTTGCGGATCAGGCGTTCTTCCGTGGGGCAATCCATATTGGCGATACGGTATTTGGCCGTGTTCGCGCCGGCGATGGGGGCGCTGGGCAGGGCAGGCGCGGTGTCGCCGGCCGGGGCGGCGTGGCTGTGCGAACAGCAGCCGCCATGGCTGGGCTTGGCGTCTTGCGCATGATCATGCTTGTGCTCGTGAGTGTGCTCGTGGCTATCGTGCGGCATCGCATTCGTCCTTCCGGTTTCGTGTATGCTTCCATTAGAAACCCTGTAGCGGCTACAGGGTCAAGTGAAATTTGCAGCTTGGAATGAAAAGGGGATGCCATGCGTATCGGAGAACTGGCCAAACGGACAGATTGTGACGTGGAAACCGTGCGTTACTATGAAAAGGCGGGCCTGCTGCAGGAACCGGGCCGCAACAGCGCCGGCTACCGCGAATACCGCGAAGAACACCAGGAACGGCTGCAATTCATCCGCCATTGCCGCTCGCTGCAGATTGGCCTGGCCGATATCCGCGCCTTGCTGGAGTTTAAGAATAATCCGGCCGAAGGTTGCCAGAGCGTCAATGAGCTGCTCGACCACCACATCTTGCGCATCGCCGAACAAATGGCGAATTTGCAAACCCTGCAGCAGCAACTGGTGACCCTGCGCCACCAGTGCGACCAGCCGCAGCCGTCGCAAGACTGCGCGATTTTGCAAAACCTGTCCGAGGCGGCCAGCGGCCACGACTGCGCCTGCCATACCGAACTTCATTGACGAATGCTACATGCTGAAACTGTTGCCTAAAAAACTTTACTCACCTTATCCCTGCTGTCGCCACTCTGCCAAGCCGCCGATGCGCCTCCCGCAGCCGGCCACTACCTGACCCTGTACGCCGTGCCCGGCGTGCCGCAAGATGCGGGCCACGCTTTTCTTGACCAAGGCTTCGGCGTCGGCGCGCATGGCGCCGCCTTCGGCAGCAATGGCCGCCAAGGGCACGGCAGCGCCGGCGAGGATGAACGACAGGCAAATGACAGGGGCGAACCGGGGCAGGAGAGTCTGCTTCAAATTGCGGCAGAGGGATGCCGGCGGGAACCGGCGCGGTGGGGGGAATGCCGACGTCTCACGGTGGCGCGATACCGATGGGCATGCGCTGGCGCAACAGACTATTTTTGAGCGGGCGTTTTTGCAAGGTCGCGTGCACCCTGTCGCAATGGGAGTTTCATAGAGGAATCGCGGCCGCCGGCTATCGATATGATCGCGTGGCGTGCGCACCGCGCTACCAGTCTGCAGGGTCTTCCGCCGCCGCGCGGGCCAGGTCATCGCCCCAATCCTGCCGCACCAGCCGGTAGATGTCGGCAAAGAAGGCGCGCGGATCGTCCATCTCGTCCCATAGCGAGGGCAGGGCGTGCGTGCTCTCGGGGTCATGCTCGAGGATGGCCTGGAAATCGTAGGCGGGGTCTTGCAGCGCCTGCGCCAGCACGGCCACCAGCGCATGGCGGTGGCGGTAGCTGAGTTCCTTGTATTGCGACGTGATGTCGCGCCGTATCAGCGCCGCGCGCTGGGCAGGATCGTTCATGTCCCAGGTGTCCAGCTCCACGCCCAGGGTTTCTTCGCGGTCATACACGTCAAAGGGACCGAGGAAATGGTGCAAGGTGGGAACGTAAAGCGCGTCGCTCCAGGGGCCGCGCAATCCTTTTTGCTTTTGCATGGTCACTTCCCGCTCACGCGCATTCAGGCAGGGTCCAGCCTTCATCGCCCAGGTCGGTCGGGTAGATGGCGCGGTTCTGGCCCCAGCGGGCGTGGTCGAGGATGCCGTCTTCATGCATGTCCAGCACCCATTCCGTGCTTTCCAACAAAGTGCCATCCTTGTGATACACGCGGAAGAAGGTGGACGTGCTCAGCGCGCGCACGATGTTGTTCGGCACGCCGTTGCCGTAGTGCGGCACATAGGTCTTGATCACGCACGTGCCCTGGTCGTTCCACTGCTGGGCGTACACCGTGGCATTGCGCGCCGCGCTCACCTTGATGAAGAGCCAGCCTGCCAGCAGGATGAGGAACAGGAAGGCGGCGGCGATCAGGCCGGTTTTCTTGAGTAGCTGCATGAGGTCATGGCATGGCCGAAAACGAAGTTGCCGCATTGTATGTCAAGAGCAGAAATACTTGCTGCACAGCACGTACGGCAAGTATGTCAACGCGTGGCGGTCTGTTTCGCCAATGCCGCCTGCAAGGCGTTCGCCATGTCCAGGTGATGTTGCAGCGCTGACAAGGTTTTCGTGGCAAAAGCCTTGATATCGGGATCGCTGGCCTTCTGGCTGGCATCCCTAAACAGTTTCACGGCGTCCTTGTGCGCGGCCACGCCGATGCTGGCCGCATATTCCTTGTCGAAGGGCTGGCCATCCAGGCGGCTCAGCTTGTCGATCTGCGCCTGGTGCCGGGCGCCAGGCTGGTCGCTGAGCTCGATCTGCCTGCTGCTGGCCAGCTGTTTCAGTTCCTCCGCCATTTGCGTGTGCCGCGTGAGCATGGCGTCGGCGAATTGTTTCACCTCGGGATGGCTGCTCTTGCTTTGTGCCAGTTTGCTGGCGGCAATTTCTGTGCTGCCCGCGTCGGCGGCCTTGCTGAGGAAGCACTTGTCATTGGCGCACGCCCCGGAGGCGATGGTCTTGATGGCGATCCCGCCCAGCAAGGCAACGGCGGCGCCGATGGCCACGCTTTTCAGCGAGGGGACGCGGGAACTGGTGGTGGAGATGCTCATTGGAATTCCTTTCAGCAGTGGTTTTTTCCGCAAGCTGGTGACAATGTTAAGCCGCCAGCCTGCGCGCACCCATAGGAGAGGTGCGGCCATGCCCGTAGGACTAGTCCTGTTCGCCGGCGCACAGTTCCACTTGTTTCAGCGCAAACAGGGCGGTGATGCCGGCATCGCGGCGCCAGGCGGGCATGCCGATATCGAGCCACTGCGCCATCGCGTCCAGGTGGGAGGGCTCCGACACGCTGTGCTCGAGTTCATCGAGCACCGTGTCGCGGTCGATATACAGGCTGTCCAGCCAGGCGTCGAACGAGGGCGCCAGTTCCATCAGGCCGTGGGCGCGCTTGCCCGTCCAGTCCGGCAACTCCTGCACATAGGCCAGCACGCGGCCGCCGCCTTCTTCCGTCAAGTCCAGGTAAAGCATGGAATTGCCGCCATCGCGGGCGAACGGCAGGATGCGCAGCGGCATGTTCGTATGCTGGCGCGCCGCGCGGATCTCGCCGACCAGCGTTTCATCGCAGAAATCGCCTTCGTCGGCGCTGAAAAACGCATTGAAGCCCATCTTTTCCAGGCCGCCATTGCCATCTGGTACATCGCAGCTGTAGTCAAACCAGGCGCCGTTGGCCACTTGCAGGAAGGCCAGGAAGGCCGGCGGCAACGGCGCTTCCAGCAAGGCTTCGATGGCGGCGATCTGCTGCGCCGTGGGGGCAGGCTTGGCGCCCTCGAGCGCCAGGTGGCGGTATTGCGTGTAATAGGTCATTGATTATCCTGGTAAATTTCTTGCGACCGCCACACCGTCCTCGCAGCCCGTCTCCACCTTGGCCAGCGCATCGACGAGGCCGGCGCGCAGCACGGCCATCGAGCGGGCCTTGTCGTCGATCTGGGCAATTTTCGTTTCCAGCATGGCCCGCTTGGTGACCGCGTCGAGCGCATTTTCCTGCCAGACGGCAATGACTTCGGCGATTTCCTTCAAGGTAAAACCCAAGGCCTTGGCGTGGCCGATCAGCTCGATGCGCCGCAGCGCCTGCGCCGAATATTCCTTGTAGTTATTCGTCATGCCCGGCTGCGGCGCCTCATCCAGCAAGCCCTGGCGCTCGTAGAAGCGCACCGTGTCCTTGCTGACGCCCGTCAGGCGGGTGATTTCTCCGATGCGCATCGTTTCCTCTTGACCGTGGACTAAAGACCACAGTTTACATTAGAAACACTTTCAACTACGACACGTTTGCCATGCTCCCATACGACTACTCCAACCAGACCGTGCTGATCACGGGCGCCTCGTCCGGCATCGGCCGCGTCTTTGCGGAAACCCTGGCCGCGCGCGGCGCCCATTTGCTGTTGCTGGCCCGCTCCGGCGCCGTGCTCGACAGCCTGGCCCGGGAACTTTCGCAACGCCACGGCATCCGCGCCCACGCGCTGGTGGCGGACCTGAGCCTGCCCGGCGCTGCCGCGCAAGCCCATGCGCAAGCCTGCGCCCTGGGCATGCCGCCCGATGTGCTGATCAATAACGCGGGCTTCGCCACGCATGGCAGGTTCGAGAGCATCACCCTGGCGCGCCAGGCGGCCGAAGTGACCGTCAATTGCACGGCCCTGATGGAACTGACGCACTGTGTCTTGCCACACATGCTGGCCCAGGGGCGGGGCGCCATCATCAACGTGGCGTCCACAGCCGCCCTGCAGCCCGATCCCTACATGGCGATTTACGGCGCCAGCAAGGCCTTCGTGCTGTCGTTCTCGGAAGCGCTGTGGGCGGAAAACCGCAGCCGCGGCGTGCGCGTGCTGGCCCTGTGCCCGGGCGCCACGGAAACGGCCTTCTTCGACGTGGTGGCCGCGCCCGAGGCGGCCGTGGGCAAGCGCATGGCGCCGCAAGACGTCGTCGATGAAGGCTTGCGCGCGCTGGACCGTGGCCGCAGCAGCCACGTGGCGGGCAGGCCCAACCGGCTGCTGGCCTGGCTGCCGCGTTTGCTGCCGCGCCAGACCGTGCTGGGCATCGTGGAAGGCATGCTCAAGCCGAAAACGGCGTAGGCATCAGAAGATCATGGTGGCGAACATGGCCAGCACGGCCGTCGCCATGACGAGGGTGGCCAGCCAGCCCAGCGCCCGCAGGCGGCGCGAAATGGTGAGCGTGCCCATGATGGCGGGGCGCGACGCCATCACCATCATCAGGGCCATGATGGGCACGGAAATGACGCCGTTGATGACGGCGCTCCAGTACAGGGCCTTGATGGGGTCGAGCGGCGTGAAGCACAGGGCCGCGCCGATCACGGTGGCCGTGACGATGATGCCGTAGAACTTCTTGGCCGCCCTGGGCGCCAGTTCCAGGCTGTTTTTCCAGTGAAAGGCGCCGGCCATGGCATAGGCGGCCGAGCCGGCCAGCACGGGAATGGCCAGCAAGCCCGTGCCGATGATGCCCAGGCTGAACAGGGCGAAGGCGAATTCGCCGGCGATCGGGCGCAGGGCGGACGCGGCTTGCGCCGACGTGTCGATGTGCGTGATGCCTTGCGCGCCCAGGGTCACGGCCGTGGTCAGCATGATGAAAAACGCCACCAGGTTGGAAAAGCCCATGCCGATGGCCGTGTCCGTATTGATGCGCTGGAATTGCCGTGGCGCCTGTTCCGGAGTCCGGCGCAAGGCTTGCGCGCTGGCATCGGCCTGCAAGTCTTCCACTTCCTGCGACGCTTGCCAAAAGAATAAATACGGGCTGATCGTGGTGCCGAACACGGCCACGATCATGGTGACCGAGGCGGCCGTCCAGGTGAATTGAGGCCAGACGGTGCGCAGCGCCACTTCGCCCCAGGGAATGTGCACGGTCAGCACGGTGGCCACGTAGGCCAGCAAGCCCAGGGTCAGCCATTTCAGGAGACGCACGTACTGTTGATAGGGAATGAAGACCTGCAGCAGCAGGGACAGTAGGCCGAAGGCCACGGCGTACAGGTGCGTGGGCCCGCCGACGATCAGGGTCATGGCGTCGCCCATGGCGGCCACGTCGGCGGCGATATTAACGACATTGGCCAGCAGCAGCAAGCCGACGATGGCGTACAGCAAAGAACGCGGATAGTGGCGGCGGATATTCGTCGCCAGGCCGTGCCCGCTGACCCGGCCGATCTTGGCGCTGATGACCTGGATGCCCAGCATCAAAGGGAAGGTCAGGCACACGGTCCACAGCATGCCGAAGCCGAACTGGGCGCCCGCCTGCGCATACGTGGCGATGCCGCTGGGGTCATCGTCGGCCGCGCCCGTGATCAGGCCGGGACCCAGCTTGCCCAGCCAGGTGTCGGACGGGGCCGCCGGCTGGCGGACGGCGTCCACGCCACCGCTGTCGTTCTGCATGCGTGGCTCCTGTGTGGTGGAGCGAGCAGCGTATCACAGGCGGGCGGCGGCTAGCAGGAACGCCGCCGCAGGAAGCACGATTCAGTAGCGCGCATCCTTGGGCTTGCCGCCCTTCGGCCAGTCCTTGACCTTGTCGGGGAAGTCCGGGCGCGGCATGTGCGTAAAATACTCGGCCACGTCGACGGCGTCCTGGTCGGACAGGTTGCCCTGGCCCAGCGGGAATTTCTGGCCGTGGCCCATCACCATGTTGGCCTTGACGAAGCCGGCCGCCGTGTAGGTGCGGGCCATGCCGGCGCCGATATTGAAGGAACGCTCGCCCCACAGCGGCGGGAAGGCGACCACGCCATTGGCGCCCCGCATGCCCTCGCCATTCGCGCCATGGCAGACGGCGCATTGCTCGGCATACACTTTTTTGCCGTGCACGGGATCGGGCAGCAGGCTGCGGGCTATCTTCGCCACGCCGCGTCCCGGTACCTTGTCGTTCGCCTGCGTGGCGCCCTTCATCCAGTCGATGTAGGCGACCATCGCCTGCAGGTCGGGACCGTCCACGGGCAGCGGCTTGCCGTGCATGGAACGGCGGAAGCAGCCGTTGATGCGCTCGCCCAAGCTGATCACCTTGCCGGCGCGCGGCGCTTCCGCCGGGAAGAAGGCGGAAATGCCGAGGAAGGGCGAACCGTTGGCCACCGTGCCGCCATTCAGGTGGCAACTGCTGCAATTGAGGTCATTGCCCACGTTTTGCGGCAGGCGGGCGCGCGTTTCCGTCATCAGCTGCATGCCGTGGATCAATTGACTGGCATTCGGATCGGCCGTCAGGGCGGCGAAGCGGGGCGTGACGAAGCCGCCCGCGTCCGGCGCCTTGAGCTTGAGCTCCTTGCGCACCCTGGCGATCTGCGCAGGCGTGACGGGCGCGCCCTGATTGCCCCACTTGCCGCGCACGAAGGTGAGGATTTCCGCCAGTTCCGTGTCCGACAGGCGGTCATACGCGGGCATGCCGAAGGAGCGCGGCGACTGTTGCGTGACGGCCGACTGCCAGCCCGTCAACGCGATATGGATGACGGAGGTGGCGTCCTTCGATTGCACCGAGTCGTTTTGCGCCAGCGGCGGGAAGATGTTGTCCACGCCACGGCCGTCGCGGCGGTGGCAGGTGGCGCAAAACTGCAGGTAGCCGAGGCCGCCGCGCGTGTTGTACAGCGCATCGTTGCCGGCCGCGACAGCAGGCGCCGGTTTGCTCTGCGGCACTGGCGCGCCCGGCTTGGCCGACAAGCCGTGCAGGTAGTGCGCCAGCGCGTCGAGGTCGGCATCCGTGAAGTACTGCGTGCTGTGCGTGATGACTTCCGTCATGCTGCCGGCCGCCGTGCCGAAGCTGTTGCGGCCCGTTTTCAGCAATTGCACGATGTCGGCCGGCGTCCACAGATTGCGCAGGTTGACCGCATGCCAGCCGTCGAAGGTGAAGCCGGATAAGTAGAGCTTGCCGCTGCCGCCATCCTGGCCCATGGTTTTTTCCTGGAAAGCCACGCCGCGCGGCGTGTGGCAAGAGCCGCAATGGCCGAGCCCCTGGGCCAGATAGCTGCCCCGGTTCCACTTGGCCGACTTGGCGCTGTCGGGCTTGAATGGCGCGTCGTCGAGGAAGACCGCGTTCCACAGTGACAAGCCCCAGCGCATGCTGAACGGCCATTTCATGTCCGTTGCGCGGTTTTGTTGCGCCACGGGCGCCACGCCACGCTGCAAATAGGCGTACAGGGCCTGCATGTCGTCGGGCGTGATCTTCGCGTAGGAAGGGTAGGGCATGGCCGGATACAGATTGTGACCATCCGCCGCCACGCCCTTGCGCATGGCGCGGTCGAATTGCGCGAAGGTGTACGTGCCCAGACCCGTCTTCGCGTCGGGCGTGATATTCGTGCTGTAGATGGTGCCGAACGGCGTTTTCAGTTCCAGGCCGCCGGCCATGGCGGCGCCGTTCGGACTCGTGTGGCAGGCCACGCAGTCGCCCAGGCGGGCAACATACTCGCCGCGCTTGATCAGCTCGGCCGAGGCCGTGGGCGCAGGCGCAGGTGCGGCCACGGCGCTGGCGCAGCAGGCCAGCATGCCCAGGAACAGCAGCCAGGTCGTGATGGGAAAGAAGAAGGCAGGAGGGCGGCGCGAGCCGCGATGCAGGATGGAAATGGCGTTCATGGTGACCCTTTATTATTGCGCGCAAGCTTACGCATTCGTCACCACGGCGAAAATTGGGAGTTTCTTTCGATTAACTAGGTAATCTTCCCTAGTGTCTTCGCCTGAAAAATCGTGTAGGCAGCCTACAAGCCGCCCATGATGCGCTCGCGCAGCCAGCGGTGCGCCGGGTCCAAATGCATGCGCTCGTGCCACACCATGGCCATCTCGTAATCGGGCAGGCTGACGGGCGGCTCCCACGTGCGCAGTGCGCCCAGCGCGTTTTTCAGCAGGCGCGACGGCAGCAGGGCCACCATGTCGGACGCCGCCAGCAGGGGTGGGACGATGAGGAAATGCGGCACGGACAGCACCACCTTGCGCGTCCGCCCCAGCTGTCGCAGCGCCGTATCGACGTTGCTGCGGAAACCGCCGCCGTTGGGCGAGACGACGATGAATTCCAGTGCGCAGAATTGATCGAGGTCGGGCGGCGATTGCAGCAGCGGGTGGTCGCGGCGGCCCGCCAGCACGTAGTGTTCCGTGAACAAAGTGCGGTGGCGCAAGCCGGGCGGCGCTTCTTCCTGTGCCAAAAAGCCCAGGTCGACCTGGCCGCTTTCCAGCGCGTGCGCCATGCGCGCCGGCACCGCTTCGAACACGGCCATGCGCGACAGCGGCGCTTGCGCGCGCAGAGATGGCAGCATGGGCAGCAGGATCGCATACTCGGTGGCGTCGGCCGCCGCCAGGTTCCAGCGCACCTGGGCCGTGGCCGGGTCGAACGCCGACTCCGGCTGCAAGACTTGCTCGAGCTGGGCCAGGACGGCTTGCAAGGGCGCGAACAGGGCCAGCGCGCGCGCCGTGGGCAGCATGCCGCGCGGGCCGGGTAACAGCAGGGGATCGTCGAAGGCGGCGCGCAGCTTGCCCAGCTGCACGCTGACGGACGGCTGGCTCAGGTGCAGCCGCGCGGCCGCCCGCGTGACGTTGCGCTCGATCAAGAGGGCGTTCAGGGTCAGCAGCAAATTCAAATCCAGCTTACGCAAATTGTCCATGACTATACCTAGTATTTACTTTATTCATTTCCGCAATGATAGCGCAAGCCCTACAGTAATTCCTGTGCTTTCCACTCTTCATCCATTACAGGAGCTAACTGATGCAACTCCATGAATATACAAGCTTTGATGGCCTGGGACTGGCCCAGCTGCTGCGCGATGGCCACGTCAGCGCCGCCGAATTGCACGACGCGGCCGTGCGCGCCTGCGCCGCCGTCAACCCGCTGATCAACGCCGTGGTCGAGCTGTGGCCGGCGGACGTGTTCGCCATCGACAACGCGGCGCCGTTCGCCGGCGTGCCCTTCCTGATCAAGGACGTGGCCGTCACGATGGCGGGCCGGCGCAGCGAGGCGGGCAGCCGCCTGGGCGCCGGCCATGTCGCGCCCTTTGATTCCCACCTGATGACGCAATTCCGCGCAGCCGGCCTGGCGACGTTCGGCCGCACGAGTACCCCTGAAATGGCGTTTGCCACCACCACGGAACCCGTGCTGTACGGCGCCACGCGCAATCCGTGGCACCTGGCCTTGAGCGCGGGCGGCTCCAGCGGCGGCGCGGCGGCGGCCGTGGCGGCCGGCATCGTGCCGCTGGCCCATGCGACGGATGCGGCCGGTTCCATCCGCGTGCCGGCCGCCTCGACGGGCCTGTTCGGCCTCAAACCGAGCCGAGGGCGGGTCTCGAACGGTCCCGCCATGGACGAGATATTCAGCGGCCTGGGCGTGCAACTGGGCGTGAGCCGTACGGTGCGCGACAGTGCCGCCTTGCTCGATGCCGTGCAGCGAGTCTTGCCGGGCGAGCCGTATGTGACGAGTCCGCCCAGCCACAGCTGGCTGTCGCAGGTGAGCCAGGAACCGGGCCAGCTGCGCATCGGCGTGCAGCGCGCCGCCTGCAATGGCGCCCATCCTGTGGCTGCCGTGAATAGCGCGCTGGACGCGACCGTGCGCCTGCTGGAAAGCCTGGGCCACCACGTGGAAGAAGTGCAACCTGCGCTGGGCGTGTCGTGGGAGGCCTTCGTGCACGCCAACGCCAGCATCTGGTGCGCCAACCTCGTGCCGTGGATCGATGGCCTGGCGCAGGAAAGCGGACGCGCCGTGTCGCTGGAGACCCTGGAAGCGGCGACCCTGGCCTGCTACCGCCATGGCAAGACGGTCTCGGCGGTGGACTTTGTGGCGGCCCTCGACGTGCGCAACACGGTCACGCGCCACGCCGGCGCCGTGTTCGGCCAGTACGACGTCTTGCTGACGCCCACCATGCCGGATCTGCCATGGCCGCTGGGACGCTATGGCGAAAAGGAGGAACAGCTTGACGGTGTTGACTGGACGGCGCGCCTGTTCGAGCATACGCCCTACACGCCGCTGGCCAACGTGGCGGGCTTGCCCGCCATGTCCGTGCCGCTGGGCATGTCACATGAGGGTGTGCCGATCGGCATGCAGTTCATGGCGGGCTATGCCAAGGATGGCGTGCTGCTGCGCCTGGCTGGGCAGCTGGAGCGGGCGGCGCCGTGGGAGCAGCGTCGCCCGGCCGTGTGGGCAGGGAATTAAGCAGGGCGATTACAGGGCGGCGAGACGGGCCGCGCCCCGGCCTTCCAGGCGAAAGCGGGCTTTTTCCCACAGCCGATCGTGGAAGGGCAGGACGATCACGTTGCAGATCGGCTCGACCACGGCCAGCAAGCCGCCAAAGGCCATGGAACCCGTGGCCCAGTACATGACGCCGAAGGCCACGCCCATGTGCAGGGCCGTCTGGCTGAGCTTTTCGCCGGCCAGGGCGGCAAAGCCCAGGCGGCTGGCGGCGTAGCGGCGGCGGATCGCGTGCCAGGCTTTTTCGTGCCATGGCAGCAGGGCCACGTTGATGACCGGCTCGATGATGGCGGCCAAGCCGCCGAGCGCCAGGGACCCCGTCAGCAAATAGGCGAGGCCGAAGGCGATCGACATGTGCGTGCAAACCTGGCTGACTGTTTTGATGGCGGTGAACAAGGGAGCCTCCTTTTCTGTTGAATTCGCTTATCCTTGATTTAGATAGTAACGATTCTCATTTACAAAAGGAAGTAAAATATGTCAACCGCGACAATAGTGAAAAACTATTTACAAAGTTAGATCGATTGTATTTTATGAAATGTCGTGTTTTAGCCGTCACACAGCGCCTGCGCTCCCTATACCAAGCAGGCCAGTATTTTCTGGCGCATGGGAGAAATGAATGACGACCCTGTTGGATGACATCCTGGCGGCGCCGCAGCCGTGGTCGCAGCAACTGATTGCCGAATGGCGCGATATGTTTCCTGCGCAACATGGTGCCAGCCTCGACGATTTCGTCGTGCGCGTATGCCGGCGGCGCGACGCGCACATGGACATGCGCAATGTGGTGGGCCAGACGGACCACTATGCGGGACAATCGTGGCGCGACGCCGTGCTGGAACCGCAATACCGGCCGGGCAAGATGCGCGACGTCTTTGCCCGATATGAGCGCAACCCCGACTATTATTTCAACGGCGAACTCGACAATGGCATCCGGCTCGGCTCCATCGATGGCGAGAATTGGTACACCGATGGCGGCGGCAATCACCGCACGGTGGTGGCGAAGTTCGCCTGCGACCGCCTAGCTCGGCGGACCGGGCACTATCCGCTGGTGCGCGGGGTGTCGACCTGCCACTACCAGGCCGACATGCTGGCCTGGAGCCTGTTTTGCCAGCTGCGGCAGCGCCACGCGGACCTGATTCAATTGTCCGTTACGCGTGAAGAAGGCCAAAGAACCGTTGTGGCAGGCGCGACGGAAATCACGTGGCGCCTGCGGTTCTTCGTGCAGGATGGGCGTTTTGGCGGAATCGCGCGCGCCGAACATCTCGACGCTGCCCGCTTTTGCGCCTACGCCCGGCATGTGCTGGCCCATGGCGGCAAGCCAGGCTGGCGCGACCGCGTGCTGCACAGCCTGGTCGGCGACCGGGACCGGCTGGTATACCAGTCCCTGGCGTGAGCACGCCTATATAGATAGTGCAGGCCGGAGGAGGGCAGTCCTGCTCCGGCCTGTCTGGCGCCTTACGGCAAGGTCTTCAGCACGTTCTTCGTCGGCGCGGAGAAGTTATAGTTGTCGTGGCGGTCCCAGTTGATCGACCACGTCATCACGCCGCGGAAGTCCGGATACGCCTGCAGCGGCTTGATGGTGCCGCAATTGAGCAGGCGCGTCAGGCAATTCAGTGCATTGCTGACGTCGGCATTCGTCGTGAAACCCGAGCCGGCCGAGCTGCGGCCCGACGGCACGCCAAAGCCCACCTGGTCCGGACGCAGGCCGGCGAAGGTGTTGCCGCCATAGTTAAACCCTTCGATCAGCATGCGCGCCGTGGCCACCAGCTGGTCGGCCGAGCCGGCCTTGATGGCGCCCGTGGCGTACGGCGTGTAGATGTCGCCATTGTTGTAGTACTGCGGGTGCAGCACCGTCAGCTCGCTGCGCAAGGCATTGATGATGGGAATGTAGGCGCCCCAGATGCTGCCATAGCTCGTGTATCCCCCTTCCACATACACCCATTCCGGCGCCATCGACAGGTAAAAACCGTTGCCGACCTTGGTTTTCAGGTTTTTCACGGCGATCGGCAGATAGGTCTGGATGGCCGCGCCTTGCGCCACGCCGTTTTCCAGGTCCAGGTCGATGCCGTCGAAGCCATATTTGGTGATGATGGCGTACAGGCTGTTGGTGAAATTGGTGGCTTCGGCCGTGTTGCCGACCGAAACGGAACCGTTTTGCCCGCCCAGCGACAGGATGACCTTCTTGCCCTTGGCCCGCTTGGCGGCCACGTCGGCGATGAATTGCGCCTCCGTGCCCGCGCCCGGATCGATGGTCAGGCTGACATTGCCGCCGCCCGCGTTGTCGCCGAACGAGACGACGATCACATCCCAGTCATCGCTGACCTGGCTGATCGGATACGTGGCGCCGCTGGGGTTGGTAAAGTTGTGCCAGTAGCCGATCAACGCATGCTTGGCCAGGCCGGTGGGCGTCGGTGTTGGCGTTGGAGTCGGGGTAGGCGTCGGCGTCGGAGTCGGTGTTGGAGTCGGTGTCGGGGTTGGGGTTGGAGTCGGTGTCGGAGTAGGTGTGGGTGTCGGGGTTGGCGTAGGAGTCGGGGTGCCGCACTCTCCCACCGCCGTCCACGGCTGGCCGCTGCCGGCGCCGCCGCTGCTGGTCGACGGGTTATTTCCTTGCGTCCACCAGTTGGCCGTGTAATTGACGTTGTTGTAGCTGGCCTGGCCGCCGCCGTTGTAGGCGGTGCCGCTATTCCATGGCGTGTAGCAGGCCACTGCTGCGCTCGCACCGGCCAGCAGCTGGCTCGCGCCGCCGCTGGATCCGCCGCCGCTGCCGCCACCGCAGGCGGCCAGGGTGCCGCCGAAGAGGGTAAGGATGAGGGTATTCATGACTGTCCGGTTCATTGCATCTCCTTGTGTATTTTTTGACCGACCGGCTGGACACCGTCCGATTTTTTCAGAGTGCAAGCATTGCAGGTGGTAGTCAACTGGTTTTATTCTTTGCGCAAGACCACAATACCAGTTGCCATCTGCTCCCGGGAAAATGGCGATGCGAGCCATACCAGTGGCTGTTTTTCAGCGCGCTGGTATGGTGTCCGGAATGACGCCGGGAGCAGGGCGGGGAAGGGAGGACGACGCACCGCAGCTACGGTGCGGTTTCGTGGCGCAAATCGGCAGGCGGCACGCGCGACAGATCCAGCAGCATCTGCACGGGACAAGGCAATCGGCCGGCACGCATCGGCAAGCTATATCCTGGTTTCCAGCGCGCCCAGTTCCATTTGTTAAAGAAAGCCTGTAACTTCCTGGAAGACACCATGCCATGATGAAAGCGAAAATGATGAAAAAGATATTGATACTGGGTGCAGGCGGACAGGTGGCGCAATGGGTCATCCGCGCCTTGGCGGGCCGTGACGACATCGCCTTGACGCTGTTGCTGCGCAATCCCGCCAGGTTGCCCACGCCAGTCCCGGCAAACGGCAGCGTGCTGGCCGGCGACGTGCTGGACCAGGCATTGCTGCGGCAAACGATGCCCGGACACGACCTGGTCTACGCCAATCTGGTGGGCGACGATATGGAAGACCAGGCCAACAGCATTATTGCCGCCATGCGGGCCTCAGGTGTCGAACGCCTGGTATTCGTGCTGTCGATGGGCATCTACGATGAAGTTCCCGGCAAATTCGGCGCCTGGAACAACGCCATGCTGGCCGAAGACCTGAAACCGTTCCGCCGCGCCGCCGACGCCATCGAAGCATCGGGCCTGGCATACACGATCGTGCGTCCAGCCTGGATGACGAACGAAGACGAAGTCGACTACGAACTGACGCCGCGCCACGCGCCATTCAAAGGCACCGTGGTATCGCGCAAGAGCGTGGCCGACCTGATCGCCAGCATCATCGAAGCGCCAGACTTGCACCGGCACGCCAACCTGGGCGTGAACAAACCGAACACGGACGGGGACAAGCCATATTTCATGTAGCGTGCTCAAGTGCCGCTGGCCAGCGGCGGCGACAGCGGCACGCCGATGGGAGAAATCGCATTTGCGATTGGGGAGTTGGCAAAATGGGGGTTTTCTCA
Source organism: Janthinobacterium sp. JC611 (assembly GCF_018682595.1). Classification (NCBI taxonomy): domain Bacteria; kingdom Pseudomonadati; phylum Pseudomonadota; class Betaproteobacteria; order Burkholderiales; family Oxalobacteraceae; genus Janthinobacterium; species Janthinobacterium sp. JC611. The sequence continues at coordinate 434,444 of NZ_JAFLJN010000034.1, forward strand.
AATTCACCCATAACTTCGCATAATTTATATTATGTCAAATGAAAAGCGGAGGTTACAGATACTTATAGCGGCATTTCCAAAGTGCCGCCCCGAACATCTATGAAGTATTAGTCCCCGGGAAATTTGTACAATCCAGATTCCCAGGGGCTGCATACGACATCAATCCTCTTCACCTACACATCGAAATCTTCTCTTCATTGCTTAACTGTTTAGATATGGGTGATCATATTCCAACTCGCAGCCTGCCATTTTTCAGGGCCAGGTTGCTTTTGAGTACACTGTTGAATCCTGTCACCCAACTACCAGCGCCATGAGCCAAGCCCTTCACAGCCAAGCCCGCACCACTCATCTGATTCGTGACGAAATCCGCAAATCGACGCTCTCTCAACGGGAACTGGCTGAACGCTACAACGTTAGTCGTCTGACGATCCGCAAATGGCAGAACCGCGACAGCGCCGAGGATCTTTCGCACCGGCCACGTACCATGCACACCACGCTCACGCCTGCGCAGGAATTGATCGTCGTGGAGCTGCGCACCACGCTGCTGCTGCCCACCGACGACCTGCTGGCGGTGGCCCGCGAGTTCGTCAATCCAGCGCTTTCGCGCGCCGCCCTGGGGCGCTGCCTGCGTCGCCATGGTGTCTCCAGCCTGCTTGAACTGGCCGCCCGGGAAACCGATCAGCCCGTCACCAAAAAGTCGTTCAAGGACTACGAGCCCGGCTTTTTACATATGGATATCAAGTACTTGCCGCAGATGCCTGACGAAACCGAACGCCGTTATCTGTTCGTCGCCATCGACCGCGCCACGCGCTGGGTCTTCATGGAGATCTATGCCGACCAGTCCGACAGTAGTAGCACCGACTTCCTGATCAAGCTCAACAAAGCCTGTCCGATCACCATCGTCAAGCTGCTCACCGACAATGGCAGCCAGTTCACCGATCCCTTTAGCAGCAGGAAAAAAGACCCGGAAACGGGCGACCGGATTCCCAGCGGCAAGCACGCGTTTGACATGCTATGCAAGCAACTGGCGATCGAACATCGCCTGATCCCGCCACGTCATCCGCAGACCAACGGCATGGTGGAACGCTTCAACGGCCGCATCAGCGAGGTCGTCAACCAGACCCGCTTCGCGTCCAGGGCCGAGCTCGAATCAACACTGCGCAATTACCTGAAAATCTATAACCACAACATCCCGCAGCGTGCTCTCAACAACGAAACGCCGATTCAGGCAATGAAGAAATGGCAGGCGAAAAAGCCGGAATTATTTGTTAAACGTGTTTATAACCAGGCGGGTCTTGACACTTAACTACGTCATGCAAGCATTACTTCCCGAATCCTGTCCGCCAAGAACGTTTCCTCTGGACGGTCCGTCGGAGCAAGAGCCTTGGTTTGCAGTATCGAGACGAGATCGTCGTCAAGTACCGGGATAATGAGTTCTCGTTTGTCCTTCCAAAGGTCGCGGCACCGATCAATTAGGCGTTTATAATTCTCCACGGAGCGACACAGTAACATCCCAAAGTTACCCCTATTAACCGTAAAACGCCCCGCAAGTTGATCCAGTTCCGGGTTTCCTATTTCGCGACCATAATTCTTACATTCGATCATAATGTAAGGACAAGCCACCTTCTTTATTTGATGCAAATCAAAAAGCTGGCCGCTTCGCGCAGCATTATCAAATGTAATGTCAATACGTTTTCGACCATCGTTAATGCCAACCTCTTTCTTCGGACATGAGAGCGTCGGATGAAATATGAGTTCCAATATTCCGACAATCAAACTGTGATAATTTCCAGCATCCTCAGCACCGACAGGTGTATTTATCAATGTTTGAATCAGGTATGCGCACAAATCACCTATGTTTGTCGTCGAATTCAACTCAGAGTTATCCAGCGGCTTCGCATTTCCTTTTGTGAAATCTTTAAAATCCTTAAAGACTTTTGGATGTTTTGCGGTGAACTCCGCAACATAATCTTTGTTCGGTGGTACAACGAATTTTGCCAGGTCTTTTTTTGTTACATAGGAGTCACCAACCTCCTGCCCTTTTTTTGCTTTCCTGTGACGAACATGAGGGCCATTGGATGCAATCTCCTGGATTTTTACAAAGTTCAACACGAAGTGTCGATGGTATCTATCAAAATCGAATGCAATTCCCCGGGAAACAAGACTCTTTGGAACGAGAAGAATAGGCTCGTCATTTATAACCAACATCGTCTCGTGCGAACTTTCCCATTGTCGAGTATCCGCATTCCACCACGGATTTGTGGCTATGCCGTCTATCATTGGAATACCATGAAGTTCGCATTGACTCTGGGTATACTCGATCAAATTTTTCCTAATGATGTTTGTCGTCATGTCAGATACCTTATCCGGCCCAACACCATGAACGAAAATACGAAAATCCTCTAGATCGTGAAGTACACCGGTCACAATAGCCTTACTTGCCATGATACTTTCAAATATTTCACCAGCCTGTTCATCGCCAACCCCGCGTCCTTTTGGTTTGCCTTTCGATGATCCAAGGCAAGTTTCATTTGGTTCGGAAAGATATGAAAATAGTTCTCTAGCTCTCTCTTGCTCACCCTGTTGAATAAGCTCCAAAAAAAACGAAAAAAAGTCAGAAATTGTATTATGGCAACGATCTGCAAATGCATGATTAGACGCCCCAATCAACTGTGAGTCGATGTACAGCTGAATATCGCGCTCGGGATCAATGTCCACAAAATCTAGCTCGGCCTGAGTCTTTTTAAGATTGAATATTTTGCTGATCTGCATACTGTCCTTGAATGTTGTCCTTACTTTGCGAACGCAAAGCGATCGATCACCTCACAGAGGCGACACGCACAGATACAGTCGGGACAAAAAAAATCATATCCTAATTGACAAAAATATTATAGCACCAATACATTCAAGGAAAACAACATCAACCTTTAACACTATTATCGTTAAATTGATCACTCAAAATCGCCACGTCTAGCTCTTACGCAGAACGCATGACAACGGCATTCATCTTTAAAACAGCGTTCACAGACCCGCAACCGCAGGCAATACCGAGCCTGCTGCACCGCCCATTTCGGAACTCCGAGCATGTACATGAAATCTCCAAGCATCCTAGTACGGTTGACCGCCCGCCAGTTGGTGCGCCTGGAGTTACGAATGATCCAGTACTGATTGCGGAATTCATCCTCAATTTGCTCAAGTACCCGCAATGAATTAGCGTCAAAATTTGCCATATCACGTCCCTCCTCCCCGTCAATCAAGGTGGAGAACTGTCAGAACGGACAATCGTCCACCACTTGTGGCAACCCCGGAGCCGTCGCTAGGTACACGACGCCGAGATTGTTGTTGCACCAGGTCTGTAGGCCGTCCATGCAATGACCTGATAGCGCCTGGAATGCGACCTGCGCAGCACGCAGCATATTTGTACAAAACGGTACCCGCCATACATGGACTTCCGGCACTACGATGCCTCTGGAGCGTAAGTAGCGTTTCTGGTCAAGCGCCCTGCACTGTATTTCTTTGCCGCAGTATTTCGCTATGTAACTGGCGATCTTGTGCGCCCCGGCCACGCCGAAGCCGAAACGGTGCGGGTCGCGGACGTGGACTTGGCCCATCTGTTCACCGTTACGAACGCGAAATCGACAAGCCTGAAACTGGGCGATGGCAGCTTCTCGCTGTATCTCAAGTCATTGAAGCTGGGGAAGATGATGAAGTATGAATACGTGCCGGAATTCCAGAGCGCGCTGTATGCCCCGAAGCCACTAATAGACCAATAACAGGCCAAGAACCGGTTTTTGTAGCTGAGTAACTGCCATCCCTTCCCGTATAAGTTGATGTGGATCAATCAATTTTTGAATCGTGTGCAGCAGAATATGATCATTCGCAAGTCTCTGTCGATCTGACCATGGCAGAGCACCTGCGCCCTGCGTTACGCATGACCAACTTCATAAGGAATCATATGACACCCACAACCATGAAAGCCGCCGTTGTCGAGCAACTGGGCCAGCCGCTGGTGCTGCGCGACGTACCCGTGCCGGTGCCCGGCCCCGGCCAGATCCTCGTCAGGACGGAAGCGTGCGGCGTTTGCCACACGGATTTGCATGCGGCGCGCGGGGACTGGCCCGTCAAGCCGACGCCGCCGTTCATTCCCGGCCACGAAGGCATCGGCCTGGTGGTGGCCGTGGGCACGGGCGTGACGGAAGTGCAGCTGGGCGACCGGGTCGGCGTGCCCTGGCTGTATTCGGCGTGCGGCCATTGCGAACATTGCCTGGCGGCCTGGGAGACCGTGTGCGCCGAGGCGCAGTTTGGCGGCTACACCAGGAATGGCGGCTTCGCCGAGTACATCCTGGCCGATCCGCGCTACGTCGCGCACATTCCGGCAGGTCTTTCCGCCGTGCAAGCGGCGCCCATCATCTGCGCCGGCGTGACGAGCTACAAGGGCATCAAGGAAACGGGCGCGCGGCCGGGCCAGTGGCTGGCCGTGTCCGGCATCGGCGGACTGGGCCACCTGGCCATCGAATACGCGGTGGCCATGGGCTTGCGCGTGGCGGCCGTCGATATCGATGAAGGCAAGCTCGAGCACGCGCGCGCCCTGGGCGCCGAAGTGACCATCAATGCGCGCCAGGGCGACCCCGTCGCGGCCTTGCGCGAAGCGACCGGGGGCGGCGCCCACGGCGTGCTGATCACGGCGCCGTCGATCGATGCCTTCCAGCAAGGCGTGGCGATGACGCGCAAGCGCGGCACCTGCGTATTGGTCGGCTTGCCGCCGGGCGACTTCCCGACGCCGCTGTTCGACGTGGTCGCCAATTGCGTGACGATACGCGGTTCCTTCGTGGGCACGCGCCAGGACATGGCCGAGGCGCTCGCCTTCGCCGCCACCGGCAAGGTCAAGGCCGGCATCGAATTGCAGCCGCTGTCGGCCATCAACGAGATCTTCAGCCGCCTGGAACATGGCAAGGTGGCCTCGCGCGTGGTGATCGATTTCAGCGGCAATTGAGTCACGACTGAGCGGCGCCGGTGTGTCGTGCGACGGCCATTCAATGGATGTTGCTACAATTGCATATCATAAAGGACACGCCGATGAAAACCCCTCTCTCTTGCTGGCTGGCCTGCGCCGCCTTCCTCTGCTCCGCACCCGCCGGCGCGGCCGAGCCGGCCGCGTCCTCCTTGCCCGGGCACTATTACCTGCAAGGCGTGATGGAAACGGGCTCCGAACTGCTGCTGAAAAAGGACGGCAAGTTCGAATGGATGCTCAGCTATGGCAATACCGACGAGCAAGCCAGCGGCGAGTGGCGCGTGGCCGGCGACCTGGTGACCCTGGTGGCGGGCAACGGCGGCAAGGAGCCGCAGTTTCGCGTGTTCGAGGAAGCGGAAATGCGCATCCAGAAACCCGCCGAAGCGGGCCTGTGGGTGGCCATCGTCGGCTACCCACAAGTGGGGCCGATGGCCGGCGTGGAAGTGAAATTCGAAGCGCAAAGCGGCAAGACGGCCACGGCCGTCAGCGTGGCGAACGGCGACGCCATCATCCGCATGCCGGCGTCGGAACGCTGGGTGCGCGCCGGCTTGCGCCGCCAGGGCGCGAAGGCCGACTATCAATGGCTGCCCGTGCCGCCCGCGCGCGCGCAGGAACGCATCGCCGCGTTCGCCGTCACCGATCCACAGTGGTTGCGGGGCCAGGCCTTCCAGAAGCTGGCCTTGCGCGTCGTCAAGGGCGGCTTGAAAGTCGACGATGCGGACAACGGACTGGCCAGGGGCCTGTACGCGAAACCGGCATCGAAGCAATAACCTTCCCTCCTCGTTCCATTCTCCAGGCACGCCGTCCTGGTCAAGCATATTGACCAGGACGGCGCTGTTTGCGCCCGCGCACGCCCGTGCGCCGTTGACACCCCGCACTGTCTGTCCTATAGTCCCCGGGTTGACGATAAATGAGAATGAGAATCATGTTCAGTTCTATCAAGAAATGGCTCGTATGCTATCCGCTCGTGGCCGCCAGCTTGTTGCTGGCCGGCGGCGCGCAAGCGCAAGGGGCCGACCAGGGCGCCGGCGCCAAGCAGTTGTGGCAATTGATCGATTACGTTGCCGTCGATTACAGCGGCGCCGTCGAGCACGGCAAGGTGGTCAGCGAGGCGGAATACGCGGAAATGCTCGACTTTACGGACAACGCGACGACGCAGATCACCGCCCTGCCCGCCCACGCCTCGCAGCCGGCCATCGCCGCGGCCATCGCCGATTTGCGCAAAGCCGTCGTCGCCAAGGCGGACGGCGCCGAGGTCAAGCGCCTGGCGCACCATGCGAATGGCTTGCTGATCGCCGCCTACCCGATTCCCGTGGCGCCGAAAACGCTGCCCAAGCTGGCGCGCGGCGCGGCCCTGTATGCGGCCCAGTGCGCTTCTTGCCACGGCGTGGCCGGCGGCGGCGACGGTCCGCTGGCGGCCGGCCTGGAACCGAAACCGATCGCCTTCACGGATGGCGAACGGGCGCAGTCGCGCAGCCTGATGGCGCTGTACCAGGTCATCTCGCAAGGCGTGGCCGGCACCTCGATGGCCAGTTTCGGCCAGCTGTCCGACAACGAGCGCTGGGACCTGGCTTTCTATATTGGCCGCATGTCGCACGACGCGGCGGCAAGCGCACGCGGCGAAAAGCTGTGGCAGGACGATCCACGCAGCAAAAAGCTGTACGCGGACCTGGCCGCCGTGACCACCCTGACGCAGGAAGCGGTCGCCGCCAAGCTGGGCGCGGACGAGGCGCAAGCGCTGACGGCGTATTTGCGCAGCCATCCTGAGAAGGCCGAGGCGCACAAGCCGGCCGGCCTGGCCCTGTCGCGCTTGCGCCTGGCGGAAAGCCTGGCCGCCATGCATGCGGGCGACCGCGCGGGCGCCACACGCCTGGGTCTGTCGGCCTACCTGGACGGCTTCGAGCCGATCGAGCCGATGGTCGGCGCGCGCAACAAGTCCCTGCTGCTGGCCGTGGAAAACGCCATGCTGGCCTACCGTTCCGCCGTGGCCAAGGGCACGCTGGCCGAGGCCGAGGCGGCGGGCGACAAGCTGCAGCAACTGTTTACCCACGTGGAAGCGGAACTGGGCGACGCCAAGGCCGAGCCGATGACGACCTTTGTCGGCGCCCTGACGATCCTGCTGCGCGAAGGCGTGGAAGCGCTGCTGATCGTGATCGGCATCATCGCCTTCCTGCGCAAGGCCAAGCGCAACGATGTGCTGCCTTACGTGCATGCGGGCTGGGCCAGCGCGCTGGTGGCGGGCGGCCTGACGTGGGTGGCGGCAACGTATCTGGTGACCATCAGCGGCGCCAGCCGTGAAGTGAGCGAAGGACTCGGTTCCGTGTTCGCGGCCCTGGTCCTGCTCAGCGTGGGCTTGTGGATGCACCAGAAGAGCAGCGCCGGACGCTGGCAGGAATACCTGCACGAGAAACTCACGGCGGCCATGTCCCGGCGCTCCGCCTGGGGCCTGTTCGCCCTGGCTTTCATCGCCGTCTACCGCGAAGTCTTTGAAACCGTGCTGTTCTATTCCGCGCTGGCGGCGGACGGCAATGGCGGCGCCCTGCTGGGCGGCTTCCTCGTGGCCATCGTGCTGCTGGTGGTGATCGCCTGGGCCTTGCTGCGCACCAGCGCCCGCATGCCGATCGGCAAATTCTTCTCGTGGACGTCCGCCTTCGTGGCCGTGCTGGCCGTGATCCTGATGGGCAAGGGCGTGGCCGCGCTGCAGGAAGCGGGCTGGGTCGGCGTCACTCCCGTCGATTTCATGCGCGTCGACCTGCTGGGCATCCTGCCGACGCTGGAAACCTTGCTGGCGCAGGCGGCCATCGTGGCCATCATCGTCGCCGGCTATGGCTGGAACCGCGTATCCGCAGGCAAGCGCAAGCTGGCCTGACCCTGTGACGCCCCGCAGTAACTGAAAGCCCCCGGTAGCTGCCTGCAGCTATCGGGGGCTTTGACATTGCGGCTGCTTATCGCGTCACTGCCCCTGCGGATGTGGCGGCGCTGTATACTTTCACCCCTGCCAGCCAGGTTTCCTCCACCACGATGTCGCGCAGCTTGCGCACGTTGTCGTCCAGCGGGTCTTGCGCCAGGATCACCAGGTCGGCCCGCTTGCCGGCTTCCAGCGATCCCACCAGATGGTCCATATGGCAATGCCAGGCGGCATCGAGCGTAACCGCGCGCAATGCCGCCATGCGGCTCAGGCGTTCATCCGGATTCAATACCTCTTTCCCCGCCGCCCCTTCCATGGTGCGGAACACCGCCTGCTCCATCATGCGCAAGGGGCCCAGCGGCGAGACGAAATGGTCCGAGTGCAAGCTGATGCGCATTCCCGCTTGCAGCGCCGAATGGCAGCGGTCCAGCAACTGTGCCCGCTCCTGGCCAAAGATGGTCTGCTGGAAGGTGTGTCCCCAATAGCCGACGTGGCCGATGAGGAAACTGGGGTTCAACTGCAGTGTCGCCATTTTCGTGATGGCCTCGTCATTCAGCAGCGAGGCGTGCTCGACGCGCAGGCGCAGCTGGCGCCGTTTCAAGGCTTCCTCTTCGCTGATGCCGCCTGGCCGTGGCGTCAATACCTGCTTGTAGCTGTCCAGCACATATTCCACCGCCTTGTCGCCGTTGGCGTGCACCAGCACGGGCCAGCCGCGCCCCACCGCCTTGTCCAGCATGCGGGAAAACACGGACGTGTCGGGGTAGTTGCTCAAACCGGTGGGCGGCACCTCAGGTATTGCGTGTTCATGCGAGCAGGCATAGGGCTGGCTCTGGTAACCGGTCAGGCCCTGGTTGGAGCCGTCCGCGATCAGCTTTATCGCCTTGATGCTGAAACGCTGGTCGCCGTGAATATTCAGGTCCGGCTTGTAATGATCGAGCCAATTGTCCAGTGCCTTTTCGTCGGGTTTGGTGAACAGCGCTGCGCCGATGCGCACGGGACCGAGATGGGCCGCCAGCTTGAGCAAGCCGATTTCCACCAGCGGCGCATCGGTGGCGCCCAGGCCCGCGTCGAAGACGCTGGTAAAGCCCATGACCGAGGCGCTGTCCAGCACCTGCTTCAGGCACGCGATAAACTCCGGCAGCTTGGGCAGCGGCGCAACCAGCAGCGCCTTGGCGATCCTGATTTCGGTGAGCACGCCGGAAGGGCTATCCTCGATGTTCGCCGCCTTCAGTGCCGCGGTATTAAGATAGGCCAGGTGGCCGGACGAGTTCATCAGCAGGATGGGCACCGTGCTGCTCAGCGTATCGAGCTCGCTGGCGGTGATGTCTTCCCACGACTGCATCAGCGAGGGATCGACGCCGAAGCCCAGCACCCAAGGGTTGCCTTTCTTGTCTTTCGGCAGCTGGTCCGGCTGCCCCAGCGCCGCACCAATTCGCCAACTGATGCTCTTGAAACTGTATTCCGGATCCAGTTCCTGCTGCCGGGGTGCGCTCAGGAACGGCGTGAGCGACAGCCAGCTCTTGTACAGCGCGCTGGGCAGGATGTGCATATGGGGTTCGACGAAGCCCGGCAGCAAGGTGCGGCCGTCCAGGTCCACCTCGCTTGCCTGATGCGGCTGCATGGCCTGGCGCACCTCGTCCAGCGTTCCGGTGGCAATGATGGTGCCGCCGGCGATGCCCAGCGCCGCCACCTGGTCGCTGCCATCCGCAGCCATGGTATGAATATTACCATTATGGAAAATCGTCGCTTGCGGCGTCAGTTTCTGGGCTTGCTGGGGATATGCCTGCTGGAACGCCGCGTCCAGTTCGCCGCTGAGTGCGGTTCCCGTCAACAGGCCGCTTGTCAGCGTAGGCAGGTGAGGTAGGTTGCAGCAGGCGCAACCGAGGTGGTCATGGCTCATGCAGATTCCTGTCAGAGGTTAATGATTTAAAGCAATCAAGTCATCCTTTATTCCGGCTCGAATATACCCAATAACAGAATATCAGGAGAACGCGACGCCTGGATTGGCTTGCTTGTTGCCAGTAACTTCTTCGAAGCATAACGAATTTCCGATCAAAAAACTCAAACATTGTCACGTTAATGCAAATGGCGGCGCGACTGCTTTCCATTTCTTGTTCTGTATTTATTTTCTGCAAGGCATCCCATATGATCTTCCTGAAGGAAATATATGGCTATTTATCGGCGCGTGACAATTGAATAGTAATCTTTTTAAAAATCCAACTATATTCAGCATTGCAGTGATGACACCGACCGCCCGGATTCCGGTCGCATCCGCAATAGCCCATCCATTGAACGCAGCACCAACGAAAGCTTACCGATGAAAATTCAACGCGCAACAACCTGGTCGCTTGGTCTTATCGTGGCAGGCGCCCTGTTCTCTTCCCATGCCTATGCGGCGAAAATCCCCGATTGCGGCAAAAGGGAGCCAAGCAAAACCCTGCCCACCCCGCAAAATAGCGAATACGACGCATACCGTAACGCGAAAACAAGCGCGGTGGCGGGCGGTCCGGGCAATACCGTCTTCAATAATAATGAAAAGCGTCTCCCTGCCGCCGGCAAGGACGAGATTTATTATGAATATTATCTGGGTATCGGCGGCGATGGCGGAGCAGGTTCGCATCGCGCGGTATTGCTCGTGCAGACTCCGGCGGGCAAACGCAAGCTGGTGGAACGCTATTACACGCAAGACCACTATGCTTCCTTTTGCAGCCTGAAGAACTAATCGTTCTTTATTAATTTCCAGCGTTATTCAAGCGACTCAGGAAAATACCTGGTGCCGCTTGAAATACCCACATATCAGGCTCGATATTCAACTGCGCTGACTGCGCCCATTTCATGGATATTAGCGTATGCCAGCAAAACAGGCTTTGATCTGCAACAAGTCATTGCTCTCCGTGTCATTTGCCATATTCCTTATGTCAACTGCCCCAGCCAGTCGTGAAACCGGTCCGCGGGCAGCGCCAGGCGCCCGAAGTGCGGCGCGCCGATGGTGAAGGACACCAGCGACGCCGTCAGGGAGTCTCCACCGATGCCCCGCGCAAGCTGACCATTCAAAGTGGTTTAAGTGGTTTGCAAGGCGATGGCGATGCCCGCGCCGAAAGCGGTGGGTAGCAGTAGCGCGTTCATCAGGCGCTGCTTACGCATGGTGGATCGGCGCGAACGATGCGGCAAACAGATCTGGCTGGTAACCGGCGGCATTGAACAGGTGAGCGCAGGATTCGTCGATCGCGGCGCGCAGCCTTGCCTGATCCACGCCCAGCACGACGCCGCCGCGTTTGCGCACGCGCCCGTTGATGATGACGGTATCGATATTGCTGCGCTCTGCCGCGTGCACCACGGTACCGATGGCGTTGTTGACCGGGTACAGGTTGAGGTCGCCGGTCCGTATCAACACCAGGTCGGCCTGCTTGCCGGGCGCCAGGCTGCCGATGCGCTGTTCCAGTCCCGCGCACGCGGCGCCGTCGACGGTGGCCGCCTCCAGCAAGCGGAACGCATCGGTGGGCGCCGCCGCATGGTGATGTCCATGCAGGCGCCGGCTATGTCCCAAGACCCGCTGCAGGTAGAACGCCACGCGCATCTCCATGAACATGTCGCCGCTGTACGAGGTCTCGTTGTCGACACTGAGGCCGGGGCGTATGCCGTGCTGGAACGCCGCCTGCCAGGCGTTCATGCCATCCTCGATACCGTAGTGAGCATCCGAGCGCGGGCATACATTGACGCGCACGCCCGCCTCGCGCAAGATTTTCCAGCCGGATTCCGGCAGGCAGGTGCAGTGGTTGAAGATGTTGTCGTTGCCAAGCAGCCCCTGCCGATGCAGGCCTTCGAGCTCGGCTGCCATGCCACCACCAAAAAACTCGGTCACGATGGGAATGCCCAGTGCTCGCGCGACGGCCCACTGCTCCGGATCCAGCTGCGCCATCATGGCCAGCGTCACCAGGCTGTCGGGATTGCCGAAATACCTGGCCTGCAGGCGTGCGAGGTTGCCCGGCCAGTGCGCCTCATCCCAGTCGCCCGACACGGGCGCGCCGGATGCGTGCACGGCGCGGATACCCGTGTCGAGCAATGCTTCGACGGCCGCGTCGGAGTGCGCCGCGGTGCGGCTGTTGTGGGAGTTGTCGATCACGGTCGTGATGCCGGCATCGATGCAGCCCAATGCCGTGAGCAGGTTGCCCACGTAAATGTCGCGCGGCCGGTAGTACTTGGCAAACGAGAAATGGGTGGCGTTGCAATAGTCCTCGAGCGTTGCCGCATTCGGATTGATGCGGCGCAGCTGGCCTTCCCAGGAATGCCGATGGGTATCGACCATGCCCGGAATGGCGATCATCTGTGCGGCATCGATCACCTCGGCACCGTCGGCCTCCAGGTGCACGCCGATGGCGGCAATGACGCCGTCGGCGATCAGGATGTCGCCCTTCGGCAAATTGCCGACATTGCCATCCATGCTGATGATCGTCGCGCCGCGGATCAGCATCTTGCGGGGGACTGGGGCCAGTGGCGCCAGCAGAGCCGGCAATTGATTCTCTTGTTCAAGCATGATTGATTCCTGCGATAGGTAATGGCTTGCACGCAGTCTAGTGCAGTCACGCAGGCGGAAAAAGTAGCGCCGGGCGTTTTCAGCATGCGGAAAATCCGAACAATGTTGAGGTATAGTGCCGTTTCCTTTAGCTTCACTCGGACAAGACATGGATCGCGTACAAGCAATGCAGGTATTCCTTCGCGTGGTCGAGAGCAAGAGTTTTGTGCGCGCAGCAGAGACCCTGGGCTTGCCCGCATCGTCGGTCACCGGCATCATCAAGCGGCTGGAAAAACACTTGCAGACGCGCCTGCTGAACCGTTCCACCCGAAACCTCAGCCTGACACCCGAAGGCGAACGCTACTTCCACCGCTGCCGCGAAATACTCGACCTCATCGACGACACCGAAGCGAGCCTGCAAGGCCCGGGCGAACGCCCGCAAGGACGGCTGCGCGTGGATATGCCCGGCGGCATCGCCCATGCCGTGATCCTGCCGCAGTTGCGGCAATTCCAGCAGCGCTACCCGGATATCTACCTGATGATCGGCGTCAATGATCGCCAGGTCGACCTGATACAGGACGGAGTCGATTGCGTCATCCGCACCGGCAGCCTGGAAGATTCGACGCTGGTCGCGCGCCGCTTGGGCGAGCTGCGCTGGATCACCTGCGCGGCGCCGTCCTACCTGGCCGAACACGGTGTTCCCGAGCTTCCGGAGGATTTGCCACGCCATCGGGCCATCCACTATTTTTCCAGCACAACGCGGCGGGGAAGCGATCTGCATTTCATCGAAGAAGGCATCCGCACCGCGGTGCCGGTCCCTGGCACGGTCGGGGTCAACGAGACCGGGCTATACATCAAACTGGGCCTCGACGGCCACGGCCTGATGCAGCTGGCCGAGATCCTGGTGCGCGAGCACTTGCAGGCCGGATCCTTGGTCGAGGTGCTGGCCGGCAGGCGGCCGGCGCCGGTGCCGGTATCGCTGCTCTACCCCCACCACCGCTTTCTGTCCCCGGCGATGCGTGCGTTCACGGACTGGACAACCGAGCTGTTCAGCAACGCCCGCCTGATCTGACCGCGCCGAGCGCCGCCCGCAGGCGCGGCGCATCGCGTGCAGCGTATCGAAAATTGCGATATGATGCTCGTCATGCAGAACTCACCCAACAAGTCAGCGGCCAAAATCACGGCGCAAAGCCGCAAGGAAGCCAGCCACGAACGGATCGTCGAGGTGGCCACGCGCGCCATCCGCCGCAGCGGCTATGCGGGCACGGGCGTGGCCGACATCATGAAGGAAGCGGGCCTGACGCACGGCGGCTTTTATGCGCACTTCGCCTCGCGCGACGCGCTGCTGGCCGAAGCGGGCGACCGCGCGGGCGCGGAAGCGGTGGCGCTGGCGGCCAGGGTGGCGGCAGCCGCCCCGCCCGGCCAGGAGTTGCAGGCCATGGTGGCCGCCTACCTGTCGCCAGAACACATCGCCGCCATCGAGGTGGGCTGCCCCGTCTCGGCGCTGGGCTCGGAAATGCCGCGCCAGGCGCCCGAGGTGCGGCGCGCCGCCACCATCCACATCAAGGAAATGATCGACCTGTTCGCGCGCCAGCTGCCGAACTGGGGCCAGCCGGAAGCGCACGCGCAAGCCATGGCAACGGTGTGCGCCCTGATCGGCACCACCATCCTCGCGCGCGCCGTCGACGAGCCGGCCCTGTCGGACGCGCTGTGCGCGGCCACGCTGGCGCAGTTGCAGGCGCCCGGCTAATGCACCGCCCGTGGCCTAGCTACGTCCCGGGCTTTTTTTTCAACATGAATATGATGATCATCATATTTTATACCCCAAGCTGTCAACCACTGAAGGAATTGCCATGAAAAACAAGCAAATTGCCCTGGTCACCGGCGCCTCGTCCGGCATCGGCGCGGCCACGGCCCGGCGCCTGGCGCAAGCGGGCTATACGGTTTACGGCACCAGCCGCCGCGGCGACCAGGCGGCCGGACACGGCCATGCGATGCTGGCGCTCAACGTCACCAGCGATGCTTCCGTCGCGGCCGCCGTGGCCGAGGTGATGCGGCGCGAAGGACGCATCGACCTGCTGGTGAATAACGCCGGTTTCGGCGTGGCGCCGGCGGGCGCCGAGGAAAGCAGCGTGGCGCAGGCGCAAGCCATCTTTGACACGAATTTTTATGGCGTGCTGCGCATGACCCTGGCCGTGCTGCCGCACATGCGGGCCCAGGGCGGCGGGCGCATCCTCAATATCGGTTCCGTCCTGGGCTTCCTGCCCATGCCCTACGGCGCGCTGTATTCGGCCACCAAGCACGCCATCGAGGGCTACACGGAATCGCTCGATCATGAAGTGCGCGGCTGGGGCATCCGCGCCAGCGTGATCGAGCCGGCCTATACGAAAACCACATTCGAAGCCAACCTGCTGGCGCCGGACACCCCGCTGGCCGCCTACCAGCAAGTTCGCGCGGCCGTCACGCGCCGGCTGCAGGAACTGATGGCCGGCGCCGATGACCCTGGCGTCGTGGCCGACACGGTCCTGGCGGCGGCGCAGGCGCGCCAGCCGACATCGCGCTACACGGCCGGGCCGCTGGCGGCGCGCCTGCGCCTGATGCGCCGTTTCATGCCCGCCGCGCTGATGGACGCCGGCTTGCGCAAGGACCTGCGCCTGGCCTGAACTGGGCAGCGACCTGGCTGGCGTGGTGTTGAAAGTCGGCAGCGCCGTCACGCGCTTCAAGGTGGGCGACGCCGTGTATGCAAGCATTTTCGACACGCCATACGGCAGCATGGCCGAATTTGCCGTCGTGCCCGAACTGGCGGCCGCCCTCAAGCCCGCCAACCTCGACTTCGTGCAGGCGGCCGCGATTCCCATGGTGGGCTTGACGGCATGGCAAGCCATGCATGAACGCATGCACCTGCAGCCTGGCCAGAAAGTGTTCATCCCGGCCGGTTTCGGCGGCATCGGCACGTTTGCCATCCAGCTGGCCAGGCACCTGGGCGCTCGCGTGGGCACCACCACCAGCGCGGCGAACGTGGCACTGGTGCGCGGCCTGGGCGCCGAGGAAGTCATCGACTACAAGACACAACCATTCGAGGAGGTGCTGCGCGATTACGACGCCGTGCTGGGCACGGTGCGCGGCGACGGGCTGGAAAAGGCCTTGCGCATCGTCAAGCCTGGCAGCCACGTCGTCTCGCTGGTCGGCCCGCCGGACGCCGCTTTCGCCCGCGCGCGCGGCATGAACGTGGTGCTGAAACTGGTGTTTGGTTTGCTCAGCCTCAAGATCATCGGCCTGGCAAAGCGGCGCGGCGCCAGCTATGCCTTCCACTTCGTGCGTCCCGACGGCGGCCAGCTGGCGCAGATCGCCGGCCTGCTCGAAGCAGGCAGCATCCGCCCCGTCATCGACCAGGTATTTCCTTTCGCTCAAGCGAAACAGGCGCTGGCCTACGTGGCGCAGGGGTGCGCGCGCGGCAAGGTGGTGGTGCAACTGCCCGTGCCTTGACCGTCCTTGAACTGCTTTGCCCGCCGTGACGATGTGTGAGTTTTGCCTTGGTAATTTCCGCCATACTCGTTATCACCCCCATACCTCTTGATAATGGTCAAACTCAATCAAGGTAGCCCATGCGCACTTTCCCGCAATGCTGCTGCTTCGCTATCGCCCTCGCGGCCGGCATCGGCCACGCCGCCGAACCGGGCGTCACCGCGACGCAAGTCCGCCTGGGCATGGTCAATGCGCAGAGCGGGGCGGCCTCGGGGCTGGGGCGGGCCATGCTCGACGGCGCGACGGCCGTGTTCCAGGAGGCGAACCAGCGCGGCGGCATCCATGGCCGCCGCATCGAGCTGGTGGTCGCCGACGACGGCTACGATCCGGACCGCGCCATCAGCGAAACGCTCAGGCTGGTCGAGGAAAAGCAGGTGTTCGCCCTGTTCGGCAACGTGGGCACGCCCACCACCAACGCCGTCATACCGATCGTCCAGGAAATGCAGGTGCCGCTGGTGGGCGCGTTTACGGGCGCGATGACCTTGCGCCGCCCCGTGGTGCATGAAATCATCAACTTCCGCGCCAGTTATGACGATGAGTCCGATGCCCTGGTGCAATACTTCGCCAGCCGCGGCGTCCAGCGCTTTGGCGTGCTGTACCAGGACGACGGTTTTGGCAATGCCGTGCTCGACGGCACCGTGCGCGCGCTGCAGCGGCGCGGCATGGAGCTCGTCGCCAAGGGTTCTTTCCAGCGCGGCACCACGGCCGTCAAGGCCGGACTGGCGGCCCTGATCGGGCACGACCTGCAAGCGGTGATCATGGCCGGGCCCTACACCCCGGTGGCCGCGTTCATGCGCGAGGCAAGGCAGGCCGGGTTGAAGGCGGCCCTGGCCACGGTGTCCTTTGTCGGCACCGACAGCCTGCTGCAACTGCTGGGCACGCAAGGCAACAAGCTCGTCATTTCGCAGGTGGTGCCCCTGCCGGAAGACCGCCGGCTGCCCATCGCCGCCGACTGCGCCACGCTGCTGGCCAGGCACGTGCCGGCGGCCACGCTGTCGTTCGTCAGCTTCGAAGGCTGCATCTCGGCCACCCTGATGGTGGCGGCGCTGCGCCGCGCGGGCGCCGACCTCACGCGCGAGCGCCTGATCCGGAGCTTCGAGACGTTCGACCGGCTCGATCTCGGCGGCTTGCGGGTGACGCTGGGGCCCGACAACCACCAGGCGTCGACGGCCGTTTTCCTGACCCGCATCGCCGACGGCAGGATCGTTCCCGTCGATCCGGAGCCTGGCGCGAAGTGATGCGCGCCCCCCTACCCTGGAGCCTGGCGTGAAAATCCGGAGCAAACTGATCATCAGTACCAGCGTCCTGCTGGCGGGCGTGGCGGCCATGGCGGCGGCCAGCCTGCTGCTGGTGAAAGGCATAGAAACCCATGTGCACGGCTTGACCGACCGGACCGTGCCGCTGTACACGGACGTGTTGCGCCTGCGCTATACCGTGCAGGACATGGCATCGGATTTTTTCGAACTGGGCAAGGCGGAAGACCTGGCGCAGCTGGAACAGGTGTCCGGCAAGATCGTCGCCAATATCCGGACCGCCGAGCGCCTCGGCGACGCCTTGCGGCGCCATGGCGAATCACAGGCGCCGCGCTATCACGCGGCCTTCGAACGGGAATTCCAGCGCATGCGCGTGGCCGTGCGCAAACGCCTGGAAGACGAGGCCTACTACAAGGCGCAGGCCACGCAGATGCGCCAGGTGCTGGCGCAGATCAAGGCCGCCGCCAAGGACGCGCGCGGCAAGATCCGCCTGATCGACAGCCAGGCCCAGACCACGGCCGCCGAGGTGCAGCTGCAAAGCCAGCGCCTGAACCAGAACGCCCGCTACCTGACCGACCTGCGCAAGAGCATCCATGACATGCAGATTGCGCTGGCCGAAACGCAGGCCGTGCAGAGCCGTTTCCGCATCGCCCCCTTGCGCGAGCGGCTGGCGGCGGCGGTCGCGCGCCTGGCGGGAACCAGCGAGCGCGACATCAGCCCGGCCCAGCAAGCGCTGCGCGCCACACTGCTCGCCACGGGGCGGCAAATGCTCGAGCCCGCCACCGGCTTGCTGGCCCTGCGCGCCGGGCTGCTGGCCGAGGGCGGCGCCAGCGCGGCGCTGCAGGCGCGCTATGCCGCGCTCAAGGAACACACCGGCGCCACGCTGGCCGGCGCCCACCTGCGCCTGGCCGAGGAACTCGACCCCATCGAACTGCAACTGGCCATCGGACGCGACCGGCTGGCGCAGGCCAACCGCTACATGCATACCTCGGCCCGCATCGAGGACGCCAGCGGCGACATCAATCTTGCCGTCGACGCCATCAGCATCGACGTGGGCGAAGTCATGCTCGCCACGGCGGCCGGCGACGTCACGCGCCTGGGCCACGACATCGCGCAGCGCATCAGCACCCTGCAGCGCGACATGGCCACCATGCAAACCTTGTTGCAAAGCATAGGCCAGCTGGGCCTGCTGGCCGAGACGCGCGGCGTCAACACCTACCTGGACGAGGTGGAGCGCGCGGGACAGCGGCTGGTGCAGGCCAAGGGCAGCGTGCTGGACAGCCAGACGGCGCTGGACGAGGTCATCGCCCACGTGCGCGCCTTCGAGCGCGAACAGGCCGCCTATTCCGCGCAGCAGGTGGCGCGCATCACGGGCCAGCAGCAAGACGCGGTGGTCAAGGTGCGCGAGGGCGTGCGGCATGCCTTCGTGCTGATCCTCGGCATCGCGCTGGTGCTGCTGCTGGCCTGCGTGGGCATCACGGGACTGATCAGCGCTTCCATCGCCGGGCCGCTGGCGCGCCTGTCCCACGCCATCGCCCAGATCCGCGGCGGCAAGGCGCTGTCGGTACGCGTGCCGCAGCATGGCAGCGATGAACTGGGACAATTGATCCTGGGCTTTAACGGCATGCTCGAACACGTGGAACAACGCGACCTGGCGCTCAAGCAGGCCAAGGCCGAGGCGGAGGCCGCCAACCGCGCCAAGTCGGCATTCCTGGCCAAGATGAGCCACGAAATCCGCACGCCGATGAATGGCGTGCTGGGCATGACGGAATTGCTGCAGCGCACGGAACTGAGCCCCAAGCAACAGCGTTTCGTGCACACGGTGCACCGTTCCGGCGAAAGCTTGCTGAGCATCATCGACGACATCCTCGATTTTTCCAAGATCGAGGCGGGCAAGCTGGTGCTCGAACATATCCCCTTCGACCTGCGCCAGCTGATCGACGACGTCGTGGCGCTGTTTGCCAACGGCATCGAGCGCAAGGCCATCGCCTTTACCTGCCGCATCGCCCCCGACGTGCCGCAGCACGTGCGCGGCGACCCCGTGCGCCTGCGCCAGATCCTCACCAACCTGCTCAATAACGCCACCAAGTTCACCGAACGGGGCGAGATTGCCGTCGATGTCAGCCGCCCCGCCGCCGGCCAGATTCGGCTGGAAGTACGCGACACGGGCATCGGCATGGCGCCCGAGGCGGCGGCGGCCGTCTTCCAGCCGTTCCGCCAGGCAGACAGCAGCACCTCGCGCAAATACGGCGGCACGGGCCTGGGCCTGGCCATCATCAAGCAATTGGTGGAAATGATGGGCGGCAACATCGTACTGCAATCCGTGGCGGGCCAGGGTTCCAGCTTCGCCGTCACCATCGCCGTGGGCGGCGTGGCGCCCGGCGACGCGCCGCCGGCGCCGATTTTGCCCGCCCTGCCCACCCTGCCCGCCGCGCCCGACGGCGCCGGCGCGGCGTCGCTGCCGCTG
>NZ_JAFLJN010000036.1:0-258 GCF_018682595.1 Janthinobacterium sp. JC611
ATCCTCGGCGCTGTCGCGGTTCTGCCACTTGCGGATCGTCAGACGACTGACGTTGTAGCGTTCAGCCAGTTCCCGTTGAGAGAGCGTCGATTTGCGGATTTCGTCACGAATCAGATGAGTGGTGCGGGCTTGGCTGTGAAGGGCTTGGCTCATGGCGCTGGTAGTTGGGTGACAGGATTCAACAGTGTACTCAAAAGCAACCTGGCCCTGAAAAATGGCAGGCTGCGAGTTGGAATATGATCACCCATATCTAAACAG
>NZ_JAFLJN010000005.1:0-123257 GCF_018682595.1 Janthinobacterium sp. JC611
AGCGACCGGCCTGGCTGGCGCACCGGCGGCGGCAGCGGCGGGCGGCGCCGGCGTCAGCCACAAGGTAGCCAGACGCACGACGGCGCCACCACCATTGCCCAGTAACAGATACAAGTGCACATGGCCAGCCTGGATCGCTTGCCGGGTGCTCACGCGCACATATTGCCGGCCACCGCGTTCCAGCGGGCTGATCGTCAAGGTTTGCAGGGCCGGATCCATGCCGATGCCGCCGCCCCGGTACACGTCGGGCGAGGCCAGCCGCACGGCCACGCCGCTGGCTTCCTCGGGCGCCAGGGCCGTCAGTTCGATCTCGGCCAGCAAGGGCTGGCCCACGTGCGACAGCACCGCCACCTCGCCCAGTTCGGCCGCGCCCGCCACGAGCGGCAAGGCCAGGCTGGCGGCGGCGCACGCGATCAGGGACCAACGGGGAAAGATGCTGCTGTGCATGGACTGATCGCTTTGATAACAGGATAGGAAGGGGAACTCGCCTGACTTTAACGGCAGGAAATCGCAAAAATATAGATGCGCTACAGCAAAAATGATGCAATACAGCATCATCCTGTGCCTTTTTGACGTCTGGAGTACACTCGATCCACCTCCATCGATGAAAGGGATGTCATGAGTAGCAGAATCGAACGCGACAGTTTCGGCCCGATCGACGTACCCGCCGACCGGCTGTGGGGAGCGCAAACGCAGCGCTCGCTTGAGCACTTCCATATCTCCACGGAAAAGATGCCGCCCGAACTGATCGCCGCCCTGGCCACCGTCAAGCGCGCGGCCGCCCACGTCAACCTGGACCTGGGCCTTCTGGATGGCAAGAAAGCCATCGCCATCACGCAAGCCGCCGACGAAGTGCTGGCCGGCAAGCATGACGCGGAATTCCCGCTGGCCGTCTGGCAGACGGGCTCTGGCACGCAAAGCAATATGAACATGAATGAAGTGCTGGCCAATCGCGGCTCCGAGCTGATCGGCGGCTTGCGCGGCGAGGGGCGCCTGCTGCACCCGAACGACGACGTCAACCTGGGCCAGTCCTCGAACGACATCTTTCCCACCGCGATACACGTGGCGGCCGCCCTGGCCGTCGCCAACACCGTCTTGCCGCCGCTGCGCCAGTTGCGCGCCACCCTGGATGGCAAGGCCACGGAATTTGCCGACATCGTCAAGATCGGCCGCACCCATTTGCAGGACGCCACGCCGCTGACCCTGGGCCAGGAGTTTTCCGGCTACGTGGCGCAGCTGGACTTCGCCGAACACATCATCACGGCATCGCTGCCGCCGCTGCTGCAACTGGCCGCCGGCGGCACGGCCGTGGGCACGGGATTGAATGCCCACGTGGAATTTGCCCACCGCATCGCGGCGGAACTGGCGCGCCTGACGGGCCAGCCGTTCGAGACGGCCGGCAACAAGTTTGCCGCCCTGGCCGCCCATGATGCGCTGGTCGCCGCCCATGGCGCGCTGAAAACCCTGGCCACGGCCCTGATGAAAATCGCCAACGACGTGCGCTGGATGGCGTCCGGCCCCCGTTCCGGCCTCGGTGAAATCACGATCCCCGAAAACGAGCCGGGCAGCTCCATCATGCCGGGCAAGGTCAATCCCACCCAGTGCGAGGCGCTGACCATGCTGTGCTGCCAGGTGTTCGGCAACGACGTGGCCATCACGCTGGGCGGCGCCTCGGGCAATTTCGAGCTGAACGTCTTCAAGCCCCTGATTGCACATAACTTCCTGCAAAGCGCGCGCCTGCTGGGCGACGGCATGCGCAGCTTCGACGCACATTGCGCGCACGGCATCGCGCCGAACCGTGACCGCATTGCCGAACTGATGGAGCGTTCCCTGATGCTGGTCACGGCGCTGGCGCCGCACATCGGCTACGACAAGGCGGCGCAAATCGCCAAGCAGGCCCAGCATGAAGGCACGACCTTGAAGGAAGCGGCGCTGGCCCTGGGCTTTGTGACGGAAGAGCAATTCCATGCGTGGATCGTGCCATTGGAAATGACGCGGCCCAACAAAAGTTAAGGCTCAGCCTGCACTATCCCTCGCTTCATGTAAACTATGACCTTAGTTGATGACGTCATCAAGTGTTGAAAACACATCATTGCAATAAGGGATACAATGCAAAAAGTAAGCTTTGATTTAACATCCGAGTTCGTCGAGCTGAACCAGCTGTTGAAGCTGGTCGGCCTGTGCGACAGCGGTGGCGCAGGCAAGGTCATGGTCGATAGCGGCGTGGTGAAGGTCGATGGCAAGAAGGAATTGCGCAAGACCGCCAAGATCCGCGCCGGCCAGGTCGTCAGCGTGGGCGATATCCGTATCACGGTCGTCGCCCCGGTCTGACCCCGGCATGGGGCGCGAAAGCCGCCCCATGCGCCCAGCCCGCCCGGCTGCCTGGATCGAGCTGCAGTATGTCGTTATTGTCAGATAAATATCGATTGCGGAAGGGAAGCGCCATGGACCATCCCGAACAAGGTACGCGCAGCCAGGAGCGCCTGATCGGCGACTTGCGCCAGGTCATAGAAAACGCGGAAGAGTTGCTGCGTAACACAGACAAATACACCAGCAGCCTGTACCAGAGCGCGCGGGCCAGGCTGGAACTGGCCCTCGTCGCGGCCACGGCCGAGCTGGCCCGCTTTGAAGAAGAGCAAGTCACGCGCATGATGGACGCCACCCTGGCCGCGAATGCCCTGTACCGCGATCAGACTGGCGAAGCGCGCCTGCTGCGGGCCTTCGAGTAAAACCTCACGCCGTCAACACCGCCTGCGCCAGCCACTGGCGCAAGTGCGCCGCCAGGTCGAATGCCGGGTCCAGCCCGAACACCGCATCGAGCGCGGCGCCAAACGTCTGTCCCTGCTGCAAGGCGTGCAAGGCCGCATGCGCCGCCGCATCCAGCGCCAGCACCTGCGCCTTCCAGCCGGGCCGGCACACCAGCGCATAGCTGGCCGACTGCATATCCTGCGGAAACCTCCCCTGCCCCTCCCCTTCCTGATGCGCCTGCCACAGGGCCGCCACTTGCCAGTCCGATGCCAGCAAGACGCAAGCGGGATGCAGAGTAAAACGCCGCGCTTCCAGCTGGTCGGGATGCAAGGCGGCCAGCGCCCTGGGCGCCAGGCCCTGCGCATCGGTCGCGTAGTGGGCCAGGTGCACGGCCCACTCCAGGCGCGCCATGTCCGGCAGGTAGGGCACCTCAGCCACGGGCGGGAAGGCGGCGAGAAAAGCGGCGAAACGGTCGCCAAACTGGTTCAAATCGGCGCTATCTGACGGATACTGGCGGCCGTAGGCGCGCGCCAGGCCGCCGAAGAATTCCTCGCCCACCAGCGCCTGCACGACGGGATAGGCGCGGCCCAGGGTGCGGCGCCAGGTGGCGCTCAAGTTGCCGCGGTACAGTGAAAAACGCTGCCGCACCACCGTTCCCGCGAACGACGGCAAAGGTGCCGCCGTATCCAGCAAGGCCATGGCGAATGCTTGCTGGCCGGCCTCCAGCGCGTCAAGCGGCGCGGGCGGCGGCGGGGACGGCAGCAATGCTCCCTGCCATGGCGTTGGCGGCGCATGGCGCGCCAGCATGGTCTGCGCCTTGCCCGCCTCGCCCAGCAGGATATCGAGCGGCGGCAGATCCGTATCCCATTCGACCAGGGTGGGAATGGCGCCAAAGCGCAGCAAGGCGGCCGCATACAAGTCCCAGACGGGCTCGGCCACGGTGGCGCCATGGTGGTCGATCACGGCGTGCGGCGTCAGCAGGTGGCCGCCCAGGTGCAGCTCGCCCACGCTGCCCGGCGCGATCGACTGCATGGCCGTCAAGGCGTCTTCGCCGTGGTTGCACTGGTTCACATACAGGTTATTGATATCGAGCAGCAGCCCGCAGCCGCTGCGGCGCGCCAGTTCCGCCAGGAATTGCGCCTCGCTCATGGCATCGTCGGCAAAACGCAGGCAAGTGGAGACATTTTCCAGCAAGATCGGCCTTTTCAGCACATCCTGCACCCGCCCTACCCTTGCGCACAGCAAATCGAGGGCGGCGCTATTCAAGGCCAGCGGCAACAGATCATTAAGTTGCTGCTGCGCCACGGCGCCCCAGCACAGGTGTTCCGACACGAGGACCGGCTCGGTGCGCTCGACCACGGCGTGCACGCGCTGCAAATGGGCTTCGGAAAAGCCGCGCGCGGAACCCAGGCCCAGGCCCACGCCATGCAGGCTGAGCGGGTAATCCTGGCGCAGGGCGTGCAGCACGTGGCTATCCCAGCCCGACGGCTGCAGATAATTTTCAGTGTGCACTTCCAGCCAACCCACCTTGGGCCGGCGCGCCAGGAAGTCGCGGTAGTGCGCGGCGCGCAAGCCGACGCCGGCAAGCGCCTGGATGGACGGCGGCATGGGCGGGCGGCGGACGCTTACGGCTGCGTGGCCGGTTTTGCCGCCTTGCCAGCCTTGATGGGCTTGACGGAACCGCCCGCCTGTTCGCACGTGCCCTTGGCAACATAGGTCCATTCCGTGGGCAGATTATCCGCCTCCGCCTGGCCCGCACAGGAATGCGCGCCATCGGAGGAGGCGCAATCGTTTTGCCCTGCCTTGGCCACGCCGTAACACTTTTCCTTGTCGCCAGGCGCGGGACCGTCGTGCGCGGCCGCGTTGACGGTGGTGCCGGCACAGAGGCCCGCGAGGGCGGCGGCGATGAGAGCTTGACGTTTATTCATGGGGAATCCTCTTGCATGGGTCAAAGTAATGGCAGGCCCCGGGCTGCGCATGGGCAACGCGAGGGAATCGGCATCATTTTACTGAATCGGCCGCGCCATGGCGAACCATGGTCAATGAGTCAACACGATTGGCGCGAACAGGAAGGTCGGGAGACAAACAAAAACGCCCACTCGCCACCGTCGATGACGATGGTGTGGGCGTGACGATGGCGAGCGCCGCACTGGCGCCGCGCGACTGCGTTCAGGCGGTCGTGTTGATGCGGTTGCCGAGATGAGCAGGCAAGTTCGGCGCCGACTGTACCGGTGGCAACGCTGCCAGCAAGGCGGTGGCGGTCGAGCTTTGGATATCCTGGGCTTTTTTCAGGACGGTCAAGCCAACGGCTTGCCGCGTGCCCGTCTCCGCCATCGTGGTTGACAGTTGAGCAATGCTTCCGACGTCCATACGTTTCTCCAATGAGGTTCTACCCTTGTTAACGGATGCCGCCGGTAAACCTTTAGCTTATTTTTCCAGCTTATTTTCCAACTGCAGCAGCAACCAAGCCAGCACGTGCTCGCGCGCATTCAAGTCCAGCCATTGCACACCCTCGCGCAAACCGGCCGGCGCCGGACTGTCCGACGCGACGGCGATCACATGCGGGTCATGCGGATACAGGGGTTCCTGCCCCACTGCCGGGCGGAACACTTCCAGCTTGGGAATCGGGTCCGTCTTGAATCCTTCGACCAGGGTCAGGTCTGCCGGCCCCATGCGGGCCAATTGCTGCGCCAGACTCGGTTCCGGCGCGCCGCGCAGCTCATGCACGATGGCAAAACGGTATGGCGACGCCACCAGCACTTCCGCCGCGCCCGCCAGGCGCAGGCGGGCGCTGTCCTTTTGCGGCGGTTCCAGCGCCAGGTCATGGTGGCTGTGCTTGACCAGGTTGACGCGCAGGCCGCGTGCCGCCAATTCCTTCACCACAAATTCCAGCAGGGTCGTCTTGCCGCTACCGGAACGGCCGATCACACCGAGTACCGGGTGTGCGGGCATCGCATCGTGCATGGTCACTCCTTGATTGAGAAGGAATGATTATACGCAGCGCCGCGCATTGCCCGGCGCATCGCCCAAGTCAAGCGCCGCCGGGTTTTCCGCCATCGCCGGTAGCGGCGGGCGCCGGCTTGCCGCCCTGCCGCCGGCGCCGGCCCGCCGCCTTCGGCGCTGTCGCGCCCGCCGTCTTGACCGCCGTTTTGACCGCCTGCGCATTCCTGGCCGTGCGCGCCAATTGCCGATGGGCGGCAATCGCGCCCGCCTCCGCGTCGGACTGCACGGGCACGGCGGCAACGGCGGCCAGCTCGCCATCGGGCGGGCAGGCTGGCGCCAGCGGGGCGAAATCCTGCGCCCGCGCGTCCGCCTCCCAGGCGGCGCGCTGCGCCAATACCGCGGCGGGCACGGCGGGCGCCGCGCGCGGCTGCGCCAGGGTCAGCACGGCGCCCAGGCCGCTGGCGGCCGCCACGCGCGCGCCCATCTGGGGCAAGGCGCCATCGGCGGCGCGGCAAAAGCGCTGCAGGATGGTTTTAATAATCGACGTGTGGTCGAGCACCTCGTGGCTGACGCTGCCCGGCGCGATCAGCGGCGACACGAGCAGCATGGGCACGCGCACGCCGTACTGGCGAAACGCGGGGTCGTCGTCGATGGCGGCGGGCGGCGGCACATGATCGAAAAAGCCGCCATGCTCGTCATAGCTGAGGATCAGCAAGGTGCGCGCCCAGGCGGGACCGCGCGACAGGGCCTGGTAAACCTGCGCCACCAGCGCCTGGCCGGCGCGGATATCGGCCGGCGGGTGGTCGTCATTCTCGAAGAAATGCGGATCGATCCAGCTGACCGAGGGCAAGGCGCCCGCCAGCGCATCGCCGATGAAGCCATAGCGGCGGGCGCTGGAACCGAATGGCTCATATAGTTCGGAGGAGCGGTAATGGTCGTCGCTGAAGGCCAGGCTCCAGGGTTTCCAGGCGGAATAAAACTTCCAGCTGACCTGGGCCCGTTCGAGGTGGCGCACGAAGGATTTGTTCGCATACAGGGGCACGCGCTTGCTGTCCTTGCTGCCGGCCGCCTTGCCGCTGACCGCATACAGGCGGTTGGGCCAGGTGGCGCCCGGCACGGAACTGTAGCAGCGGTCGCAGACGCAGAACTGCTGCGCCAGGAAATCGTACATGGGCAAATCGGCCGCATTGTAGTACCCCATCACCAGATCGATGTCGGGGTCGCCCGGATGCGTTTGCGCATAGTCGTCGACGAAGCCGCCGTTATTGTTTTGCAATTGCTGCGCCACCGACAGGCCCGTATGCGACGGGTCTTGCCGCGGGCCGAAGGCCGTGCGCCGCAAATGGTGCACGGGGTAGGTCACGCCCGCATGCAGATTGGCATGGCTGGCCTGCAAGCCGTCGATGTCGGCGCGTCCGCCCTCCAGGCTCAGGTAACCGAGCATGTGGTCAAACGAACGGTTTTCCATCATCAGCACGACGATATGGTCGATGCGCGCCAGCTTATCCAAGCCATGCGCATCAGGCATATCCTCGCCAGCGGTTGCGGCAGCAATCATCGGACCTCCCCGGCCGCGCACAGGGGCGCAGCGACCCTGGTTCGACCAGGCCAGGCCAGTATGGTTCAGCTATGGCGGCCCGGCCTTGATGCGCAACAACTCAATAAGGCACGCGGTAGCGGTAGCCCTTGAAACTGAAGATGGCCGCCTTCGGCTGCAACTTTTCCAGCACCAGACCGGGCGCCAGCTCCTCGCCTTCGTGGCGCAAGACCTTGTCGATCAACAGCAGGCGGTCGGCCGGATTCTTCGAATAGATATAGCCGCCGATGGCGACCGGCGGGATCTGCCGCTGTATCGGCTCGGGCAAGTCGCGCATGGCGGGCACGCTTTCTTCGGCCGACGGCGCAGGCGCGGGCGTGGCGGGAGCGACGGGAGCGGTCTGGCCGGGCGTTTCCTGCTTCGGTTCCGCCACCGGCCTGGCATGGTGCACGGGCGCGGCCATGGCCGCCGGCGGCACGGGCGTGGCTGGCGCGGACAAGACTGGCGTGACGGGGGCCGCCACGGGTCCAGGTGCGGGCACAGGGACTGCGAGCGGCGCCGCTGCCGGCATCGGCACGGGCACGGCCTGGGCCAGCACGACGGCAGGGACGACAGCAGGCGCAGGCGTGGCTGCCGCCTGCCAGGGTTGCCACAGCAGCAATGCGGCAGCCACGGCCACGGTCACGCCGCCCAGCGCCAGCCAGACGGGCGCGCGCCGCGTCGCGCCGGACGCGGCCGCATCGTGCAGCTGCACTTGCGGTGCGTGGATCGACGGCAACTCGCCCAGTTGGCGCTCCGCTTGCGATTTTTTCAGTGCTTCAAGTATGTAGGACATCTTATTTCCCCGCCACCATCGCCGTCGCAGCGGGCGCCGCCACGGCAGGAGCTGCGCTGCTCAGGCGCGGCTCCGAATTGTCACCCAGTTGCATCAGGCGTATGAATGTTTTCGGACCCGCCAGGCCATCGGCCCGCAGGTTCTGGCGCTGCTGGAAAGCGCGCAGCAAGCCTTGCATCTCGGCGTCGAGCGGCAGATTGGCGGCCGGCGCAGGCAAGCCCTGCTGTTGCGCCAGGCGCTGCGCCAGCCAGTCCACGTCGGCGCCGCGGGCGCCCAGCGGCACTTCGTCGCGCCAGCCGCGCGGGGCGCGCCAGAAGGTCGTGAAACTGCCATCGCTGCGCTGCGCCAGCTGGGCCAGCGGCAAGCTTTGCTGCTTGCCGTCCAGCATCAAGGTGGCGTTCTCGTCCTGCAAGCGCGTCAGCAGCGCCAGCTGTTCATTTCCATCCGCATCGCGCAAGGCCAGCATGGCGGGACGGTCCAGCACGCGCAGCTCGGCGATGCCGCCCCGGCTGTGCAGGCAGCGCAGGCCGGCGCGGGCGCCCGCCTGGCAAGCGTCACCGGCCGGCAACTGCTCGCCCCACAGGCTGGCCAGCTGGCGCAGCACGGCATTGCGATCCGGCGCGCCGACCGGTGCGGGCGCGGATGCGGCGGCCGCCGCCACGGCGGACGCGGCCGGCTGCGAAGCGGCCACGGCCGGTACAGCGGGCACAGTGGAAGGGCGCGGCATGAAATGCCAGGCCAGCGCGGCCGTGACCACGGCGCCGGCCAGCACCCCGCCCGCCACCTGCGGCCAGCGCAGCCCGCGTCCTGCCGCCGGCCTCCCCTCTTCCGCAAATACTTCCCCGGCGGCGCGGCGCAGTATCTGGCGCGTCACCTGCGGCTGGTTTTCCACGTAGGCGCCCAGCAGCGCGCGGTCGCACAGCAGGTTGATGCGGCGCGGCACGCCGTGGCTCATGGCGTGAATTTGCGCCATCAGGCGTGGCGCGAACGGCGTTTGCGCCGTGCTGCCCGCCACGGCCAGGCGGTGGCGGACATAGCTGGCCGTTTCCCCGGCCGTCAGCGAACCCAGGTGATAGCGGGCGATCACGCGCTGCGCCAGTTGCTCGAGTTCCGGGCGGGCCAGCATGGCGCGCAATTCCGGCTGGCCGATGAGTATGATCTGCAGCAACTTGCGCTCGCTCGTTTCCAGGTTCGTCAACAGGCGCAACTGCTCCAGCACGGCGGCGGACAGGTTTTGCGCTTCGTCGATGATCAGCACATTGTTCTTGCCCTGTGCATGGCTGGCCAGCAGGTGCGCATTGATGGCGTCGACATAGCCTTTCACGCTGGCCACGCCAGGCGCCAGGGCGATGCGGAATTCCTCGCAGATCGACAGCAGCAATTCCTCGACGGACAATTTCGGATTGAAGATGTAGGCCAGCTGGCAATTTTCCGGGATCTGTTCCATGAAGCAGCGGCACACGGTGGTCTTGCCGGCGCCGATTTCTCCCGTCAGCAGCACGAAGCCGCCGCCGCTGCCCACGCCATACAGCAGGTGCGCCAGCGCTTCGCGGTGGCGTTCGCTCATGAACAGATAGCGCGGATCGGGGGCGATCGAGAACGGCGATTGCTTGAGCTGGAAATAATGCGTGTACATGGAGACCCTGCGGATGAAACGATCAAAATGCGCAGCGGCAAGCCGAACCCCTCATCGGGTGCGGGCGGGCGGCAACGGTTTGTATTTGGCGCAATAGACTTTCGCCTTGCTGCGGAAGTAGACGATTTTACTGCCAGGCACGGAACCGCGGACGGGAAAGGCGGAATTGTCGAGCTTATTGAAGCGCAGGCCCGAGGCGCCGCGGATGGCCGGTTCCAGCTTTTCCGGCGTCGCGTCCGCCACCACGCCCATGAAGACAAGGGGACTGGTATCGTCGCTGACGATGACGTCGGTAATCGGCGCGCCCCACAAGGTGGCGTCCGTGCGGAACCAGTAGGCGCCCCCTTCATGCTTGTAGGCGGGGCCGAAAGCCGTCAGCAGATAGGCATAGAAGGCCTTGTTGTCGATCTGGTCGATGCACAGCACGGCATTGCCCACCACTTGCCCGAACGTGGACGGCGGCGGCTTCTGCTGCGCCAGCACGCCGGACGCGGGCACGCCACAGGCCAGCAGGGCGAACGCCGCCAGCAGGGCCGGCGCACGCCACGGGCGCGTCAAGAAACGGCGCAGGCGCATGATCAGCGCTTGCGCCCTTCTTTCTCGACCATCCCCGCTCCCGCCTTCATGGTACTGGCCGGTTCCTTCCTGGCTTCCTTCTTGCTGTCCTGTGCCTTGCTCATCATCTACTCCATACCTGGGCGGAAATGCCTGGGCCATTATGACACTCCCCCATGAAAATGCCACGTCATTTTCCCCCATGCAATAGATCCCGCCCGGCTAGCACAGGCCGCGCATGCGCTTATTTGCAAAAAGACGTAGGCATTTTCATTTTATTATGTTTTAATACACGAAATTTATAAAAAGATATTATTTCAGTGCCGCAGGAGCAGCACTGAAAGCAAGCATACGCACTGGGGACAGGACATGGGCCGGCATACGGCAGGGCCATGTGTCATCGACGTACAGCCCTCGGCGGAAATAGACAATATGATGAGAAAGATGATCCTGCTGGCCACGTTCCTGTCGCTCTGGGCCGCCGGCGCCACACATGCGGCGGACACGCCACCGATGCAGGCGCTCGCCTACCAGGCGGCGCCCGCCACCCTGGCCATGCGGCTGGCCAGTTTCCAGTCACCGCAGGCCGGCCTGCGCGCGCCAACGCCGTACGAACCGAGCACGCAGTCGCTGCTGCTGGTCGCCATCGTGCTGCTGAGCCTGCGCGTGCGCGTGGGGGCTCGCAGCGAAAAGTTCAGTACCTGACATGAAAACGGCCGCGCAAGGCGGCCGTTCCAGTCACGCGTCAGCGCGCTATCAGTGCAGGCACAGACGGCGGCGCGTCTTTTCGATCAGCGCCGCATCGTAGGGATACAGGTTCTCGATAAAGAACAATTCCGTTTCCGCCTCGTCTTCCAGGCACATTTCGATCATGACCGGACCATCGCTTTCGCGGCCCAGGAAATCCTTCGGCCAGCGGTTCTTGCGGTGCGTGCGCATCATTTCCATGCCCAGCGCAGCCAGCGGCGCCGACACGCCAGCGGCCAGCGCCTCTTGCTGCCAGTCGTCCCAGTACTCGCTCTTTGCTGCCTTGTCGTTCATCATGCTCTTCCAACTCAGGTGTAAAAGGCGGACTTTACTCTTCATGGCGTCCCTTGCCAAGCATGCATAAAAGCAATACCGCGCGACGAACAACAGACCAGTTGGAAAAAATTGGCATTAAACAAGGCCAATTTCAATACCATTCAAGACGCACAAAATCCCCTTTATTAACAATGACTTGCAATCACACCCTCGGGCATGGCGCACCGGCGCGCAACGCATTTATTAATACCACTTAAATACCTGTTGACAAGCCATCGGGGCGACAATATAGTGCCTTCAGCTTTTTCGCCGCCCGACAAATAAAAGAACCGAGACAGGCGCAATCAACCAAACGCGGGACTGCACAACATGATCGAATACATAATCGGCGTCGACGGCGGGGGCAGCGGCACCCGCGTACGCCTGGCGCGCCTCGACGGCCAGGAGCTGGCGCAGGGACAAAGCGGCCCATCCGGCCTGGGACTGGGCATCGACCGGGCCTGGACGTCCGTGGCGCATGCCGTCATCCTGGCCTTCCGCGCCGCCGGCCTGGAACAGCCGCCGCTGCAGCGCATGGCCATCGGCCTGGGCCTGGCCGGCGTGCACAACAAGCAGTGGGCCGCCAGCTTTGTCGAACACAATCCCGGCTATGCCTTGGTGGCGCTCGAATCGGACGCGCTGACCACCCTGCTGGGCGCGCATGCGGGCCAGCCGGGCGCCATCGTTGCCATCGGCACGGGCAGCGTGGGCGAAGTGCTGCACGCGGACGGCAGCCGCCACGAAGTGGGCGGCTGGGGCTTCCCCTCCGGCGACGAGGCGGGCGGCGCCTGGATCGGCATGCGCGCCATCAACCACGCGCAGCAGGTGGTCGACGGGCGCGTGCCCGGCAGCGCCTTCGCCACGGCCGTCATCGACGCCTGCGGCGGCCAGCGCGACGCCATGCAGGTGTGGCTGGCCGCCGCCAGCCAGACCAACTTCGCGCAACTGGCGCGGCTGGTGCTCGAGCACGCGGCCGGCAATGCCGTGGCGCGCACCATCCTGATGGACGCGGGCCAGCAGATCGCCCTCATCGCCAAAGCGCTCGACCCGGCAGGCACCCTGCCCGTGGCCCTGTGCGGCGGCCTGGCGGCGCCCTTGTCGAGCTATCTGCCGGCGGCACTGTTGCAACTGGTCGTGCCGGCACAGGGCGACTCGGCCGCAGGCGGCCTGCGCCTGATACGCAAGCACTTGCAGGAGCAATGACCATGCTGGCCAAACTGTCCGCCTTCAAACCCGATCCGGCCAGCGACACGCCGCTCTACATGCAGCTGGCGAACATGCTGTCGGACGGTATCGCCAGCGGCGACTGGCGCGCCAACCAGGCCTTGCCTTCCGAGCGCGTACTGTCGGACATCCTCGAGATTTCCCGCGTCACGGCGCGCAAGGCCATCGACATGCTGTGCGACCGGGGCATGTTGACGCGCAAGCGCGGCTCGGGCACCTACATCACGCCCAAGCTGGAACAGCCGCTGTCGCGCCTGACGAGCTTTTCGGAAGAATTGCGCCAGCGGGGCTTCACGGCCGGCTCGCGCTGGCTGCAGCGCGACATCGGCTCGGCCGCGCCGCTGGAACTGCTGTCGCTGGGCCTGTCGCCGCACATGCCGGTGGCGCGCCTGCGCCGCCTGCGCACGGCCGACGAAGTGGTGATGGCGATCGAAACGACCACCATCCCCGCGCTGTACATGCCGGACCCGCAGCAGGTGACCGATTCGCTGTACGGTTACCTGGAGTCGCGCGGCACCATCCCGATGCGCGCGCTGCAGCATATCCGCGCCGTCAACGCCACGGCGGAACAGGCCAAGCTGGCCAACATCAAGACGGGTGAAGCCATGCTGCACATCACCCGTGTCAGTTATCTCGACAACGGCGCGGCGGTGGAACTGACCCACTCGTATTGCCGCAGTGATTATTATGAATTCGTAGCGGAGTCGCGCAGATGAGCAGCACTATCCAAGGCAATATCCTTACCCCCGGCGGCTGGATCCACGGCGCCATCGCCTTCGGCGAAAAAATCGACAGCATCGAGGGCAGTTCCAGCCACCCTTCCGGCAACGGCGACGATTACATCCTGCCCGGCTTCATCGACCTGCACGTGCATGGCGGCGCCGGCAAGGACATCATGGAAGGCGGCGAAGCCGTCTACACCATCGCGGCCATCCATGCGCGCCACGGCACCACCAGCCTGCTGGCCACCACCATGACGGCGCCGCCGGAAGACATCGACATGGCCTTGACGGCCATCGGCATCGCCGCCAACAACCGCCGCCCGAACACGGCGCGCGTGCTGGGCGCCCACCTGGAAGGCCCGTACATCAATTCCGGCAAGCTGGGGGCGCAGCCGAACTACGCGCGCGCCGCCACGCTGGCCGAAATCGAGCGCCTGCAAACCCTGGCCAGGCTGCGCGTCATCACCGTGGCGCCGGAAATCGCCGGCCACCTGGACCTGGTGCGCGCGCTGGCCGACGCCGGCGTGCGCGTGCAGATCGGCCACACGCTCGGTTCCTATGAAGACGGCGTGGCCGCGCTGGAACACGGCGCCATGGGTTTTACCCACCTGTTCAACGCCATGAGCGGCCTGCACCACCGCGAACCGGGCATGGTCGGCGCCGCCCTGGCGCACGCCGAATACGCCGAACTGATACCCGACCTGCTGCACGTGCATCCGGGCGCCATCAAGGTGGCCCTGCGCGCCATCCCGCGCCTGTACTGCGTCACCGATTCCACTGCCGCCACCGGCATGCCGGACGGCGAATACATGCTGGGCCGCCACGCCGTGCAGAAATGCATGGGCGGCGTGCGCCTGCCCGACGGCACCCTGGCGGGCAGCACCCTGACCCTGGACCAGGCGCTGCGCAACCTGGTGGGACTGGGCCTGGACCTGGCCGACGCGTCCAAGCGCGTGTCGACCAATGCCGCCGATTACCTGGGCCTGGAAGAACGCGGCCGGCTGGCCCCCGGTACTTACGCCGATCTGGTGGTACTCGATCGCGATCTCAAACTCAAAGCTGTGTATATAGAAGGAGAAATCTGTGACCTCAATGATGCTTAAAGAAGCCATTTCCGCCGCCGAATGCGTCGCCCTGCAACTGGCCAGCGACACGGAACGCTACGCGGAACTGGGCCGCAAATTGAGGAGCACCTCGTTCTCGACCGCGCTGACCATCGCGCGCGGCAGCTCCGACCACGCCTGCAACTACGTCGCCTACCTGATCATGGCGCGCCTGGGCCGCGTCGTCGCCTCCCTGCCGATGTCGCTGGTGACGCTGAACAAGTCGCCGCTGGTGACGCGCGACACCCTGGCCATCTCGATCTCGCAATCGGGCCAGAGCCCTGACGTGGTCGAACCGATCCGCTACTTCCGCGACGGCGGCGCCACCACCGTGGCCCTCGTCAACGACATCGATTCGCCGCTGGCGCACGCCGCCGAGTGGGCCATGCCCCTGCGCGCCGGCAAGGAACAAAGCGTCGCCGCCACCAAGAGCTTCATCACCAGCCTGGTCGCCGGCGCGCGCATGGTGGCCCAGTGGCAGAACGACCCCGAGCTGCAGGCGGGCCTGGAAGCGCTGCCTGAAGCGCTGCTCGAAGCGACCCGCGTCGACTGGTCGCCCGCCATCGATGTGCTGGCCCCGGCCCGCAACATCATGGTCGTGGGACGCGGCATCAGCTTCCCCGTGGCGCTGGAAGCGGCGCTGAAATTCAAGGAAACCTCGGCCCTGCAGGCGGAAGCCTTCAGCGGCGCCGAAATCAAGCATGGCCCGATGGCCCTGATTGAAGACGGTTATCCGCTGCTCATTTTCGCCACGCGCGGCCCGACCCAGGCCGGCCTGCTGCAACTGGCCACGGAAATGCGCGGGCGCGGCGCCAAGGTCCTGCTGGCGGCCCCCGCCGACGTGGCCGAGCGCGACCTGACCCTGCCCGTGGCGGCCACGCCAGACCTCGACCCGATCGTCGCCATCCAGTCCTTCTACGTGATGGCGGCAAAACTGTCGGCCGCGCGCGGCATGGATCCGGATGCGCCGCGTCACCTGAGCAAGGTAACAAAAACAAACTAAGCACTCTTCGGCAGCTGCGCCCCCGGCACGGGGCGCGGCTGCCGTCAGCAGCACGCATATAAGCGACGGCAAGGGCATGTACCCGCGCCGCGGACTCATGGACATTGGAGCCTCGCGCTCCAGGATAAAAATGACGATCAAGAGACTGTTGGCGGTTGTTGCCTGCGCGGGCCTGCTCGCGCCACAGGCATGGGCTGCCGAGAAAATCGAATTCTGGACCTTCAGCATGAAGCCCAAGTTCACGCCGTATTTCAATGCGGTGGTGGCGCGCTATGAGGCGCAGCATCCCGACGTCAAGATCGAATGGATCGACTTCCCGTGGGACGTCATCCAGACCAAGCTGGTCACGCGCATCGTGGCCGGCACGCCGCCCGCGCTGGTCAGCCTGAACGTGCCCTGGGCCGACGAATTCGCGCGCGACGGCCTGCTCACGCCCGTCGATGGTCTGATCGCGCCGGCGCGCGCCAGCTACATTCCCAGCGCCCTGGACGACCTGCGTTTCAAGGGAAAAACCTATGGCTTTCCCATGTACAGCAATGTCGCGGTGATCGCCTTCAATACCGACATCTTCAAACAGGCGGGCCTCACGCGCGGCCCCGCCAGCCTCGATGAACAGCTGGCGTACGCGCGCCAGATCGCGCAACGCACGGGCAAGGCCGGCATCGCCCCCGCCTTGTCGAAAATCGACGGCCTGTTCATGCAGCAGGGCATGGGCGTGGTCCAGAACAACCGCGCCGTCTTCAATTCGCCGCAGCACGTGGCGCTGGTGCAGAAGCTGGCCGACACCTACAAGGTCGGCGGCCTGCTGAAGGAAAGCCTGTTCGCCGAAGATAACTTCCCGGCCGTGATCGACGCCTACAAGGGCGGCCGCCTGGGCATGCTGCTGGCGCCGCCCACGGCCATGCAGCGCATCCGCGGCGACGCGAAGGATATCTACGCCATCACCGACGTGGCGCCCGCGCCGCTGGGCCCGACCGGCATCGCCGACGGCGGCTGGCTGGTGCACTTCGCCATTCCGAAAGGCGTGCCGGCGCGCCAGCTGCCGTCGGTCGGCAAGTTCGCGCGCTTCCTGACGAACGATGAAAACCAGCTGGCCTTCGCCAGGCAGGCCAGCGTCTTTCCCACCACGATCAAGGCGGCGGCCGACCCGTTCTTCCTGTCCACGCCGCAGAACGCGGGCGCGGCCGAAAAGGCGGTCGCCGCCGGCGCCATGTCGATGGGCCACTCGCGCACCCTGTACGTGGCCGGCATCGACGACTACGACGAGCTGCGCCGCTCGCTGGTGAAAGCCGTCGAAGCGGGCGTGACGGGCAAGCAGGACGTGCAGCAGGCGCTGGACCAGGCCGTCGCCATCTGGAACCGCAAGCTGGCCACCCTGCCGCGCCACTGAGGACAGCATGAAACCCGCCCACCGCCATACCGTGCAAGCCTGGCTGTTCCTCGCCCCCGCCCTGCTGCTGCTGGCCGCCTTTTCCTTCTGGCCCGTCGGCTACGGCTCCGTGCTGGCCTTCACCGACTACAGCCTGATACGCGAGACGCGCTTCGTCGGCCTCGACAACTTCCGCTACATCTTCAACAACGAGATGTTCGTCTCGGGCCTGAAGAATTCGCTGCTGTTCCTGCTGATGGTGCCCTTCGTGCAGGTGGGCGCCATCACCCTCGCCGTGCTGGTCAACAACCGCCTGCCCGGCATCCGTCTGTTCCGCGCCGCCTTCTACGTGCCGGTGGTGACCACCGTGTCCGTGGTCGGCATCATGTGGGGCTTCATGTTCCACGAACAGGGCGCGCTCAATTACGTGATGCTGACCCTGCAACTCGTGAACGCGCCCGTGGGCTGGCTGACGAACGACAGCCTGGCCCTGTTTGCCGTCATGTTCGTCACCCTGTGGCGCGGCCTGGGCTGGTACATGGTGATGTACCTGGCGGCCCTGCAAGCCATCCCGTCGGACATGCAGGAAGCGGCCATGCTCGATGGCGCCAGCCGCTGGCAGCGCTTCTGGAAGATCACCGTGCCGATGCTGCGCCCCACCATCATGCTGTGCTCCATCCTGTCCGTGCTGGCGGCCCTGAAGGCGTACCAGGAAGTCGACGTGCTGACGCAGGGCGGGCCGATGAACTCCACCTTCACGGCGCTGTACTACGCCTACGACCAAGGCCTCAAGCACCTGAAGCTGCCGCGCGCGCTGGCGGCCAGTTTCGTCGTCTCGCTGTTCTGCATCGGCATCGCCCTGCTATGCCTGCGCTATCTGAAACCGAAGCACCGCTGACCATGACAAGCCGCTCCCGCCCCCTGAAAACGCGCCTGCACATACTGGGCCACTACGCCGTGCTGTGCGCGATCGCCGTCGTCTGCGTCTTCCCGTTCTGGTGGACGCTGGTGACGGCCATTTCCACGCAAGGCAATATCTTCGCCTTCCCGCCCACCTTCTGGCCGAAGGCGCCGTCGTTCGACAATTTCATCGAAGTGTTCCAGGCCATCCCGATCTGGTCGTTCTTCAAGAACTCGGTGCTGATCGCCGTGTTGACCGTGTTCTGGAAACTGCTGCTGTGCTCACTGGCCGCGTATCCGCTGGCGCGCCTGAAATTCCGCGGCCGCAAACTCGTGTTCGGCCTGATCCTGGCTACCCTGGTGCTGCCGTCCGAGGTCAACTTCCTCGTCAACTTCATCACCATCACGCAAATGAGCCTGGTCGACACCTACACGGGCGTGATCCTGCCCAACGTGGTGACGGCCGTGGCCATCTTGCTGCTCAAGCAGGCGTTCGAGGAAGTGCCGCAAGACCTGATCGACGCGGCGCGTGTCGATGGCGCCTCCGAGTGGGTGATCTTCAGCCGCATCATGCTGCCCCTGATCACGCCCTGGCTGGCCACCGTCGGCATCCTGACGGCCGTGGAATCGTGGAATGAATACATCTGGCCGTCCATCGTCATGAGCAAGCCCGATGAATTCCCCCTGTCGGTCGGCGTGCTGTATTTGCGCGGCACCTTCGGCAGCAGCACGCGCGTGATCGCCGCCGGCACCCTGATCACCATCGTGCCGACCCTGCTCGCCTTCCTGTTTACCCAACGCTTCTTCATGCGCGGCATGGATGGCGCAGTCAAATGAAAACGTCTCTCGATAAGGAAGCCTCCATGCACGACCAGCGCATCAGCATCAGCAAGAAAGTCCGCAGCCCGATTTCCTGGGTGCCCACCTTGTACTTCGCCCAGGGCTTGCCGTTCTACGCCGTGGCCCTGGTGGCAGGCCTGATGTTCAAGAGCATGGGCGTGCCGAACGACCAGATCGCCCGCTGGACGGGCCTGATCGGCTTTGCCTGGGTCTTCAAGTCGCTGTGGAGCCCCTTCCTGGAACTGGCGTCGAGCAAGAAGACCATGGTGGTGCTGTTCCAGTTCGCCGGTGGCCTGAGCCTGGGGCTGATCGCGCTGGCCCTGCAAACGCCGCTGTGGTTCGCCACCTGCATCGCCGTGCTGTTCGTCGCCGCGCTGGCCTCGTCGACGCACGACATCGTCTGCGACGGCCTGTACATCGCCAGCCTGTCGGACAAGCAGCAGGCCGCCTACGCGGGCTGGCAAGGCGCCTTCTTCAACGCCGGCAAATTCATTTCGCTGGGCGGCCTGGTGATCCTGGCCGGCTACCTGGAGAAAAAAATCGGCATCAAGCCCGCCTGGTCGGTGATCTTCCTGATCATCGGCGCCATGATGCTGTCGCTGGCCGCCTACCACCTGTGGGCGCTGCCGCAGGTGCGCAATGCGGCCGTGGCCGACAAGAGCGTGGCCGGCATCAGCCGCACCCTGTGGGACGTGCTGGTGGACTTCCTGAAAAAACCCGGCATCTGGGGCATGATCGCCTTCATCATCCTGTTCCGCGCCGGCGAGGCGCAGGTGCAGACCATCGGCCCGCTGTTCCTGCGCGAAGCGCGCGAACTGGGCGGCCTGGGCCTGTCGACGACGGAAGTGGGCGCCGTGTACGGCACGGCCGGCACCGTGGCTTTCCTGCTGGGCAGCATCGGCGGCGGCTACTTCACTTCCTGGCTGGGCCTCAAGCGCGCCATGCTCTTCCTGATCCTGGCCATGAACTTGCCGAACCTGGTGTTCTACTACCTGAGCCACAGCATGCCGACCGACCTGACCCTGATCACGGCCGCGCTCAGCGTCGAGATGTTCGGCTATGGCTTCGGCTTCGTCGGCCTGATCCTGTTCATGATGCAGGTGGTCTCCGTCGGCAAGTACCAGACGGCCCACTATGCGTTCGCCACCGGCGTGATGCAACTGGGCTTCGTGCTGTTCAAGATGATCAGCGGCGACATCCAGACGGCGCTCGGCTACAAGACCTTTTTCCTGTGGGTGCTGGTGTCGGCCGTGCCCGTATTGATCCTGTCGCGCTTCATGCGCATCGGACCAAAGGCCCCCTCCGACCAGGCTGACGCCGGCGCCACGTCCGCGCCGGCCAGCGCCAGCTAGGAATCGCACAGTCCATGGCACACATCGCATTAAAGAATATCGTCAAGCTGTACGACGACAAGCACCCCGTCATCCACGGCATCGACCTCGATATCCGCGACGGTGAATTCGTCGTCTTCGTGGGACCGTCCGGCTGCGGCAAGTCGACCCTGCTGCGCATGATCGCGGGCCTGGAAGACATCACGGACGGCGAGCTGCATATCGGCGGCAAGCTGGCCAACGACATCGCGCCGGCCGAGCGTGGCCTGGCCATGGTCTTCCAGAGCTACGCCCTGTATCCGCACATGACGGTGTTCGAGAACATGG
The DNA here is from genome assembly GCF_018682595.1 of Janthinobacterium sp. JC611. Classification (NCBI taxonomy): domain Bacteria; kingdom Pseudomonadati; phylum Pseudomonadota; class Betaproteobacteria; order Burkholderiales; family Oxalobacteraceae; genus Janthinobacterium; species Janthinobacterium sp. JC611. The sequence continues at coordinate 20,136 of NZ_JAFLJN010000005.1, forward strand.
CCTTCGCCCTCTCCCTGGCCGGGCACAAGAAGGCCGAGGTGCGCGCCGCCGTCGAGCGCGCGGCCGAGATCCTGCAGATCACGCCACTGTTGCAGCGCAAGCCGAAAGACCTGTCGGGCGGCCAGCGCCAGCGCGTGGCCATCGGCCGCGCCATCGTGCGCAAGCCACAGGTGTTCCTGTTCGACGAACCGCTGTCGAACCTCGACGCCTCGCTGCGCGTGCAGATGCGCGTGGAAATCTCGCGCCTGCACCAGGAATTGAAGACGACCATGATCTACGTCACGCACGACCAGGTCGAGGCCATGACCCTGGGCGAGCGCATCGTCGTCTTCAACGGCGGGCGCATCGAGCAGGTGGGCAGCCCGCACGCGCTGTACAACAATCCCGGCAACCTGTTCGTGGCCGGCTTTCTCGGCGCGCCGAAGATGAACTTCATCGCTTGCGTGGTCGTCGCGGCAAGCCCCGGCTCGGTGGCCGTGCGCCTGCCCGGCGGCGCCGTGCTCGACGTCGAAGCGCAGGGCGAGAGCGTGGCGCCGGGCGACCCGCTGACCCTGGGCGTGCGGGCCGAACACGTCTGCCTGCAGGACAGGGAGACGGCGCACGATAACGTGATCGAGGCCAGTGTCAGCCATGTCGAATACCTGGGCGACGTGGCCATCGTTTACGCCGGCATGCCGGGCGTGACGGAGATGCTGGCCGTCAAACTGGCGGCCGAGGATGGCTTGCGCCAGGCGGGCGACGCCATGCGCCTGCATCTGCCGCCGCAGCGCTGCCTGCTGTTCGATGCCAAAGGGCAAGCCCTGGCGCGCACGTTTGCCGCACCCGCTCAGCCGTTTATGTGACAATAACCGCTTTGTATCATGCCGCCTCTGTTTGACTTATGCAGGCAGACTGGCAGAATGAGTGTTTTTTCGCGCTTCCTGGCCCCTCTGGCAATGCCGCTGCACGATGTTGCGGTTGCCAGTGCAGGTGCGTATTTTTGTTATTGATTGAAGGATAACCCATGTCCCAATTCCGTCTTGCCCGTCTTAGCCTGCTCCTGGCCGCCATCGGCCTCAATGTCCTGCCAGCCCTGTCGCACGCGCAGGATGCCAAGCCGGCCGCCGCCGCTGCCGGCGCGCCTGCCGCCGCGCCGGCCGATACGGTGCGCCCTGAAGTGTTCAAGCTGCTCGATCCGACCGCCGTGAAGGCCTCGATGGATGCGAAAAACTACGCCGACGTGCAAAGCCGCATCGACCAGGCTGCCGCCATTCCCGCCCTGACGCCGTATGAAACGTTCGTGCTGAACCGCCTGCGCGTGGCGCTGGCCTCGACCACCAACAATGCGCCCATGGCCATGACGGCGCTGGAAGCGGTGATCGAATCGGGCAAGCTGGACAAGAAAGCCCAGGGCGACTTCATCCAGGCCCTGGCGAACTACCACTACAACGCCAAGGATTATCCGAACGCCATCAAGTGGTTCACCCGTTACCAAACGGAAACAGGCGACGTGGCCACCATGCGCCCCTACATCATCCGCGCCTATTACTTCAGCAATGATTTCGCGCGCGCCAAGCAGGAACTGATGGCCGACCTGACGGCCAAGCAGCAAGCGGGCAAGACGCCAACCATCGAAGAACTGCAATTGCTGGCCAACACGGGTTCGAAGAGCAAGGACCCGGCCACCTACCTGGTCGCCATGGAAAACCTGGTGCGCTACTACCCGTCGGACGACTACTGGAGCGACCTGCTGGGCCGTTTGCAAGGCAAGGCCGGCTATTCGGACCGCTTCGCGCTGGACGTGCTGCGCCTGCAATTCAAGGCCGTCGACACCATGCCGCCGCAAGACTACAGCGACATGGCTGAAATCGCCTTGCAGAACGCCTTCCCGACGGAAGCGAAAAAAGTCCTGGACGCCGGCTTTGCCAAAGGCGTGCTGGGCACGGGCGCGAATGCGGCCAAGCACAAGAAACTGCGCGACCAGGCCGCCAAGGCTGCCGCCGACGACGCGAAAAACATCGCCAGCGGCGAAGCGTCGGCCATGAAGAGCAAGGATGGTACGGGCTTGATCAATCTGGGCTACGCCTTCGTGACGATGGACCAGTTCGACAAAGGTATCGACCTGATCCAGAAAGGCATCGCCAAGGGCGGCCTGAAGCGTCCAGAAGACGCCAAGCTGCGCCTCGGCTATTCCTACGCGATGGCGGGCAAGAAAGACGAGGCCATCAAGGTACTGGAAACGGTCAAGGGCGGCGACGGCGTGGGCGACCTGGCCCGCTACTGGATCATGTGGCTGAACCGTCCTGCCACGGCAGCGGCGGCACCGGCGGCGGCAGCCAAGTAATTCCTGCGCCCTCCAGCAGACGCAAGGCAGTTCCCGGCTCAGGCCGGGGCTGCTTTTTTTTTCGACCTTCTGTCCTATTTCATGCCGCCAGCCGCCGCCGCCGAACGATTGACCAGCCTGGACGCCTTTCGCGGCTTCGTGATCGTCACCATGATCTGGGTCAACTACCTGGCCGGCATGCCCGGCATTGCCTGGTGGCTCGAACATGCGGGACCGCGCGCCGACGGCATCACCGTGCCCGACCTGGTCTTTCCCGGTTTTCTGTTCATGGTCGGCATGGCCATTCCGCTGGCCTTGCAGCGCCATTGCGGCCACGTCACGCCAGCCTTGCTGGGACGCCTGTTGTGGCGCTCCGCCAGCCTGATGCTGGCCGGCGTGGTGCTGGCGAATGCCTACCGCTATGACGCGCAGGCGGCGCCGCTGCCGCCAGCCCTGTATTTCCTGCTGTTTTATATGGCCATGATCCTGCTGTGGCGCCAGGGCGCGGGCCAGCTGGAGCGGCTTGCAGGCGGCGCGCTGATGCTGTTCCTGCTGGCAAGTTTTCGGGGCGAATTGAATGCGGAATTTTCCAGTACCTGGCTGCAACCATCATGGTGGGGCATCCTCGGCATGATCGGCTGGTCCTACCTGCTGTGCAGCCTGCTGTACCTGGCATGCCGGGGCAGCGGCACGGCCCTGATGGGCGTGTTTTCCTTGCTGATCGCGCTGTACATGGGCGGCATGGCGGGCAGCCTGGATTTCCTGCCGGCAGGCGTGAACGCCTTCGTCAACGTGCCGCAGGTGCTCGGTTCGACGGCGGCCAATGTGCTGGCCGGCACCCTGGTGGGGCAGCTGTTCCTGCGCGACGCCGCCATGAGCCATGGACAACGCATCCGCTTCATGGCGTGGTTCGCGCTGGGCATGTTCGCCGCCGGCCTGCTGCTGCGGCCGTATCACCACATCAACAAGATCGCGGCGACGGAATCCTACACGCTCGTGTGCAGCGCCCTCATCCTGGCCATGTTCCTCGTATTTTATGTCGTCATCGACGTGTGGCGCTGGCGCGCCTGGACAGTGGTGCTGTTGCCCGCCGGTACCAATGCCCTGTTCGCCTACATCGTGCCCGACCTGTGGCAGCAATTCGCTGCCGTGCTGCACCTGCCGCGCTTCTGGTGGCCCTGGCTGGAAACGGGCGGCGCGGCCGGCCTGTGGAATGCCGCCGCCGTCACCGCCCTGATGCTGCTGTTGACCGCGCTGGCCACGCGTTACGGGCTGAAACTCAAGTTCTAGACCTTGATGTAGATCTTGCGCTTGTCCATGCCGTAGGCGATCAGCCAGCACAGCAGCATGAAGCTGACGGCGAACAGCATCGAACCCACGCGCGCCGGCGCCCAGCCCGTAAACCATTGCTGGTACAGCCACTGGTACAGATTGCCGCCGCCGATGCGCACGGTAAACGCGATGATCACCAGCACTTCCGACACCAGGTAGATGAACAGGGTGTTCTTGCCGAAGACTTCAAAAAAATACGTCCAGCCCGTGATCTTGCGCACATCGATGATGCACATCAGCAAGGCCAGCAGCAGCAAGTCCAGGCCGATGCCCAGCATCACGTAAGAGCTGGTCCACAGTTTCTTGTTGATCGGGAACACTTCATTCCAGCACAGGGCCACCGCCACGCACATGGCGCCGGCCACGGCCAGTTGAACCAAGCTGGAGCGCAACCGCGCCGGCGCGGCCTGGCGCAGGAAACTGCCCGCCAGGTAGCCGGCGATCACATTGACAATCGAGGGCAAGGTGCCGAGGATGCCTTCCGGATCGAAGGCGAGGCCTTCGCCGTGGTACAAATGGCTGTCGCCCAGCAGGATCAGGTCCAGCTTGGCCGGCGCATTGCCGTGCAAGCTGTAGTCGCCAAAGCATGCCAGGATGGCCCAGTAGCCGAGCAAGGCGCAGGCGCTGAAGAGCAACGCGCCGCGGGTCTTCCAGTAGTGCAGGATCAGGGCGGCGGCCAGGTAGCACACGGCGATGCGCTGCAGCACGCCGGGGATGCGCGTATGCGACAGCGGCGACCAGGCGAACTGGCCTGCATCGTCGAGCTTGAAGAAGGGGAACCAGTACAGCAGAAATCCCAGTAAAAAGATCAGCGCGCTGCGCTTGCACAGCTTGGCCAGCACGGCGCCATGGCCCAGGTGCTCATATTTCCCCAGCGCAAAGGCCAGCGCATTGCCGACGACAAACAGGAAGCTTGGGAAGACCAGGTCCGTCAGGGTAAAACCATGCCATTCAGCATGCAGGAACGGCGCATACACGCTGCCCCAGTCGCCGGATGTATTGACGACGATCATCAGGGCCACGGTCAGGCCGCGCAGGACGTCGAGGGCGAGGTAGCGTTGATTCATGGCTGCGCCCCCTTCAGGATGGGCGCCAGGGCCGTGCCCAGCACCTGCTGCGCATCGCCGCTCAATTCCCAGAACATGCCACCGCGCAAGCCCTTGTCGCGGATATAGCGCACTTTATGGGCCACCGATTGCGCATCCTCGTAGCTGATGAAGACGCCGCTGTCGCGGTTATACAGATATGGCACTTGCGACGCGCCATTCCAATGGCGCTGGAAACCGCGCCCGCCCTTGCCCTCGGCCAGGTAGCCCTGCTCGAGCAGATGCCGGTAAGTGAAGGTCGGCGTGCCGTCATTGCCGCTGGCCGCGCCCTGGCAAGGCTGGTACAGGCCGTCACCGCGGGGACCGGCGGCGCACCGCTTCCAGCCATAGCCATAGAAGGGCACGCCCAGCACCAGCTTGGCGGCAGGCACGCCGGCGCGCAGGAAGCGCGTCACGGTGGCGTCCGCATACAGTTGCTTGTCGCGCTGCGGGTCGGCCGGGTCCGCATACAGGGGCGCCAGCTGGCCACTCTCGACATCCCACACGCCGCGGTAGTCATACGTCATCAGGTTGATCCAGTCCAGCTGCGCCGCCAGGCGGACGATCCAGCCCGGCGCGGCATCGCTGTCATCGCTCAGGCTGGCGTGCGCGCCGGCGGCGATGGTGATCAGGTAATGGCGGCCGGCCGCCTGCTTGCCAGCCTGCTCGAAGGCGCCGCGCAGTTCGCTAACCAGGCGCACATAGTTTTCCTTGTCGTCGCCGCGGTGGCAGACCTTGCCTTCGATACAGGGAATTCCCCCCGTGGCCGGATGTTCCCAGTCGATATCGACGCCATCGAGGCCATGCCGGCGCACCAGTTCCAGCGCGGAAACGATGAACGCCTGGCGCGCGGCCGGCGTGGCGGCCACGTCAGAAAAGCGGTTCGACCAGATCCAGCCGCCCACCGACAGCAGGACGCGCAGCCGCGGATGACTTTGTTTGAGCGCATTGAGCTTGCGCAAACTCTCGGCATCGGCTTGCGGCGCCGGCAGCACGATACTGCCATTCGCAGGCCGGAACGGCTGGCCCTGCGCATCCAGGCAGGCGCTCACGCCACCGCCCTCGGGCGCCGGATTGCCATGTTCGCCATCCCAGCAAATGTCGGCGAACGCGTACTGGATCAGGCTGACATTGCCAGCGCGAATATTGTGCTCGTTAACGGGAAAATCGGCCGATTTCCAGCCCGGATAATAAGCCACCACTTCCGGCGCGAAAGCCGGCGTGGCGGGAACGGCGGAGGCGGCCAGTGGCAGCGCGCAGGCGAAGCAAGCCAGCATTGCGTGTAATGTCATCGGAGGTATCCCACCATATAAAGAAAAGCATCTTGCAATAAAAAAATGGCGGAGCCAGCTGCGCTCCGCCATTGTCATGCCATCCCGGGTGTCCGCCGGGAGGCATTAACTAAATACAAACGTCTTACATCTTGCCTTGCAATGCCAGGTAGATCTGACGGCCGTTCTTGTAGAAGGCGCCAGGCATGTCGTCCGAGCCCGGGGTCTTGATAACCGAGCGCGACAGCGGATTGTTGAGGTCCTTGCCGTCCAGGGTGATGGCCAGGTTTTCCGTCAGCTGGTAGGCGATCGATGCCGACAGGCTGCCAATGCCGGCCTGGTACGCGGCGCTGCGGCGCGAGGTACCGTTCAGGAATTCCGAACGGTAGCTGTACGTCAGGCGTGCGCTGAACTTGTCGTTTTCAAAGAAGGCGCCCAGGTTGTATGCGCTTTTCGAAGTGCCGATCATGGTGCAGTCGCCCGTATCGCCGCATGGCGAACCCTTGACCTTGCCCGTTTCCTTGCCATCGGTATAGGTGTAGTTGGCGTTCACGCCGAAGCCTGCTGGCAACGCCTGTACATACGACAGTTCCAGGCCCTTGACTTCCGCCGTGGTATTGGTTGGCGTGCCAATTTCATACTGGGTGAACTTGTTCTGCAACTGGTTGTAGAACGTCGTCACACCTTTGCCGTAGGTCACATAACCATCGAGCGACGAGTAGAAGATGCCAGCCGAGACCATCGATTTCGGCGCGAAGTACCATTCCACGCCAATGTCGGCGTTGTTCGAGCGGATAGGACGCAGGTTAGGATTGCCGGCGTTGCCATCGAGCTGGTTGTCGCGCAGATCCAGGCCAGCCATCATGCCCAGTTCAGGACGGGCCATGGTGCGGCTGATGCCGAAACGGCCGATGATATCCTTCGTCACGTCCAGGCGGAAGTTGGCGCTAGGCAAGAAATCATTGTAGGTATTCGTGTAGTTCTTGATTTCGTACTGGGCAGCCGGATTCAGCTCGTAGCGGTTGACGTCTTCCTTGGTGTGCACATAGCGCACGCCAAAGTTACCCGACAAGCCTTCCGTGCCGAAGTTCGCCATCGCGTACACCGACTGGGTCGGTTCCTTGATGTTGAACTCGGACTGGCGCAGGTTGCCTTCATACGTGGCATTCGCTTTCAACCACTTGTTGACGCTCGCTTGCGAGAACGTCCAGTAACCGGCGCCGTTCACGCCCAGGTCCTTGAAGTTGCTTGGGAACGAGGTCAAGCCATCCATTGGCAAGTTCGCGGTCACGCCCAGCGATGGTTTGGCGACGATGCCGATGGCCGTCAGGTCACGCTTGTGTTCCGCGACGCGGGCGCCGAATTCCACCGACGAGATCGCTGGCAGGTCCAGTTTCAGGATACCGTCGATCTGGCCATAGGTTTCCTTGTCGTTTGCGGTGACATGCGAACCGTAGGTATAAGGCGTTGCCTGACGGCCGCCGATCGAGAACTTGTCCGCGCCCGGCGTGTCGTAAATCACGCCATGGCTGGCGCCGTTCTGGGTGTAGCCGCCGCCCGTCCAAGGCATCCAGATTCCCAGCGCGCCGCTTTCCGTATTGCCCACGCCCTTGGTCGTGCCAACTTTACCCGAGAAGGTCAGGCGGTCGTTGACGCGGTACTTGGCATCGACGTTGAAGAAGTCGGACTTGCTTTCCGCCACAGGACGGCTGAACTCTTCCTGCACTGCACTGGAGTAACCTGCGCAGACGGCGCCGCAATTGGCTGGAATCGTGGTGTGCAGGCTGGTGACGACACCGCCCTTGTAGATGCCGCTGACGTTGCCAACAGGATAACCACCCTTGCTGCCCGTTTCCAGGCCCACGGTCTGGATGAAGTTATGGTTGATGTTTGGTGCGTCAAGTTCGGAGTGGAACAGGGTGAAGTCCAGGGTCAGCGCGCTCGATGGCTTGATCTGCACGTCGATCAGGCCGCCCTTGCGGGTACGCTCCTGTTCAAACCAGGCGGTGCCGCCCATGTAATTGACACGGCCACCGGCCGAGCCTGGCAAGGCGCCAGCGACCGCCGAGTCCGCGGCAACGCCGTCATACCAGACACCATTTTCCTGGCCGACACGACTCAGTTTGCGCTTCTGATAGAAGCCCTGCAACATCACACCCATGGTGTTGGCATCGTTCTTCCAGTTCAGCATGCCACTCACTTGCGGATCTTTCTTGCCCGAGTTGGACGAGTACACGGCACCCAAGCTGACCTGGCCCGTAATCTGTTTCTTGAAGTCCAGCGGTTTGCGCGATTCGATATCGATCACGCCTTGCGCGCCGCCTTCCAGCAGGTTCGCTTGCGAACCTTTGTGCACGGTGACGCGGCCGATCAGTTCAGATGGGAACAGCGAGAAGCTGACGCTGCGGCCACCGCCGATGATGTTGTCGGCAAACCAGTCACCACTGCTGACAGAGTGGCCATTGAAGGTGGTCAGGGTCAGGCCAAACGGTGTGCCGCGCAGGGCCACGCGGTCATTCTCGCCAAAACTGCCCTCGTTGCCGCCGGCAGCGGCGACGCTGACACCTGGCACGCGCTGCAGCGAGTCGGCGATATTTTTGTCAGGCATCTTGCCCACGTCTTCAGCTGTGATCACTTCGACCAGGCTGTCGGAATTGCGTTTTTGGTTCAAGGATTGTTGCAGCGATGCACGAATACCCGTCACGACGACGGTCTGGCCTTCGTCAACATCAGCCGTCGCTGCCGGCTTGGCCGCTTTGGCCACGGCTTCCTGCGCATGCGCCGAGAAACTCGCGCCGGCCATCAACATAGCCACAGCAGCGGCGATAGGCGTCAAATTGCGTGCTGCAGAGCTAGCTGTCAAATTGCGTTTCATGTACTCCCCCTTGATTTAGGCTCCAGGATTGGAACCTTTTCATTTTTAACGTAGGTCTTCTTTCCAGCCCGCCCACTCTCGCCGGCATGCTGCAGACCCTTCGGCACAACCACTTACAAAACCAATTCAACGCCAATATACTACTATCCAATACCAGAACACTACCAGTTGCAACTTTTTTTTTATAACGTTGTTTGAATCACACAGACCACTTTATCCAAATCAATCCGTAGCCCGTATGCGCGGCTTAAATGCGGGGGAAGCCAGGTATAAATTGTTGGCTTGATAATTCAAATTGGTTTTACAACGGCCTTTTTTGGTATTATCCAGCGACACAAAACAGATACAGAGCGCGTCTGCAACGCGCCGTAACGGAGACCCTCAGCGTATGACAACCCTGGCTCACATCATGCAAGGCCTGGGGCAGACGAGTAGCCTGCCCCTGTACCAGCAACTGCAGCGCGCGCTGCGCGAAGCGATCGACAAGCGCATCCTCGGCCCCGACGAAGCCCTGCCGGCCGAGCGCCAGCTGGCCAGCGACCTGTCCGTCTCGCGCATCACCGTGCGCAAGGCCATCGATGGCCTCGTCAACGAGGGCTTGCTGGTGCGCCGCCCCGGCTCGGGCAATTTCATCAATACGCGCATCGAGAAAAACTTCGCCAAGCTGACCTCGTTCTCCGAGGACATGCGGGCGCGCGGACGCACGCCGCGCAGCGTGTGGCTCAAGCGCGCGGAAGGCACCGTCACGCCGGAAGAGGCCTTGCGCCTGCGGCTGTCGCCGGGCGCGCCCGTGTACCGCTTCCACCGCATCCGCTATGCGGACGAGGTGCCGATGTGCCTGGAGTACGCGACCATCGTCGCCAGCTGCCTGCCGGCGCTCGACGCCGTCGACGTATCGATGTATGACGCGCTGGAACAGGCGGGCAACCGGCCCGTGCGCGCCTTGCAGCGCCTCAGCGCACTTTTGTTGACGGGGGAACAGGCCAGCCTGCTGCAGGCGGAGGAAGGCGACGCGGGCTTGTCGGTGGAAAGGCTGGGCTTTTTGCGCGACGGCCGCGCCGTGGAATTTTGCCGCTCCTACTTCCGCGGCGATATGTATGACTTCGTGGCCGAATTAAGTACCAATTAATACCAGTCGCCCCATTTGCTCAATACCAGATAACACCACTTATTGCACTGCAATATATATGCCGGCATCGCGCCGGTATATGCACGGCAATGGTGCAATCATCGGCGGCGATTATATGGCCGCGTGCGAAAAATAGAAAAGCAGGCGGTGCAATACGCTTTTGCGCATCGCAGCAAAAACTGGTGTTTACCGTCATGGAGCGGACACGGTGCGGCGGCCCAGGCACAGCAGGATCACGCTCAGCGCCACGCACAGCCAGCCGAACAGCGGCCCCAGCCAGCCGGCCCAGGTGGAGACGTTCGGCTGCGCCGGCAGCGGCGCCAGCAAGGTGCTGCCCGGCATGGCGCTGCTGGGCCGCTCCGCCAGCACCCGTCCATACGCATCGCTGACCGTCAGCACGCCCTCGCGCGCCGCGCGCAGCACCGCATAGCCGTTTTCCACGCCGCGCACGACGGTCATGCGCGCGCCCATCCAGGCATCCAGCTGGAAATCCCAGGCCGGCACCAGCATCGTTTGCGCCCCGGCCGCGCCATACGCCTGGCCCAGGGGCGCGAAATGCATGTCCTTGCAAATGGCCAGGCCCATGGCCTGCCCCGCCACCGGCTGCACGGCATACGCGCCGCCGGCAAGAAAATCGCGCTCGGGCGGCGCCAGATGGTGTTTTTGATAGCTGACGGGCGCGGCGCCGTCGGGCGCGAACAGCCAGGCCAGGTTGCGCCGTCCGGCGGCATCCTGCACGCCGATGCCCAAGGTAATCCACGCGCCCGTGCCGCGCGCCAGCGCCTGGAAACGCCGCCGCACGGCGTCCGCCTGCGCGGGCACCAGCACGGCTATCTTTTCCGGCAACAACACCAGCCTGGCGCCCTGCCCGGCCAGCGCTTCGACATGGCGCGCGTACTGGTCCCAGACGGCTTGCGCGCGCGCCGGCGGCGTGGCCGGGCCGATAAAGTCATCGATGGCCACCAGCCCTGCCAGCGGCCCGCCTGGCGGCGGCGCGCCGTGCACGCGCCAGGCGCCAGCGGCGAACGCGGCCGCCAGCAGCAATACGCTCGCGCCCGCCGCTGGCGCATACGCGCGGCCACCCGCCAGCAGCAAGGCCAGCGCGGATGGCGCCAGGCACAGCACAAACAGCAAGCCAGGCACGCCCGCCAGGGCCGCCGTCTGCAGCACGGCGACGTTATCCGCTTGCGAATACGCGAGGCTGCCCCAGTTACCATCCGGCAGCAAGGCGGCCATCAAGGTATCGATGGCCACCCACAGCACGGGATAGACCAGCACCGTCCAGCACGCCCGGTAGCGCAGCACGAGGCGCCGCGTGGCCAGCACCACCAGCAGCCACAGCAGTGCCTTGACGAGCAGTACGGCCAGCACGGCCGGCAAGGGCATGAGCAGGCGGAAATAGGCAACGTTCGATGACAGGCCCAGCAAGGCGGCCAGGAAGGTCATCCAGGCCGCATCGCGGCGCGACGAGCGCAGGGCCAGCCACAGCACGGGCAGCGGCGCGCACCAGGCCAGCGGCCCCAGCGGCTGCGGCCCCAGCACCCAGTACAGGGGCAGGCCCGCCGCCAGCGCGGCGGCGGTTTGCAACAGGCGCTGGCGCAGCGCGGTGCCGCCGGCAGCCGGCGCAGACAAGGTATGGAGCATGCTCAAGCTTTCAAGGGGAGCCAGATTTCCACGCCGCCCATGCCGCTGGCGGGATCGAAATGCTGGTCATAGCGTTCGAAATCGGGCGCGTCGGCCACGTCCAGGCCGGACTGGGGCAGCCACTCGTTCCACACCGTGCGCCAGGTGGCGCGGATGGTGGAAATATGCCCACGGTGGTGAAACACGGCATAGCGCCGCGGCGCGATGCGCAGCCGCGCCCAGCCATCGGGAGCCTGGGAAAAGTCGCTCACCGGCATGGCGCACAGGTAATCGAAATTGCCCGCATCGTCATTGTTGCAGCACACGCCATACAGCACCTGGCCGGGCGCCGCATGGGGAAGGAAGCGCTGCCACAGGGCGGGAATGCCGGCAGACGTTTCCGCGCGATAACGTTCAACGAGACCCGCCACCAGCAAGGCGGGCCCCTGCTCGAAACGGGGCGCTTCCAGGACCACGCCCGGCGCCACATCGATTTTGATGGCCTCCACCAGCGCGAGGTTGGCGACGTGGCGCTGGGCCCTCACCCTTTCGGGTGTGATCTGGAACTGGTCGCGGAAGGCCCGCGTAAATGCTTCATGGGAACTGTAGCCGGCCTGCAGCGCGACGGCAAGGATGTCTTGCGCGCCCTGCGCCAGTGCGCGGGCCGCCTCGCTGAGCCGGCGCGCCCGCACATAGCGCATCACGGAGTGGCCCGTGGCCAGGCCAAACGCGCGCGTCAGGTGACAGGGCGAGGCGCCGCCCACGCGGGCGATATCGCCGAGCGAGATATTCTCCGCATAATGCGATTCGATATACCAGAGTGCCTTGGCCAGATAGTGCATGGACGCTTCCCGTTGAACGAGCAGCGACTGTAGCATTTTCGCAGGGCGATGATTTGACTGGAATTGCGCAATACGGGCTTATTTGCGGGTGCGCTTTTCATGCACCAGCTGGCCACTGCTGATGCGGGCCAGCTCGGCCATCTCCTGGGCCAGGAAGGCCAGCAGGTCGTCGATGCTGACGACGCCGGAGAGCGCGCCCAGGCTGTTGACCACAGGCAGGCGGCGGATGCCGTTGACGCGCATGCGTTCGATGATGTCGTAGACGTCTTCGTCTTCGCTGGCGGTGAGCAGCTGCGCGCTCATGATGTCGCCCACCAGCAGGCTGGCGGGGTCGAGGCCCAGGGCGATGACGGAAATGACGATGTCGCGGTCGGTGAGAATGCCGATGGGGACGCGCTCGCCGTTCGGCTGTTCGGCGACGATCAGGTCGCCCACATGATGCTGGCGCATCAGCAGCGCCGCATCCTGCACGCTAGTGTCTCGCTGGCAATGAATGGTTTGCAGGGTGCAGATGTCGCCGATACGCATGTCGCCACTCCGTTTGAGGCAGAGTGTCCACGCTACGCCAGTCCGCCGTGACGGGTTTGAGGCAAATCAATGAAACGAGCTTACTTTTCGTCGGGGGGCGGCAGGAAGCAGGCTTCTACGATCTGCAGGTCGTTATCCTTGGCGAACTCGCGCACGAAGTGAAACGCCATCGGCTCGATCTCGCGCAACTTGGTGTTGACCACCACCGACTTGACGCCATTGACGACGGTCGGGCGCACGTAGGGCGAATACTGGAGGTGCGCATTGCGCCCGCCACCTTCGGGATTGAAACAGGACATCACTCCGCAAAGGCGCTCGGCCCAATCGCTGGGTCGGAATTGCTTGCCATTGCTGGTGAGACCAAGGATGAAGAACTCGTCTGAGAGTTCCCCTGTTTTTTGAGATAACTCGGCCATGTGGCTTGTCGGGACTGGATTGCGTGAATGGCCCCGGCGGGTAAGCCGGGCTGGTAATTCAACTACGTTTGCTGCGGTAAGCCAGTATTATATCTTATAGAAGACTTGGGTTCTACCTCGATCTGCCCCGGCGATGCAAACAGGGGCCGGCACGCCTTGCGCGCCAGCCCCTATTTTAACCTTGTTCCACGCGCAAGGCGCATGGATGGGGCGTGTGCGCCCGCGTCAGCCGAGGAAAACGGCGCCCGACATCAACAGCAGCAACAGCATCCACAGCAGCAAGGCGCGCCAGACCAGGCCCACCGTGCTCTGCAAGGCGCGCGCGCCCGGCTCTTCGCCTGGCAGGATATCGCTTTCGCTGTCGCTGTCATCGACGGCCATGTCGGGGGTCGCCAGCACACGGGCCGCCGTCTCCGCTGGCGTGCCCAGGCGTACGCCCATGGCGCCGCCGCCGGCCGTCAGGATGATGCCGATGGCCTCGTCCTGCCAGCGCTGGGCGAAATTGCGCCAGGCGTAGATGGCATCCTCGAAATTGCCGACCACGGCAAAGGCCACGGCCGTCAGGCGCACGGGAATCCAGTCGATCCAGTAAAACGCGCGCGCGGCGAACTGGCCAAACGCCTCATTGCGCATGTGCTCGGGCTCGTTCCAGGCGCGCGCCAGATATTCGGCCACGCGGTACATCACGGCGCAGGCAGGGCCCAGCGGCATGAGGAACCAGAAGAACACGCCAAACACATTGCGATGCGTGGTGACCAGGGCTTTTTCCACGGCGATGCGGGCGATTTCGCCCGCTTCCATGCCCACCGTGTCGAGCTTGGTCCAATCGGCCAGCAAGTTGCGCGCGGTCGCCTCGTCGCCGGCGCTCAGGGCCAGCTGGATCGAGGTGAAGTAATGGCTGTAATGACGGAAGCCCAGGGTCAGGTAGACGATGAGGACGTTCCAGGCAAAGGCCAGCAGGGTCAGCTGATAATGCTGCAAGAGCCAGTACACGCCTGCCGTCGGCACCATCAGCACGCCGATCATGAGGAACCAGCCCATGCGGCCATGGTTGGCGTGGCCGGCATTGAACCAGGTCTCCATGCGCATTGCCAGGCTCTTGATTTCGGCGTAGATGGGATTATCCGCGCGCAAAGGTTTGAGCTGCTCGATCAGCAATGCGCAAAGTATGGAGAGAAATGTCATCAATGGTCCTTTTTGTCTTTTTCAGCAATACCGCAATGCCCGCTACGATAGCGCAGTGCAGTGCTGGAATCAAACTTATTACGTGCGAGGCACCATTTTACGCGCGCAAGAGGTGAAACAGATTGCGCAGCATGCCAGCGGTGGCGCCCCAAATGTAGAAGCGCTCGTACGGCATGGCGTAGAACGAGCGCCGTCCGCCGGGCAATTCCACCGACAGGCGCTGATGGTTGACGCCATCCATGAGGAAGGCCAGCGGCACTTCGAAGATTTCCGCCACTTCGGACGGGTCGGCGCGCAGCTCGAACGGCGGCGTCACCAGGCCCACCACGGGCGCGACCTGGTAGCCGGTGCCCGTCAGGTAGTCGGGCAGGCGGCCCAGCACTTCGATGTGTTCGCGCGCCAGGCCCACTTCTTCTTCCGTTTCGCGCAAGGCCGTGGCGATGGGCGACGCATCGAAGGCTTCGCTGCGCCCGCCGGGAAAGCTGACCTGGCCCGCATGGCTGCTCAGGTGGTCCGTGCGCATGGTCAGCAAGATGGTCAAGCCCTGCGGACGCTGCACCAGCGGAATGAGCACGGCGGCGCGCACGGGCACGGCGCGGGCGGAGAGGAAATCCTGGGTGATCTCGGGCTGCCAGTCAGGCTGTTCGGCCAGGCGCCGGCGCAGCCAGCCCGGCGTCAGGCGCACGGCGTCCAACGCCGCCTCGCCGGCGATCGAATCGATGGCGAGTTGTTTGGGATCAAACGCGAAAGTGGCCATAGCAGCTTGCCTCAATAGCAATTCAGAATAAAAAAGGGGCGCCGAGAGGCACCCCTTTTCCCAACGCAGACGCTGATATTACGCGCTTGCTTTCGCCACAACGCGGCGATTTGGCAATTTTTCTTTGATACGCGCCGATTTACCCGAACGCTCACGCAGATAGTACAGCTTGGCGCGGCGAACGTCACCACGGCGTTTCACTTCGATCGAAGCGATCAGCGGCGAGTACAGTTGGAACGTACGCTCAACGCCTTCGCCGGACGAGATCTTGCGAACGATGAAGTTCGAGTTCAGGCCACGGTTACGACGGGAGATAACGACGCCTTCGTAAGCCTGGGCGCGCTTGCGCGTGCCTTCGACTACGTTGACGCTGACGATAACGGTATCGCCTGGTGCGAATTCAGGAATGGTTTTACCCAGACGAGCAATTTCTTCCTGCTCTAATTGTTGAATCAAGTCCATTTTTATAACTCCGAAAACCATCATGCCGGCGCACTGTGGATAGCGTGCTATCCGCCCGGTAGAGGATGGGTATTACCAATTTGGGCAACATGCCCGGCACTGCAAAGCCACCCTGCTTGCCGTCCGAAAACGGCTTACAGGCTGGCCAGGAATTGTTCGTCGGCCTTGCTGAGCAAGCCGGCGGCGCGCGCACTGAGCAATAAATCAGGACGCTTCGTCGCGGTCGCTTCCAGCATGCGCTGGCGGCGCCACTTGACGATCTCGGCATGATTACCGCCCATCAAGACGGGCGGCACGGCCATGCCTTCATATGTTTCCGGCCGCGTGTAGTGCGGCGAATCGAGCAAGCCGTTGACGAAGCTATCCTCGATGGCCGATGCCTCGGTGTTCAAGACACCCGGCAACAGGCGGATCACCGCATCCATCAGCGCCATGGCAGGCAATTCACCGCCCGACAGGACGAAGTCGCCGACGCTGATTTCCTCGTCGACGCAACGGTCCAGCAAACGCTGGTCCACGGCTTCGTAGCGGCCACACAGGATCACCAAACCGGGTTCGGCTTTCAACTGCGTGACGCGCTCGTGCGTCAACGGACGGCCTTGCGGCGACATGAACACCACGCGGGGCGCCGCCAGGCCGAGCTCAAGCTGGCGTTGCTTTGCGGCAGTGATCGTCGCTTCGAGGGGACGCGCCATCATCACCATGCCGGGGCCGCCGCCATACGGGCGGTCATCCACGGTACGGTGATTGTCGGTCGTGAAATCACGGGGATTCCACAGCGACAAGCCACATTTCCCCTGCTCGAAGGCGCGCCGGGTCACACCCGACTGCGTCAGCGCGGCAAACATTTCCGGGAACAGGGTCACGACATCAAATTGCATCGTTCACCATCCTGCAATGTTTGCCCGGCGCATTGTGAAGCGCAGGCGGTTTAATAATCGAGGCCCCAGTCGACCGTGATCTTGCCGGCAGCCTTGTCAACGTGAATGACAAACTGGCCAACAAACGGGATCAGGCGCTCAGGCGCCTTTTCAACGGTCTCATCGGCAGTGGCGACGGGCGTAACGCGCAAGATCGACTGCGGACCATTGCTCATCATGTCGTGCACCGTGCCGAGGCACTCGCCTTGCAAATTCTCGACTGTCAGTCCGATCAGATCGGACCAATAAAATTCATCGGCCGACAGCGTCGGGAAATGGCTACGCGGAATTTGCACAGAGACGCCTTTCAGCGCTTCTGCGGCATCCCGCCCGACCACACCCACCAGCTGGGCCACGACGTCGCCGCCGTGCAACTTCGCTTGCCTGACTTGAACGTCATGCAAGGTCGGTTTATCAAACCACCAGGTTTTGACGCTTAGTAATGCATCCGCGTCGTCGGAGAAAGGAGTGATCCTGACTCCGCCAGCAATGCCATAGGCACCGGAGACATAGCCTACCTGTACCAGGTCATCGGGGACTTTCACCCCGGATGCAGTCTTGACCGTCAAACCAGTGATCTAATTAAGCTGCTGCTTTGCCGTTGCTGGCAACCAGGCGAGCAACGGTTGGCGACAATTGTGCGCCAACGCCTTGCCAGTAGGCCAGACGGTCTGCGGTGATACGCAGTGGAACTTCGCCACCTTGCGCCATCGGGTTGTAAAAACCGATACGCT
Organism: Janthinobacterium sp. JC611; assembly: GCF_018682595.1. Lineage (NCBI taxonomy): Bacteria > Pseudomonadati > Pseudomonadota > Betaproteobacteria > Burkholderiales > Oxalobacteraceae > Janthinobacterium > Janthinobacterium sp. JC611. Next base: position 37,597 of record NZ_JAFLJN010000005.1, read on the forward strand.
CAATGAAGCGACCATCGCGGCGATTGCGCGAATCAGTAGCGACGATGTTGAAGAACGGGCGCTTCTTGGCGCCTCCACGAGCTAAACGAATAACGACCATAATATTTCCAAAAAGTGTGCTGAGGCGGAAAAAGCCGCAAATTATAGCGCGCTTTACCGCCAGGCAGCAAGCGTTATGATGACGGGCGTGTAATTTGGGCTAATCAAACATTATGACCAGTCATGGCCGAAGACGCAATAGGCGCGTGCGCCTATCGTGCCGCCGACGCCACGCCCGGGCGCTGATCGCGCGCGACGGCATCGCCTGCCTGCCGCAGGAAAGTGCTATCGTTGCGGCAGGCAATGAACGATACTGGCAATCTTTATCGATGAGCAACTCTGGAGTCCCATGAGCACCACTACCATTTTGCAACAATCGCACAAGAACAAGGCTTTCACCACCTTGCTGGCCTTCCTGCTGGGCATGCTGGGCGCGCACCGCTTCTACCTGCACGGCGCCAAGGACCGCTGGGGCTGGCTACACCTGGCCGCCCTGCCCGCCAGCATGCTGCTGCGCCAGCTGTTTCCCGAGGCGGACTGGTTTTACCAGCTATTGCCGCTGACCCTGTCCGCCCTGGCCGGCTTCCTGGAAGCGCTGGTGCTGGGCCTGATGCCGGACGACAAGTGGGACGCCCGCTACAATGCCGTATCAAGCCGCCTGTCGGACACGGGCTGGCCCCTGGCCGTGGTACTGGTCGCTACCTTGATGCTAGGCGCAGGCGTGCTGATCGCCACCATGGCGCGCCTGTTCGACTTGCTATATACAGGCGGCGCCTACGGTTAATTTCCATGCGGAAATGACATCGCCGCACGCGTCGCGCACGCACATGTAAGTGTTGGTAAGCAATCATGATTTTCCTCTATACTGCATTCACAATGCCGACATTACTGGCATATTCCACACCCCTAGGAGAAGATCATGATTCGTCGCCCACTCATCCTCGCAGTCGCCATCACGGCCCTGTTCAGCACATCCGCCTTCGCGCAAAACCTGTCGCCGAAGGCGCAATACGCCTACGACACGAAGCAGGCCAGCACACGCTATGCGGACGACAAGAAATTGTGCGCAGAAGAAACTAATTCGAAGGCCCGCATGCAATGCCTGCGCGACGCCAAGAGCGAATACGACCAGGCCATCATCAACGCCAAGGCCGCACAAAAGGCCGGCAACGCGTACGCCGGCCAGAACAGCAAGCCCGCCCAGCAGCAGATCTGCGCCGAGTGCGGCAAGGTGCTGGCAGTCAACGTCACTGAAAAAGCGGGCGAAGGCGGCGCCCTGGGCATGATCGGCGGCGGCGTGGCAGGCGCCCTGCTGGGCCGCCAGGTGGGCGGCGGACGCGGCAAGGACCTGGCCACCCTGGCCGCCGCCGCTGGCGGCGCGTATGCAGGCAAGCAAGTGGAAGGCCACATGAAAAACAGCAAGGTGTGGACCGTCACCGTGCAATACGAAACGGGCGCCAAGGCCGACTTCGCGTTTGACCAGGACCCTGGCCTGGCAGCTGGCGACTTGGTACGCAATTCCGGCAACGGCATTGCCCGACGTTAAGAACGCAGAGTAAATCTGGGGTCAGACCCGACGGGGGTATCAGTTCCAATGGAACTGATACCGATCTCGAAGAGACTGACCCCGGCATTTGTCTTTGGGGTTAAAAAAAGCGCTGGAGAGTGATCTCCAGCGCTTTTTTGCATTCAGCCAGCTTGCGCCGGCCAAGTTTCAACTTAAAACTGCTCTTCCGACAAGGCCATCACGCCGGCGCTGCCGTCGATGATGGTGGCGCGCAAGCCCGGTGCTTGCGACAGGATGTGGTCGGCAAAGAAGCGCGCCGTGGCGATCTTCGCCTTGTAGAACGCCGCGTCGCCGCTGCCCTCTCCCAGCCTTTGCTGCGCCGCCACGGCCGCGCGCGCCATTTGCCAGCCGCCCAGCACGATGCCGGCCAGCTTCAAATACGGCACGCTGCCCGCGAAGACGGCCTTGATGTCCGTCTTCATGTTCTGCACCACGTATTCCACCACCGCCTCCAGCGCGGCGCTGCCTTCGGCCAGGTGGCGCTGCATGGCCTGGAAGTCGGCGCCGGACAGTTCGCCCAGCTGGGCTTCCGTGGCGCGCACCTGGGCGATGATGGCTTTCGCCACGGCGCCGCCGTCGCGCACCGTCTTGCGGCCCACGAGGTCGTTCGCCTGGATGGCCGTCGTGCCTTCGTAAATGGTGAGGATCTTGGCGTCGCGGTAATGCTGGGCGGCGCCCGTCTCTTCGATGAAACCCATGCCGCCATGCACTTGCACGCCGTCGCGCGTGACGTCCTGCGACATTTCCGTGGCCCAACCCTTGATCACGGGCACCAGGTATTCATAGGTGGCCAGGCTTTCCGCGCGCACCCCGGCATCAGGATGGTGGTGCGCCACGTCGCTGATGGCCGCGCCCACGTAGGCCAGCGCGCGCGCCGCCTCCGTCTGCGCGCGCATCGACATGAGCATGCGGCGCACGTCCGGGTGGTGGATGATGGAAACGGGACCAGGCGAACCGGCCAGGTCGCGCGACTGCACGCGGTCCTTGGCGAACGCCACGGCCTGCTGGTAGGCGCGCTCGGCCAGGCCGATGCCTTGCAAGCCCACGCCGAAGCGGGCCGCGTTCATCATGATGAACATGTATTCGAGACCGCGGTTTTCCTCGCCCACCAGGGTGCCGATGGCGCCGCCGTGGTCGCCGAACTGCAATACGGCCGTCGGGCTGGCCTTGATGCCCAGCTTATGCTCGATGGAAACACAGTGCGCGTCGTTGCGTGCGCCCAGGCTGCCGTCCGCGTTGACGAGGAATTTCGGCACGATGAACAGCGAGATGCCTTTCACGCCGGCGGGCGCGTCCGGCGTACGGGCCAGCACCAGGTGGACGATGTTTTCCGCCATGTCGTGCTCGCCGTACGTGATGAAAATCTTCGTGCCGAAGACTTTATAGGTGCCGTCATCCTGCGGCACGGCGCGCGTGCGCACGGCGGCCAGGTCGGAACCGGCCTGCGGCTCCGTCAGGTTCATGGTGCCCGTCCACTTGCCCGACACCAGGTTTTCCAGATACGTGGCCTTCTGTTCATCGCTGCCAGCCGTCAAGAGCGCCTCGATGGCGCCGTCCGACAGCAGGGCGACCAGGGCGAACGAGATGCTGGCCGAGTTGAGCATTTCGATGCACGGCGTGGCCAGCAGCTTGGGCAAGCCCTGGCCGCCGAATTCGGTCGGATGCTGCACGCCCTGCCAGCCCGCTTCGCCGTAGGCCTTGAACGCGTCCTTGAAGCCTGTTGACGTCGTGACCTGCCCGTCGTGCCAGAAGCTCGGCTCCTTGTCGCTGGGGCCGTTCAATGGGGCCACCACGCCGCCGCAGAACTTGGCATTCTCTTCCAGCACGGCTTCGGCCGTGTCGGGCGTGGCGTCTTCGCAGCCGGGCAAGGTGTGGATTTCGGCCAGGCCGGCCAATTCGTTCATGACGAACAACATGTCTTTCAGCGGGGCTTGATAGCTCATCTATTTCTCCAAGAAAAAAGCCACGCGCGGCTCGCCGTGTGGGGCGGGCCGGCGTGGCTTCGTGATATACAAAACCTGATGGGTTTAAATTAGCCCAGTTCTTTGACCAGTTGCGGCACGATCTCGAACAGATCGCCCACGATGCCGTAGTCGGCCACGGCAAAGATCGGCGCTTCCGGATCCTTGTTGATGGCGACGATGGTCTTCGAGTCTTTCATGCCGGCCAGATGCTGGATCGCGCCCGAGATACCGACGGCGATGTACAACGATGGCGCGACGATCTTGCCCGTCTGACCCACTTGCCAGTCGTTCGGCACGAAGCCGGCGTCGACGGCGGCGCGCGAAGCACCCATGGCGGCGCCCAGCTTGTCGGCCAGCGGCTCGAGGATGTGGAAGTTCTCGGCCGAACCCATGCCGCGACCGCCCGACACGATGATTTTCGCGGCGGTCAGTTCAGGACGGTCGGACTTGGCCAGTTCGCGGCCCACGAAGGCCGACTTGCCCGCGTCGGCAACGGCGGCGACGGTTTCCGTGGCAGCCGCACCGCCGGTGGCGGCAGCGGCGTCGAAACCGGTGGTGCGCACGGTGATGACCTTGACCTTGTCGCCAGATTGCACGGTGGCAATGGCGTTACCGGCGTAGATCGGGCGCTCGAAGGTGTCGGGCGAGTCGACCTTGGTGATTTCCGAGATTTGCGCCACGTCCAGCTTGGCGGCCACGCGCGGCAGGATGTTCTTGCCGTAGGCGGTGGCTGGCGCCAGGATGTGGCTGTAGTTGCCGGCGATGGCCAGCACTTGCTCGGCCACGTTTTCGGCCAGGCCGTCGGCAAAATATGGCGCGTCGGCCACGATGACTTTCGTCACGCCGGCGATTTGCGCGGCGGCAGCGGCGGCAGCCGATGCGTTCGAACCTGCGACGAGCACGTGCACGTCGCCGCCGCACTGGGCGGCCGCGGTCACGGTATGGTGGGTGCTGCCCTTTAAGGTAGCGTTGTCGTGTTCAGCAATAACTAATGCGACCATGATATGTCCTGTAATTGTTCTGGAGTGACGGCAAAGCCGCTTAGATGACTTTGGCTTCGGTACGCAGCTTGGCGACCAGGGTGGCCACGTCTGCTACCTTGATGCCGGCCGAGCGCTTGGCTGGCTCGACGACTTTCAGGGTTTTCAGGCGTGGCGCAACGTCGACGCCCAGGTCTTCCGGCTTGACGGTTTCCAGCGGCTTCTTCTTCGCCTTCATGATGTTCGGCAAGGTCACGTAGCGCGGCTCGTTCAGGCGCAGGTCGGTGGTGATAATCGCTGGCAAGGTCAACGCCAGGGTTTCCAGGCCGCCATCGACTTCGCGGGTGACGGTGACTTTGCCGTCTTCCAGCACGACTTTCGAGGCGAACGTGGCTTGCGGCCAACCCAGCAGGGCTGCCAGCATCTGGCCGGTCTGGTTGCTGTCGTCATCGATCGCTTGCTTGCCCAGGATGATCAGTTGTGGCTGCTCTTTCTCGGCCAGGGACTTCACCAGCTTGGCCACGGCCAGCGGTTCCAGTTCGGTCGTCGTTTCCACCAGGATGCCGCGGTCGGCGCCAATGGCCATGGCCGTGCGCAGGGTTTCCTGGCACTGCGTCACGCCGCAGGAGATGGCGACCACTTCGGTGACCTTGCCGGCTTCTTTCAGGCGCATCGCTTCTTCCAGCGCGATCTCATCGAAAGGGTTCATCGACATTTTGACGTTGGCGGTATCGACGCCAGTGCCGTCACTCTTGACGCGGACTTTGACGTTATAGTCGACCACGCGTTTGACGGGTACCAAGACTTTCATAGCTATGCCTTTGGGAAATTATAAAAATGACGGATCAAGTGCTGATTGTGCGTTCGATTATAAGAGAAATTTGAATCCTGAACCGAATTTAAGCACGATCGTGCGATTTTTTGTTAGAGCAATCCATCTAAACTGTCCAGCTTTGAGGATTTCAGGGGAGTCCGCCGCTACGCTGCAGGGCAGCAAAAGAGCCAGCGTGAAAGGAAAACCAGGCCGCGCCACGGCGGCCCCGGCTGGCAGAATTACTTGCGTTGCATCAGGAAGACGAATTCGGTGCCCGTCTGCACGTGCGACAGCAGGGCATTGCCCGTTTGCTTGGCGAAAGCCTGGAAGTCGCGCACGGAACCGGGATCGGTTGCCATGATGCGCAGCACTTCGCCGCTTTGCAGCTCTGACAAAGCCTTTTTCGCCTTCAGAATCGGCAACGGGCAATTCAAGCCCCGCGCGTCGAGTTCTTTGTGAAATTCCATAATCTCGGTATCAAGTAGTGTGTCGCTCATCATCAATATCCCACCATTTTTGTTGTACTGATTTTCGACATACTACTCTAAATCAGGGGCATTGACGCGCTGCACCAAAATAGTTCATCGGCTGTTGTGGTGTCACAACGAGATTCCACACAGCAAAACGGCCCGCAAACACCGTCTGCGGGCCGTTTTCAAGGGCCTGTGGGGCGAAAACCCCGCATGCCTGCTAGCTTACGCCTTATTTCGCGCGTTCGCCGACCCAGGCCGGCACGCCAGCCAGGGCGTTCGCCAGACCACTCGGATCGGTGCCGCCGGCTTGCGCCATATCGGGGCGTCCGCCGCCTTTTCCGCCCACTTGCTGTGCAACGAAGTTCACCAGCTCGCCCGCCTTGACCTTGCCAGTCGCGTCCGCCGTCACGCCGGCGATCAGGCTGACCTTGCCGTCAGCCACGCTGGCCAGCACGATGGCGGCCGTCTTCAGCTTGTCCTTCAGCTTGTCCATGGTTTCGCGCAAACGGGCCACGTCGGCGCCGTCCAGCACGGCCGCCAGCACCTTGATGCCGTTCACATCGACGGCTTGCGTGACCAGTTCATCGCCCTGGCCCGAGGCCAGTTTCGATTTCAGCGCGGCCAGTTCCTTCTCCAGCGCCTTGACGTGGTCCTGCACCTGGACGATACGGGCGGTCAGCTCTTCCGGCTGCGCCTTCAGCGCGTTGGCCGCGTCGACCAGGCGGCGGTTGATGCTTTGCACCAGCGCCAGCGCGCCCTCGCCCGTCACCGCTTCCACGCGGCGGATGCCGGCGGCCACGCCGCTTTCGGCGATGATCTTGAACAGGCCGATGTCGCCCGTGCGCTGCACGTGGACGCCGCCGCACAGCTCTTTCGAGCTGCCGATATCGAGCACGCGCACTTCGTCGCCGTATTTCTCGCCGAACAGGGCCATCGCGCCATGCTTGACGGCATCGTCAAACGACATCAAATGGGCTTGCGTGGCGCGATTTTCCAGGATTTCCTTGTTGACGATGGTTTCCACCGCGGCGATCTGTTCCGCCGTCATCGGCGCATTGTGGCTGAAGTCGAAACGGGTTTTATCGGGATCGACCAGCGAACCCTTTTGCGCCACGTGGCTGCCCAGCACTTCGCGCAAGGCCTTGTGCATCAAGTGCGTAGCCGAGTGGTTGCGGATGGTGCGCGCGCGCTTGGCCGTGTCGACTTCGGCCGAGACGGCGTCGCCCACCTTCAACACGCCCGACTCCAGCACGCCATGGTGGCCAAACACATCGGCCTGGATTTTCAGGGTATCGCTGACGGCAAAGCTGCCAGCGCCCGAGGCGATCACGCCCTGGTCGCCCACCTGGCCGCCCGATTCCGCGTAGAACGGCGTGGTGTCGAGCACGACGATGCCCGTTTCACCGGCTTTCAGTTCAGCTACCTGCGTGCCGGCCGCGTACAGCGCGACGACCTTGCTGCTGAACGTCAATTGATCGTAGCCGACGAAGGTGTTTTTCTCGCCCGTGTACTCGACCTTGCTGTCCTTGTGCGTCTTGCCGCCCTTGCGCGACAGTTCCTGGCTTTCCTTCAAGGCCGCGTCGTAGCCGGCCTGGTCGAACGTGATGTCGCGTTCGCGGCAGATATCGGCCGTCAGGTCGGGCGGGAAGCCGTAGGTTTCGTACAGGGTGAAGGCGGTGGCGCCGTCAATGCCCGTGGCATCTTTGGCCAGCTGCGCTTCCAGCACTTTCATGCCCGTTTCCAGGGTTTCACCGAAACGCTCTTCCTCGGCTTTCAGCATGTTGGCGACGTTGTCCTTGGCTTCTTCCAGCTCCGGATAGGCGCCGCCCATCTCGATAGCCAAGTCGGCCACCAGCTTGTAGAAGAACGGTTTCGTCTGGCCCAGCTTGTGGCCATGGCGCAAGGCGCGGCGGATGATGCGGCGCAACACATAGGCGCGGCCTTCGCTGCCAGGAATGATGCCGTCGACGATCATGAAGGCGGCGGCGCGGATGTGGTCGGCGATCACGCGCAGCGACTTGTTTTCCAGGTCCGTGGCGCCCGTTTCGCGCGCGGCGGCCTTGATCAGGTGCTGGAACAGGTCGATTTCATAGTTCGAATGCACGTGCTGCAGCACGGCGGCCAGGCGCTCCATGCCCATGCCCGTGTCGACGCACGGCTTGGGCAGCTTGTGCATGACACCCGCTTCGTCGCGGTTGAACTGCATGAACACCAGGTTCCAGATTTCAATGAAACGGTCGCCGTCTTCGTCAGGCGAGCCCGGCGGGCCGCCAGGAATGTCGGCGCCGTGGTCGTAGAAGATTTCCGTGCACGGACCGCATGGGCCCGTGTCCGCCATCTGCCAGAAATTGTCGGACGCGTAGCGCGAGCCCTTGTTGTCGCCGATGCGGATGATGCGCTCGACAGGCACGCCGATTTCTTTCGCCCAGATGTCGTACGCTTCGTCATCTTCGATGTACACGGTGACGGTCAGCTTATCGGCCGGCAAGCCATACACCTTGGTCAGCAATTCCCACGCGTATTGAATCGCGTCGCGTTTGAAATAGTCGCCGAAGCTGAAGTTGCCCAGCATTTCAAAGAAGGTATGGTGGCGCGCCGTGTAGCCGACGTTTTCCAGGTCGTTGTGCTTGCCGCCGGCGCGCACGCAGCGCTGCACCGAGGTGGCGCGCGTGTACGGACGGCTGTCCGTGCCCGTAAACACGTCCTTGAATTGCACCATGCCGCTGTTCGTCAACAGCAAGGTCGGATCGTTGCCTGGCACCAGGGAGCTGGAACGGACGATGGAATGGCCCTTGGACTCGAAGAATTTGAGGAACTTGTCGCGGATTTCAGTTGATTTCATGTTTTTTTGGCAAAGAGTGGCGGCAGCTTTAAAGGAAAGATTATACGTGATATGGGGTGCGGCAATGACGGGGGGCCAGGGCATTGTTGCGCCCGTGCCAACATCGACAGCCGGCCAGCTCAGGCCGGGTCGTGGCCGCTGGCGCAGGCGTGCGGGGTGGCCGCGGCGCAGGCGGCACTGGCGCCGGCGGCCGCATTGCAATCGGCGCAGCGGCCGTACAGGGTCAGTTCGTGGCGCTCGACGACAAAGCCTTGCGGCGCCATGCGCTTCAAGTCGCCCGGGCAATCATGCACGTCGAACACGCGCTGGCACGTGGTGCACTGGAAATGGTGGTGGTGGTGATTGGCGGCCGTGTTCGACTCATAGCGCGGGTTTTCACCCGGCAAGGTCACCACGTGCACCTTTTCTTCCAGCACCAGCGACTTCAAGTTGCGGTAAACGGTGGCGATGCCCAGCTGCGTTACCTGCAAGCTGGCCTGTTCGAGGATTTCCTGCGCCGACAAGGGGCGCTGGGCCGACTCGATGGCGGCTTGAATGGCGGTTTTTTGACGTGTTGTGCGTTCCATAGCCGACAGAATACACCATCCGCCTATATGCACCGTCCGGAAAAACTGTCACACAGTAATGATAATGGGTTATCATTATCATTTTATGGCAGGCATTAGCTGTCACGCGCCGCCCCAACCCTGCCAACACCGCTAGCCGATAAGGAAATTTGCCCATGTCCGTCCGTCCTCACCAACCCACTCCCCTCGCGCTGGCCATCATGCTGGCCTTTGCCGCCCCTGCCAGCGCGCTGGCGCAGCACGCGACCACCTTGCCTGCCGTGACCGTCTCGGCCAGCGCCCTGGCCCTGGGCAGCGACGACATGAGCACGCCAGTCACCGTGCTGGAAGGCGAGGAGCTGGTGCGCGCCCGCGAGGCGACCCTGGGTGAAACCCTGGCCGGCCAGCCCGGCATCACGTCCAGCCATTTCGGCGCCGGCGCCAGCCGTCCCATCATCCGCGGCATGGATGGCCCCCGCGTCAAGGTGCTGTCCGATGGCGCCGAAGTGCAGGATGCGTCGACCATCAGCCCCGACCACGCGGTGGCGGCCGAACCGATGCTGTCGGAACAGATTGAAGTCTTGCGCGGCCCGTCCGCGCTGGCCTACGGCGGCGGCGCCGTCGGTGGCGTCGTCAACGTGATCGACAAGAAAATCCCCACGCGCGTGCCGGCCAAGGGTTTTGAAGGCAGTGCGGAAGTGCGCGCCAACTCGGCCGCGCGCGACAAGGCGGGCGCCTTTGAAGTGACGGGCGGCTCCGGCAACATCGCCTTCCACGCGGAAGGCGTCAAGCGCGACGCAAAAGAATACAAGGTCGGCAGCGGCTGGGAAGGTGGCTCGACCGTCGCCGGCAGCTACAACAAGACGGACACGGGCAGCGTGGGCGTGTCATGGGTGGGACAGCGCGGCTTCCTGGGCCTGGCCTTCACCAGCCAGCATGCGGAATACGGCTTGCCCGGCCACAACCACGAATTCGAAAGCTGCCACCCGCACGGCACGCACCTGCATTGCGGCGGCCACGAAGGCCACGGCCATGGCGACGAGGAAGAGCACGACCACGAAGATGGCGCCGTTCCCTACGTGAAGCTCAAGAGCGAGCGCTGGGACGTGCGCGGCGAATTGCGCGATCCCGTGCCCGGCTTCGCCAAGCTGCGCCTGCGCGCCGCATTCACCGATTACAAGCACGATGAAATCGAAGGCACGGAAATCGCCACCACCTTCAAGAACAAGGGCCACGACGCACGCCTGGAAATGGAACACCATCCCGTCTTCGGCTGGCGCGGCGTGGTCGGCCTGCAAACGTCGAAGCGCGATTTCTCCGCCCTGGGCGAGGAAGCCTACGTGGCGCCGACAGTAACGAAGAAACACGCGGCCTTCCTGGTCGAGGAATACAAGCTCGACCAATGGCGCTTCGAAGCGGGCTTGCGCCACGAATGGCAAGACATCAAGATCGACAGCGCCACCCTGCAAGACCGCAGCGCCAAGGGCACGTCCGTGTCTCTGGGCGCCGTGTGGAAATTCGCGCCCCAGTATTCGCTGGGCTCGACCATCTCGCGCACGCACCGCCTGCCCAGCGCCGAGGAACTGTATGCGCACGGCGTGCACATGGCCACGGCCACGTATGAACTGGGCAATCAAAACCTGGGCAAGGAAACGTCGAACAATATCGATTTGACCCTGCGCAAATATGCGGGCGCCACGACCTTCTCGGCCAGCGCCTACCGCAACAAGGTGGACAATTACATCTTCGGCGCCACGCTGGACAGCCACGAAGGCTTCCAGCTGATCCAGTACGCCCAGCGCGACGCCACCTTTACGGGCGTGGAAGGGCAGATCCGCCAGCAATTGAACCCCATGTTCGGCGCCAGCGTCTTCGGCGACTACGTGCGGGCCAAGCTGGCCGATGGCGGCGCGGATGGCAACAATAATTTGCCGCGCATCCCGGCCCAGCGTTTTGGCGTGAAATTCGACGCCAACTGGCAGGCATGGAGCGGCGTGGCCGAGTTCTACCGCGTGGGCAAGCAGGACAAGGTCGCCGCGTTCGAAACGGCCACGCCAGGCTACAACATGCTGAACCTGTCCGCCAACTACGACACGCGCATCGGCACGACGCCAGCCCAGTTCTACATCAAGGCAAACAATCTGACGAATGAGCTGGCGTACAGCCACACCTCGTTCATCAAGAACGCGGCGCCGTTGACGGGGCGCAACTTGACTATGGGAATGCGCGTGACCTTTTAATGTTTGACTAGACGGCAACTGCTGGGGTCAGACCCGACCGGGGGAATTTTTTCCAATGGGGAAAATTCCACTCCCGAAGGGACTGACCCCGGATTTTGCATTGGGTAAGGTCAGCCCGGTTTAATCAGATCGATCCTGTCCGTACAAAACCCGTCCACACCCCAGGCCAGCAGTTCGCTGGCCCGTTCCGGGCTGTTGACGGTATAGCAAAACAGCCCCAATCCCTCCCCTTTGACTTCCTGCGCCAGCGCGCGCGTCAACCGCTGGTGGTTGCAATGGAGCGCCACCACGCCCAGTTCCTTCGCCGTGCGCGCCCAGCCATCCGGTATCTGTTCGACCAGCCAGCCGCGCGCCAGTTCCGGCGCCGCCTGGCGTGCCGCCTGCAGGGCGGCGATGCTGAACGACGACAGCAGCGGCAACAATTCGCCGGCGGCGATTTCCTGCGCAAAGTAATCGCGCGTGGCGCGCGCCACCAGCGTGCCCGTCTGCACCTCGAAGCCGGGCGCCGGCTTGATTTCGATATTCATCCAGATGCGCTGCGCCTTGCAATACGCCACCACGGCCTCGAAAGTGGGTACGCCCTCGCCCGCGAAAGCGGGGCCGAACCAGGCGCCCGCCTCCATCGCCCCCAATTGCGCGGCCGTGTAATCGTTGACATGGCCGCTGCCGGCCACGGTACGGCCCAGCTCGGGGTCGTGCACGACGACGGGCACGCCGTCGGACGCCAGCATGACGTCGAATTCCACGGCGCGGTAGCCGTAGGCCAGGCCGCAGCGCAGGGCGGCCAGGGTGTTTTCAGGCGCCAGGGTGCCGCCGCCGCGGTGCGCCAGGGTGCGTGGATAGGGCCACATGGGATTTCCTTCATAGCAAAGACTGTCTTGCCATACTATTGCGCGCCCGTCCTGAAAAGTAAAGCGGTCCCGTTTGGCGACCCACCGCGGCGAATGGCGGCGCGCCAGGCCCGTTTCGTCGCAGTCCTGTTGCGCCCTGACCGGCGCTGGCACACAATGCCCCATCGCTACCAGCAGACATATCCATGAACTCCGACACCCCCTTAGCCGACGCCCCCGCCAAGCGCCGCTCGCCCTACTACCGCATGCTGCCGGACGCGCGTTATGCGCTGGCGCTGAACGTGATCTGCGCGCTGGTCATTACCTTCATCCTCAATCCGGGCAGCCATTTCGGACAAAACCTGGTCGCCTCGATGTGCATCGGCACGATCGCCTTCCTGCTGATCGACGGCATGCGCCTGACCCTGTGGGGCGAAGGCCAGCGGCCGAAATTCCTGCCCTTCATGCTCATCATCCTGCTTTCCGTGCCCGTGGCGCAAATGCTGGGCGTGGCCCTGTTCGGCTGGCTGACTGGCGTGGACGTGGGCGGCTTCGAAAACCTGCTGCCCACGCAGATGATGGGCACGCTCGTGTTCACCCTGCTGGCCACGGGCGGCGCCGTGCTGTTTTTCTCCAGCCGCGAAAAGATCGCCCGCTTGCAAATGACGGCGGCCCAGGAAAAGGCCCGCGCCGAGTCCGTGGCGCGCCAGGCCATGCAGGCCCAGCTGCAGCTGCTGCAGGCGCAGATTGAACCGCACATGCTGTTCAACACCCTGGCCAACCTGCAGGGCCTGATCAGCTTTGACCCGGAGCGCGCCCAGTTGCTGCTCGACCAGCTGATCCAGTACCTGCGCGCCACCCTGAGTTCGTCGCGCGCCGGATCCACCACCCTGGAGCAGGAATTTGCCCTGATGCAAGCTTACCTGGGCCTGATGTCCATCCGCATGGGCGCGCGCCTGCGCTTTACGCTGGACTTGCCCGAGGCCTTGCGCCAGCTCAAGGTGCCGCCCATGCTGCTGCAGCCGCTGGTGGAAAATGCCATCCAGCACGGCCTGGAACCGAAGATCGAAGGCGGACACATCCACGTGCAGGCATCCACGGACGCTGGCGTGCTGCTGCTCACCGTCAGCGACGATGGCCTGGGCCTCGACCATCCGGGCCAGACCAAGGGCACGCAGCTGGGCGTGGCGAATATCCGCGAACGCCTGCGCGGCATGCATGGCGATGCCGCCAGCCTGTCGCTGACCGCCAACCATCGGGCGGGCGCCACCGCCTGCCTGACACTTCCCCTTCCCCCCACCACCACGAGCCCCACGCCATGACCAACCCTAGCCCACGCGCCCTGATCGCCGAAGACGAACCGATACTCGCCGCCGCCCTCGCGCACGCCTTGCAGCGGCTGTGGCCGGAACTCGACATCGTTGCCACGTGTCCCAATGGCGTGGAGGCCTTGCAGCAAGGCCTGGCGCTGCGGCCCGACATTCTGTTTCTCGACATCAAGATGCCAGGCAAGACGGGCCTGGAAGCGGCCGAGGAGCTGGCGGAACAGTGGCCGGATGGCTTGCCTTTCCCGCACATCGTGTTTGTCACCGCCTACGACGAATACGCGCTGGCCGCCTTCGAGCATGCGGCAGCCGATTACGTGTTAAAACCCGTCAACGATGCGCGCCTGGGCAAGACGGTGGAACGCCTGCGGCAGCGCTTGCGCGACGGCAGCAGCGGCACCGCTACAGCAACAACCGCGACAGCGCCGCCAGCAACGCCGTCAGCCGGACCCGTCGGCGACGCCAACATGGCCCGCCTGTTGAGCCAGCTGCAGGCCATGCTGCCGTCCGCGCCGCGACTGCACATGATACGGGCGGCCGTGGGCAACAGCGTGCGCATGATCGCCCTGGCCGACGTCGTGTATTTCGAGGCGCTGGACAAATATATCAACGTCGTCTGCCGGGATAGCGAAGCGCTGATACGCACGAGCCTGAAGGAGTTGTTGCCCCAGCTGGACCCGCAACAATTCTGGCAAATCCACCGTGGCACCATCGTCAACGCCAGCGCCATCGCCACGGCCGTGCGCGACGACGCCGGCAAGCTGTCGCTGACCCTGCGCCAGCACCCGGCGCAACTGCGCGTCAGCCCTTTATATGCGCATCTGTTCCGCCAGATGTAGCTAATGCAGCTGGTGCTTCAGGTCCGATAACTCATCGTGGACCTTAAGCACCGCGCTCTTCATTTCCGGCGTCACGCTGGACGCCGTGCCGCACGCCCGCTTGGCGCGGTCGCCCAAGGACTCCATCTGATCGACGGTTTGCCGGATGCGCGCATCGTCTTGCGTGTCGATGGCTTGCCGCACGGCGCCCTTTTGCTGGTCCAGCTGCTGGATGCAGTCCTGCAGGTCCACGGGCATGCCCTGCTGCTTGCCACACAACTGGGCAGCGTGCCCGATCGCGTGTTCAATGGCGCCAAAGCGCCGTGCCACTTCCTTCACTTGCATCATGATGTGTCCTCCCTGTGTCTTCCCATGTATCTGGAATTGGATCGTCAAGACGGCGCAGGGTTCCGCACCAGCGGCCATGGCGTCGCAATTTCCATGTGGCACTTTTTTGTAAGCGCTTGTGACATTTTAGATAATTATCAAATCCTTCAGATACATTGGCGTACCTGAACCGCCTTGCCACCCATGACCTCGTTGCCACCCCTGCCCCGCCGCGCTCCCGGCCTGCTGCTGATCGTCCTGCTGCACGTGGGTTTCGCGTATCTTGTCCTGCAATCGCGGCCCCGCGCCCACACGGACGAGAATCTGCCGCAAGGTCCATCCATTACCTGGCTGCGCCACACGCTCCCGGCGGCGACCAGGCCGGTACCCGTTCCGTTGCCCAGCGCAAAAGCAGCCGCAGCGCGCCCGCCGCGCCTGCCAATACCAGTTTCGGCGCCCGCCAGCCGGACCTTGCCGCCGCCCGCCGTCGAGCAGATACCCGCGCCAGCGTCAGCAACGCCGCAAGCGATCACGGCAAGCTCACCGCCCAGCGCGGCCGACATCCTGGCGCAAGCCAAGCGCGACGTGGGCAAGATCGACAGGGATTTACGCAAGGAATTCCCGCAGCGGGGAGAACAAAAACTCGAGGACACCGCGTTCAAGCGCATGCAGCAAGGCTTTGCCGAAGCCTACGCAGCCGTGCCGCCGAAATGGTATGAAGCGTCAAGAATCGAGGAAGTGGGCGCGAACGAGGCCAAGGGCAGCCGCACTTATAAAATCACCAGCGCGCTGGGCACCTTGTGCGTGACCACGCGCGCCGGCAAGCAGGGGGAAACGATGATCGGCAACTGCCCCAAATAACCGCTCAGCCGACGGCTTCGCGCGCACCCAGCGGCTGCAAGTGGCGCAGGCGCAGGGCGATCAGCACCCCGCCGCCCAGGCACAGGCCCAGCATGGCGACCACGCCCGTCCAGCCGTCGAAGCCCCACATCATGCCCGAGGCGGAACCGATCAGGCTCGATCCCAGGTAATAAAACAGCAGATAAAAGGCCGAAGCGAGCGCCTGCGGCGCGCGGGCGCGGCGGCTGACCCAGCTGCTGGCGATCGAATGCGAGGCAAAGAAACCGAAGGTGGCCAGCGCCATGCCGATGACGATCAGCGGCAGCGCGTCGAACAAGGTCAAGACTATGCCGGACAGCATCAGCGACAGCATGATCCACAGCACGCCCCGGCGTCCCAGGCGGTCCACCAGGCGGCCCGCCCAGACGGAACTGAAGATACCGATCAGGTACAAAAAGGCCAGCAAGCCGACCGTGCTCTGGCGCAAGCCGAAGGGCGCGGCCAGCAGGCGGTAGCCGATGTAGTTATACAGGCTGACGAAACAGCCCATCAGCACGAAGGCCAGGCAGAACAGCCAGGGCAAGCCCCGGTCGGAAAAATGCTGCTTGACGGCATGCGGCAAGGCATTCCAGCCTTTGGTGCTGGGCACGAAATTCTTTGACGCAGGCAGGCTGCGCCAGAATTCCGCCGCCGCCAGCACGCCGGCCACGCCCAGCACGCCCAGCGCCCAGCGCCACGACAGGAAATCGCTGAGCATGGACGCCACCAGCCGTCCCGACATGCCGCCAAACGCGCTGCCGGCAATATACAGCCCCATCGACAGGCCCAGGGACGGCCCTTCGATTTCCTCGCCCAGGTAGGCCATGGCCACGGCCGGCATGCCGCCCAAGGCCACGCCCAGCGCGGCGCGAATCGCCAGCAATTGCGCATAATCCTGCGCGAAGGCGGACAGAATGGTGAGTATTGCTGCGGAAAACATCGACGCCACCATCAGCGGCTTGCGGCCGACCCGGTCCGAGACGGCACTGAGCAGCACCAGCGAGATGGCCAGCAAGCCGCTCGACACGGAAAGCGACCAGCTGCTTTGCGCGGGCGTCAGGTGAAACTGGTGCGACAGCAGCGGAAACAGGGGCTGGATGCAGTACAGCAGGCTGAAGGTGGAAAAGCCGCCGAAGAACAGGGCGCGATTGCTGCGCTTGAATTCGAGCGACCCCTTGGCGATGGCCGTGCGCGGGACGGGAACGGGCGCGGCGGGAGTAGCGGTATGGGCAGCAAAGGCGAGCGATGAATCAGACATGGCCGTGTTTCGGAAAGGAAGCGAGTCTTCATCTTAGGATTGCCAACTCATATCGTCCAATATATATTCAAGGCCCAACTCATATTTTAAAACGATTACTGGACCAACATGGAACTGCGCCACCTGCGTTACTTTGTCGCCGTCGCCGAAGAGCTGCACTTCACGCGCGCGGCCGAGCGCCTGCACATCGGCCAGCCGCCCCTGAGCCAGCAAATCCAGGCACTGGAAGCGGAACTGGGCGCGCAGTTGTTTGAGCGCAACAAGCGCTCCGTGCGGCTGACGCAGGCGGGCACGCTGTTCCTCGACGATGCGCGGCGCATCCTGGCCCTGGCGGAACAGGCGGCCGTCACGGCGCGCCGGGCGCAGCGGGGCGAAGCGGGCGAACTGCGCATCGGCTTCACCTTTTCCACGCCGTTTACGCCGTATTTCGCCACCGTCATCAACCGCTACCGCCAGCAATTCCCGCACGTCACCTTGACCCTGCATGAAATGGCGACCCTGCATCAGCTTGAAGCGATCTCGGGCAGGACGATGGACCTGGGCTTCGTGCGCCCGCCGGAAACGACGTATCCGGACGATATCCGCCTCACCGAATTGCGCCAGGACCCGCTGTTCCTCGTGCTGCCCGTCGCCCACGCGCTGGCGGCCAAGGAGGCCATCGCCATTGCCGACATGGCGGGCGAAGGCTTTGTGATGTACCCGAAAGATGCGGGCACGGGGATTTATCCGCAGATTTTCCGCCTGTGCAAGGCGGCCGGCTTCGTGCCCCAGGTGGCGCAGGAAGCGGGCGAAGCGTCGACCATCATCGGCCTGGTGGCGGCCGGCTGCGGCATTTCCGTGCTGCCCGCCTCGTTCGACCGCATCCGCATGGATGGCGTGTGCTACCGCCCGATCGCCGACCCGCAGGCGAGCACCAGTCTGTTACTTGCGCAAAGGGAAGAAGAGACGTCGCCGCTGGTGGCGGCGTTCGTGAAACTGGCCGAGGAAGCGGCGCTGGCAGAAAAAGAATAGGCCGGCATATGCCGGCCCAGGTGGACAACGCTTACGAGTAGTCGGCGTCCAGCTCCGACCCCGCGTAGTTTTCCAGGTCCTCGAACAGGCTCTTCATGCTGGCCCGCGTGAGGATTTTATGCACGACGGTGCAGCTGCGGCGATACGAGGCGATGCGGTCGAGCAGCACGGGATGGTGCTGCACGGGCACCTTGGCCACCAGGGCGGCCCAGCCTTCCTCGAAGTCGGGCTTGTTCTTGCGCACGGAACGCACGAAGCGCTCGAACTCCTTCTGGCCCGTGCGCGCCACGATGCGCCCGCCTCCTTCGATGGCGAAAATGATGGCCAGGGCGATGACGCCTTCGGCATTCAAGTCGCTGTCGCTGACGGGGCCGTTGTCATGGTGGCGGCGCAGCCAGCCGGCCAGGCGCACGACGGCTTGCACTTCCTTGCGCTGCTGCAACTGCAACGCATACTTTTCATAGCCGGCCCAGTTCTGGTTCGGGTCGGCCTGGCAAATATCGATGAACAGCTCGCGCAGGCGGCGCGCAAGGTAGACGGGGTCCTGGTCGTATTCGCCGACGAGGGCGTCTTCAGGCAGCTGCGACAATTCCTTGATCAGGCGAAAGCCCACCTGGAAGGCGTGCTCGGCGCCGTGCTCGACGAGGAAATCGAGCGCGGCCTGGTCGCCTTCATGCGTGACGGCCTGCTCCAGGCCCAGGGACACGCCGCCCACCGTCAGGTACAACGCTTTCTGGATGCCGTCGGCCGTGCGTTCATTCGTGAACTTCTCGGCCACCATGGCCGTGATGCCCGTCAACTCATCGGCCAGGTTCAGCGCCGCGTCTTCGCGCGGGTCGCCCGGCAACAGTTTGATGGCGCGCACGAGGCGCGGAAGATTCTCTACAACAATTGCTGGCAGCATTAGACGTTCCCTGCTTTCATTACGAGAAAATGCCCGTGCCCAGGCTGCGGCGCGTGCTGGAACGCGGCGCGCTGCGCGTGCTCGGCACTTGCTTGCGCAGGCGGTACAGCAATTCCTTGGTACTGCGCTGCAACATGGTCGGCTCTTCGTCCGGGTCGTCCGAGTACTCGGCGTCGGCCAGGTCGGCGCTGTGGCGGAAGTCGGGGAACAGTTCGAACAGTGAGCGGTCCCAGCCGTCTTCATTCGCCTGCGCCAGCTCGACGGCCAGCGGCACGATGTCGTTGTCGGACGAGGTCACGCCCGTCACATACGGTCCCTTGATGACGATCTCGCCCGCCACTTCGAGGATTTCCTTCGGCGCCATCGAGAACAGGATGGCGAACGCCGTGGCGCCCCAGTCGGTGGCGGACGCTTCGAGCAGCAGCTCGCGGCGGCGCTCGGCGTCGTCGGTGGAAAACACCACGCCGTGGATGTGCGCGAACAGGGCTTCGGCGATGCGTTCCGGATCGTCCTCGATCTGGTCGTCGCTCCAGGTGGCGGCGATGAAGGCCAGGCTGTCGGCCCAGGCCTTCGGCGGCACCAGCAGGGTCGCCAGCGACATCTTGCCGCCGTCGAAACCGGCCAGGTGCAGCGCCGTCACCTGCGGCGGGATGGCGCTCAGCACTTCCACCACGGCCAGGTCGCCATACTGGTCGGCCGCATCGGCAAACGCCTGCTCGGCATGGCCCAGGGAACCGGACAGCACCAGTTCCGTGACTTGCTTCGTCAGCGCGGGAAGATTGCTTTTTTTGTCGTCATTATCGGCCATGGTCATCTCCATCCTGGTCAAACATCTGGGCGAAATCGTCGGTGGCTTCGTCTTCATCAATCTCGTCGTCGCCGTCATCATTGGCGGCCAGCTGGTCGAGCGACTGGTCGTCGTCGTCCCACAGGCGCGGATTCTTGTGCAAAAAGGCCGTGATGATGGCCTGGCGCGCCAGGTCGGGGAAGCTGTCCTCGATGGCGGTGTACATCTTCGCCGCTTCCGGCGCGGCGCACGTGGCCATGGCAAACACGCGGGCAGGGTCGCCGAACTCGTAGTCTTCGCTCTCGGCCAGCAAGCCTTTCGGGTCGCTGAAGGCGATGTGGTCGACCAGCGCGAAGGCCAGCATGTTCACGTCTTCGATGCCGCCGCCGCTGGCGTATTCGCTGACCAGCGCGTCAACCATGCTCTTGTAGTTCTTGCGGTTCGGCGGGTCGCCGAGGATGCCTTCGATCTGGCCTTCCAGCTCGCGCGACTGGTACGCGAATTCAGGGTGTACTCTTCTCATGCTGTGCTTTCCAATGTGATGCGCGGCGCTCAATTAAAAGCGCCGTTGTTGTTGTTTTTCAAGTAATTCTGGCCGGTTGATGCGGGCCGCATCGATTTAATCGACAGGCAACACCGTGCCATGCAGGCGGAATACGCCGCACCACAGGGCATACGCTTCCGCTTCCGGGTCGATGATGATGCGGTGGTTCACGCTCTGGTCGTATTCGGCGCGCTTGGCCGGGTCGGCCAGGATTTCATACGCCTTGGTGACGCTCTTGAAGCGCGCCTCGGCGCCGGGGGCCTGGTTGCGGTCGGGGTGGAAGCGCATGGCCAGCGAACGGTAGACCTTCTTGATTTCATCGTCGCTGGCATTGGGCGCGACACCGAGGACGTTATATAAATTTTCCATAAAAGGCTCCGGAGGCGCGAATTTCTACTAATTAAAGGCGAATTATCCTATAGAACGGCTTCCGCGTCGCTGACATGCTGGGAAATGGGGGCAAATACGTGCTTATAAAGCGCTGGCTGTACGGTAAAATGCTCTTTACTGTCACTCTTTCGCATTGATCAATGAGCAACGATAAACCGAATACCGCCGCGCCAGCGCTGGCGCCCAATTTCTTGCGTAACATCATCGAAGCCGACCTGGCTGCCGGCGCCCACGTGCGTCCCGGCCTGCCCCAGGTGATCACGCGTTTCCCGCCGGAGCCGAACGGCTACCTGCACGTGGGCCACGCCAAGTCGATCTGCGTCAACTTCGGCCTGGCGCGCGATTACGCCGGCCAGTGCAACCTGCGCTTCGACGACACCAATCCGGCCAAGGAAGAGCAGGAATACGTCGACACCATCATGGACAGCGTGAAATGGCTGGGCTTTGACTGGGAACCAAAGAATGGCGATGGCCAGAGCCACCTGCACTACGCGAGCGACTATTTCGACCAGCTGTACGCGATGGCCGAATACCTGATCACGGCGGGCTTTGCCTACGTGGACAGCCAGAGCGCCGAAGACATGGCCGCCAACCGTGGCAATTTCGGCCAGGCCGGCAAGAATTCGCCGTTCCGCGACCGTCCGCGCGACGAATCGCTGGCCCTGTTCCGCGCCATGAAGGCGGGCCAGTTCAAGGATGGCGAACACATCCTGCGCGCGAAGATGAGCGAAGACGCCATGAGTTCGCCGAACATGAACTTGCGCGACCCGGCCATCTACCGCATCCGCCATGCG
The DNA here is from genome assembly GCF_018682595.1 of Janthinobacterium sp. JC611. Taxonomy (NCBI): domain Bacteria; kingdom Pseudomonadati; phylum Pseudomonadota; class Betaproteobacteria; order Burkholderiales; family Oxalobacteraceae; genus Janthinobacterium; species Janthinobacterium sp. JC611. Next base: position 58,928 of record NZ_JAFLJN010000005.1, read on the forward strand.
CATCACCACCGCACGGGCGACGCCTGGTGCATCTATCCGATGTACGACTACACGCACCCGATCTCGGACGCGCTGGAAAACATCACGCATTCGATCTGCACCCTGGAATTCCAGGATCACCGTCCGTTCTACGACTGGCTGCTGGAAACCCTGGCCGCCGGCGGCTTCTTCCAGCAACCGGTGCCGCACCAGTTCGAGTTCTCGCGCCTGAACCTGACCTACATCGTCACCAGCAAGCGCAAGCTGCGCCAGCTGGTGGAGGAAAAAATCGTCGACGGCTGGGACGACCCGCGTATGCCGACCCTGGTGGGCATGCGCCGCCGCGGCTACACGCCGGAAGCGATCCAGCTGATGTGCGAACGCACAGGCGTGACGAAATCCGACGGCTGGATCGATTACAGCGTGCTCGAAGGCTGCCTGCGCGAAGACCTGGATCCGAAGGCGCCGCGCACGGTGGCCGTGCTGCGTCCGCTGAAACTGATCATCGACAATTTCCCCGACAACGAAAGCGTGGAATGCACGGCGCCCGTGCACCCGCACTTCCCGGAACGGGGCGTGCGCACCTTCCCCATCTCGCGCGAGCTGTGGATCGAGGAAGACGACTTCATGGAAGTGCCGAACAAGGGTTACTTCCGCCTGTATCCGCCCATCGACGACAAGCCGGGCAGCAAGGTTCGCCTGCGCTACGGCTACGTGGTCGAGTGCACGGGCTTCGACAAGGATGAAAACGGCAAGGTCGTCGCCGTGCATTGCACCTACTTCCCGGACAGCAAGTCGGGCACGGAAGGCAGCGCCAACTACAAGGTCAAGGGCAATATGCACTGGATCAGCGCGCCGACGGCGATTCCCGCCGAAGTACGCCTGTACGACCGCCTGTTCACCGACCCGCAGCCGGACGCGGGCGGCAAGGACTTCAAGCTGGCCCTGAACCCGCTGGCCAAGGAAGTGGTGCAGGCGTGGCTGGAACCGGGCGCGGAACTGGCCCAGCCGGAACAGCGCTTCCAGTTCGAGCGCCACGGCTATTTCGCGGCCGACCGGGTCGACAGCCAGCCGGGCAAGCCCGTCTTCAACCGCATCGTCACCCTGAAAGACAGCTGGCAGCCCGCCAAATAAGGACTGGACGACACACGAAAAAAACCGCTGCGGCGGTTTTTTTTCGTTTCAAAGAAAAATATTGCCTGTTGACTATATTCACGATAGTTTTGTATATTAGGCATATATTAAGCAATTTGCAATTAGTGCTTGTGCAGCTTGCTACAGCCTCCACCACACAGGCGGCACCCGATTTCTCTTCCTGATGCGGATGGCGATGTCTTCTACTGTCGGCGAACACCCTTTAGCTGCTGAAAAAAAACCGCTGTGGCTGCTCGGCTTTGTCATGTCGATGATGGTAGGCCTGCTGTTCTACATGGCCGCTTCGCTGTCGATCGAAAACGACGCCAGCGACCTGTTCAACAATCTGGCGCGCAATACCCAGAAAAACATCGAGTCGCGCGTCAAGTCGTATGCCAACCTGCTGCGCGGCACGGCCAGCCTGTTCCACGCCAACGAACACGTGAGCCGCGAGCAATTCCACCGCTACGTGGCGAATATCGCCCTTCAACAGAATTATCCGGGCGTGATGAACCTCAATTACAGCGAGGAACTGGACGAAAATCAGCGCGCCGCTGTCGAAGCGGCCATACGGCGCGACTATCCGCCCGGGCGCGACGGCTATCCGGCCTTTGCCATCCATCCGCCCGCCCCGCGCGCCCATTATTCCGTGCTGATGTACATCGAACCGATCGCCAGCGCCCCGGAAAAGTATGGCTATGACATCGCCTCGCGCCCCCTGATCGCCGAAACGCTGGCGCAGTCGCGCGATTCCGGCCAACTCAGCAATTCCGGCATGCCCGTGCCGATGGAAGGCCGCCCCCAATTGACGGGCATGGCCATGCGCCTGCCCGTGTACCGCTTCGGCATGCCGACCGACACGGTGGAGCAGCGGCGCGCGGCTTACCAGGGCTCCGTCGGCATCGGCTACGACCTGGTGACGATGATGCGCAGCGCGCTGGCGGACATGCCGGTACGCAACGTCCGCCTGACCCTGTTCGATATCGGCCCGCAGGCACGCGAACCATTGCAACTGCCGCACGACATGCGCCCCGTCTTCGACAGCACGATGGAGGGCATGCATGCGCCATGGTGGCTGCCCGGCAACTCAGGGCGTTACCTGAGCAGCACGATGCTGATCAAACACAATGGCCGCGTGTGGCAAGCGCTGTTCAGCGTGCGCAAGAGCGACTTGTACACGCGCTTCAGCGCCTTTTTGCCGTGGCTGGCCCTGCTGATCGGCTTCGCCAGCACCATGCTGCTGTACATGCTGTTCCATACGCTGGCGTCATCGCGCCGGCGCGCCATCCAGATGGCGAACAGCATGACGGAGGAGTTGCGCGCCAGCCAGATCCGCCTGCAGCTGTCGCACCAGAAACTGCGCCGCCTGGCGGCCCATGCCGACCAGATCAAGGAAGAAGAGCGCAAGCGCATCGCGCGGGAAATCCACGACGACCTGGGACAGAACCTGCTGGTCTTGCGCATCGACGCCGACATGCTGGCTTCGCGCACGCAGCGCCGCCATCCGCGCCTGAACGCCCGCGCCCGCTCGACCCTGGAGCAGATCGACACCACCATCAAGAGCGTGCGGCAGATCATCAACGACTTGCGTCCCACCGTGCTGGACCTGGGAGTGAATGCGGCCGTCGAATGGCAGGTGGCGCAATTTCGCCAGCGCACGGGCATCGCCTGCGAAGTGAGCGAAAGCCATGACGACATTTGCCTCAGCGATCAATGCGCGACGGCCCTGTTCCGCATCCTGCAAGAGTCGCTCAGCAATATTTCCCAGCATGCGAATGCCAGCCGCGTGCGGGTCAAGCTGGAAAAGTGCCGCGATACGGTGTCGATGAGCATCTGCGACAACGGCGTGGGCGCGGCCATCGACGGGCGCAACAAGCTGGGCTCGTTTGGCCTGGTGGGCATCGAGGAGCGCATCAAGTTGCTAGGTGGCACTTTCCATATCGAAAGCAGCCCTGGGGCCGGCATGAGCGTGCACGTCAGCGTGCCGCTGGGCGCGGACGCCACCGGCTTCCCTTACCAGGAGGAAATCCGGGCCAGCGGCTGAGCGGCGCGCCACGCAGACAACAAGCTCAGCTTGCGTATTTCGTAATTAAATGCAATATTAATGTAGATCAACTCAGCGCCCGCCCGCCATGGGCCAGGCATTCCTCGACTACTTGCCAGGAGGACAAACCCACCGCTTTCCCTTGTTTCACCGTATTTCCCACAACGCTCTTCACCAAAGGACATTCATGGATACGAACGACAGTTTCAAGGCAATTGCCGATTTGAATTTGGACGCGATCAAGGTCAAGCTGATGCACCGGGAGTCAGGCGAAGGATGGAGCCTGGAGAAGGCGAATGCGGTGGAATTCGAATACCGCCGCTTCCTGATCCTGATGAAACAGTTTCCGGAAGAAGAGACGGCGCCACTGATGGACGTCGATACGTTCTGGCACTACCACATCCTCGACACCCTGAAATATGCGGCCGACTGCGAACAGGTGTTCGGCTACTTCCTCCATCATTTCCCCTACATCGGCCTGCGCGGCGAAGACGACGAGGCGGCGCACCATCGCGTGGGCGAGCGCATGAAACAGCTGTATGAACAAACGTTCGGGGAAGATTATATCCGCGCAGAAACGGCGTATTCGGGACGGGCCGTGCAAGCCGCGTATTCGGGACGGACCGTACAAACAGCATTTTCCAGTGCGGCGGTACAGGCGACGGCCTACTCGGGACGGACCGTGCAAACGGCGTTTTCCAGCGCAGCGGTACAGGCGACGGCGTATTCGGGCCGCGCGACCGGGGCTGCCAACACCGCCTTTTCCAGCGCGCCTGCCTCACTGACGGCGGCGGTGGTCAAGTCGTCCTCGGCTGGACTGGACATGGGGCGTTTCTATCTCGATCGTCCGGTACTGAACCGCGACCCGCAATAGAAAAGCGGCAAACAGCTGTGGCTGCCGCACGCGGCAAGCCTGACTTACCCAGACGGCACCTCTCAGTTTGCCGTCTGTCAGGCGCTCTTAGGCAGCCATCAACTCGCGCAATTCACGAATGCTGAAATCGCTGATTTCATGCATGCGGATGAGGATCGTGGCGCCGATCGGCAAGGTATTGTGACGAATCTTGCTGATAACAGGTGGCGCCACTTCCAGAGCTCGCGACAAGGCGGCGTCATTTTTCAGTTGCAGCTTGTCGATGATCGCATCGAGGACGCGATTCGGGTTGTAGGTAGGCAAAGAGGTAATTTGTTTGAGAGACATGATCAAAAATCCGTACTTGTTGTATTAAAGCAAGAAAAAACAGAATGTCTCTTCTGCAATAATTCAGGGTAAACACACTAAAAAGCGCCATCACTTATGCGGTTTTTACGCCGCAAACAATATAATACACGCTATTGTTGATTTTTGCGTAACTTAAAGCAAAATTGTGATAATTGAAGAGAATTGACGCACTTGGAATGTGCTAGAGGATAACTCAAATCAGGAAAATTTGCTGCACGTCATCAATTTTTACAATGGGGGACGCCGCTACGCATGAACCAGGCAATCGTCATGAGCGTGCCCAGACGGGCCATGTCGGCGGATAGATGCCAACCTTGCGCGGCCACGCCGGCCGGGGTGGCAGGCAGGCAAGTGCCTGCGGTGGCATCGCCACGGCACCAGGCCAGTTGCCGGCGAATTTCATCGGGTGGTGGTGGCGGCTGCAGCGCATGTTCGCGGCGCCGCATATAGGCGCGCACCTGTTCCTTGCTGGGGTGACTCGTAGCTCGCATGGCTCGCTCCTGCTGACGGGAAACTGCGTCGCGCTAATTGTAGAGCCCGCCACAAATAGCTGAAACGCGTGACGACATTGCTCACCATATCGCCAGCGCGCCATGCTTCGTTTGCGCTGCATCAAAAGGCAAGGCCCCGGTGTTGCGCCGAAGCCCATGCTGTCCCACGGCCTGACGGCCGACAGACTGCTCTTATTTCTTTTGCTGGCGCACGCGCTGTTGCTGTTTTTCCTGCGTTTGCTGGCGGTTCTGCTTGCGTTCGAACAGGGTGACCGCATCTTTCTTTGCGTGCTCGACGGTACGCATTTCCTCATGCGCATCGTGCGGGACAAAAAACTCGGCGTCCTGCGCCGCCACGACCAGCTTGATGGCGGCGTCGTCGTCAAGGCCATACAGTTCCGTCAGGACGGTGGTGACCTCGTCCAGGTATTCTTCGTAAGTGAGGGTGCTCATGCTGTCGTCCTTAGGTGAATGGCGCACCGCCGCAACGGCGCGCTGCGCGCCGGCCCAGCAAAGTGCGCAGATAACCGGTCATTTTACCCGATGCCGGCGCCAGCGGCGGACAGCGACCGCAAGGCATCGGCCACGCGCGCATAGCGCAGGCGCACGCCCAGCTCGTGCTTGAGGCGCGTATTGTGCAGGCGGCGCGATTCGGACATGAACGACAGCAGCATCGGCGTCACCACTTGCCGCAGCTCGGCACGCGGCAGGCGCGGCGGGCGCGGCAAGCCGAACGTATCGGCCACGGCATCGAAATATTCCGCCATTTTGAGTTCGCTGTCATCGCTGGCGTGATACACGCGTCCCGGCTTGCCCCGCCACAAGGCCCGCTCGATGATGCGCGCCAGGTCATCGGCATGGATATGATTGGTGTACACATCGTCGCTTGCCGCCAGGGCCGGCGTGCCTTCGCGCAAGCGCTTCAGCGGCAGGCGGTCATCCGCATAGATGCCGGGCACGCGCAGGATGGCCACACTGGCGCCGCGGCGCGCGCCCCAGCCACGCAAGACCTGTTCGGCATCGACGCGCCGCTTCGCGCGCGCATTCGCCGGCGCAAGCTGCCGCGTTTCATCGACCCAGTCGCCGGCGCAATCGCCATACACGCCGCTGGTGCTCACATACACCATGCGTGCATGCTCGGGTAAAATGGCGGCCAGATTGCGCGTGCGCTGGTCCAGCAAGCCGGACGACCGGGGCGGCGCCAGGTGCACGATCATCGTCGCCAGTCCCGCCAGCCGTTTCAGGCTGGCGCGCTCGTCGAGGTTGGCCACGATGGGCACGGCGCCGGCCGCCCGCAGCTGGGCGCGGCGCGCCGGCTGGCTGGTGACGGCAAAGACGCGAAAACGCGTGCGCAGCAGGGGCAGCAAGCGCATGCCGACGTCGCCGCAACCGAGGATCAGCAGGCGCGGCAAGCCTGACGGCTTGCGCAAAGAGTGCATTAACATATTTTTCATCTCAAGGATTGTATGACTTTTCAAGTTACTGTTCAGCCCAGCGGCCACCAATTCAGCTGTGAAGCGGACGAAACCGTGCTGGCGGCGGCGATACGCGCCGGCGTGGGCTTGCCGTATGGCTGTAAAAATGGCGCCTGCGGTTCCTGCAAGGGTAAAGTGGTTTCTGGCACCGTCCAGCACAAGGCGCACCAGCAGCGCGCCCTGACACCGGAAGAGGAAGCGGCCGGCTTTTCCCTGTTCTGCTGCGCCACGACAAGCGCCAACCTCGTCATCGAAGCGCGCGAAGTGGCGGGCAGCAGCGACTACCCGATCAAGAAAATGCCGTCGCGCGTGACCAGCATCGAAAAAGTCGCGCCCGACGTCGTCGTGCTGACCCTGCAGTTGCCGGCCAGCGAGCGCCTCAATTACCGCGCCGGACAGTATATCGAAATCATGCTGCGCGACAACAAGCGCCGCAGCTACAGCATGGCCAGCGCGCCCGTCGAAGGCGGCCCCGTGAGCCTGCACATCCGCCATATGCCAGGCGGCCTGTTCACAGACCAGGTCTTTGGCAGCATGAAAGAGCGCGACATCCTGCGCTTCGAAGGCCCGATGGGCACCTTCTTCCTGCGCGAAGATTCCGACAAGCCCGTCGTGCTGCTGGCCTCGGGCACGGGCTTTGCCCCCTTGAAAGCCATCGTCGAGCACATGATCAACGAGCGCTCACCGCGCCCGATCACCCTGTACTGGGGCGGCCGCCGTCCGCACGACCTGTATATGGACGCGCTGTGCCGCCAGTGGGCCGCCGACTTGCCGCAGTTCACCTATGTGCCCGTCGTGTCGGAAGCCTTGCCGGAAGACGCATGGGAAGGCCGCACGGGCTTCGTGCACCAGGCCGTCATGGCCGACTTGCCCGACATGTCCGCGTATCAGGTATATGCCTGCGGCGCGCCGATCGTCGTCGAATCGGCCAACCGCGATTTCGTGCAACTGTGCCAGTTGCCAGCCGACGAGTTCTACGCCGACGCCTTCACCACGGAAGCCGACCTGGCCAAGTAAGCGTCACCTTCCAGACAGCGGGGCGCGGCTGGCGCGGCGCCCGCTGCCGCCCTCCCCCGCTGTTCCCTGGAAATCTCATGTCTCTCGCCATCCTGCGTCACCGCAACTTCGTCTGTTATCTTTCCGCCCGCGTGCTGGGCACGGTGGCCGTGCAGATGCAAAGCGTGGCCATCGGCTGGCAGGTGTACCAGATCACGGGCAGCCTGTTCGACCTGGGCCTGATCGGCCTGGCGCAATTCGCGCCCTTCCTCGTGTTGATCTTGCCGGCCGGCCACGTGGCCGACCGCTACAACCGCCGCAACATCATCGCCTGGTGCCTGGCGGCGCAACTGGCGTGCGCACTGGCCCTGCTGGCGTTTACGTTAAGCAATATTTCCATCGTCTGGCCCGTGTTTGCCGTGCTGGTGCTGTTCGGCAGCGCGCGCGCTTTCATGATGCCGGCCACGCAAGCCGTGCTGGTGAACATGGTGCCCACGCAACACTTCAGCCGCGCCGTCGCGCTCAGCTCGTCGAGCTCGCACGTGGCCATCATCCTGGGCCCCACCCTGGGCGGCTTGCTGTATTACTTCGGCCCCAAGGTGGTGTATTTGATTTCTTCCGCGCTGCTGGTCGTGTCCGTCCTGCTGATGCGCGCCACCGCGCCGGCGCCGCAAGTGGTGAAACGCGAACCCGTCAGCTGGCATACGCTGCTCGAAGGCTTGCGCTTCGTCTGGTCGAAACCCATCGTGCTGGGCGCCATTTCGCTCGACCTGTTTGCCGTGCTGTTCGGCGGCGCCACGGCCCTGCTGCCGGCGCTGGCGCATGACGTGCTGCATATCGGCCCCGGCGGCCTGGGCTTGCTGCGCACGGCGCCGGGCGCCGGCGCCGCCCTGTGCTCGATCGTGCTGGCCATCGTCCCCATCACGCGCCGCGTGGGCGCCTGGATGTTCGGCGGCGTGGCCGTCTTCGGCCTGGGCACGCTGGTGCTGGGCAGCACCAGCTATTTCCCGCTGGCGCTGGCGGCGTTGCTCCTGATGGGCGCCGGCGACATGGTCAGCGTCTACATCCGCCACCTGCTGGTGCAGTTCGAGACGCCCGACGAGATCCGCGGCCGGGTCAGCGCCGTGAATGCCGTCTTCATCGGCGCCTCGAACGAGCTGGGCGAATTCGAATCGGGCTTGACGGCCGGCTGGTTCGGCCTCGTGCGCGCCGTGCTCTTCGGCGGCGCCGCCACGCTGGCCGTGACGGGCATCTGGGCCGTGCTGTTCCCCGTGCTGTCGCGCATGGACCGCTTTCCCCACCACGAAAAGGAAGCGGCAGCCAGGACGGCCACCGCGACCGCGCGCTAGGCGCTAAGATGCGCTATTGCCACTGACGAACCCGCACCATGAAAATCACGCTTCCCTTGCACGGCTTCATCCGCAGCCGCCCCCACCTGAGCATGGCCACGGCCATCGGCGTGGCGGCCGGCCTGCTGCTGCCGTCTTCCTGGCAACAGATGACGCGGCTGCTGACGGCGTGGAACGTCGCCGTCTGGTTCTACCTGGCGACGATGGCCTGGATGATGATGCGCGCCAACCATCACAAGGTGAAGGTGATGGCGGCGCGCCAGGATGAGCGCGCCGCCACGGTCCTGTCGGCCCTGTCCGTCGCATCCGTGATGAGCCTGGTGGCCATCGTCTCGCAGCTATCCTCGATGAAAGACATGGCGCCGGACGAGCGCGCACTGCATTACGGCCTGACGATCCTGACGCTGGTCGGCTCCTGGTTCCTCGTCGGCACCCTGTTCTGCTTCCACTATGCCCACCTGTATTACCAGGCCGACCCCGCGCTGCGCCCCCTGAAATTTCCCGACGACGAACAAAACCCCGATTACTGGGATTTTCTGTATTTCGCCATCACCATCGCCGTGGCCGTGCAAACGTCGGACGTTTCCGTGCAGACGCGCTTGATGCGGCAGATCGTGCTGGGACAATCCGTGCTGAGCTTTTTCTTCAACCTCGTCGTGCTGGGGCTGTCGATCAATATCGCGGCGGGCCTGATCAATGGATAAGGCTGACGATAAATAATTTCGTGGTGGAAACTTGACCTGGCTGAAGGGTTAAGCTCATCTTAATCGTGCGCACCCTCTTGAAATACTGGAAAGAGGAGTAAGATAAGTTCCATGCACGAGGTCATGTGCATGAGGCAGCAACCGGGCCGCAGTACGCCTGAGATGGGTTTTTTTTGAATTGACAGGAGTAAGCATATGCAAATCAATATTCATACCGACAGCACCATCGCCAACACCGCTGGACTGAACGAACATGTGCAATCCGTACTTGAAAGCGCACTGAGCCGCTTCCGCGACAACCTGACCCGCATCGAAGTCCACCTGAGCGACACGAATGGCCCGAAAGGCGGCGCCGACGATATCCGCTGCGTCATGGAAGCACGCGTTGCCGGCTATCAACCAATCGCCGTCACTGAACAAAACGCCACCGTGCATCAATCCATTGCCGGCGCCACCGACAAACTGAAACGCGCCATCGACAGCGCCTTGGGCCGCCTGCAAGACAGCAAGCGCCACGCCACCGGCAAGAATGCCGTGATCGATACGGCCGAAGCGGAAGAAACCGCCGAGTAATTCCCCACCCGCAGGATTTCCAGAGACTGAGGCAGCCGTTCAAGGCTGCCTTTGCACATCCGGCCCGCCTTTCGCGTGCGGCAACAAGCATATCAAAACCGTCATCATTTCAGCTTACTAACACGACAATGAAATAATTGTCGTATTTCTCACAGTAGGTGTCATCAAGCAAGCCTTTGCCGTGACGGTCTAGGCCGCTTTACGCTATCATGAAGCTACCGGCCCCCTGCTCGCGCGCGCCGGCTTTTTGAAAGTGTGATTGTGGAACAGATCGGCAACTTCGGCGCTTCAGGCTGCAACATCGGCGATTTACAGCTATTTCGCGATGGGGCGGATAGCCAGACGGCCGCCATGCTGGCGCCCTGTCCCGTCATGCGCCTCGAAGCGGGCGAAGCCATTGCCGACACACAAGGCGCCAGCCTGTACATCGTCCTGCGCGGCTCGCTGGCCGTGGCCGCCGACACCCACACGGGCATGGATGACGGCACCGTCAGCAAGGTCTTGCCCGGCGAAAGCGTGGGCGAACAATCGGTGCTCGATGAAGCGAGCAACCTGGCCGCCATTTCCGCCCTGGAAGAAACCGACTTGCTGGTGATCGATGCGGCTGTCGTGTGGGAATTGATCGAGCAATCGAACGGCCTGGCGCGCAACCTGCTGCGCCTGCTGTCCTTCCGCATCCGCGCCGCCAATGCCCTGCTGCGCCGGCGCCAGAAACTGGGGGAATTCTACCGCCAGCTGTCGATGGTCGACAGCCTGACGGGCTTGTACAACCGCGCCTGGCTCACCGACTTGCTGCCCAACATGATCGTCACGGCCCACGCCAGCGGCGAGCCGCTGTCGCTGGTAATGATAGACCTCGACCATTTCAAGCGTTTCAACGACGCGCACGGCCACCAGGCGGGCGACCAGGCGCTGCGCATCGCCGCGCAAGTGCTGGGCGCGGCCCTGCGGCCGACGGATTTTGCCGTGCGCTACGGTGGCGAGGAAATGATGGTGATCTTGCCCGATACCAACGAACACGTGGCCCTGCGGGTGGCCGAGCGCCTGTGCGAGCGCATGCGGCACGCCGTCATCTTCGCCGACATGCGCAGCGCGCTGCCGCACATCACGGGTTCCTTCGGCGTGGCCAGCCTGGCGGCCGGACAGGACGACGAGGCGCTGATCGCCGCCGCCGACGCGGCCCTTTACCGGGCCAAGGCTAACGGCCGCAACAGGGTCATGCTGTAGTTCAGGCGGCCTTGCTGTCGGCCGGCTTGGCGGCATCATCCTTCTTGCTGCTGTGCGCGGCGATGAAATCCGCATAGCCCTTCTGCACCAGCGCATACGTCTTGTCGATATTGCCGGCGATATCGCCATTCAGCACTTTCAAGCCGCCGAGGATGTCGCGCGCTTCCTTGAAGCCTTTTTCCATGCCGCCGCTGATGGTGTCCATGAACTTGGTCAGGGCGGTATCGTCGTCCAGGCCGGGATTCTGTTTCTTGAAGGCGTCAAAAAATCCCGTCGACAGCGATACAATGCGGCTCGCCGTCGCTTCGGCGCTGTTATCCTGCGAGGCCGCGTTCTGTATCGCGTCCTCGCCGTACTGGCCCTTCAACGCTTCATTGATGTTGGTGATGGCCGTCTTGTACAGCAGCGCCAGCGGCTCGTTCTCGGATCCGATCGAGACGTTCAGCGAGGCCTGCATGATGGAGGCGTTCAATTGCAGCTTGGTGCGGTCGTTAACGCTCATTTCAGCGTTGACGCCGTCCTTTTGCTGGACTTTATCGTCCTTGCCGGCAACGCCCGTACTGACGGAAGTCACGGAAGGGGTGGAATTGCCGCTTGCGGCGATGGGAATTGACACGATAGACCTCCTTGAACGGGCAATGTATGCCACCATGCGGAAAACGCGATGATGACCATCCTCTCGTGTAGTATCGGCAGGTTTTCAGAAAACTGTAGCAGCGGCCGCTTTCAGGGGCCCGGATAACCAATCAAGCAACGACCATCAATGACTAACCAGACCTTTCTTTGGCACGACTACGAAACCTTTGGCGCCCAGCCGCGCCGCGACCGACCGGCCCAGTTCGCCGCCATCCGCACGGATGCCGACCTCAACGAGATCGGCGAACCCATCATGCTGTATTGCCAGCCTGCCAATGATTTCCTGCCCGACCCGCAATCGTGCCTGATCACGGGCATCACGCCGCAGCAATGCCTGCAGTTGGGCGTGCCCGAGCACCAGTTCGCCGCCACCATCGAGGCGGCCTTTTCGGAGCCGGGCACCATCGGCGTGGGCTACAACACCATCCGCTTCGACGATGAAGTCACGCGCTTCCTGTTCTGGCGCAACCTGATCGACCCGTATGCGCGCGAATGGAAGAACCATTGCGGCCGCTGGGATATCCTCGACGTGGTGCGCATGACGCACGCGCTGCGCCCGGAAGGCATCGCATGGCCGAAGCGCGACGATGGCCAGACCAGTTTCAAGCTGGAACACTTGAGCAAGGCCAATGGCCTGGTCCACGAAGCGGCGCACGATGCGCTGTCCGACGTGCGCGCCACCATCGCCCTGGCGCGCCTGATCAAGCAGAAACAGCCGAAACTGTTCGAGTTTTGCCTGGCGCTGCACAAGAAAGACAGGGTCGCCAGCGAGATGGGCATGCACCTGGCCGCCAGCGAGCGCCAGCCTTTCCTGCACGTGTCGGGCATGTTTCCCGCCGAACGGGGCTGCCTGGGCGTCGTCTGGCCGCTGGCCACGCATCCGAGCAACAAGAACGAGATCCTCGTCTGGGATTGCGCCTACGACCCGCGCGAACTGTTCAGCCTGGACGCGGACACCATCCGCACGCGCCTGTTTACACGCAGTGACGCCATGCCGGAAGGCATGACGCGCCTGCCCGTGAAAAGCGTGCACCTGAACAAGTCACCCATGCTGGTGGGCAATTTAAAGACCCTGTCGCCGGCCATGGCCGCGCAGTGGGGCATCGACGTGGACGCGGCAAAGGTCAACGCCGGGCTGGCCGCCACGGCGCCGAACATGGATGCCATCTGGGCCGAAGTGTTCCAGCGCCCGGGCGCGAATGTCGCCCTGGATGTGGATGAGGATCTGTACAACGGCTTCGTCAGCAACGACGACCGCCGCCTGCTCGAGTCGCTGCGCCGCGACACGCCGGCCAGGCTGGCCACGGCCCGCCCCTCGTTTGCCGACGAGCGCCTGCAGGAATTGCTGTTCCGCTACCGCGCCCGCAATTTCCCGCAAACCCTGAGCGAAGCGGAAAGCCTGCGCTGGGAACAGCACCGCGCCGCCCGCCTGTTCGACGGCGACGGCGGCGCCCGCACCATCGAAATGCTGTTTACGGAAATCGACGTGCTGTCGGAATCCGTCGATGAGCGGGGCGAGGAAATTCTGGGAGAACTCTACGATTACGCGGAGATCGTTGCACCACAGCGCGATTAGTCGCACCTAACCAAACCTGCTGCGCGTCGGTATAGGTGGCCTGCGATGCTCACGGTACTCCAGTACGGTTGCGCTTCTCGGCCACCTCTCCCTTCCGCTCGCTACGGTTTTGTTAGGCGCTGTGAGGCTAACTGTATATCGTTTTTAAACCGACCGATGGGTGTTGATCGCATCGCGCGTTTCAATCGCCACGCGGCGCGCCGCGTCGGCCCAGTCTTCGCCCGCTTGCGGCGTGGCGTAGATGATGGCGCGCGACGAGCTGATCATCATGCCCATGCCGTTCGCCGTCTGGCCCGCGCCGACGGTGGCGGCGATGTCGCCACCCTGGGCGCCGATGCCGGGCACCAGCAGCGGCATGTCGCCGACGATGGCGCGCACTTGCGCCAGTTCTTCAGGGAAGGTGGCGCCGACGACGAGCGCGCACTGGCCGTTTTTATTCCACTTCCCGGCCACCAGGCGCGCCACGCGCTGGTACAGCGGTTCGCCGTCCGTATTCAGGAATTGCAGGTCCGAGCCGCCCGGGTTCGAGGTGCGGCACAGAATGATCACGCCGCGGTCTTTCCACGCCAGGTAGGGATCGAGCGAATCCTCGCCCATATAGGGGTTGACGGTGACGGCGTCGGCGCCGTAGCGCTCGAACGCTTCGCGCGCGTATTGCGTGGCCGTCGCGCCGATGTCGCCCCGTTTCGCGTCGAGGATCAGCGGGATGTGCGGGTAGTTCTCGCGCACGTAGCGGCAGATGTCTTCCAGCTGCTTTTCCGCGCCCAGCGCGGCAAAGTACGCGATCTGCGGCTTGAAGGCGCAGGCCAGGTCGGCCGTGGCGTCGATGATGCGCGTGCAAAAGGTGGTGATTCCATCAGGCAGGTCGCGCAGTTCGGCCGGCAGTTTCGCCAGGTCGGGGTCCAGGCCCACGCACAGCAGGGAATTATTGGCCGTCCATGCGGCGGATAATTTATCGATGAAATTCACGGCACACCTTCTCTATATTCAGTTGCAAACCCCGTATTGTAACGCGGCGCAGGCCATGCAAGGCAGCCGGGGGCGGCGGCCGGCGCTTATTAAACCGACATTGCAGGCCGTTTCAGGTATATTTGCCTCACCTCCCCCATTACGCACGGAACCTATCATGCAAATCACCAATCAATTCACCAAATGGCTGCGCCTGGCGCTGAGCGTCACCGTCTTGGCCGGCATCCTGACGGGCTGCGGCTACAACGAATTCCAGAGCAAGGACGAAGCCACCAAGGCCGCCTGGGGCGAAGTGGTCAACCAATACCAGCGCCGCGCCGACCTGATCCCCAACCTGGTGAACACCGTCAAGGGCTATGCGACGCATGAAAAGGAAACGCTGGAAGCGGTGACGAAGGCGCGCGCAGCCGCCACCAGTTTCCAGATCACGCCCGAGGTGCTGAACGACCCGGCCGCGTTCGAGAAATTCCAGCAAGTGCAGGGGCAGCTGTCGTCGGCCCTGTCGCGCCTGATGGTGGTGTCCGAGAAATACCCCGACCTGAAAGCCGACACCAGCTTCCGCGACTTGCAGTCGCAGCTGGAAGGCACGGAAAACCGCATCACCGTGGCGCGCCAGCGTTATATCGCCGCCGTGCAGGATTACAACGTGCATGCGCGCAGCTTCCCGAACAACCTGACGGCCATGGTCTTCGGCTACAAGGTCAAGCCATCGTTCACGGTGGACAATGAAAAAGCCATCTCGACAGCACCGACCGTCAACTTCGGCAAATAAGATGAAAACCTGGTCCTACCTTGCGGCGCTGGCGACGGCGCTGCTGCTGTGGTCGATGCCGCCGGCCGGCGCGCAGGGCTTGCAGCCCGTGCCGCCGCTGGCCGCGCGCGTGACGGACAACGCCGGCATGCTCGACGCCAAGCAAAAGGCGGCGCTGGAAGGCGTGCTGGCCGATTACGAAGCCAAGACGGGCAGCCAGATCGCCGTGCTGCTGGTCAAGAGCACGGAACCGGAAGCCATCGAGCAATACAGCATCCGCGTGACGGATGCCTGGAAGCTGGGCCGCAAGGGCGTCGATGACGGCGTGCTGCTGATGGTGGCGAAGGACAACCCCTCGTCCCTGCGCCGCCTGCGCATTGAAGCGGGCCGCGGCGTGCAGGGCGTGCTGACGGATGCGCAATCGAAACGCATCCTGCAAGACGTCATCGCCCCGCATTTCAAGCAAAATGATTATTACGGCGGCCTGGTGGCCGGCATAGGCGCGATTGCCACCCTGCTGAACCAGGAGCAATTCCCCGCCCCGGTCCAGCAAAAAGCGCCAGCCAGCATGGAAGCGGGCGGCATGACCTTCTGGCTGCCGCTGCTGTTCTTCGGCTTTCTCGTCGTGCTGACCCTGTTCCGCTCGCGCGGCGGACCCACGCGGCTGCAGCGCGGCAGCAACTGGTCCAGCGGCGCCACCGGCGTCGTGCTGGGCAGCATCCTCAACCAGGCCCTGAACCACCGCGGCGGCGGCGGCTTCGGCGGCGGCGGTTTTGGTGGCGGCGGCGGCGGTGGTTTCGGTGGTGGCGGCGGCGGTTTTGACGGCGGCGGCGCCTCGGGAGATTGGTAATGACGAAACAACTGACATTCGGACAACGCTGCGGACGGGCCTTGAAACATTTGCGGGGCACGCCGGCGACGGCGCGCCAGGCCTTTCCGGAACGCACCCTGAAAGCCATCGAGACGGCCATCGCCGACGGTGAAGCGATGCACCAGGCGGAAGTGCGCCTGATCGTCGAAGCGGCCCTGACGCCGGGCATGGCCTACCAGGGCGTGAGCAACCGCGAGCGGGCGCGCGAACTGTTCGCCCAGTATGGCGTGTGGGATACGGAAGACAACGTTGGCGTGCTGATCTATATCAACCTGGCCGAACACCAGGTCGATATCGTGGCCGACCGCAACGTGGGCCGCCGCGTCACGCCGGAGCAATGGCAAGCCGTGTGCCGCACCATGACGAAAGGCTTCAAGGAGGGCAATTACCATGACAGCACCCTGCAAGCGCTGGCGCAGCTGAATACCCTGCTGCAAAGCCACTTCCCCGCCGATGGCACGCGCGGCAACCAGTTGCCGAACGAACCCATCCTCCTCTGAATCCCGGGCAGGGATTAAAATCTGCCATTGCCGCGCACACAGGCAGCGCGCCCCACCCGCAGAGGAGAACACATGAAACTGATCGATAAAACCGCCATCGTCACGGGCGCCACGCAAGGCATCGGCCTCGCTTGCGCCACCCGCCTGATCGCCGAAGGGGCGCAAGTGATGCTGGTCGACATCAAGGAAGAAGGCACGCAGGCGGCGGCCGCCCTCGGCCCGCAGGCGCGCTTCTTTTGCGCCGACGTCAGCCAGAAGGCGGACGTCGATGCCATGCTGAAGGAAACCCTGGCCCAGTTCGGCCACATCGATATCCTCGTCAACAATGCGGGCGTCACGCACGCGGCCGACTTCCTCGACGTCTGCGAAGACGATTTCGACCGGGTCATGCGCATCAACCTGAAATCGATGTTCCTGTGCGGCCAGGCCGTGGCGCGCGAGATGGTCAAGCGCAACAGCGGCTGCATCATCAATATGTCCAGCGTGAACGCGGAACTGGCGATTCCGAACCAGGTGCCGTACGTGGTGTCGAAAGGCGCCATCAACCAGCTGACCAAGGTCATGGCCTTGAACCTGGCGCCGCACGGCGTGCGCGTGAACGGCATCGGACCAGGCACCATCCTGACGGAACTGGCCAAGCAGGCGGTGCTGTCGAGCCCGCAGGCGCGCCACACGATTTTGTCGCGCACGCCGCTGGGCCGCTGCGGCGAACCGGAAGAAGTGGCCGGCATCGCCGCCTTCCTGGCCAGCGACGACGCCACCTACATGACGGGCCAGACCATCTATGTCGACGGGGGGCGCATGGCGCTCAATTACACGGTGGCCGTGAAGGAGTAAAGGCAGGCACAGCCAGTTATATCAAAAAACGATAATGGTTATCTGAAAATACCATTAGACACATATCGTGCGACGCAGCATAATGCACCTGTCTCCACTATTCTCCTCCAAGAAAATAGTTTTAAGCCCGCTTTCACCAGCGGGCTTTTTTTTCGCCATCACTGCTGTAACATGGCCATTCTTGCCATATTCCACACTCTTTCCGATAAATTGCGCTGTCGCAAAAAAATGTTGCGGCGTGTCATCAGCTCGTCATGTTCGCCCCCCATACTTGCTTCATCTGCTGTACAGGCAACCGATATGCCTGACTACAGACAGGTGTGCTGCGATGGCACACCACTCCCCTTTCATGACCGTGGCGGGCGCCGGCAAGGCGCGCGACATGGTGAGTACCGAGCAACTCTCAACTCTTGACCCATTTCATTTGGGTTTTTGGCCCGCGCCCCCGCGGGCCTTTTTTTGCCTGCCCGGCAAGCTCTTGCGCAAAAACATGGTGGCCCGCCAAGCGCATGATATTGTGACTGCCTTTCCACCCGTCCTGACGCATCATGCCTGCATCCTTGCCCGAACTCTGTTTTTCCGACCGTTATGAACGCCTGCGCTACCGCACCGCGCTGCTGTTGTATGTCCTGGTGATCCTGATCGGCGACATCCCCGGCGTGCGCGCGGACGTAGGCCAATATGCGTCCGGCGGCGTGCTGCATTCCCTCGGCTATGGCGTGCTGGCCCTGATCCTGTTCAGCGGCACGGGCGGCGGCATGGCGCGCCGCGCGCTGTTGTCGGTGCTGATGGTGGCGGCCATGGGCGCGCTGGACGAATTCATCCAGAGTTTCCTGCCTTACCGCCATGGCGCCGTCAGCGACTGGGTGGTCGATATCACGGCCGCGACGGCGGTCTGCCTGCCGCTGTATTTCCTGTGGCCGAAAATGGTCGCCGCCGCCCTGGGCAAGGACGCGCCGCTGTCCGAAACCTGAACGGGGGATGACGCGCGTCCGTCAGGCGCGGTCCGCTTCGCTATCCTGCAACTCCAGCCGCAACTGTCCCTGGCTGCGCGTGCCCAGGCGCCGCATCAGGGCGCGCGCCTCGCGCCGGCTGCCGGCGCCCATGGCGCGTGCCGCATCGCGCTGCATGTCGAGCAACTGTTCCGAGCGCGCCAGCCGCACCAGGCCATGCAAGGCCTGGGCCAATACATGGCGCGCACGGGCATCGCGCGCGGCGCCGGCGACGGCCTGCACCAACTCATCGATCAGTTTTGCGGTAGGACCAGATGACATTTTTTCTCCCGATTAAACAGTGAGGAAACGTGCGGACGCACAAAATGGTGATTGCCAGCATCGTTTATACCAAGCACGGCAATTAGATGCTTGATCTAGCTCAATCGACAATGACGGCTGCCGAACATCCTTGTTCCGCCATGCTCTTACATGCAGCAATCGCCGCCATCCGCATCACCGCGGGCGCCGATCCTGAGTGTGCGACCATGAGGAGACCAAGATGAGATCGAAAACAACCCTGCTGCTGACCGGCCTGACATGCACCCTGCTGGCGGCCTGCCATTCCACGGAGAATGCCAGCCTGGCGCGCAGCAATAGCGGCGAAACCTATGCCGCGCCGGCCGGCACGACACCGCAAAGCAGCCCCCCGACCAGCAGCACGGCCAGCACCGATACCGGCAACGCCACAGGCAGCAGCATGAGCAGCGACATGAACATCAGTTACGCCACGGTGCAATCGATAGAAACCGTGCCGCGCAGCATGGACCAGGGCAGTGCCGACATGCAGGCGGGCACGTCTGGCACCGCCGGCACCACCTCGGGCGCGGCGGGCAATATGCTGTACCGCGTCACCTTGCGCCTGGAAGATGGCACGACGCGCACCTTTGTGCAAAATACCCAGCCCGCCTTCCAGATCGGTGAGCGGGTCACCGTGCAAAAAGGTGTGGTGCAGCGCTATTGATCAGTGCAGGGGCTTGCCGATGCTGGCCGATTTCCTCACAGCACCTGGCCGCACTCGGCACGCATTGGCACGCATTGGCACGCACTGAGTGCGCAGTTGCCGCGCAGTTGCCAACCATTTTTCAGGCCTGCGTCAGCGTCAGCGGCCGGCTGCGCCCCTGCACCACGGCAGAGGGCCAGGCCGGGTCGTGCGTCAGGTTGTGCAACTGGCTGCCGTCGAGCAGAAATGTGTCTTCCACCGTGCTGCCGGGCAGGCTGGGGTGGAAGGCCAGCGCCATGCCCCGCTTGAGGATGATTTCCGTGTGCGCGCCAGCCACCACTTCGGGCGCCAGGTAGCCATGGATACCGCCCTGCCGGCTCGTGCGCACCGTGTCGGGCTGGCCTGCATAGGCGTAGGCGCTGTCGAGTGCGTGATACACCATGCTCAGCGCATGGCCCGTTTCGCAAGCGTCGAGCGCCACCGCTTCCAGCGCCAGCATGGCCGCATCGGCATCGTCCATGAGCACCGCCGCGCCGTTGCCCCGATGCCGCGCCGGACCGAAGCGCCGTTGACGGCTGAGACTGGCGCACAGGCCGAAACGCCGCGCGCACAGGGCCAGCACGGCTTGCGTGCCCAGCATCACCTGGGCTGGCGGCGCGCGCCGATAACGGTGTTGGCGCTCCTCGCCGCTGACCAGCACGTGCACGGCCTGCAAGCCCCGCAGCCACAGCGCGCGCGCGCACGCGGCAGCCAGTTCCTGCTCGCTCCAGTCGGGGCGGGCCTGGCGCAGCGCATCCGCGGCCGCGCCGGCAGCCAGCTGCCCCACCTGCCGGTAACGCTGCTGCTCCGATTCCAGCAGCACCAGCCGCTCTTCGCGCAGGGCCACGGGCAAGCTGCGTTCGTGCAAACCCGGCCGGTCGGACAAGACCGGCGCGCCGCCGGCCGCATGCTGCACGAAATGCTCGCGCAATTCATACAGCTGCGGTTGCATCCAGGGCGACACTTGCCACAACCATGGCCCGCGCACTTCCTCTTCCCGCATGCGCATGGCTTCCGCTTCGTCCGTCAGGATGTAGGCGGCGTCGCGCGTCACCAGCACTTCCGCGCAGCCGCACTCTGCCGTATGGCAATGGCTGTTCGACGCCCCCGCCGTGGCCCACGCAAACCAGTCCACGCCGCGCAGGCGCACGGCGCCGGCCCGCTCCTGTTCCAGCCAGCCCCGCATCTGCGCCAGCTTGTGTCCCACTTCCAGTTCCAGCGGCCAGTTCATGACCGCCCCTCGTGCGCGATCATCGGGCATGGCGCCACCGCGCCTGCCCTGCCTGGCACCAGCCGGGCGTCCTGTTGTTCATGCATAGCTGCTCCCTTCCCACATGGAAACGTAAGACCGGCGCCTACATGAAAAGTTCAGTGCCCGGATGCGTCTCAGGCTTGCAGTCTATGACTTCCCTCTATTTTTGCAAGCGGCTATTTCGCCAGCTCGATCAGCGCGGCCGTGTACATTTGCAAGTTCAGCAACAGCTGCTTTTCCGTGATGAACTCATGTTCGGAATGCCCCGTGTAGACGGTGTGCGGCATGGCCGGGCCAAAGCTGACGGCGTTCGGGAACAGGCGCGAATTGGTGCCGCCGCCTATGGCCACCGGTTGCGGTTTCGCCATGCCAGTGTAGTGCTCGAAGACGGACAATAACGTGGGAATCTGCGGCGCGTCCGTCTGCAGCCATGGTTCGCCAATCTGCACCTGCAAGCTCGCCGGCACGTGGCGCCGCGCCTTCCAGCCATCGAAGGCGGCCGTCACCTGCTGCTGCAGCACGGCCGCCGTCTTGCCTTGCGGACGGCGCAAATTGATGTTCAGTTCCAGCGCGCCGCCATCTTGCTTGAGCACGGTAGGCGCCACCGTCATCGGTCCCATGAAGCCGTCGCGGTAGGCGATCTGGCCAAAGCGTTCGCCGTAAATGCCCGTGCCCACCAGCTCATTCAGGAACGACAGCATGTCGGCCGCCTGCGTGCCCTGCCACGGCTGCACGGCCAGCGCGTCGGCCAGCATGCTGATGGCGTTGACGCCGTCTTCCGGCTTCGACGAGTGGGCCGACACACCCAGCGCCGTCACCGTCAAGGTGTCGCCATCGCGCGCATAGCTGTAGCGCATGCCCTGCTGGCCCTGCGCGCGGGCGCGGATGGCCGTCTCCAGCGCGGCCGGCGCATGGCCGATGACGGCTTGTGCGTCTTCCGGTATCTGGCTGCCGAAAAAGCCGCCCGTCAGGCTCTTCAGCACAGGGCCGCCCGCAAGCGGCAGCGCCGTGCGCGGCGGCAAGGTCAGCTTGATCGAGCCATACCCCTTCTCGGCCGTCACCACCGGATATTCCGCATCGATGGTGATGTTGACCTGTGGCGGCGTATGGGTTTTCAGGAATTGTTTCAACGGTTCCCAGTCCGATTCCTCGGCCATGTAGACGTACAGCTCGATGCGCTTGCTCAACGGCACCTGCTTGTCCTGGATCGCTTTCATCGCATACAGGGCCGTGGCGATGGGTCCCTTGTCGTCTTCCGTGCCCCGTCCCAGCAGTTTTCCAGGCTCGCTGGTTCGGTCCAGCTCGAATGGCGAACGGGCCCACTTGGCGGGATTCACGGGCTGCACGTCGCCATGCGTGATCACGCCCACGCGCTCGCTGCCGCTGCCCATGCCGATGATCACCACGTGGCCGTGATCATGGAAATCGAATCCCAGGCGCTGCGCCTCGGCCGCCAGGTAGCGCTTGAAGCCCGTGTGCTGGGGATGGTCGGCAAAGGGCACGGCCGGGTCGGCCACCGTGTTGTAGCTGATCATCTGCGCCAGGCTGGCGATCAGCGGCTCGGGATAGGTGGCCAGCGCGTAGCGGGCCGTTTCCTGCGCCTGCAGGCTGACGGGCGCGGCGTGGGCGGCGGACTGCAGCAGCAGGCTAATCAAGGTCAGCAAAACAGGTTTCTTGAACATGGGGAGGCGCATGAAGTTGGGAAGCACACTCTAGCATTGCCTTGCCCGCTTTCCAATCAACACGAGTTTTTTACCGATCAGTACGCAAATTCCCGATTCGCATTATGATGTGTCCAGCCTGTCTTCCCCGCCACGCCGTCCTGGGTGACCCTGCCAGCGTCAAGGGATAGACAAATCGTCCATTGTGATTTTCCACCACGTCCCGATATCGCTACCATGATTCCATTTTCCATACTCGACCTGGCCCCCATCGCCGAAGGCAGCGACGCCAGCCAGTCGTTCAAGAACACGCTCGACCTGGCGCAGCACGGCGAACGCTGGGGCTATCACCGCTACTGGCTGGCCGAACACCACGGCATGCCCGGCATCGCCAGCGCCGCCACGGCCGTCGTCGTCGCCCATGTGGCGGCCGGCACGAAGACCATCCGCGTGGGCGCGGGCGGCGTGATGCTGCCGAACCACTCGCCGCTGGTCATCGCGGAACAGTTCGGCACACTGGAAGCGCTGCATCCGGGCCGCATCGACCTGGGCCTGGGCCGCGCGCCCGGCTCCGACCAGACGACGGCGCGCGCGCTGCGCCGCGACCTGCAATCCGACGCGGAGCAGTTTCCGCAAGACGTGCTGGAATTGATCGACTACATGTCCGACGAGCCGCGCCAGCGCGTGCTGGCCGTGCCCGGCAAGGGCGCGAAAGTGCCCGTGTGGATACTCGGGTCAAGCCTGTTCGGCGCCCAGCTGGCCGCCCACCTGGGCTTGCCATATGCATTCGCCTCGCACTTCGCGCCGCAAATGATGATGCAAGCCGTGGCGTATTACCGCGAACACTTCAAGCCGTCAAAACAATTGGCGAAACCGTACGTGATGCTGGGCTTCAATGTGTTTGCCGCCGACACGGATGCGCAGGCGCAGCTGCGCGCCACCTCGATGCAGCAGGCCTTCGTCAACCTGCGCACGGGCCGCCCGTCGCGCCTGCAAGCACCCGTGCCCGGCTACCTGGAACAGCTGGGGCCGCAGGAACGCGCCATGCTCGACTCCGTCCTGTCGTGCACGGCCATCGGCGCGCCGGAGACCGTCAAGGCCAAGATGGCCGCTTTCATTGCCGAGACGGGCGCCGACGAGCTGATGATCACCTCGCAGATTTTCGAGCACCAGCACCGCCTGCGCTCGTATGAAATCACGGCGCAGGTGCATGCGGAGCTGGCCCGGCAACAGTAACTGACAGTTTTCCTCCCTCGGTATTTCCCCAAATACCCTTTTCCCGGCCGTCGGCAACGATCGCCGGGATTTTTTTGTCTGCCGTTTTGCCTGCGGGGTTTCCTTCCACCCCGCCGCAAAATCGGCCGCGCCCGGCAAGAAATGCGCCGCCCCGCTATCATGCTCGTCCAAAAGCGTCATTCCAAGAAAGTTGTATCGCATGAAATCTGCACCATCCACTATCGACGCCAGCACCCTGCTGACGTCGACGCGCATCCTGTTGTTCGCCCTGTCCGCCGGCGTGCTCGTCGCCAGCCTGTACTATGTGCAGCCGCTTACTTCCATGCTGGCCGCCTCGTTTGGCGTGAGCGTGCCGCAAGCGGGCTACCTGGTCACGGCCACGCAGATCGGCTATGTGCTGGGCATCGTCTTCCTCGTGCCGCTCAGCGACGTGCTGAACCGCCGCCAGTTGCTGACCTGGATGCTGATCGCCAAGATCGGCGCCCTGCTGCTGGCAGCCACCAGCCAGAACATCATCGTCTTTGCCATCGCCAGCGTCTTGATGGGCATCACGTCCAGCGCATTGATGGTGGTCACGGCCATGGTGGCGTCGTACGCGCCCGATCACAGCCGGGGCCGCATGGTGGGCACCGTCATGACGGGCTTGTTGCTGGGGATTCTGCTGGCGCGCACCGTCTCCGGCACGGTGTCGCAGATCAGCGGCGGCTGGCGCACCGTCTACGTGCTGGCCGCCATCGTCGTGGCCGCCCTGCTCGTCATGCTGCGCCGCATCCTGCCCAACGAGGCGCCGCGTGGCAGGCTGCAATACGGAAAATTGATGGCCTCGCTGGCCGACATCATCCGCCAGGAACCGCTACTGCGCCAGCGCGCCCTGTTCTCGGGCCTGGGCCTGGGCACCTTCAGCGTATTCTGGACGGGCCTGACCTTCTTGCTCAGCGGCGCGCCATATCACTACTCGGAAATGCAGATCGGCCTGTTCGGCCTGGCGGGCGCCACGGGTGCGTTTGCCGCCAACACGGCGGGCCGCATGGCCGACCGCGGCTATGCGCGCCAGGCCACGTGGCTGCTGGCCGTGGGCTCCATCGCGGGCTGGGCCCTGATCGGCTTTGGCGCCCATTCGCTGGCGCTGCTGTTGATCGGCATCGTCCTGCTGGACATGGGCGTGATGGGCTTGCAAGTGACGCACCAGTCGATCATCTATAAACTGGCGCCGCATGCGCGGGCGCGCGTCACCACCGTGTTCATCGCGGGCGGCTTCATCGGCGCGTCGGCAGGCTCGGCCCTGGCCAGCGCCAGCTTCGCCGCCGGCGGCTGGCCCGCCCTGTGCATGGTGGGCGGCGCCATGCCGCTGTTGCTGCTGATCGTGTGGAGCAAGTACCGCCACACGCAGCGCAGACTGGAACGGACAAGCGCCACCTGAACCAGCGCGAAAAAAACCGCTCGGACGAGCGGTTTTTTTACGTCCTTACTTCGCCGGCGCGCGCGCCTTGCCGAACGCATCGCCCGCCTTCCAGGCCGGCATCCTGGCCGCATTCGCCACGGCCTGCCCCAGGTTCAGGGTGAACTGCGCCTGCTGCGTCATGCCGGACAAATCCCAGCTGGCATCGTACTCGTCGGTGACTTGATGGTAGCGGGGGCCGTAGGCGGCCGCCTTGGCTTTCGACGCTGCCACGTCCTTGATGTACTCGCGTCCGCCATTGATGGAAAACGCGGGCACGCCCGCCTTGGCAAAGCTGAAATGGTCGCTGCGGAAATAGCCGCCGGCCAGGTCGGGACGCGCTGGCGCGATGTGCATGCCCATGGCTTTCGCCACCGTCGCGGCCATGGCGCCCAGCTCCGTGCGCTCGCTGCCCTGCGCGCCGATGTCGTGCGTGGCGCCGACGAAATTGAGGCTGTCGAGGTTCAGCGCCGCCGCCGTCTTGTTTAGCGGCCACAGCGGGTCGGCCGCATACGCGGCGCTGCCCAGCAAGCCCTGCTCTTCGGCCGCCACCCACAGGAAGATCTGCGTGCGCTTCGCCGGCTGTTTCACGGCTTCCTGCGCCATGGCCAGCAGGCCGGCCGTGCCGGACGCATTGTCGACGGCGCCGTTGTAGATGGTGTCGCCCGCTTTTTCGTCATCCTTGCCCTGCTTGCCCAGATGGTCCCAGTGGCCGCTGTAGATGACGGCTTCATCTTTTAATACCGGATCGGTGCCCGGCACCATGCCGGCGATATTGAACTGTTCCACCTTGCGCACGGCGGACTTCATTTCGCCGCTCAGCTTGGCGTTCAATGCGACGGCCTTGAAGTCCTTGCTTTCCGCTTGCGCGCGCAAGGCGTCCAGGTCCTGGCCACCGGCCGCGAACAAGCGGCGCGCCGCGTCTTCCGCGATCCAGCCCTGCAGCGGCGTGCCAGCCGTGCGATCGGCCAACTGGAAGCGTTCGCTGCCGCTCCAGCTGTTCTGCACCACGCTCCAGTCATACGAAGCCGATGGTTTCGTGTGGATCAGCAATACGCCAGCCGCGCCCTGGCGCTTGGCTTCCTCGAATTTGTAGGTCCAGCGACCGTAATAGGTCAGCGCCTTGCCGGCAAAGCGGTTCGGCTCGGCGGTAGTCGCTTGCGGATCGTTGACCATCATGACGACGATCTTGTTTTTGACATCGACGCCCTTGAAATCGTTCCAGCCTTCTTCCGGCGCCGTGATGCCGTAGCCGACGAACACGAGCGGCGCATCGAAGGTATGCGCGGCAACGGAGTCGCCCGTGGCCCACACCCAGTCCGGGCCGAACGCCAGCGGCACGGCCTTGCCGCCCGCCACGGCGTGCAGGCTGCTCTCTTGCGGCAGCGATTTCACGCCGGCGATCTGCACGCTCTGGCGATAGCTATTGCCGCGCACAGGACGCAAACCGGCCATCTGCGCCTGGGTTTCCAGGTAGGCCACCGTCAGGTCGGCGCCGCGCTGGCCCGTACCCCGGCCTTCCAGCAAATCGTTGGACAGGAAGGCCAGGTGGGCGCGCAGGGGCGCTTCCTGCACCACGGGCAAGCCGGTGGCGGCGTGTGCGGAAAACGCCAGCGCCAGGCTGGAAGCGAGCGCCGTGACGGCCAGGGAAGAAAACAGCTTCTGCATAAGATCCTTTGGATAAGAGGAGACATTCAGTCCGGCGGATGGCCGGGCCGGCGATTGTATGCCATGGAGAAAGATGGCTCAAAATGCGGACGAAAAAAATCCCCGCGGCAAGGGCGGGGATGGGCGATGGAAAAAGCGTCAGACCAGCAAGGCTGCCGCCAGCGATTCGATCTCTTCCGCCGATTCGTCGAGTATCGTGTGCAGGGTGCTGCCGCCGATGCCGAAGTCGATCTTCGCCGCCGCCTGGCGCCGCGCGGCGCTTTCCGGCGGGTGCAAGGGCGAACCGACGGGCGACAGGTCGTTGGCCAGCACCAGGGTCGCGCCCAGGGTACGGGGCGGGAAGGGGCTGCCGCCATGCCACATGCCTTCCACCGCTTGCAAGACCATGTCCGGCACTTGCAGTTGGCGCAGCACGCCGCGGCCGATCAGCTTTTCGCCGTATTCGATCCAGTCTTCGGTATTGTCGTCGAGCAATCCTGGATACTCCTCGGCGCGCGACAGCAGATAAAAGCCGCCCACTTCATGCACGATGGCGGCGAACATGGCCGTTTCCACGTCCACATGCGTGACTTTGCGCGCGATCACCTGGCTCAGCGCGGCCACGTGGGCCGTGTGTTCCCACAGCTTGGCCGCCTTGGCGCGCAATTGCGGGTCCGTGATCTGGCTGCCCAGCTGGCGCACGATGACGGACGCCACCATCGATTTCAAGGTGGCAAAGCCCAGGCGCGAGACGGCCGCGCGCACATTGGCGATTTCATTGCCGGAACGGTTGTAGGCGGCCGAGTTGGCCAATGCCACGACCCTGGCCGACAGCAGCGGCTCGGCCATGACCATGCGGGCGGCCGCCTCGATATGGCAATCGGGGTCGTCCAGCGCTTCCTGCAGCTTCAAGGTGGCCTTGACGTTGGCGGGGAACGTCAGCTCGCCCTTGCTCGCTTGCAGCGCGATAATCTTGAATACTTCCAATCTATCCATGGGTCAATCTCCGGTACGGGCCTGTTCAGGCTCTGCTGTATGGATGGGCCGGAATATGCTCCCGGCCCGGCTCCCGTTTCCGGCAATATTACAGCAAGTTTATGCTCAAACCTATTACTTTCCGGAAACTTTCCCTGCCACGCCTTCGACAAAATAATCCATCTTCGTCAGCGCCGCATCATCCAGTACGCCTTTGTCCAGGCGCACCTTGCCATCGTTATCCTTGATCGGCGCGCTGAAAGGATTGAGCTTGCCAGCTACCAAGTCTTTCTCACGCGCCAATACAAACTGTTTCACGTCCGCCGGCACGGCGGCGTTGATGCCTTCCAGCTTGACCATGCCATCCTTGATGCCGCCCCAGGTGCTGCCGGACTTCCACGTACCGTCGAGCACGGCCTGCGCCTGCTTCGTATAGTACTCGCCCCAATGGTGGGTGACGGCCGCCAGCTGCGCCTTCGGCCCGTACTTCTTCATGTCCGAATGGTAGGCGATCGCATACTTGCCCTTCTCTTCCGCCGCCTGCACCACGGCGGTCGAGTCCGTGTGGTGGGTGACCACGTCGGCGCCCTGGCCAATCAGGGTGATGGCCGCGTCGCGCTCCTTGCCCGGATCGAACCAGCTATTGACCCACACCACTTTCACTTCCGCCTTCGGGTCGACGCTGCGCATGCCGCGCGTGAAGGCGTTAACTCCCTGCAACACTTCCGGGATGGGAAACGCCGCCACATAACCGGCCACATGGGTCTTGCTCATCTTGCCTGCCAACACGCCGGCCAGGTAGCGGCCTTCGTAGAAACGCGCGTTCGTGTTGGCCACGTTGGGCGCCGTCTTGTATCCCGTCAAATGAATGAACTTCACATTAGGAAATTGCTTCGCCACTTTCAAGGTGGGATTCATGTAGCCGAACGAGGTCGTGATGACCAGCTTGCTGCCCGTTTGCGCCAGGTCGCGGATCACCCGTTCCGCATCGGCGCTTTCCGGCACGTTTTCCACGTACTTGGTGGTGATCTTGTTGCCCAGCGCCTTTTCCATTTCCTTGCGCGCCAGGTCATGCTGGGTGGTCCAGCCCGCGTCGCCGATGGGGCTGATGTAAACAAAACCAACGTTCAGCGGGGCGGCGGCGGGCGCGGCGGCCATGGCGGGCATCAGCACGGCACTGCAAACGGCGGCGCACAGTAATTTCTTGGACATGGTTTTCCTTGTGGTGAGTGATTAATTTCCGGGATTGAAATTTTTCCCCAGCGAAGCGGGCATGTTGAGCTTGATGTAACTGGCATTGCTGGAAATGAGCACGAGCACGACGATGGCTGCCACATACGGCAGCATCGACAGCAGTTGCGAGGCGATGGGCACGCCCAGCGCCTGCGCGTGGAAGGTCAATATCGTGATGCCGCCGAACAGGTAGGCGCCGCCCACCACGCGCGCCGGGCGCCAGGTGGCAAAGGTGGTCAGCGCCAGCGCGATCCAGCCCCGTCCCGCCACCATGCCCTCGACCCACAGCGGCGTGTAGACGAGCGACAGGAAGGCGCCGGCCAGGCCGCAGCAGGCGCCGCCGAACAGCACGGCCGCCAGGCGGATGCGGCGCACGGGATAGCCGAGCGCATGCGCGGAAGACGGCGACTCGCCCACGGCGCGCAGCACCAATCCGGCCCGCGTGCGGTACAAGAACCAGGCGATGGCCAGGCACAGCAGCAGGGACAGATACACCATGGCATGCTGGCGGAACAGGGCCGGTCCCAGCACGGGAATGTCTTCCAGGTAAGGGATGCCGAAGCGGCTGTTCTGCAAGCTGTTGCCCACATACTTCAAGCCGATATACGTGGACGCGCCCGCGCCGAACAGCGACAAGGCCAGGCCCGTCGCGTACTGGTTCGTGCCCAGCCATACGGTCAGCCAGGCAAAGAAGCCGGACAGCAGCATGCTGGCGCCCGCCCCGGCGAGAAACCCCAGGGTGGGGCTGCCCGTGCTGACGGCCACCGCAAAGCCCGTGATGGCCGAGACCAGCATCATGCCTTCCGCGCCCAGGTTCACCACGCCCGCCTTCTCATTCACAAGCAGACCCAGCGCGGCGAGCATCAGCGGCGTGCCCGCGTTGATGCTGGCGGCGATCAATGGCGCGATGGTGAGTGCCAGGTTATCCATGTTTTCTCCAGCGCAGTTTGTATTGGATCAGCACGTCGCAAGCGAGCAAGGCGAACAGCAAGATGCCCTGGAACACGCCCGTGATGGCGCTGGGCAAACCGAGGCGCGACTGCGCCAGTTCGCCGCCGATATAGAACAGGGCCATGACGAAGCTGGAAAAGAGTACGCCCACGGGATGCAGGCGCCCCACGAAGGCGACGATGATGGCGGCAAAGCCGTAGCCGGGCGAGACCGTGGGCGTGAGCTGCCCCATCGGTCCCAGCACTTCGCAGGCGCCCGCCAGGCCGGACAGCGCGCCGCAGATCAGCAGGGACGACCATAAGGTCTTGCGCGAGGAAAAGCCCGCATACCGGGCGGCGGCCGGCGCCATGCCGCCCACGCGCAGGCGAAAACCCGCAATGCTGCGCGACAGATACAGCCAGCCGCCCAGCGAGGCCAGCAAGGCAAACACGATGCCCACGTGCAAGCGCGTGTCGCTGATCACCATCGGCAACAGCAAGCCGTCCGACAGCAGTTTCGACTGAGGAAAATTGAAGCCTTCCGGGTCGCGCAGCACGCCATACACGAGATAGCTGAGCAGCAATTGGGCGATGTAGACGAGCATCAGCGAGACGAGAATTTCGCTGGCGTTGTAGCGGTCGCGCAGCCAGGCCACCAGTCCCGCCCACGCCATGCCGCCCGCCATGCCGGCCAGCAACGAGACGCCGATGATGGCCGCGCCGCCCACGCCGTCATCGAGGTACAGGGCTGCCGCGCCGCCGCAGATGGCGCCCAGGGTCAGCTGCCCTTCCGCGCCGATGTTGTAGATGTTGGCGCGAAAGCAGATGGCCAGGCCGACGGCGATCAAGAGCAGGGGCGCCACTTTGAGGCCCAGCTCGGACCAGCCGTGCGCGTCGCGCAAGGGTTCGACGAAAAAGACGGCCAGTCCCGCCAGCG
Source organism: Janthinobacterium sp. JC611 (assembly GCF_018682595.1). Taxonomy (NCBI): domain Bacteria; kingdom Pseudomonadati; phylum Pseudomonadota; class Betaproteobacteria; order Burkholderiales; family Oxalobacteraceae; genus Janthinobacterium; species Janthinobacterium sp. JC611. Next base: position 89,544 of record NZ_JAFLJN010000005.1, read on the forward strand.
GATCGTGTCCCAGCGCCATGAACAACAGCGCGCCGCACAGCACGGTCAGCAGCACGGCCAGCACGGGCGACAGCCACGACATCAACCGCGACGGCGTGGGACGGGCTTCCAGGCGCAAGGCAAACTTAGCCATGGATGGCCTCCCGCGGCCACAGCCCGCTCATCCATTGTCCCACCTGCGCCACGCTGGCCTCCGCCACGTCGAGCGACGGCGAGATTTTTCCCTTCGCCATCACCAGCAAGCGGTCGCTGATCTCGAACAATTCATCGAGTTCCTCCGACACGACGAGCAGCGCGCAACCCGCGTCGCGCAAGGCCAGCAATTCGGCGCGGATTTGCGCGGCCGCGCCCACGTCCACGCCCCAGGTCGGCTGCGCCACCACCAGCACGGTGGGTTCGCGCATGACTTCGCGCCCGACTATGTATTTCTGCAAGTTGCCGCCCGACAGGCTGCGCGCCAGCGCCTGCGGCCCGCCCGCCTTCACCTGGAAGCGGGCGAGGATGGCGGCCGCGCGCTGCACGATCGCGTCACGGCGCAGGAAGCCGTGGCGGATGGTGGCCGGTGTCTGCAAGCTGAGCAGCACATTGTCGGCCAGGGACATGTCGGGCACGGCGCCCCGCCCCAGCCGTTCTTCCGGCACGAAGCCGAAGCCCAGGGCGCGCCGGCGTCCCGGCGGCAAGCGGCCCGCCGGCGTGCCGTTCAGGACGATGCTGGCGGAGGCTGCGCGCACGTCCTCGCCCGACAGGGCGGCCAGCAATTCCTGCTGGCCATTGCCGGACACGCCGGCGATGCCGACGATCTCGCCCGCGCGCACGTCGAAGCTGATGTCCGTCAACTGCGTGGCGAACGGATGGCTCTTCGGCAAGTCCAAATTCTTGACGCTCAGCATGGCCGCGCCCGGCGTGCGCGCCACGCGCGTGACGGCGGGCGGCTCGGCGCCGATCATCATGCGCGACAGGCTGGCCGCCGATTCCTGCGTGGGGTCGCACACGCCCGCGTTCTTGCCGGCGCGCACCACCGTGCAGGTATGGCACAGGGCGCGGATCTCGTCGAGCTTGTGGCTGATGTAGAGGATGCTGCAGCCTTCGGCCGCCAGCTGGCGCAAGGTGCCAAACAGTTTGTCCACGGCGCCCGGCGTCAGCACGGAGGTCGGCTCGTCGAGGATCAGCAGTTGCGGCTTGGCCAGCAAGGCGCGCACGATTTCCACGCGCTGGCATTCGCCCACGGACAGCGTGTGCACGTGGCGCTGCGGTTCCAGGTCCAGGCCGTACTGGCGCGCCGTCGCTTCGATGCGCTGCGCCAGCTCCGCCATGTTGGTGCCGGCAGGCAAACCGAGGGCGATGTTTTCCGTCACGGTCAAGGTATCGAACAGGGAAAAATGCTGGAACACCATGGCGATGCCGAGCGCGCGCGCGGCCGACGGGTTGGCGATCTCGACTTCGCGGCCATTCCACAGGATGCGGCCGCCATCGGGCCGCACGGCGCCATAGATGATTTTCATCAGGGTCGATTTGCCGGCGCCGTTCTCGCCGAGCACGGCATGGATCTGCCCGGGCGCGACGGTGAGACAGATGCCGTCATTGGCCACCACGGCCGGATAGCGCTTGCTGATATCGAGGAGTTCCAGGCGTGCCGTCATTGTTTTTTTGTGCCTCGCTGCAGGGTCGCCGGCATCGTTGCCGGTGAAAAAATTCAAGCTCTTGTCTCTATCGTATCGGCATCCGCGGCGCTTGGGGGCGGGCGTGGCGGCGCGCATTTCTATTTCCGCGAAAAAACAACACCTGTATACAATTTTGAAAAAAATTATCAGCTTTACAGTGGCTACCTTGCCCCGCACGAGCGAGAAGGTGCGATGATTATATGCAAGAAATGATAGTCAGTATCCAGACAAGACATATCGCCCGGCGCGGCGATTCTCGCATCATGGATTGAACGGTGCGCAATTTGCCTGCCCCATCGCAGCGCTGCATGCGGGCTACGCCCCCAGCTATTTCATTTCCGTTTTCCCACACCGCCATCAGGAGCCGAAAGTGCCAAAAACCATACCGTGTCTATTGCTCTGCCTCACCGCCACCCTCGGCGTGGGCGCGACCGCCCAGGCTGCCGAATGGAGCGATACCGCGCTGAGCTGGCGCGCCGGCAATGATTACCGCGAACCGTTCAATCCGGACGACATCAAGAAAAACATCTTCGCCATCACGCACGCCAGCGGCTACAAATACGGCAGCAATTTCGTCAACCTCGATTTCCTGATCTCCGACAGCAAGGACCCAGGCGCGCTCGGCAAAACGTCCGGCGCGCAAGAGGCGTATCTGGTCTACCGCAACACCATCGACATCGGCAAGGTGCGCGGCAGCGACATCCAGTTCGGCCCCGTGCGCGGCGTCGGCGTCACCCTCGGCTTCGACGTCAACACGAAAAATGACGTCGGCTACAACTCGCGCAAGCGCATGCTGGTGGCCGGCCCCACCTTGATGTGGGACGTGCCCGGCTTCTTCAACACCAGCCTGCTGTTGCTGCGCGAGAGCAACGCCCCCAGTGGCGCCTTCCCGCCCATCTCGCAAGTGACGGGCCGCTACACGTATAAAACGCACGCCATGCTGACGGGCGCCTGGGCCATTCCCCTGTCGCCGCTGTTCTCGTTCGAAGGTTTCTTTAACCTCATCGATTCCAAAGGCAAGGATGAAGTGGGACGCGACACGGCGGTGGAAACGAATATCGACATGCAAGTGATGTACGACGTGGGCGCGGCACTGGGCAGCGCCAAGAACACCTTCCGCGTGGGCCTGGAATACCAGTACTGGAAGAACAAGTTCGGCAATTCGCCCGCCACCACGGGCAACGTGGGCCAGACGGCGAAGACGCCGATGGTGCGCGCGGAGTACCATTTCTAAAATTCATTGTCACGCATCAACACACACGGTCGCGCCTGATGCCAGCATGAAGCTTTCCTGCAGGCGGAGAGCGCGACCGTGGAACAACTATTGCCGTATTACGAGCGTGAGCTGGGCTTGTTCCGCCAGTACACGCGCGAGTTTTCCAGCCGCTATCCGAAGGCGGCCGGGCGCCTGCTGATCGCCGGCGAGACCTGCGAAGACCCGCATGTCGAGCGCCTGATCCAGTCCGTCGCCCTGCTCACGGCCAGGGTCGCCAAGCGCCTCGACGACGCCTACCCGCAATTTACCCATTCCCTGCTCGACACCCTGTACCCGCACTACCTGCGGCCCTTTCCCTCTTGCTCCATCGTGCGCATCGCCGCCGACGAAGCGCCGGGCGGCGGCCAGCTGGCCCAGGTGGCGCATGTAGCGCGCGGCACGGTGCTGCGCTCGCAACCGGTGCAGGGCGTGGCGTGCAAGTTCACCAGCGCGTATGACGTGACCCTGGCGCCGCTGGCCATTTCTCGCCTGCATTTCTCACCGCTCATCGATGCGCCGCCCGGCCTGCGCCTGCCCGCCGGCGCCAGCGCCTTGCTGAGCATTCAATTCACCAGCGGCAGCGAACCTTACCATCTGGACCAGGCCGGCTTTTCCAGTCTGCGCCTGTTTGCCGATGGCGAACCGTCCGTGCGCGCGGCCCTGCTCGACGCCCTGTTCCTGCGCGGCGCGGGCGCGTACGTGGCGCTGGACGAACACGGCCCGTGGCAAGCCGTCGACGGCACGCCGCTGGCGCCGGCCGGCTACGCAGAAAACGATGCGCTGATCCCCTTCTCGTCCCGTTCGCACCCGGCCTTGCGCCTGCTGACCGAGTATTTCGCCTTTCCGGAAAAATTCCATTTCATCGATATTGCCTGGTCCCTGCTGGCGCCCTTGCTGCCGAAACAGTGCCGCCAATTCACCTTGCACCTGCCGCTCAAGGGCGTGCGCAGCGACAGCCACGAGGCGCGGCTCTTGTCCGGTGTCAGCCGCGACAACCTCTTGCTGGGATGCACGCCCGTCGTCAATCTGTTCGCCAAGTCCGGCGTGCCGATCCGCCTCACGCATACCGAGCCCGACTACGCCCTGGTGGCCGATGCCACGCATGCGTTTGCCTACGACATCCACAGCATCGAGGCCGTCACCGTGGTGCGCAAGGATGAGACCGGCGAGCGCCTGAGCACCTTCTTGCCGCTGTATGCCTCGCTGCAAGGCGCCCAGGCCGAACATCAGCAGGAGCATCATGGCCAGTATTGGCTGGCGCGCCGCGACGAAACCGTGGCGGCCATCAGCCCCGGCCATGAAATGCGGCTCAGTCTGATCGACCCGCAGTTTTCGCCAAGCAGCGCGGCCTGCGCCACCGTCTCGACGCAGCTGCTGTGCAGCAACCGCGACTTGCCCACGCAGTTGCATTACGGCTTGCCCGGCGGCGACTTGCTGGCCGAGGACGTTCCCGACGGCATCCCCGCGCGCTTCCTGCGCAAACCGTCACCCGGCATGCGCTTCCTGGCGGACACGCACTGGCGCCTGATTGCGCACCTGTCGCTCAATTACTCCAGCCTGACGCAAGCGGGCCTGGGCGAATTCCAGAAAATGCTCAGCCTGTACGACCTGCCCCGCTCGCCCGCCACGCAGCGCCTGATCCAGGGCATCGTCACGCTCGACCACGGCAGCACGCGCGCGTGGATGCCCACCGTGCCGTTCCCCACGCTGATGCCGGGCATCGCCATTCGCCTGGGCATCGACGAGCAAGCCTTCGGCAGCTGCAGCATCTATATTTTTGCCCAGGTGCTGCAGCGCTATTTCGCCCTGAACAGCCAGCTCAACTGCTTTAGCCAACTGACGCTGCTGTCCCATCGCAGCGGCGAGGAAATCCTGCGATGCCCGGAACGCAGCGCCGACGCCACGCCAGCGTGATCCAGCAATTGCTCGACGCGCCGCAGCGCTTCGAGTGCTTCCAGGCGCTGCGCCTGCTGCTGGCGTGGCTGGCCGAACACGGCATCGATGAACGCACGGCGCTGGCGAAGGTCCTGCGCTTCGACAATAGCGTCTCGCTGGGCTTTCCCGCAAGCCAGGTCGAGGCGCTCGCGACCAACGGCATGGCCGATGCCGACGCCCTGCTGCAAGCGCTGCTGTCCGGCCACGGCCAGCACATCCACATCACGCCCGCCTTCATGGGCCTGCTGGGTTGCCAGGGCAGCTTGCCCAGCCACTATTCGGAGCGCATCGCCGCGCACCAGCATGGCGAACGAGACAATAGCCCGCGGGCTTTTCTCGACCTGTTTTCCAGCCGCACCGTGGCCCTGTTTTACCAGGCCTGGCACAAATACCGCATCGAGCTGGCCGGCCACGACGGCGCCTTCCTGTCGCGCCTGCTGGACCTGGCCGCGTGCCAGCCGGGCCAGGACCCGGGCCAGGATGAGGCGGCGGTCGGCCTGTACAGCGGCTTGCTGCAGCAGTGCAACATCTCATCCATCGTCATGGCGCGCATCCTCGCCGACCACTTCGGCGTGCCCTGCCATATCGACGAGGCGACGGGCGCCATGGACGTGCTGGCGCCGCGCGAACAAACGGCGCTGGGCATGGCCAATGCCGTGCTGGGCCAGCACGCCACCGTCGGCGCGCGCTGCCGCCGCCCCGACCTGGCCGTGCGCCTGCGCCTCGGCCCGCTCACGGCGCGGCAGCATGCCAGCTTCCTGCCGCGTGCGCCCGGCAGCGAGACGCTGCGGCACATGCTGATGCTGTTCGGCCAGCCGCTCGTGCGCTACCAGATCGTGCTGGTGCTGCGCGCCGGCGAGGTGCATGGCCTGTCCCTGCGTACCGGCGTTCAGGATGGCCTCGGCTGCAACAGCTTTCTCGGCAACGACGCCGCGCCGCGCCACCGCGACGACATGCATTACGAAATGCAATTGATGCCCTCGTTCAATGATTGATCCTTGCGGTCGCGCAAAACGCCAGTGTTCGCTATTGCTACAGTCCGTCAACGATTCCTACCGTGAAGCGATGCGCGATGAGCCAGTTCCCCGATACGACGGCGGCATGGACGGCATTACTGGGCGACATGCAGGGCCAGCGCCTGCTGCGCCTGCACTTTCCGCATGGCGACGGCCCGGCCCGCATCCAGTTTCTGGCCAACAGCCTGGACGCCAGCGAAAGCCTGTCGCGCGATTTTTCCTATGTGGTGGAAGTGCTATCCGACAATGCCGCCATCGCGCTCGACACAGTGATGGGCAAGATGGTGACCATCGAACTGGTGCGAGAAGACGGCACCTTGCGCTACTTCAATGGCTATGTGTTCGAGTTCCGCTTCCTGCGCACGGACGGCGGCTTCGCCTTCTATGAAATGGTGCTGGAACCGTGGCTGTCGCATCTGCACTTGCGGCAAAACAATGTCGCCTTCCACGGCTTGACGGTGGCGGCGCTGACGGAAAAGGTCTTCGATGATTACCTGATGCGCGACTACAAGCTGGCCGCCGGCGGCCTGGATCCCGCCATCACCTACACTTGCCAGCACAACGAGAGCGACCACAACCTGTTGCACCGCCACTGGGAACAACTGGGCTGGCACTACCGCTACGAACACCGCCCTGACGGCCACACCTTGTGGCTGTCCGACGACAGCACCAGCGGCAAGCCCATCGACGGTGATCTGAGTGAAATCCCCTTCCAGCACCAGGCCGGTTCCCTGGAAGATGATGGCGTGCATCAATGGAGCACCGTGCGGCGCATGGCGCCAAGCCAGATGACGGTGGCCAGCTTCAATTTCAAGAAACCGCGCGGCGCCCGCGCCAGCCGCGACTCGCTGAACCGGCAAGGCGCCGTGCCGTCTCTGGAAGTGTATGAAAACACGGGCAGCTACGGTTTCAAGAACCTCGACGACGGTGAGGCGCTGGCGCAGCGCCGCATGGAAGAGGTTGACGCGCAGGGCCAGCTGTTCGAGGCGCAAGGCAACGACCGCACGGCGCAACCGGGACGCTGGTTCACCCTGGGCGGGCATTTCGACAGCGCGGCCAGCGAGTACCTGATCCTGTCCGTGCACCACTACGCCAGCAACAACTACCAGCAAGGACATGGCGCCACCTCGCACTACAGCAACACATTTACGTGCATCGCCCGCGCCGTCCCCTGGCGCCCGGGACGCAATTTCCACAGCCGCGAGCCGAAGATCTACGGCGTGCAGACGGCCACCGTCGTCGGGCCGCCCGGCGAGGAAATCCACACTGATGGTTACGGACGGGTAAAAGTGCAATTCCACTGGGACCGCCTGGGCACTTTCGACGACAAGAGTTCGCCGTGGATACGGGTGGTGTCGACCTGGGCCGGCCCGAATTTCGGCCACATCAGCCTGCCCAGGGTGGGCATGGAAGTGGCCGTGCAATTTCTCGACGGTAACGTCGCCATGCCCTCATCATCGGCTGCGTCTACAACGCGCGCAACATGCCGCCGTGGGAGCTGCCAGCCAACAAGACGCAGAGCGGCATGCTGAGCCGATCCTCGAAAAAAGGTTCCACCGCGCACGCCAACGCCCTGCGCTTCGAAGACCGCAAGGATGCGGAAGAACTGTGGCTGCATGCGGAAAAAGACCAGCGCATTGAAGTCGAGCATGACGAATCGCACTGGGTGGGCAACGACCGGCGCAAAACCGTCGACCGCGATGAAACCGTGCACGTCAAGCGCGACCGCACGGAAACGGTGGACCACGATGAAGACATCACCGTGCACAACAACCGCCGTGAGCGCGTCGACCATGACGAGCACATCGACATTGGCGACAACCGCCGCGAACACGTGGGCGGCAACGAGCAGGTGCAGATCGACGGCCACCGTTCGGAACGGGTGACCCTGGCCAAGGACGAAACCATCGGCCTGGCCAAGGTGCTGACCATCGGCGCCGCCTACCAGACCACCGTCATCGGCGCCATGAACACCACCGTGGTGCTGGCACAGGCCGAGCAGATCGGCCTGGCGAAAAGCGTCATCGTCGGCGCCGACAGCACGCTCACGGCCACCGATTCGCACACGATGACGGTCGGCACGTCCAGCATCACCATCACGCCGGGACGCATCGAACTCGTTGCCGATGAAATCATCATCCGCGGCAGGTCCAAGGTGCAGATCCATGGCGACGATATCGACAACAATCCGGGCTGACGATGAACGACGCCGGCACAGCCCATTTCAACATCCCCAACCTGCTGTTCGACAACCGCACGCCGCACGCGGCCAGCCAGTTCGACATGGTCGACCAGTTTGGCGCGGCCTTCCATGTGGTGGTGGCGCGCATGGGCTACACGCTCGGCCCCTGCGGCGCGGATGGCCTGGCCAGCCTGCTGCCCATGGCGCGCCAGTCGCCGCTGGTCACGCAAGACCGGCACCTGGACGGCGACACGCAGGCGGGCACCGTGCAGGAGAGCGACTTCGCGCCATACAAGCCGCGTTGCGACGTGATCATCAATGGCGTGGCGCACGCGCCGCGCGGCCAGGCCATGCCGCAATTTCTCGTCAATATCAAGGTGAAGTCGGAAAAGAAGATTCTGGTCGACAAGACCCTGCAAGTGAGCGGCGAGCGTGCCTTCCGCAAGAAAGCCATGCTGACGCGCCTGGCGCAGGGCTGTGCCCGCGTCGCCACGCTGGGCTTGCTGCGGCCCAATCCGTGGCAGCTATCCGCACCGGTAGCGTTCCTGCAATTGCCGCTGCACTACAGCTACGCGTATGGCGGGCAATGCCGCATCGAGGCCGATGACTGCAACGCGGCGGCGCACGATTCCTGCCAGGCCAACCCGCTGGGACGCGGTTTCGCGCGGCACTGGTACCTGGATGGGAAACAGATCGACGAGGTGCCCGCGCCCCGTATCACGCAGCCGTCGCTGCCGTGCACGGCCGCCCAGTTCTGGCAAGGCGCGGGCGGCAAGGAGCTGCCGCCACCGGCGGGGCTGGCCGCTGTCGGTCGTGGCTGGCTGCCGCGCCGCGCGCTGGCCGGCAACATCGTCGTCAAGGATCAATGGGATGCCGACGATATCCCCTCCCTGCCCGAGGACTTCGATTTCGCGTACTGGAACAGCACGCCGCCCGACCAGCAATGCCCGTACCTGGCCGGACTGGAACAATTCAGCTTGACCAATCTGTGCCGCCACGACCATCGCTCGGCCCGCATCGACCCGCGCGGCAACACGGTGCTGCGCTTCGCCTTGCCACGGCAGGTGCTGTGTTTGCTGCTGGCAGACAAGAACGACCAGTTGCTTGTCTGGCGCCTGGCCATCGATACGGTGCTGGTCGACCCCGAGGCGGCCACCGTGGAACTGGTGTGGCGCGCCATCGTGCCGGCCGACGCGGGCCAGGTCGCGTCGCGCCTGTTGCACGTGATGGAGCCGGCGCAAATCGCGCGCATCGAACTGCTGGAGCAGGCGCAGGAAGCGCTAGGCGAAGCCGCCGGGCAAGGCAAGCAACCATGACGAATGAAACCGTCACCAAGGCCTCGCGTTTCTATTGCGTCAGCCTGAGCCCCGACATGTGCAAGACGCCAGTCGGCTCCAGCACGCCCCCTATTCCCTACAACATCATCGGCGAATTTTCAGAGGCGCAGAACGCCTCGCCCAACGTCAAGTCGCACAGCGAGCCCGTCATCCTGCACCAGCGCAGCACCATTCCCACCGTCAAGGGCGACGCGGCCGGCAAGGCGGGCGGCGTCAAGAGCGGCACCGTCGGCAAGCAGGTCGACACCAAGGTCGCCAGCCCCATCCACCGCGCCAACGGCGCCAGCCTGGTGCAGATGGGGCGCGAAGTGTGGATGAATTCGCGCAATACGGTGGGCAAGATTTATGAACGGGGTGGGGAGGCGGCCAAGCCCATGCTCAAGGAACTGAAGGCGGCGATACGGGAAGCGGCACAGGATTACAAGGATCACGGCTCCAAGAAAATGCATGGCGCCGCCGAAGACCTGGTGGAAGTGGGCGGCACCGTGCTGACAGGCAGCGCCGTGCTGGGAGTGGCTGGCGTTGGCGTGGCGGCCACGGGAGTCGGCGCCCCCGTTGCCGCCGCGATGGAAACGGGGGCGGCGGCAGGCGCCGTTGCCGGCACGGCGACCGTTGCGACAGGCACGGCCATGGAAGCGTCGGCCACGGTGCTCGACCAGGCGGCCGACTACATTTTGACAGGCAAGACCCCTGATTTACTCAATACGGCCTCGGACATCGTCACGAATGCGGCAGGCACATTACTGCAAACGGCGCTCTTCAGCAAGATTCCCGGCGGAAAAATACTGAGCAAGTTCCTCGGTAAAAAAGCGGCGCCGACCATCAACAAGGTCAAGGACAAGCTGGTCGGCAAAAAGCCGGACAAGCCGCCCCCGAAACTCGACAAACCTCCCCCAAAAAACGGCGGCGACGACGGCAAGAGCCGTGGCAAGAAAGAACCGAAATCGGAGCCGCCTTCCGACTGCTGCCCCAAGGATAGCGGCCCCGCGAAAAAGCCCGTCAAGGGCCGCAAGCCCGTGCATTTCGGCACGGGGCAGGAAATCCTGTACCAAACGGATTTCGCGCTCGAGCGCAGCATCCCCATCGCCTGGACGCGCTGCTACCGCTCCGGCGCTGAATACGAGGACGGGGGCTTGCTGGGCGCGCGCTGGTCCACACCCTACACCACCAGCCTGTCGCTATGCGAGGCCGGCATCGTCTACCACGACGACAGCGGCCGCGCCCTGCGCCTGCCGGGCCTGGAACCGGGCCAGCGGCACGACAGCCGCAAGGAAGGTTTTACGCTCACGCGCGACGGTGCCGACACCTTTACCGTGCTATGGCGCGACGGCAGCATCGACCTCTTTGCGCGCGCGGAAAGCGGCTGGCTGCCGCATGGCTACGACGGCGTCAACGCCATGCTGGCCCCGTCCGCTCCCGTCGCCACGCAGCGCTTTGCACTGGTGCGCAGTGAGGGGCGCGATGGACGCGGCATCAGCATGGAACGCTTCATGGATGCCAAAGCGGGCGCAGTGCTGCTGCGCCTGCGCAGCGACGATGGCGGCGTGCTCGAAGCCATGCGCGGAGCTGAGGCAACGGCCATCCACATCGGCAGCATCGACGAGGTATTGCCCGACGGCAGCCGCCTCTGCCACGTCCGCTACGCCTATGCCGTCGAGACGAACGATGCCCAGCCGCCCTTCCCACCGCGCCACAACCTGGTCAGCCAGTCGAATGCGCTGGGCGATACGCGCCGCTATGCCTATCGTCACCACCTGCTCACCTCATGCAGCAGCTACACGGGCTTTGCCTACGAACTCGAGTGGATCAGCCTGGACGCGCTGCGCGCCCGCTGGAGCGGTTCACCCTTGAGCGAGCCGGAGCTGGCCGAACGTTTCCCCATCACCCTGGCCAACAGTTACCAGGCGCGCGCCATCGCCACCCGGGCGTGCGATGGCAGCGAGCACATGCGCATCGATTACGTGGACAACGACACCAGCCGCGTCACGGAAAACGGCGGCGTCCTCGACTACACCTTCGACGCCAACTGGCTGGTCACCGACGTGCGCCGCGTCATCGATGGCAAGGCTGCCTCGCTGGGCCGGCGCGAATGGGACCGCGATGGCATGCTGCTGGCCGATATCGATGCCAATGGCGCCGCCATGCGCTATACCTACGATGCGGCCGGCAACCTGACCCGCAGCACCGATGCCAAGGGACACGGCAGCAGCATCGCATACGATGCCGGAAATCAGCCTATCGCCTTCACGGATGCGCTGGGCCACACCACCCTGCGCGAATACGACGCGGCAGGCCGTCCCGTCAGCATCACGGACGCCCTGGGCCGCGTCACGCGTTACCGCTACGACGAGCGCGGCCAACTGGTGGAATGGATCGACGCCAGGGGTGGCAGCAAGCATTTCCAGTACAACCGCCAGGGTTCGCTGACCAACTACACGGACTGTTCCGGCCATACCAGCGAATACCGCTACGATGCGCTGGGGCGGCTGGAAGCGGCTCGCGATGCGCTGGGCTATGCCACCCGCTATGCCTATGACGCGCTGGGCCGGCTGATCCGACTCACGGCGCCCGATCAAACCCAGGAGCAATACACCTACGATGCGGACGGCAATCTGCTCTTGCACGAGGATGGCGCCGGCCAGCAGACGCGCTACCGCTACAACGGCCAGGGCTTGCCCGTGGAGCGCACAGACGCCATCGGCCAGACCGTGCAGTATCGCTACGATGCCGCGCTGCAACTGACGGAATTGATCAACGCCAAGGGCGAAAGTTATCAACTCGCGTATCACGCGGAAGGCTGGCTGACGTCGGAAACGGGCTTCGACGGCAAGCGTACGCAATACAGTTACGACCAGGCCGGCAACCTGACCGCCACCGAGTGCGGCAGCCAGCGCACGCAGTTGCTGCGCGACGCGCTCGGTTTGTTGCTAGTCAAGACCACGGCGGACGGCGTGGTGCGCTACGCCTACGATGCGCTGGGGCGGTTGACGGCCGTGTCCGCCCCGCAAGCCGAACAGCGCTTTATCCACGATGCGCTGAGCCAATTGATCGAGGAGCGCAGCGCCTGCTTTATGCAAACGCTGCCCGAAGCTCCACGGTTGCCGAATGCCCCGCGCGTACCTGACGCCAGTTTTGTCATGACGCATGCCTATGATGAACTGGGCAACCGCATCCAGACGGTCTTGCCGAACGGACGCCGCATCGACACCCTGCGCTATGGCTCCGGCCACTGGCATGGCGTGCTGTGGCAAGGCAAGGCCGTGGTCGACGTGGAGCGCGACAAGCTGCACCGGGAAAAGCAGCGGCAGCTGGGCAGCAGCGGCTTGCTGGCCACGCGCCAGTACGACCCGCAATCGCGGCTCACCCAGCTGACCCTGGCACGCGGCGCCGACGCGCCCGTCCCCGTGCGCGAACGCCGCTTCGACTACGATGCCCAAGGCAACCTGACCACTATTTTCCAAACGGGTTCCACGGCTGCCGGCCCGCTCGGCAAACTCAGCTACGCCTATGACCCCGTCGGCCAGTTGCTGTCCGCCGTGCAACCGGGCCTGGCCGAACGCTTCGCCTTCGACCCGGCCGGCAATCTGCTCGACACGGCTCCCGCCCCCGGCAACGTCCTGAAACACTACGGCGATACCGAATACGCTTACGACGAGCAAGGCAATGCCACCGGCAAGCGCTTCCATCCACCGGGCAGGGAATCGACGTGGAGCGACCTGGCGCTTGAATACGACGCCGAAAACCGCCTCAGCCACGCCACCAGGACGCAACGCCAGTCGCGCCACCGCGCCCGCTATTTTTATGACGCCTTCAGCCGCCGCATCGCCAAGCGGGTGGAGGAAGCACGCTGGAGCAATCGGCAAGACATCACCACGGATCAGCCCGCACGCACAAGCGCCTCCACCACCTTCTTCGTGTGGGACGGCGACACGCTGGCACAGGAACTTGGACACGAAGAAACGGTCACATATTTGTACGAGCCGGACAGCTTCGTGCCGCTGGCCAGGATCAGTTCGCCAACCTGCCGCCAGGCAAGTGCGGTTTACCTGCCGCGCATTACGCAGTGGGATTTACCCGCCACGCGGCACGACGCCGAACTGCAGGCGCTCATTGCGCAAGCACAGGCGGACACCGAAGCGCTGCAGGTATCGGCATGGCAACGCATCCAGGCGGCAGCCGACGGCGCGGCGGCACACGATAGCATCACCCACTACCACTGCGATCACCTGGGCACGCCGCGCGAGCTGACGGATACGCAAGGAAACGTGGTCTGGAGCGGGCGCTACAAAGCCTGGGGGCGCTTGCTGCATGTGGAAGGGGAAATCGAGCAGCCGCTGCGGTTTCAGGGGCAGTATGAGGATCAAGAGACTGGACTTTTTTATAACCGGTATCGCTACTATGATCCAGATGTAGCTAGGTATGTGACACAAGATCCGATTGGCTTGCTTGGTGGACTGAACAGCTATCAATACGCGCCAAACCCGATTTTGTGGATTGATCCATTAGGACTGGCGAAAAACGCAAAGAATTGTCCTAAAAATCCGATTTGTAACGCATGTACAGGTCGTGATCCGGCTAGTGAAGCTAGAAATTGGCAAGGTCCGCATAATTATCCATATTTAGGTCAAGATATTTATACTAATGTTGTCGTAAAAAAGGGAACCGTGTTATTTACTTTATATCCACATGGACCTGCGCCGGGAAATTACTTCTCCAAGGCGGATGCAGTTTTGGCGAATGGTGAGGCGAGAAAATTCAACGATGCGGTACAGGTAGCACATGCTGACAATTCCAAGCATAAAGGCGTTCGTCCCATGCGCACCCAACTTCATGTCTACGTATTAAAAGAAGATACTTGCATGGCAGAGGGAGTATCAAGAAACAATCCGAATTTTGGCCCGGGAGGTGCGCAACAATTATTTTTAGAAAACAGAGACAAAAAAAGTTTAATTGATACTGGAAAAATAATTTCCTTAAGAAAATGAAAAAAATATCCTTTGACACAAAAGATGGTTACCTACTATTGGACAACATAATAATGGCACCACTTAAAGAATATGAATTTACAAAAACAGCAGAAGAAAATAACATTAAAATAGAAGACACTCAAACAAACACCTATGTGCATAATTTATCAACGTGCGGAAGCTTGAATGAATTTGAATTTGGCATAAATTTTACTTTTGAAAATTATCGCATGACGAGTGTTTGGCTATCGTGGGATGGAGGAAACACAAAAAAATATGGATACGACATAACAGAAAACCAATTAATAGCCGACAAAAACAGTTTAGACAAATTACTTGCTGAAGTCTTAGGTAAAGAACCTGATGAGAGAAAAAAAACATTTTCCGCATTTAATTTTCCATGGGGCAATATCTCAGCTTCAGCATCTCTTCAATCAGCGATGACGTCCATTGGAATGTCTTGGAAAATAGTTGATTGATCTGAAAATGGTAGCAGCATGGCAGAATTTAAAAAATTATGAATATCCACCCTAACATTAAATTTAAAGATGGATATTTTTTTCGCAAGTAAATCGATTATCTTCTAAGCGTGGAAGTTCCGATGGGAAACAATATTTTCCTCTACGAACCGTACTGACCACTGCGATCATTAATTCCAAGATGCATCATTAGAAATCATGCATAATAAAGTGAAAAAATTTGAAATAACAGGCTCTTTTTTTGATTTTATTGATGGATCACTGATCATCAATGGAGAAGTTAAATTATCGAAAAAATCTCCAGCAAAACATTTCATAAATAACATTGTCAATATATTTCATATCCAACCCGGAAAAACAGGACAAGGTATATATTTTTTTGATATTAATGGCTGGATAGGTGACCACATTGTTGAGTTAATTATTATAAAAGAAAAGCTCCTAAAAATAGATTGCATATTAATTCATTACTTTGAAAATAATTCTGTAGGCAACGGCGTGAGTGAATCATCGTTAGTCAAAAAAATTCAAATAAAGTCTGGCATTCCGGGTCAGATAAAGGGACTATCAGAAATAGTATTTCAGTTTTCGTGGGGAAGCGTTATCGTACGACATGACATAAAAGCATCATCCTCCTGCATAATCTTGCAGTACAAAACAGCCTGAAAATCAGTCATCATGTCGAAAATAAATGACGATTACAAATTAAGTAACGATTACAAATCGCACGTCAATATAGAAAAATCGATAGAGACGCAGCAACGAATAATGGAATTCATAAAAAATGGTGAAAGTTTTTCCCAAAGTCAAGTGATATACGATGGCTGATTTTATTGAAGAAAGTGCCTCTAAAATCAAGAATATTTATCCTTGATGAAATTTCTTTTGGAAATTCCTTGATAGCATTGCATTCTTCCGACTGGCCAGAGAAAGGGAGCGTTGTAGCGCTGTTAAGTAGCAAGTTCAGAACGAAGGAATTCGACAAGGATTTCCATTTCAGAGCGCTCAACGATCCGCATTACTGTAACGAAGAAATTTCATATGCCGAAGATAACGTTACGCACTTGATTATAAATTAAGCAACAGCAAGAGTAGGCCAAGATTTGACTTGCCCGACGCCCTGCACGATACTTGCCGCTGTCGCCAAAGCTCTCCACCCGGAGCAATCAACCATCAGTAGCTGTCGCCACCATCCGCACTCACCGCATGCCCTCCTCCCCCTACATCGGCCGCTTTGCCCCCTCCCCCTCCGGCCCACTGCACATGGGTTCGCTCGTTGCCGCCATGGCCAGTTATCTCGATGCGAAGGTGCATCATGGAACATGGCTGCTGCGCATCGAGGACCTGGACTATGACCGCAATGTCGAGGGCGCCGATCTGGGCATCCTGGCCAGCCTGCAGCGCTGCGGCATGCAGTGGGATGGCGAGGCGACGTGGCAGAGCCGGCGCTTGCCGCTGTACGAGGAGGCGCTGAAACTGTTGCAGGATGATGGCCTTGTGTATGCGTGCGGCTGTTCGCGCAAGGAGATCCAGGATTCGGTGCTGCAAGCGGGCGGGCCCAAGGGCGCGGCTACCGTGTATCCGGGCACGTGCCGCCATGGCTTGGCGCCGGGCAAGGCGGCGCGGGCCTTGCGGCTGCGGGTGCCGCAGGGGGCCGATGCGGTGTACGCGTTTGCCGACCGCTGGGCCGGTCCGCAGCGGCAGGACCTGGCCAGCGAAGTGGGCGACTTCATCGTGCTGCGCGGCGATGGCTATTGGGCGTATCAGCTGGCCGTCGTCGTCGACGATGGCGCACAAGGCATCACGCAGGTGGTGCGCGGCGCGGACTTGCTCGATTCCACGCCGCGCCAGCTGTATCTGCAGGATGTGCTGGGTCTGCCGCATCCCGGCTTTTTGCACGTGCCCGTCGTCACGAATGACAGCGGCGAAAAACTGTCGAAGCAGACGGGCGCTCTCGCCTTCGATACGGCAAGCAATGCTGCCCACCTGCTGGCGTCAGCCTTGCTGCCGGCCGCCCGCTTCCTCGGTCTCGACATACGCGCCGAGTCCATCGACGATTTCTGGCGGCAAGCGATTCCCGCGTGGGCGCAGCGGCTGGCGCAGCTTCCCGAGCACGCATAAAAAAACCCGCCGCGGCGAACCGGGCGGGTAGCAATGCAGGCGCCAGCACATGGCCGGCACCTGGTATCAGGCAATTAGAAGTTGCCCTTGAACTGCACCCCAAACTGACGCGGCTCATTGATGAAGCCCGTGCGGTTGTTGAAGTCGATGGCGCCCGTGATGCGCTGGGTGTCGGTGATGTTGCGGCCAAAAACGGCCATTTCATACTTGCCGGCATCCCAGGTGTAGCCCACGCGCAAGCCACCTTCGACCATCGGCTTGCCGGTGAACTCGGTTGCCTCATACAGGAAGAAGTTGATCTTGCTGCGGTAAGCCCAGTCCGTGAAGACGAAGAATTCGCCGTTTTCCATCGGGATCGAATAGCGGCCCGTGGCGGTGATCGTCCACTTCGGCGCTTGCGGCAATGGATTGCCATCGATGATGGCACGGTTGCCGGTGGTCAGCGGATCGGTCACGGTGCAACGCGTCTGGGCGCAGGTGGCGATCGACAGGCTCGGGTCCTTGATTTCCGTGAAGTTATAGCTGCCGCCCAGGGACATCTTCAGGCTAGGCGTGACAAAACCTTCCAGTTCCAGTTCCGCGCCGCGGCCATTCGTCTTGGCGGCATTGATCAAACGCGTCACGTTCGACGTACCGCCCACCACCGTCAGCTGCTGGTTTTTCACCTGGTAGTCGTACACGCTGAACGCGACGCGGGCGCGGCGCTCGAACAGGTCGGCCTTGATGCCGGCTTCGAACGAGGTGATCGTTTCCGCATCGGCCACGGTGACAGGCACGCTGGTGCTGGCCGGGGCGATACTTGGCGCGCGGAAACCGGTGGCGACACGGCCGTAGAAGTTCACATCCTTGTTATATTTATAGGTGCCGCTCAAGTCCCAGTTGACCTTGGCTTTGCTGACATCGGCGCTGGTCGGGTTGACCTGCACGATGTTGGTCGCTTCCACCGTGTTGAAATCCTTCTTGTCCTTGGTGTAGCGCAAGCCGGCGCGCAGCATGAAGTCATCGTTGACGGCGTAGTTGACGGAACCAAACGTTGCCCAGGCCGAGTTCTTCTGGCGGCTGGCCAGGTGCGTGGTCAGCACGTGCGTGTTGGTATCGAAGTTGTCGGTGAAACCGTTGGCATCTTCGTTGAAGTAGTACACGCCTGCCTGCCAGTTGAGCGGACCGGCATTCTTCGATTCGGCGCGGAATTCTTGCGAGTATTGCTTCACGCTGGTGATGCCGCCGGCCGTTTCAACCTGGAAAGGAATGAAGCCTGGGCCCGTCGGCGTGCCGCCGTCGATATCGCCATGCGACACGTAATTGCCAACCTGTTCAAAACCGGTGATCGAGTACAGCTTGACGCCGTCCAGGTCCCAGCTCAGGCGGGCGCTGGCGCCGTTGGTGCGCAGGCGCTGGAAGTTCGGGGCATTCGTGAACGACTTGTTCGGGTCGAAACCGTCGACGATATCGTTCGTGCCCTGCTTGATCATGTTGGCGTAGAAGATGCGTGCGCTGCCCGTGGTATTGCGCTGGTGCACATTGAACAGGGCGTTGAACGTGGTGTTCGGTGCGTACAGCAGTTGCACGCGCTCGGCGTGTTCATTGTAGCCGTCCAGCGCATTCTTCTGGCCCGTAAAGGTGTTGTCGACGTAATCGTCGCGGTGCTGGCGCAGGGTCGAGAAGCGCAGCGCCCATTCTTTGCTCAGCGGCACGTTGACGGCGCCGTCGAAATTGGTCGTGTTGTGCGTGGCGGCGGAAACGTTGTAATAGCCTTCAACCTTGTCCAGGTTCGGCTTGACGGATTCGAACTTGACCACGCCGGCAGGCGTATTGCGGCCGAACAAGGTGCCTTGCGGGCCACGCAGCACTTCCACGCCAGCCACGTCGAAAATCGGATAACCCTTGAGGATAGGATTTTCTTGCACGACATCGTCGTAAATCAGGGAAACAGGTTGCGATGCAAAGATGTTGAAGTCGGTATTGCCATAGCCGCGGATGTAGAAGCGGGGGAAGGTGCGGCCGTTCGACGATTCCACGTTCAGGCTCGGCACTTTACCGGCCAGCACGCGGATGTCTTGTCCACCGGACACCAGCACGTCGAGCTTTTCGTCGCGCAGCAGCGACACGGAGACGGGCACGTCGCGGATATTTTCCTTGCGGCGCTGCGCCGTCACGGTCACGGTTTCCAGCTGGCTGGCGGCAGGCGCCGTATCAGCAGCGACTTCATCAGCGTAAGCCGAGCCGATAGGCAAGGCAGCGGACAGTGCCAGCATAGCAGCGCTTTTGGCGCACAAACGCTTGTGCATCTTGGACATCTTGATCATGTTGTTTCCCAGAAGTTTAAAAAGAATTGCGAAACCTGTCTCCGGGTTATGTACGGCACTGGATGATCGTTTGCACCATTTCGGTGCAACAGCGCGAACGGATGTTTCTCCGCTCTCGGCGTCACTGGCTCTGCCCTGGCTGTCGTCCAAGCTGACAGCGGTTCTGGCCGCATCTCCGGGATGTCTGATGAACACCAACTTTTAAGTAAGGCGCCAATTTAATTCAAGCGCCTTATGCGCTGCAAGAATATTGTTATGTAAAATATTCATTCATCAACATAAAGGCCTGACTAGTGGTTATTCAGCCACAATGGCTCGCTGTTTTGCCATTTTCCAGCCCGAGCGCCGCGATTTCCACACAGCGGTCACGCGGTCCCTGGAGGACACCCCCGGGCTGGCAATTGACTGTAATATCGCCATACCCGACCTTGCCAGGCCGCCCCATTCCAGTGCAACTGCGGTGCGCCGCACCATTACGTACCCTATCCATGCCAGAACCCAGCCAGCCCAGCAACGCCGTCCCTTCCTCCACCGTCGCCACCCAGGCGGCGCATCTGCTGCTGAGCGCCCATTGCGACATCGTCTGGAGCACGAAAACCTTCGGCCAGTTCGATGCCGACCAGCCGTCCTGGCGCGCCTTCACGGGCCAGACCGAGGCAGACCTGCTGGGCCGCGGCTGGGTCAACGCCCTGCATCCGGACGACCGCAACTTGCCTTACGTCATGCCATCGCACCTGACCAGCGTGTTCGAAGCGCAATACCGGCTGCGCCACGTCAGCGGCGCCTACCGCAACATGCTCGTGCGCATGCTGCCCGTGCTGGCACCCGACGGCAGCATTCTTGAATGGCTGGGTTCGCATTGCGACGTGACGCAGCAACGGCAGACGGAACAGCGGCTGCGCCTGGCCATGCAGGGCGGCCGCATGGGCACCTGGGAGATCGACCTGGGCAGCGGCAGCATGGCCGGCTCCGATGCCTTCAAGGCCAATCTGGGTTTGCCGCCCGACAGCCACATCGATTACGCGCAGCTGACGGGCGCCATGCTCGACGGCGAGCTGCAGCACTGGCAGGCGGTGGTGCATGCAGCCATCGCCAGCGCCAGCGATTTCGAGGCCGACATCCGCGTGCGCTGGCCCGATGGTTCGCTGCACTGGGCGCACATGCGCGGCACCTGCGCCAGCGATGGCGCCGGCAACGTGATCGCCCTGTCCGGCATCTCGCTCGACCTGACGGCCAGCAAGCAAAACGAGGAAACCCTGCGCCTGACCCTGGCGGCCGGCGAAGTGGCCACCTGGAACTGGGATATCGTGGCCGACCGGGTCACGGCCGACAGCAATATGGCGCGCTTGTTCCCCGTCCATGCCGGTGCGGCCACGGCGGCGCCGTTGGCGCGCTACCTGGAGCTCATCCATCCAGATGATCGCGAGCAGGTCAGCGCGCAGATTGCCCAGGCGCTGCACGCGCACGCGCCGTTCGAGGCCAGCTACCGCGTCGCGGCCGGCGATGGCCAGTACCGCTCGCTCATCGCGCGGGGCCGCGCGGAATACGCGCCCGATGGCACACCCCTGCAATTGCCCGGCGTCCTGCTCGACATTACGCGGCAAAAACAGGTGGAAGATGCGCTGCGCCGCAGCGAAGAGCGCTACCGCACCTTGATCGAGCTGATGGACCAAGCCTTTTGCGTGATCGAAATGCTGTACGACGAGCAAGGCCGCCCCATCGATTTCCGTTACCTGGAAGGCAACCCCGCCTTCGTCAAGCAGTCGGGGCTGGTCAATGCCATCGGCAAGACCATCCGCAGCTTCGTGCCCGACCACGACCAGCACTGGTTCGACCTGTACGACCAGGTCGTCAAGACTGGCGAGCCCGTGCGCTACGAAAACGAAGCCGTGGCCATGGAGCGCTGGTTCGAAGTCTTCGCCGCGCGCCTGGGCGGCCCCGGCAGCCGTCTGCTGACCGTGCTGTTCAGCGACATCAGCGAGCGCAAGCGCTCGGAGCAGCAATTGCGCCAGCTGGCCGACAACCTGTCCGAGATGGACCGGCGCAAGACGGAATTCCTCGCCACCCTGGCGCACGAACTGCGCAACCCGCTGGCGCCCATCCGCAACGGCTTGCAAATCATGCGCCTGGCCGCCGACAAGCCCGCCACCGTGGCGAGAGTGCGCGACGTGATGGAACGGCAAGTCAATCAGATGGTGCATCTGGTCAATGATTTGCTGGATGTGGCCCGCATCACGCGGGGCCAGATCGAACTCAGGCTGGAACGCGCGGACTTGAAAACCATCATCGCGGGCGCCGTGGAAACGAGCATGCCGCTGATCGCAGCGGGCCGCCACCAGTTACAGGTAACGCTCGATGAGCAGGCGCTGCCGATCGAAGCCGACCCCACGCGGCTGGCGCAAGTGCTGGGCAATTTGCTCAACAATGCCGCCAAGTACACGCCCGCCGGCGGCCATATCAGCTTGCGCGCGGTACGTGATGGCGACGAGGCGCTGATCGAGGTGCAGGACAGCGGCGTGGGCATCCCCGCCGAGTCGATCGCCACCGTCTTCGACATGTTCACCCAGGTGGGACAGAACATGGGGCGCGCGCAAGGCGGCCTGGGCATCGGCCTGTCGCTGGTGCGGCGCCTGGCCGAGCTACATGGCGGCAGCGCCACGGCGGCCAGCCACGGCGCCGGCCTGGGCAGCACCTTCAGCGTGCGCCTGCCCCTGCTGGAAGAGCAAGCGAAAGCGCCCGCCGCGCCGGCCGCGCAGGCGGGCGCCGCCAACGGTCCCTATTTCCGCGTGCTGGTGGTCGATGACAATGTCGATGCCGCCGATACGCTCGCCGCCGTGCTCGACATGATGGGCCATGCCACGCAAGTGGCCCATGACGGCGCGCAAGCCCTGGCGATGGCGCCGCAATTCTTGCCAGACGTCATCTTCCTCGACATCGGCCTGCCCGGCATGAACGGCTACGAGGTGGCGCGCGCGCTGCGCCGGACACCGGCCGGCGACGCCGCCGTGCTCGTCGCATTGACGGGCTGGGGGGCCGAAAACGACCGCAGCCAATCGAGCGCGGCCGGCTTCGACCACCATCTGACCAAACCGGCCAGCCTGCTCGCCATCGGCGAATTGCTGGCCACCCTTTCCACTCCAAAAACACCGACAGAAAACCATGACTGAATCCCTGAACCACCTCCGCCGCAACCTCCTGCTGGCCGGCGGCGCCGCCCTGCTGTGCCCGACTCCGCTGCTGTTTGCAGCGCCCGCCACCAGCATCGCCGCCGCCCGGACGCAGCTGGCCGCGCTGGAACAGGCCGCGGGCGGGCGCCTCGGCGTGGCCGCCTGGCGCCAGGGTAGCGAGCTGCGCGTTGCCTATCGCGCCGACGAACGCTTTCCCCTGGCCAGCACCTTCAAGGCCATGCTGGCGGCCGCCGTGCTGGCCCGCAGCGTCAGCCAGCCCGGCTTGCTGGATCAGCACGTGCGTTACGAAAAAAAGGAACTGGTCACCTACTCGCCCATCACGGAAAAGCATCTGGCCGACGGCATGAACGTGGCCGACCTGTGCGCCGCCACCTTGCAGTACAGCGACAATAGCGCGGCCAATTTCCTGATGACACTATTAGGCGGGCCGCAAGCCGTGACGGCGTATGCACGCAGCATCGGCAATACGGTGTTCCAGCTGGAACGCTGGGAAACGGAATTGAACAGCGCCATCCCCGGCGACGTGCGCGACACGGCCAGCCCCGCATCGATGGCGCACAGCTTGCAGCAGTTGTTGTTGGGAAATAGCTTGCCGGCGCCACAGCGCCAGCAGCTCGACGCCTGGATGCGCGGCAACACAACGGGCGACAAGCGCATCCGCGCCGGCGTGCCGGCCGGCTGGCAGGTGGCGGATAAAACGGGCTCGGGCGCGTATGGCAGCGTCAACGATATCGGCGTGGCCTATCCGGCCAGCGGCGCGCCGCTGGTGATCGCCGTGTACTACACGCGCGAACAGCAAAAAGCGGACACCAACCAGGACATCATCACGGCGGCCACGCGCATCGTGACGGCCGCGTTGGCCTGATTACTTCGGCAGCGCGGCCATGAAGCCCGCATACGTGGACCAGGCGGGGTCGGCCGCGCTGCGGATTTCAATCGGGAATTTCGGACGCGGCGCCAGCGCCGTGTTGAGGCGATTGAAAAACTCTTCGCCCGACTGCGTGTAATAAATCCATTCGCGCAAGTTTTCACCCGTCGACACCAGCGCCAGGGTGGCAAAGCCGTCCTCTTCCACGACGGGCGCCAGCGCCGCTTCCAGCTCTTCCATGTGCTCGCGCTCGTTCGGCGCGGGCATGCCCGTCTCGTCCTCGTAACGCCAGGCGATGATGATCCGGTCCGGCTGCGACGACAGGTCCCAGTCGTCATGGAAGGCGTCGACGTAGCGATAGATGATGGCCATCTCGTCGCTATGCGTGACGATGGTGCCCCAGCTGCGGGCGGAAGTGGAATTTTCGTTCATGGTTGCAACAGTCAAAAAAACAATCGAGGGTGCGCAGCTTACAGCACTGGCGGGCAAGTCACATTCCACGCATCATACTGGGCGCCGCTCTTGCGCAGCCAGACACGCGCGTAGCTGTCGCGGTCGCTCTTGAACACCAGCGCATAGCGCTCTTCGGCGCGCGGCGCGGCGGCGCCCACGTCAACGGCCGCCAGCGAGAATTTCAAGGCGCGCAGCGGGGCGCAGGCCGTGTTACCTGCCATCAATAACCGCGCCCGCTCCAGCAGCGGCTTCTGGTACAGCAGCACGCCTTCCAGTTCCGCATCGGGGACGCGCTGCAGCATGCGCACGGGTTCGGCCACGGGGCGGCAGGTGCCACGGTCGAGCCAGGCGAAATATTCCATGCCTGCCTCTTGCCAGCGCGCCTGCTTGCCCTCGCCGTGCAGCACGAACTTGGTGCGCTGCGTACGGCACAGCGCGCCATGGCCACGGTAGGGCGACGTTTCCACGCTGCCCACCACTTCGCTGCCATTGCCGCCCACCACGGGCACGCTCTCGAACACGGTACGGGCAGCCGGCTCGCCCGGGTATTGCTGCGCATAAAACGCCAGCAAAGAGGCGCGCTGCTGCGCATCCCCCCCCACCACCGCCTCGGCGGCAATGGCAGGGAAACAGACGGCCGACACTACACACAGCGCCAAAGGGCGCACGATATATCTGGGCATGGCATTCCTTCAATCGACGTTCAGGGACGGGTATCGCCCAAGCGCCGATTATATAGTTACCAGGAAATACCAGGAGCGCGCCGCGTCAGGAGGTGCGCAAGCTGGCGCCGCCAGCGAGCAACTTGGCGCCGCAGGTGGTGCTGTCGCCCTCAAAGGCGATGGCGATGCCGTTGATGCTGTGCCGGGACGAGCCGCTGGCAATCTTGCAGCCCTGATGCCCCTTGATGGGGCAGCTGCACAGGTCACCGACGCAGGCGACGGCAATCCCATCGACCGTAAAATGCGTGGCGGCACAACTGACCACCTTGCCGCCGTGCGAGGTGGCGTCGCCCAAGCGGATGACTTTGCGCATGCTGCCTCCCGAACTATTGTCCCGCCGCGCTTTCGAGGATGGCTTCCACCGATGGCGCCGCATAGTTGGCCGGATCGATGGCCGGCGTGATGCGGCTGCGGAAGATATCGCCGTTGGCATCCTGTTTCTGGCGCGTGGCGGCCGATGGCGGCGTGACGAAGATGATGCTCGCTTCATTATTGTCGCGCAGATTGATCGCCGCACTGGCGCCGCCGTCGCGATAGCTGCCCATCACGCCGATGGCCATCTGCATGAACAAGGTGGCCGCCCCCGTATTGCCCAGGCGACGATCGGTATTGATGAACTGCGCGCTCTTGCCGCTGTCGATTTCCGGCCCGCCCTGCGCTGCGTAATCGTGCAGCATGCTTTCCAACATCAACAACTGTTCCGGCTGGTTTCCCGTGCCCGCCACGATGCGCGCCGGCCCCTTGCCGCGCTGCGCTTCCGGCAAGGTCTGCAACGCCTGCTGCCAGCCCGCATTGAATAGCTTCTGGCGCGCGTCACGCCGCGTGACGGGCTTGCCCTCCTCATCCGCGAACTTGACGAATACGGGCCGGTGCACGAAGCCGAACGAGGGCAGGCGGTCGAAGGTTTCCATCTGTTCCCGGTTCCACGGAATGGGAAACCACGGCGTCGGTTTCCAGTCGCGCGGCGGGCGATTTTCCCAAGGATTGAGTTTATCGAAGGTATGCAAGCCCACGCCGCGGATATCGGGCCGCTGGGCGAAGGCGGCGGCGGCGGCGAGCCATTCGGCGACGGTGGGTTGACGTTCGCTGAAGGCTTCAGGTCGTTTCTGTTTCTCGCGTGAAGGAAGCGATTGCATCAGTTTGTAGTACATGGCGCGAAATTGCTCTTGGACGAACTTATTCTCAGGGTCATCCCATACAAAAGGGCGCAACGGTTCTATTCGCTCTCGACGCGCCAGGATAAATACTGCCGTGGCATCCGGCATATCTGGAATGAAATATCCGTTTTGCAACTTCCTTGCAGTACCTGGCTTCCGGTTGCCATCCCGCGTGCCTACGCTGTCCTCGGAGTGCAAAACGATGTAGGGTACGTCAGGATGCTTATCGAAAAAATCAAACACATCAATCAGCAATTGGTCGGGATGTTCATCCAGCTTCCAGGGAGCAATCGAAAACAAGTGCCAAGCCATACCCGAGGTGCCAGCGCCAGCCACGAGTCCCGCCATCGGCTCGATCAAGCTCGGTTGCGCGGTCGGGTCGAGGATGGGAGTACCTGCATAGAACGATGGTAGTCCCCAATATAACGGGGTAAAATTGACACCATTTTCCAGCGCATCGTAGGCCCTGCTGCCGCCCTCCCCATCCTTGTCATCACCGGTCCATGGGTATTTCTTGGGGTCTTGTTCGCGTATGCTGGTGTAAGCACTTCCTTTTTGCAAGGCTTCCCACAATTTACCCTGACGGTATTTGTCCAGCGTCACACCCAATCCGATCACTTCCAGCACGTACTCTTGCCTCGGTTCCACAGGTTTCTTTGGCTGTTGCGCCTGCAACTGGGATGCAATTTCACGCGCTTGGCCCTTCGATAAGGCATTGAGCCATAAAAAACCAAAAATTAAAATTACAACAACTAATGATATTCCCAACCAACGTAGCGTCATCATGGCTATCACCTTTTGGTCTGTAAGTCCGGCGAGACAATAATCGGCCCAAGCAAGTTGCTACCGACGGGGCTACAACAATCCATTTATCTTGCTTTTTTTTCGGTAACTATTTTTATGTTTTTTGTTTGTGACACTACAATTTTCCACAACGGTCCTGATAGCAAGGGCAGTCCTGCCGGCAAA
Source organism: Janthinobacterium sp. JC611 (assembly GCF_018682595.1). Taxonomy (NCBI): domain Bacteria; kingdom Pseudomonadati; phylum Pseudomonadota; class Betaproteobacteria; order Burkholderiales; family Oxalobacteraceae; genus Janthinobacterium; species Janthinobacterium sp. JC611. The sequence continues at coordinate 116,160 of NZ_JAFLJN010000005.1, forward strand.
ATCCCGGTGTTGTAATAGTCAACGCTGCCATTGATCACGGCACTTCTCCAGGCAGGTTCTACGGACAAATATGGCGCAAAATCCAATACGAATTTTTCTTTTATCTGTATTCCCTTACGCCCTTTTTCGTTGCTTTTAAGGTCCTTTACCCGCCAATCCGCCACCGCACACAGATATGCATAAAACTGCGGATCAGACGACGCCTTGCCACTGCCTATGGCCACGTCATACGCCGTCACCTGGCTATGATTCTTCGCGCTGCCGATGATGGAACTGTGAAAAGACTTGGCACTGACTTCCCGCTGCCAGCGCAAGCGCGCCTCGTTCGGACTTTCCTGAATTTTCGCCACGACCTTGCTGTCAGGGTGGCGTATCGCGGACACAATTTCGCGTTGATCCAGTTTACCTTTCACGTCCAATCCTTTTTCCTTGTTGTAGCTTGCCGTCATCAATGCCAACTCTCGTGGAGTAAGGTGTTCTAGCCGTTCGGGAAACTTTTGATAGCCTCCAGGATCAGGACGATATTCGCTACGTAGCTGCATGCCAGTCCCGCTCGTCAGTGGGACCGTAGCGTCGCAAGGATCAACCTCCTCCGCCGGTCCCTGATCGGCAACGGTACGGTTTCTCATCATGGACGTTGCGGGAATATTGGCGGGATCGATTTGCGAGGTGCCACGCAAGTCGGCCGGTACCGCTTGTTTCAACGCTTCGCCAGTGATGGTGCGCACGCCGTTGCGCTGTTCCGCTTTGCTCAACCTGGTATTCACAGGCCAGGCCACCGCCTGATGTTGTGCACGGTGTTTTCGGAGCGAAACCTCCACATGCGACTGCTCCGTTTCCGTCGGCAGGCGCAACGGAAAATCAAAAGGCGGCGGCTTGCCTACGAACGATACCGTGGTCTTGCCCGTGGCCGGATCCAGTCTGGTCTTGTTGCTGAATACGCGCTGATAAAATCTGCCGCCCAACTCCGCCAGCGCGCCGCGTACCTGCGAGCGCTCCACCATCCTGGTATGTCCGGAGGAAATACTGTACCCATCCAGACTGGATGTTTCCTCTTCTTCCATGAGCTCACTTCCCATTGCATAATCGGGCACGCCGTCCCATCCTATGCCCTGGATGTTATCCAGCGCCACCGTCATGTCTTCAGGGCAAAAATACAGATAGACCTTGCGGCGGTTGTCGCGGTCGTCGGCGCTCTCCCAGCGGCTGCCGACCATGCCACGATGCTGATCCTTTTTCAGGTCGGCAAACGGCGGCATGCAGGGCTGACCGTTCCCCTGCGTTACCCCGGCAACTATGTTCACCAAGGTCTTCAGACGCGCGCCCATGGTCTGCGTACCACTGAGCAAATGGTAATAGGGCTTCATCGCCGCATCCTCGCCGCCGTCGAACCAGGCGGCCCCTCGCATCAACAGCGGCAGGCTGTCCACCAGGCTGTACGGCGGATGCGTGAGTATCAGATTATCGGCCGGCGCCAGCCCCTTTTCCATCAGCATGGCTTGCGCCAGCAGCGACAGCAAACAGCCCTGGCTGTGCGCAACGATGCTGACGGTGTCTTGCGCATCGTAATCGCGGATCATGGAAATGAGCGCCGCCAGCCGCTGCGCCGCCAGCACCATGTACATGCGCCCGGGTGCCGTCTTCAGCGGGCGCAAGGCATCGCCCATGGGGTCCGCCGGCGCATACATGCCCGGACGCCACATGTCGGGCAGGTTGCTGGTGGCGTTGCCAAACGGCCCGCCTTCCTTGGACAGATCCTTGTCCAGGCGGTTGCCGTAGCGATCGACGAACTGGCCATTGACGGTGCGGCATTTCTCTCCCACTTCACGGTAGCCCCAGTAAAACGGAATCACGGGGCTGTTGGTCTCCTTGGCGATCGTGCGCTTGAAGAAGACGGCGTCAGGATCGTCTTCCAGCCTGTCCTTGTCCGCCGCCACGGGCATGCGGTAAGACGCCGGCGTAAAGCAGCGCCCCAGCCTTTGCGTCAGTCCCTCGCACAGGCCATGCTCCACCGCCTTGTAGCTGACGCCCACATCGTTGACACCATGGATGACGATGATATTGCCCGGCAGGTTGCGGCGTATCTTGACCTTCTTGCACACGCTGCGTTCGCAATGCAGGATCGCCACGTCCTCGCCCACCACGTACGGTACTTTCGGATAGCTGCCCATCGCACTCTCCTGGCGTCATCAATCCTTGTTATTGAACACTTCGATGGCGGCCAGGTGCATCGCGGCGCGCTCCAGCACCTCCGTCTTGCCGCCACCATCGCTGCGGCCATCTGCCGACGAACCGTCGCCCAGCTGCACGGCAAAGTGCGCTTGCGGCGCCAGTTGCGCTTCCTGCGGCACGCCATCGACAGGGCTGTCGCCGCCCTCGTATTGAAAAATGAACTGCTGATCCGCCATGCCCTCGGCAAAGCTTGGCAACTCCACCGCCATGCTCTGCGGGTCGTTGAAGACGAAGTTGGGCGCATTGAAGTTCAGCGGCGACTTGCTGCCGAAGGTGATGCCGTCGGCGATGCGGATGAACGCGCCATGCTTGGAAATCAACACGATCTCATCGGCCATGCCCGTCAGCCTGCCTTCGCTGGCTGTCAGCTTCAGGTTGTTAGCGGCATTGAGTTCCATGTCGTCATGCTGGCTTTGCAGCAGGAACTTGCCATGGTGGGCAATGGCACGGATGCCGTCCGCGTGGGAAAACAGCGAGATGCCCTTGCCCGCGTTCACGCTATAGCGCTGGCCCGCCACCGCTTGCAGATGCTGCTGCGCCACCGTGTCGATGCCGCCGGCGGCATAGCTGACGATGGCTTTCGAACTGGCAAAGCTGATACCGGCAGGCGCCGTGACGGCAATCGCCGCCGCGCCGCCCAGTTCGGCACGCGGCTGCGTATTGCTGCCGCCTTCCCAGCCTTTCAGGCTCTGCTGCAATTCCTGCTGCGCCTGGTCTTCCTGTTCCATTGCCTGATGCGTCGCGGCATACCTGCCCAGCGAACGAAACAATTCCAGGCAGTTTTCCATCAGCCCCAGATATTCGCTGCGCGCCATGTGCCCGCCATCGCCATTCAGACGCTTCCAGGCCGAGATCAGCATGCCCTTGCCTCCCCGCATCGCCAACTGCTCGTCGGTGCGCAGCTCGGCCCCTTCGCCGCGCGCGTCGCCCTGTCCATTGCGCCGGTCCTGCGTCAGCCAGCCCAGGTTGAGCTGGGTGGAACCGTGATCGCTGGCAAGCTGGGCGTTGATTTGTCCATGCACATCATCGAAGCGCAGCTGGTTGCCACGCGTGCCACGGATCTCGCGGCTCTTGATGCCGGACAAATAGCGGTTGGCCGGCAAGTCGCCGGCCTTGCTCAAGGCAACAGGCTGCGCACTGTGGTTGTACAGCTGGCCCACGATGATGGGCCGGTCCGGGTCGCCTCCCAGGAAGGCCAGCAAGACTTCAGTGCCGATGCGGGGCAAGCCCAGGTAGCCGCATTGCTGCATGCTGCCGGGACCGTTGCCCGCCCAGCTGGACGCGACGCGCACCCAGGCCGAATCGGCATCCGTGTCCGAGGCGCCCGTGCCGCCTGCGTGCTGGTGATCCAGCGTGCGCGTGGCGGGAAAGCGCACCTTGACCCGGCCCATCGCATCGCAATGGACTTCCTCATTGGGCGGCCCCACCACCACGGCGCTTTGCATGGTCACTGGCGGCAAGTCGATGCGCGTGTCGTAGGCCGGCACGATGGGCACGCCGCGCCGCACGGCCGTCAGTTCAATCTGCATGCGCAAGGGGCCGTCGTCCACCGCCGCCGCCAGCTCGCGCTGCGACAACGATGCGTCATCGGCCAGCCAACGGCTGCGCGCAAACAGGCGCTCCACCCTGGCGGCAAGCTCCCTGGGTAAATTATTTTGCGCCGCCACCTGCAGCGACGTGACGACAAAATCGCGCTCGGCCGCTGGCAAGGCGTCGATGTCGGGGTGCTCGGCCAGGCTGAAGTATTCGCCCGGACACAGGTCGCGCACGCTGCCTTCGGCATGAAAACAATGGCTCTCGTAATCGTGCTGCTGCATGGCCAGCATGCCCAGCTGACACAAGACCTCGTGATCCGTACCCGCGCGCGGCGGCAGCACGCGGTAATCGTCCAGCGTGGCCGCAATGGCATTGCCATGCATGCCCTGTTGCCCGCGGCCCAGGGCATCGGCGGTCATGAACGGCCGCGCGCGCGAGTGTTCCTCATTCCAGCTATGCCGCGTTACCTTGCCCGCCTGCAGCTTGCGCACTTCGCTCCAGGACGTCACGGTGTCGCGCTCTTCGCTTGCCCGGTCCGCGTGATAGCGCACGGTGTCCGCCATGTTCTTCCGCAAGCCGTCGGCATGATTGAACAGCACCAGGGTATGCGCCGGCTCGGCATGTGCATTCGCCTTGCCCTCGGCACGAAAAAACCAGGCGACGCCACTGCGCTTGAGCAGGCGCCGCACGAATGCCGCATCGGATTCATTGTGCTGCATGACAAACTCGCGCTGCGGATACGTCTGCGCCTCGAAGAAATCGGCAAACGCATACTGGAAGGCGTGCGCCAGCACGGTATTGCTGCGTATCCATTCGTCGAGCAAGGTCTTGACGATCTCGATATCCGTCAGGCGCCGGAAGACGCGCGTATTGCAGCGCTTTTCCATGATGGAAAGAGCATCCGTCAGCACCAGCTGGTAGCTGGCCAGCCCGCCGTCGCTGTCGCCGGCGCTCGCTTGCGTGACGATGCCGCAGATGCTGCGCAGCTGGCCCTGGTCGGTGACGATATCGAGTGCGGCGGGCAAGGCAATCAAACTACTGAGCGGCAAGTCGGCATGCGTCGAGACGCACAGCACGCGGTACTCGATGCCGCCACAGATGGCTTCCCTGCCGGCGATGCGCTGCGGTATCAGCACGCCAGCGGGAACCTTGGGCGAAACACCCAGGCGCAGGCGCAAGGGACGCTGGGCACCCGATATCGACTCGTCACCGTCCATGGCGTTCTCCTCATGCGCACCTCATCAAACTGGAGAACCGACAATGCCATGGGATGGCGGGGAAATACTTGATATTTAGTAAGAATCCGCCAAGGTTCCCAATACTTCCCTCAACTTTTCCCGCTTGGCCAGCAAGGCGGGATCGAACGCCGTCCACCGCTCCAGCCGCAGCGCATACGCCGGCGTCATCATCCAGCCGAACACTTCCGCCTTGTCTTCCTCGGGGCCGTAGGCGGCGTACAGGCTGACGAGGCCAGGGTGCGGGTGGCCCAGGTTCTGGAAACCCTTGCCGTAGGCCGTGGCGCCGCCCTGGCCGTAGGCCGTGCCTGGCGGGTTCAGGGCCTGCCAGGCGGGGTCGCGGTAATAGAAATCGTTGAACAGGCGGTATTCGATGAAGTGGTAATACTCGTGGTGCACGCGCAGCTCCATGCCGGATGGACACAGGGCGGCCAGCAGGTTGTCGGCGTAGACGACGCTGTCGATTTCCGGCGCCGGCATGGCCAGGCGGCGCTGGCCGTCCACGCTCAAGTCCTTCACCAGCACGACGCGGCGCAAGCCCGTGTGCGCGAAGACGCGGGCCGGATAGCGCTCCATGGCCGGCAAGACGATGCTGAGCAACAATTGCAGCCCGGCGCGGTCCTGCGCCGACTCAGTAAACGCGTGCGCCGCGCTGCCGGGCATGGACAAGGTCCAGGCGGGCGCCAGTTGCAAGGCCGCCAGGCGCGCCGTGGCGATGGCCTGCAATTGCGCCACGCTCGCGTCTTCTGGTGCGACGGGGGCGTAGCGCACGTTCCAGTCGCATTCTCTGCGCATGCTGTCTTGCTGGGCGGCACGCTCGAACGCCTGCGCGTCGGCCACCGAGGGCGCGGGTGGGCCGACGCTGGCGCAAGCGGACAGCAACGCAAGGGCAAGGCAGGACAGCAGGCGGCAAGCAGGCATGGGATCTTTCGCAGGCAACAAAATGGGGCGCAATCGCCGCGCCCCATTCTACAAGCTGCCAGTTCCTCACGCCATCAGCGCTGGTACTGCTTGAAGAAATTCCAGCTGATCACGGTGGCGTCAGGGCCCAGTTCATCGCTGAACGGCCAGCCGGGAGGACCGCCGCTCCACGCATGGTTCATGCCCTCGACCGTGTACTTTTGCGCGATGACGGCGCCGTTGTGCAGGTAGGTGTCGATGGCATAGCTGCGGCCATACGGCACCGTCTGGCGCACGATGCTGTCGGCGCGGTAGCGCACGCTGTCATTGTCGAGGCCATCGTCTCCGTAATCGCTCGTTTGCAGGAATTGCTCGATGGTTTGCTCGCCATTGACGGGGTTGACGACGATGTCGGCCGTGCCGTGGAACACTATCGTCGGCATCAGGCGGCGCGGCGAACCGGAGCAGCGCCAGGCATCCTTTCCGCGCACCTTCGGATCGAAGGAACTGCCGTTGAACAGCGAATCGGCGGCCGTGACCAGGCCGGTGGCGCCCTTGTACATGCCGCCCGAATGCACCATCACGGCGGCGAACACGTCCGAGTAACAGGCGGCCATGATGGAGGCCATGGCGCCGCCGGCCGAGATGCCCGTCACATAGATACGGCTGTCCTGCACCGCGTATTTGCTCTTGACCTTGTTCAAGATGCCCATCAGCACGGCCGGCTCGCCCGTGCCCCGTTCCTGGTTCAGCGGCAACATGAAGTTCCAGCAGCGCATGGGGTTGGCCGTGACGTTCTGGCGCGGATAGACGACGATGAAATTTTCGCTGTCGGCCAGCTGGTTGTAGCGGCTGACGGCGGCCATGCTGTTGGGCTCGGAACCGCAGCCATGCAGCATCAACACGACGGGCAGCGGCGTGTTCGGATTGTAATTGCTCGGCAGCCAGACCTGGTATTCGCGCGAACCCCACAGGCTCGCATACAGGCCGAAGTCCCACTGGCCGGCTGCGGCCGGCAGCGCGGCCAGCAAGCCGCAGGCGGCGATGAGTGCAGATAAGAAGTGACGCAATTGCTGATGCAGATGTGCCATGCCAGTCTCCTGATGATTATTCACGACGAAAACAGCGACAACTAACCGGCTGGACGCCCGTCAAGCCGGCACTTCCGACCAGCGGGGCCGGACCCGGCGGGTCC
>NZ_JAFLJN010000006.1:0-64522 GCF_018682595.1 Janthinobacterium sp. JC611
CAATGCAAATTTCCGGCGACTGCGCGGGCTACGATATCGGAGGGCATATGTCCGGGCATTTTGACTAGCTCCAGCTTGCTCAATGATACCGAGACTAGGCGCGGCGGATGTGCTACGCAAGTGCTCCACCCTCGCCGCCGGGGTCATGGCAGCGCTTTACCCCTAGCTAACGACGTAGTTATCTGCTATATACTTACGCGTTCACAATTGGTGCCAAGCAATCCGCATGTAAGCCGCCAGCACTCTAGAAATCCATGTCGCTTCCCACAATAAAACCACTCTCGAAGTCCAAAAATGAGAGGAAAACCGAGAACTTAGTCCGCAATTCATTGATGGCACTAAACTACTATGATGAAGAAGGCACCATCGCAGTAGAGGAGCAGAAAAGCAACTCCGATGCAGTCCGAAAATTGCTCAAGGCGGCCAGCAAATCAGGGAAGGGTGGCATCGGCGCCCCGGAATTTATAATTAGCGATATCGTTACTCCGGATATTATTGTTATTTTTGAATGCAAAGCCGACGTTAAAGATCACGCTAGTTCGAGAATAGATGAACTCATCGAAGGTATAGACCTGTCTGAAACTGATGTAGACGCTGTCAAACGAATTCAACGCTTCGCAGCTGATGGTGCTTTACATTACGCGCGTCATTTATCCAAGGAATTTAACGTTATAGCCGTGGCAGTAAGCGGAGAGACGAAAAGTAGCATGAAGGTATCGACATATCTTCATACAAAGGGTGCGCCGCGCCCTTCGCCACTGGTAACAAAAGACGGGAAAAGTATCAATAACATAATCGGATGGTCAGATTATGTCGAACATGCTACTTTCGACCCAAAAGTGCAAAAGCTGCGCTTTGGTGAATTGATGAGCTTTGCTGGTGAACTTCATGCATTCATGCGCGACCACGCAAAACTGACAGAGAGTGAGAAGCCGTTGCTAGTAAGTGGCACTCTCATAGCTCTTCGTAACAAAGCGTTTTCAGTAAGCTATCACGCTCACAGCCCGGAAAACTTACAACGCGAATGGATGCGTGTCATAAAAGACGAAATTCGTTCTGCGGATATACCGGAAGCTAAAAAAGACAACATGGTGCAGCCATACTCAAGTATTGCGGTGCACCCTGAGCTTGGTCGTGCGACTTCCCAGTTTCCAAAAGGAATTTTGCATGAATTGGTGAAGGCATTAAACGAAAGAGTCTGGCCCTTCATCAGTGTTTACCACGATTTCGATGTGGTAGGGCAGTTCTACGGCGAATTCTTGAAATATACCAGTGGCGATAAAAAGGCACTTGGTATAGTTTTAACACCACGCCACATTACTGAGTTATTTGCCCTGCTGGCGAACGTGGACAAAAATAGCAAAGTGCTAGATATCTGCGCGGGAACTGGCGGGTTCCTTGTTTCTGCTATGCACCACATGATTCGAGATGCAATTACCGAAGTAGATAGAGCAACCATTAAAGCAAATGGCTTAATAGGTGTCGAGCAGCAACCGAATATGTTCGCGCTTGCAGCTAGTAATATGATTCTTCGGGGTGATGGGAAGGCAAATCTTTATCAAGGCTCCTGCTTTGACACTGCCATTACCAAAGCAATAAAAAAACATGCAGCGACGGCGGGGATGTTAAATCCTCCGTTTTCGCAAAGCGACGCGAGCCTGCATGAGCTGTACTTTACGAAACATATGCTGGACTGCCTAGGGCCACATGGTGTTGGCGTAGCAATTATGCCGATGTCATGCGCAATAGCCCCTCATACCGCCAAGGGGGAACTACTGAAACATCATACACTCGAAGCGGTAATGTCTATGCCCGACCTGCTATTTTATCCGGTCGGCACGATAACATGCATTATGGTATTTACGGCCCATGTCCCTCATGCTACTAGCAAGAAGAAGACTTGGTTTGGCTACTGGAAAGACGACGGCTACTCAGTAGTTAGGCACCGAGGTCGCATTGACCCAGACCAGCGCTGGCCTTTAATTAGAGACAGCTGGGTAGACATGTTCAGGAATCGTGAAGTTATCGTCGGAACCAGTGTAACAAAGCATGTATCCGCATCCGATGAGTGGTGCGCTGAGGCATATCTTGAAACAGATTACGCTCACCTAGGCAAGGCTTCCTTCGAGCGTACAGTAAAGAAATTCCTTTTGAGCCGTTTGGTAAACGAAGCGGCAGAATCAGATGAAGAAATAGAGGGAGAGGACGAATGAAACTCGTTCCGATATCAGAGCTTTTTGATGTTATATACGGCGTTAACTTAGAACTTAATAAATTAATTCGCGACGCAAACGGCATCAATTTTGTTGGACGCTCTGCAAAGAATAATGGCGTCACAGGGAAAGTTCAGGTGATTTCCGATGTCACCCCTATCGAAGCAGGTGTGCTAACTGTAGCCGGAGGCGGCTCTGTTCTCGAAACGTTTGTGCAATTAGAGCCTTTTTACTCCGGCCGAGATTTATATTTTTTACGTCCTAAGTTAGAGATGTCGCTCGAGCAAAAACTGTACTATTGCATGTGCATTCGCGCAAATAAATACAGGTTCAATTACGGTCGTCAAGCCAATCGAACTCTAAAGGACATACCGATTCCTGCGATTAGCGAAATTCCGACTTGGGTGCATGATTCGTTCGAAGGAGTAGCGAAAGAATGGAGCGGTTTTTTGGGCAGTCTTGTCAAACCATAGAACTGCTCAGCACTGTACAACGCAGTGCCGAGTATATTACTAGTAATCGTCGTCATCAAAGTCAACTGTTGAATGCCCTAAGTTGACCATTTGCCCCAAAAAAGTGGGGGCGCTTCAGTCTCACTATAGAAGCTAGTCGCCGCGTCAAACGTTTCTCTGATGCGGTTGGCACTTAGTTGACGATTCCCCAGACAACGGCTGTCGCCCTGGAGGGGCGCCATGACGCATCAAGTGATCCCCTTCACGGGGATCAGGCCGCTAAAGCGAAAGACCGGCCCGCTGGCGCGCTTTCTTGTCTCCTCTCCTTTTACCCCGAGTTTTGCAAAATAAGGTACCCGTCACTGCTGCAACGACGCCCTTTCTATCTCGTAAGTCCAGAGAGAAGCGAGGTATCGTAGCTCAGTTCCGCAGTACTGAAAACAGAACCTTTCGTCTGGAACATAGTTCGAGGGTGTCCTCCCAGCGCCGTCTGTACGTGAACGGCCTTGCCGCCCATGACGGCGTTTGGGATGCAAATTGATTGTGTCCACAAATTTATTTATGGACACAATAATTCAACCACTCCCCATCCAGGCCAAACGCGGCCCGTATCGCCAGCACAGCGATGGCTTCAAACGCGAAGCGGTGCGCTGCGTACCTTGATCGAAGGCGCTTCGGTGTCGCGCATCGCGCGCGAATTAAAGATTAAGATGACCGATGAGGCTGAGACGGTATACGCATAAACACTCAGAATGCAACGAATAAACACTCAGATTACTAGGGCCACTCGGGTTTGACGCTCAGGGACAACTCGACTTCAGCCGCAACACCCAAGAATAGAATCATGTGCGCAACCCGAGTCGGTGCAACTCAGATTTCAAGGCTACCTGTTGGCCTGACATCAAAACATGTTCTCCTTCGCGCCAATCGTCACAAGACACATCGTCAGCATTTACACCAGCGACATGTAGTTCATGAGCCAGGTCAAGCAAATCGAAGCGCTCGATGCAACGCCCATCTTCCATCTTGGCAGCGAAACCGGCATCAGTCAGGTGAACATATGTTTTCATTATTTCCCCTTGGATAATTGGCATAGGGCAACGATTTCCCCTAGCATTGGTCGAATCGGCGTCAGTGCCGACAGCTAGGCATTCGCGACTTTTCACGGCAAATTCTCGTTGATAAAACCGGTCAAGGCCTTCTAATTTTCCTGACGGACGAAGCCCGAAATATGTACGAATAAACACTCAGAAGTCGAGTGCGCGTCGTGATTGAGCCTAGTTGCCATCCTCATTTAGTTGAGCCTTTACCCCGTCCAACCATCCCATGATAATCCCAGAATTGCAACAACATACGGCGATGAAACGTTCGTTCATCAGCCTGTTGCAGCTATTGCAAATAGCAATACAATTTACCCTAGTCCTCTAAGACCTTTGCAGATACCACGAGCACTAGATCGGTCTGAGTCTTACTGTCCGACCCAGCGGACCAGGATGCAGGCAGGAAACTCAACCCGGATTTCGATTCCGACGACTGGGTATCCTGCAATCCGCCCAGCAGCATTACGTCACCATCTTTAAGACCTACGGTGGTGGTCAACTGGCGCAGGATGAGTGTCGGGGACCCGACAAGCCCGCTACTATTTGCTTTAAAGCTACTGATCTGCGCATCCACGTCCAGGCTAATCTCTCCGCTCCCCAATACGCGAGGCAAGGCGTCAATGATGACCCCGGACGGCGTATACACGATGTTTTGAACCCGATTGCCTGCATTATCGTTGCCACTACTGGAAACAGTGGCCGTCTTGTCACCCACCGTCAATTTAAGCTTGGTCCTGTCATAGCCAACAAGACGGCTGTTCGTAACCTGTTTGAAACGTGTATCGCTGTTCAGCGCATCGATCACCAGCTCAAAGCGTGTGTTCTTCAGACTGATGACCGAACCCGAATTAGTTGTACCGAGCGAGGCTCCCAGCTTGGCCCCCAGAAAGGATGCCGCCAATGAAATGCCACGTCCAGAGCCGCTGCTGTTAGTGACTTCAATCCACGATGCGGAGACGTCGACCATCTTGGCGTGCGTATCAAGACTGCGGCACAACAAAAGCATCTTAGAAACAGCTGCTTTTGAGCCAGTAAGCACCACCAATTCGCCAGCGACGGTGGCTGCCTTAGCACCGAAACCAGCGGCGACAACTGCGCTCACAAATTCGCTGGTCCGGTGAATGGGAGCAAAGAGTTCCGATTCTTCGTCTTCTTTCCGCGTTTGAAAACCTGCGGCATCTTGCATCACGTGACCATCGATACCAATCGGCGCGATTTGCGGGCTACTGAGGCTCATTGCCTGACTAGCGGAGTGAGCAGGTAGCTGCTGGCTTGCAATGACATCCTGAGGGCCGCTCTCACGGTTCAGCGACAAGTAGTAAATACCGCCCTTGAGCGTTGTCGCAATTCCTTCGCGAAGCAGTAGGTCTTCAACGAAGCGTGGCAGCTCGGCGAGGTCGATGTTCTTTACTTTGATCGTAATTCTTTTGTCGATTCCGATAACGTCGGGTGATACCACGAAGTCCCGATGCATGATAGCCTTAAACATAGCTTCGCCGAACGCCATCAGCGGCGTGGCATCGAAGCTCAATGAAACCGGAGCCGAAGCAGGTGCGGCAAACGCCAAGACCGGGGCGAGGATCAGGGCAGACAGGAAGCGTCTCATTGCGCACCTCCTCTGACCCACAGACCTGTCTCGATTTCGGCTTCCCAACCGCTGGCACCAGACTTGAAGCGCAGCGGCGATACAACACGGCCATCGGAAAGAACCACGCTCACCGAACCGGAATTAGTGAGAAACCCCTTGCCGGTAACGGTCTCGGAAAACTTGACAGGCTTGGCAGCATCGGCCACGGTGGCAGAGGGGGTAAAAAACATCGATCCAAGTACATGGGAGCCTACGCCCCCGAGTACGAGGCCAAGTATTAGAGCGATTGCGAGAAACTTTTTCATGTGCTTATGCGGTGGTTCGGGAGGAATCGGGCGGACTGCGAGAAGTTCGTAGTCCTGGGGAATACGTACAGGGCCAACGAAGCCAGGACGGATGCCGGTACGTGACTGCAAGTGCCAGCTAGGCAGCAAGCAATGGATAGCATGCGGGTAGCTGTCCGAGAACACTTGTGTGGTGTTATAGGCCCGGTTCAGGTCATCACCCCGGAAGTGCCAGCGGTCGGCTACGACGCCATCCGGAGAGCAACCGAGGCGCATCACGCCGAAATGCATACGAGGCAGTGAGCCGTCGATGAAACCAGCCGTGATCAGCTTGAAGGCGGCCGAAACAAACGGCACTTTCATCCGGTCGAGGCGGCTCATACGCACCACGTACTCGAACAGGCTGTCGCGCAACTGCTTGTCAATCTGGCTGATGTTCTGGCAGATGAAGTACACATCCCATCCGTACTTACGTGCATGGATCGCCCATTCCAGCAGCTCCTTCCGTCCGCCAGCTTGGAAGTCCCGGGTATTCAACCAGGACGCGCATTCGTCGAGGAACAGCGCCCCATTGTGCGACTCGTCGAAACCGGGGAGAAGCTGCGGCGCGGGCGGCGTGTACTCGAACCCCTTGGCGGTGTATTTGAGCACAGGCTCGAAGTCGATGAAGCGGTTGCCTGAGCCGATGGCGTACAGGTCCGCTGCCGTGGGTTTGTCCGGCACACGAATAACGGGCTGCCTCGACCTCACCGGCATCATATGCTCCATGAACACGTCACAGTTTGTCGCAACGCGTTTGCCAGCGCGCAGGTAGTCGCGCAACAACTTCATCGCGCCCTTGCCCTTGCCGCTTCCGAGCTTTCCGGTGATTGCGTAGACGGCCATGTCACGGTCTCCAATAGCGCTTAGACGAGAACAAGCCGAAAATAAAACCGACAATCAAGCCAGACAAAAAGACCAGAAAGAATTTTAAAATTATCATCATTTATCCAAAGTGAGTTTCTTGTAGATGTAAAGCTGACACGCCTTTAGACGGACATATAGAGCGGCGCGCCAGCTCGTAGAGACGAACATGTCAAATCAGCTTGTCGAGGATGGTTTTCTTGTACGTGTATAGGGCGCATGCTGCCCACACGCTGCAATAAACGCTGGCGAGCGTGTACGTGACCGAGTTGAATGCAAGCGACAAGCCCACTGCGAAGTTAGGGTGAGACTGGCTAATGCCTTGAATGACGGGACCGCAAACAACGTTTGCGCAGACCTGGCCAGCGGCCCACAGCGCGGCGACCATCGCCGTTAGCGTGGTGACTGCCCAAACGCGCATCCCAACTTTGGCGGTGTTCTCGAAGCCGAGATAACCAATAAGAGTTGCCCACATGATGATGCTCCTAGTTGACGGCCAGTGCGGCCCGGATTTGCTGGACACAGCCCAGCAGACAGAAGAAAGCCAAGACGCCATTAATGAACGTCTGGAAGATGGCAAGCGGGGAGCAGATATCCATCATCACAGCCCCACTACCATTGGGACCGTCGATCATGGGATTGACGCAGGCCGCAGTTGGAATTTTCGGTACAAACGACCAAGTGAAACGATTCGATGCGACATTTATCTGCGACTGAGAATAAGTATTCCAAGCGCCAATATTGTCCGTGTTCGATTTCGTGTAATCGGTTGTCGCTTGATCGGCAGGTGCTGTGATTTGACAGCGAGGCTGCGAAGAACCACCACATGCCGTGCTAGTGGTCTGGGCATTGACCGAGGCCGTCGCTGCAAGGCCTACGACGGACAAACCCAGCATTAGGAAAGGGAGTCGCCTCACGATCAGTCCCGAATGGCAGATTGAATTTGGTTAACGCAGCCGTAAACACACAGCACACCAAGCACAGCGTTGATAAAGAACGAGAGACGGTCAAACCAGACGCAAATATCCATGTTGATGGTAACGTTGCCTATGGGACTTTTGAGCGACGGATTTTTACAGACCGCCGTAGGTATTGAGGGAATGAAAGACCAGCTGAACTGACTTGAACTAATCGCATCGAGCTTGCCCTTCATGCCCGTGTCCGCAGTACGGTTGGCGGCGTTGGTATCACTGGACTTAATATTAGTGACATCGTCACGCGCAAACTCAACGCTGCACGCGCCTTGACCGGGACCGCCACAACCCAAGCCGTTGTCAGGTTTTTCGGGAGGCGTAATGTTGACGTGAACGATGACATAGCCACCGGTGCCTGGATCGTATACACCAGTGTCAAGGCCGGTCTTACTACCATCCTGCTTTGTGATGCCAATATCAAAACCATTACCGACGTTTGCTCCGACCTCAACCGACTTGGAACCGTCAGCAGATGAGAGCGTCAGCTTGGACGTATCGTCAATGCCGTCACAGGCTGGATTAGCCCTGTCAGTCATGAATAGCTTTGTAGCCGGATCAAATAACACTTCACAAGTGGTATCAATCGGCTTTTTTACCTTGCTAATGTCGGTCAAACTGCACTGATAATTACCGCTACGGTCCTGGCCACTATCAACATAGCCAGGATCACACGCCAAAGTCACATCTGTAGCCCGATCGAACAAGTAGGCGACACTAACATAACGATAAACATTACCGGTGCAGCACTCGATCACAGCCAGGCTGATAGACTTGCCACCGTTGAACTGCTGAAGATAATCCTCTGTGGCACGTATAGGGCCGACACAATCTGGATAATCCTGATCCTTCTTAGTCACGCACGTGGTTTGCAATGCAATGAACGGAATGGCTAGCGGCGATGCCGGTAATTTTTGGGGAACGACCAAAATCCCGGTAACAAGACCGCCAGCGGAATATGACCCGTTGTATTGAGCACGCTGCACTTCAGCATCCGTACCTGCGACTCCGATATTCGCCTGCTTAAGCACTCCGATATCGGAAGGTCCAACTGGAACACCAGGAACTTCCTGGGCACTAGCTGGAGGACCTTTACCAGAAGCAGCGATGACGGACTTAGGAGTCACATCGCGCTTGGCACTACCGGCTGCCGGATCACTGAACTTTTTCGGATCAGGATTCTGACGTTTGCTATCGGGCTTGAGACTCACCGTAATCGCCGGTTTCGGCTGCTGGGTTGAAGCAATAGGCGTCTTACTGGTGCAAGGCGCGCTCAAAGCGAACTTATTGCAGTCCCACCAAAGAATCGCACTAATGATGCCGGTCTGGCCCGCAATCAAGTCACCGATCAGAATAGAACCGCCAGTCAGCTCAAGCAGCCAAGCCGCGATGATGGGGACGATAGCCTGCGAGCGCATAGGAACGACCACAAGCGCGGCGGAAACAAGAGTGACAGCGATGATTTTCTTGATAGATGCCATAGCGTGAAGCTCATAAAAAACGGCCAGGGTCGCTAAACGCTGGCCGAAGGTAGAATCCCAGAATAGGATTAGCCAGCTTTACCGAAAGCCTTCTTCATCATCTTGATACCCCAGAAGCCGCCAGCGACCGTCACGGCGACAGCAAAAGCGGCGGTGATATACGTCTGCCCAACCGCGGACAACGCGGTAATGGCCTCGACGCCAGGGTCGCCAGCTGCGAAGGCTGCACCGGTAGCGGCCATTGCGGAAGCGGCGACCAGCGCCTGTTTAGTGATTACTTTCATGTGTGACTCTCTAAAAAATGCCGTTAATAAAACCCCGGTTTGGCAATGCCGGGGAGTGCTTCGAAAGCTTTATCGTGAAAAATCACAGGCTTAATCAAGCGACTCGATAGCCTGACGCGCAATACGTCGAATCGCACCACCCGCGTACCCCAAGCCGAACGCGGTAAGGCAGTAACTTACAACTTGGTAAATGGTCATTTGTGGTCCACGATCCGATGAATGACGTACTTGACAAGATAAACGGCGGCCACAAATAGTCCTGTCTGGAATAGGATCGACCCGAGCGACTTGAACAGGCCAGTCACCGCTGTCCTCCAGCAATCCAACCGAGAGCGAACAAGACAACAACTCCAATTGAAATCACAACTTCAGATGAAACAGCATCCATGTCTTCCTCGCCTAGCAACCATTATTCTTCGATGAGATCGAGCGTATGCTCAACCGGCACTACCTTCACAACCTCACCGGTTTGCTTATCCTTCGTTTCATACGGCTTGCGCTGGAAACCGCCCAACACACAGGGGGCGGAGATTTCCTCGCCCTTATCGCCCAGACGAGCTTTGCTACGAATCTCAACCATCTGCGGCCGCGAATAAGCATCGGCTGCTGGCGTCATCACTTGGGTGTAACGCTTACCTTCGTAGGTCTTGGAGCCTTCGATACGACCAGACACAACGAGGTGCATCGACCTCATCGCTGCCATGCTTTTCTTGTCTTCGATCTTCATTACATTGCCTTCTGCCATATCATTTCCTTTCACGCCGCGAGGCGCATCATTTCCCGGCTTACTTGATACTCGTCTCGATTGCGCGCCGGCATAAAACGCAACCGCTTGTCTGTCCTAACTGGACTAAAATCAGCGGGCAAGGCACCGTCATTTGCGACAACTACGACATCGCTTCCGCGCCATGACACACCTGCCTCCTCAAGCAGCTTTCGATTACGATAGAAAGTAGCCTTCGGAACCTGCTTTCTCGCCACTTCGTCACCCAAAGTACACATCACGGTCCAAAAGCCGTACAACCGCAGGCCGTTAGAATCGCCGTACATGTTTTTTAATCGTTGTAAAACCGCTGTCGTCTTGCGTACGGTATCCATGCCCTGTTTTCCTTCACGAAGAAGCTTCTCCACTTCCTTGTCATAAACACCCTCTAAATAGGCGTCATTCACCTCAGAAACCAGAGGATTTTTTCCAAAATCGTACTTAAACTTATCGCTATGAATACCCACTTCTAGGCGTAGCGTCTTATCCGCCAATCGCTGAAGCGCTTCCAATTTACGCTCCACCCAATCGCCCTTCTTCACATCAGCGGAGCCAGTGCGCCGAGCATCACCGGTGACGTACAGATACATGAACAGCTCCGAAAAAAAGCCTCGTAACCGTCCCCTGTCATGGACGCGAAACTCTGTACCCTTGTGATAGCCCTTTACTGTGGTGGTCTTACCCGGGAAGTGAAAAGCCATATCAAACTTGCCAGCCCCTCTACTGCGACGTGGAAAGCTCATCAACTGAATGCCCTGGAAAAACTCTTTGCATTGCTGCATAGACAAGCGAAAAGTCTGTGCGACATCAACTCGATGTACCGTCCAATAAGAAGCAGGCAAAAAATCTACCTGTAGCAAATCGCCAACCAAGGCGACGAAGTCGCTGCAAACCTTACGAAAATCGGACGAACCGCCATAAACGTTGTGGCCCAGAAAAATCTTATGCACAGAAGCCTCGATAAGCACGTAAGGCTCACACGGGCAGAGATCAGTGCGTCCAGTGCGCTCGTCATAGACGAATTCGTCGTATTTCGGGATGACGGAAATACGTGCATCCCATGAGCCAGACAATTCGCCTGCGAAAATTTCGTACTTCAGAACACCCGTGGACATTTCCACGCCAGACCGTCGCAAACATTGCTGCTCAATGAGTTCGATGATTGAGGTATCCATCGACGGAGAACGAAGTTTTATGGTGTCGTATGCCATGAGTTTTAAACCGGCTTTCCAACATCGCGGTAAATAGTAAAAGTCTCACCGGTGAGACTGTCAGGCGGTGCTACCACGCCCGCCTGACAAAAAACAACGTCAACACCAACACGTCCGCCCTTGGCGGACGCACCGCAAAATTCGACCGCACGCGCTAACGCGCGTACGTTCGAACCTTGCGGTGCAACGGCACGACGGCGAGCAACAGCCTCCCCAACACTTGGGCCTGTGGCAGTGCCTGATTTATCCATCGGCGGGGGCGCATCCAGTGCGTCCAAACCAAATTTAACTACCTCAAACTGGATAGATTTGCCATTTGGGTAGTAGAACTGAATACGCAGATCGCTAAACGGCAATAGATGGGTCAATTCGGCCTTTTTTTCCTGTGCAGAAGCGATGCATACTAAGAAGTCCTCCACCTCCCCTTGCACGATTACGTCTGCACCACACATAATCCGAAAGGAAAAAATCTGGGAATACGAGGTTTTTATTAGTAACGTAGACAGGCGCGGTTCAAATTTTCTGTCGCACGCAAACGCTGCCCAAGCAGGAGGAATAGAGGAGCCGTTGCTCTTCAAATTACGCTTCCAGATCGGGAGGTTGTCTTGGGGAGAATTCATTCTGAGGCCCCAATAGCATGTGAAATGTGAGAGAAGACCAGCGACCAATGCGGCTCATCACGCATAGCGGCACGGTCAGAGTGCGACCACCACTCCAACCTGGTGACTGATTGATTATTGGAATACTGCGCAATCCTACTGATCGCTTGGCCAACGCGGTTCTGCGTAAGAACGTTTTCTCCGTGAAGGACGGATAACGAGCACTCAGGCTTGAGTTGAGAGTGCTTCAATTACGGTTCCCCGCAATCCAAGCGTTTAGTTCGTGCTGAAGAAAGCCAACTGCAGACTTATCGGAAGCGCCCAGGCGTACCGGGCGAGGGAAAGATGGATCAAGTTTGACACGTCGCCATACGGTAACGCGAGACAAACCAAGCATTTGACATACAGCTGGGATACGCAAGATTTGCATGAGCCACCGTGAAACAAGTTGATCGTGGCGGCATTCTGGCTATGGACGACGAAAATTAAGAGGTAGTTTTAAAAAAAATATTTCTCCCCATAGGGGGCTTTGGGTGGAGAAAATTTACACAGCAATTGTAGTCGTTGAGACTTGGCCGAACACAAGCTGTCAGATGAGTTAAAGTTCTGACATGACCGTTACCGGCTATAAGCCGGTCGCCCAAATTCCACTTTAATAGAGGCCAAGGGAAGCGAAAGTTTGTCATTTTTGGACGCCAATCACTGCGTTCAAGGTAGGCGAACCCTACTACAATTATTGAAGTCGTTGCTTTGCGAGATAGGATGAAGTTGTCCTAGCTCAGTAAGTCGAAGCGATATATCCTTTTCAACCATTTCCCTACATATGAACCCACACCGCGTCTGCTCCTCTTGCTTTTCCAACCAAGATTTACGTCTCTGGATTCGGGACCATGAAGGACCTCGTGGTTGCGGATTCTGTGGCAAGTTCGACTCCCCAACAGTGGAGTTCCACAAAGTGGCGGCCTACATTGATCAGTGCATCGGGCGCTATTACGGGAAAGCCGTTAATCAGCTTGGGTATTGCTCAGCAGAAGGGGGATATTTGGGGGACCATTGGGATTCGTGGGAGATGCTCGACAGAGTCGGGCTGGAACTGCCTCGGGACCATACTGGTAGTCTGTTCTCGGCGATCGCTGGCGCCATATCGGACGAACAGTGGTGTGACTTTGATGTGGGCGCACTTGAACTTGACCATGCGTTGTGGAGCAGTTGGGAATCATTTTGCCATACGGTAAAGCACAGACGAAGATTCTTTTTTCACAATAGCGGCAGAGATGACCAAGATTCATTCACCCCGGCGTCACTGCTGAGTAGCATTGCACGAGCAAGTGAAGCACTCGGTTTGATTGTGGAGCTTCCTGCCGGTTTGAGGCTTTGGCGCGCGCGACCAGACCTTCCAAAAGGCGGGCACGTCAGTGCGTCGGATTTCGGCCCACCTCCTCTCGAGTTTGCTCTTCAGAGCAATCGTATGAATCCAGCGGGTATTCCGATGCTTTATCTCGCATCATCGGCAATCACTGCTTTGAAGGAGACACGTGCTGAGAAAGCAAAGATGGGGCTCTGGCGCTCGATTCGCCCTATACGAATTCTGGACCTACGCGACCTGCCGCCTGTGCCGACCCTGTTCTCAGAAGAAGCGCGCACGTTGACCCTTACATTGAGCTTCTTGCATGACTTCGCTAACGACATCATGAAGCCAGTAGCGCGCAATAACCAAGTTCACATCGACTACCTACCCTCTCAAGTTGTCACCGAGTTCATGCGTGACTATGACTTTTCAGGCGGAGCTCTGGATGGAGTTGCGTACGGCAGCACCGTCCATAGACGTGGTTGGAACGTAGCATTATTTCTCGGGCCAATCGAGCTGGGACTTGAAACTCCTGAATGGGGTGCTACTCCCCCTCCGTTTTTTACGTTCGACAAAGCAACCTGGACTACTTCTGCTTAGGGGCGTTTGAGGCCAGTTCCCTGACGTGATGTGTCAGCTCAAGTCTGAACGAATACACATCGATGCTGAAATGGCGACGATTTCCCCCTTGTAAAAATTAGGGCAGTCGCGAATGTCGTGGACCAGTTCAGCTGCATCGCAAACTGGAAATTTCATATTCATAACCCATCTAGACCCGCTGGCCGTTAAACCTAGCGAGCAAACCGTGGCAAATCTTCAAGGAGGTCATTTTCGCGAACAATCCTATCCAGGTAAACGACTCCGAATTCGAGAACTCCGTGAAGTTCATCGGCGAAGCTCCACTCGAAGCCCTTTGACAGTGTATATAGACAATTATTAGCGCTGTGGGCGGCTGTACGTTTCCCCTCATCACCACTAAAAGGTACGTGAGCCGCCTCAATTAATGCAGCAAGAAATTGCGCTGAACAGTATTTGGAACAGTTATAAAGATCTTTGCTCCACCTAACGGGTATTTGATACTCGTGACATAAGACAACAAAACGCTTCCCGACAAAGGTAATCACCTCACGCTTGCTTCGAAGCCCACAGACTGCTTTGCTGGCAACATTTAGTGCTCCAGCAAAGTCATGCGTGAGGTTTAGCGAAGACAAGTTGCAAAGTGCTAAGGCGTCAGCCTCGGAGTCGCTTAGTTCATCCATCTTTTCCTTGAGCTTTCCGGCAAGGTCACGAATATCACTAAATTTATCTCGTTGCCTCGAAGTGAACTCGACTCGCCCCTCAAGGAGCATCCTTGCGTAATCAGCAAGCGACACGAAAGCGCGCACACACTCTTCACGTTTAGGAACCTTGTAGGTTTCACAAGCTCTCAATACACTCTCGACCAGCCCGGCCATTGGACTATCAACATCGATCCCAAGTTGCGACGCGAACTTCGGAAAATTCATATTTTTGCTTTCCAAGTATCCAGTAGATCAGCCCAATCCTGCATCATGCCTCGGCGTTCATCCAAGTATGTCGCATGATTGTAGGTACGCCGTACTGCGTTCGGTTCCGCATGCGCGAGTTGAGCCTCAATTACATCATGTCGATAGCCCAGCTCATTTAGACGAGTGCTTCCAGTGGTCCTAGTGCCATGCGGACTATATTTCTTTGCCCAACCTAATTTTTTAAGCGCCTGCCGCAATGCAGCGTCTGCCATAGGGCGGGCACGATCATCACGATTGGGAAATACGTACTTAGTGTGGCCCGTTATTGGCCGCATTGCTTTTAACAACTTTACGGCTTGCTCAGGCAACGGCAGCACATGTTCGCGACGTGCTTTCATCCGTTGTGCCTGGATTTTCCAAAGCGCACTATCAAGATCAAATTCTTCCCATTCAGCTTGGACTGACTCGTTAGGTCTCACCAATGTGAGCCACATCAAGCGAAATGCATTAAGCGTCTGAAAGTTGCCTCCGTGACCGTCAAAATCAACAAGCAGCTTGCCAATTTCCTCAACCGACAAAGCTCGTTTGTGTTGTGTTTTATTTGGTGGCAACGCCTTACGTACCGCCCATACGGGGTCCGTATCTGCACGCAACGTTGCAACTGCAAGCTCAAACACTGATGACATGGTTCGCTTCGCCTCAGCAGCAACCGTTGGTGCACCACGTGCGACCGTTTTATTTAGGATATCAAGGATATGTGCGGACGTAATCTGACGCACTGGCAACTTGCCAATTGATGGAAATACCACCCTCTGAAGCATGTCCAGCCGGCGCGTCTTAGTGACATCCTCCCAGTCCTTCAGCGCCAACCATTCCTGAGCAATTACCTCAAAGGTATTGCCGGAGTCCAGTTCCCGCTTCACAAGTTCAAGCTGCCGGTTCTGAACAGGGCTTATGCCCTGTTTAACGAGCTTACGAGCTTCGCCACACGCATCCCTCGCATCGGCCAGACTGACATCAGGATAGTTCCCCAGTGCAAACAAGGACTCCTTGCTGTTCAACTTGAAACGATAGCGCCACGCCTTCACTCCGGTAGGCTTTATCTCAAGGTAAAGACCTTTAAAATCGTTGAGCCGGTACAGCTTTTCGCGGGGCTTCGCGTTGCGACAGTGTGCATCAGTCAGCATCAAGTTTCACAGGTTAGAGATGATTCTTGATTGTACCCACCATTTTTCACAACAACAAGAGGTTGTACCCACCTACATACCCGTGATTTCTGTGAATACACATGAAATATCGTGAAACACCTGGAAACAAAAAAGCCGCGAAATTCGCGGCTTTTCATGGGTAAAAATGTTGTTTTTTACGGGTATGAAAAACGATATGATACCCGTTGAAACAGCAGTGACAAGTTAGACGTTGAACAGGAAGTTCAGCACGTCGCCATCCTTCACGACGTATTCCTTGCCTTCGGCGCGCATCTTGCCCGCTTCCTTGGCGCCCGCCTCGCCCTTGTAGGCGATGAAGTCGTCATAGGCGATGGTTTGCGCGCGGATGAAGCCGCGTTCGAAGTCGGTGTGGATCACGCCGGCCGCTTGCGGCGCCGTGGCGCCGACGGGGATGGTCCAGGCGCGCACTTCCTTCACGCCCGCCGTGAAGTAGGTTTGCAGGCCCAGCAGCTTGTAGCCGGCGCGGATCAAACGGTCCAGGCCCGGCTCTTCCATGCCCATGTCGGCCAGGAAAGCGCCCTTGTCGGCGTCGTCCAGGTCGGCGATTTCCGCTTCCAGCGCCGCGCAGATGGCGACGATGGGCGCGTTCTGCGATTTCGCGTATTCGGTCAGCTGGTCCAGCAGCGGGTTGTCGGTAAAACCCGAATCGGACACGTTGGCCACGAACATGGCCGGCTTGGCCGTGATCAGGCACAAGGGCTTGATCAGTTCCATTTCATCGGCATCGAGGCCCATGGCGCGCACGGGCTTGGCATCGTTCAGGTAAGGCATCATGCGTTCCATGATGGCCAGCAGCTTGGCCGCGTCCTTGTCGCCCGAACGGGCTTTCTTGTTTTCGCGGTGGATGGCTTTTTCCACGGTGCCCATGTCGGCCAGCGCCAGTTCGGTCTGGATGACTTCGATATCGTCGAGCGGGTTGATCTTGCCGGCCACGTGGATGACGTTGTCATCTTCGAAGCAGCGCACGACGTTGACGATGGCGTCCGTCTCGCGGATGTGCGACAGGAACTGGTTGCCCAGGCCCTCGCCTTTCGATGCGCCAGCCACCAGGCCGGCGATGTCGACGAATTCCACGATGGCGTTGACCATGCGTTCCGGCTTGACGATGGCGGCCAGCGCATCCATGCGCGGGTCCGGCACTTCGACGACGCCGACGTTCGGCTCGATGGTGCAGAACGGATAGTTTTCAGCCGGGATGCCGGCTTTCGTCAGTGCATTGAACAGGGTGGACTTGCCGACGTTCGGCAAGCCGACGATACCGCATTGGAGACTCATGGAAAACCTTTAAATAATCAATATTGCCGGCAAGCGGCTGGTGCAAAACGGCCGTTGCGGGCGTTTTCTGGATAATCTTGCTGTATTCATGCTCTAAGGGTCAATTGTACCTCTATGCACCCTACTCTTCAAAAAAACCGGGATGGCGACGCTAACTGTCGCCATCTCCGTCGTCCGGCTGCGACGCATCGAATTCCAGGAGGTCGCCGGGCTGGCATTCGAGCATTTCGCAAATTTTCGACAGGGTATCGAAGCGCACGCCGCGCACCTTGCCCGACTTTAAGAGCGACAGGTTCTGTTCCGTGATGCCGATAAAGGCGGCCAGCTCTTTCGATTTCACTTTTTTCCTGGCCAGTACCAGGTCGAGACGCACGACGATGCCCATCAGATGAACTCGCTGTTTTCATCGGCCAGGCGCTGGCCTTCATGCAGGATTTGCGCCAGCGCAAAGAAAACTGAACACAGCAGCAAGGTCCACAGGTCGCCGCCCGTGATGTCGACGACCAGGCGCAGCTGGCTCGTCCCCTCTTCCAGCAAGCCAAACAGCATGCCGCGCACGGTGGGTTCCAGCAAGGTCAACACCGTTCCCAGCAGCAAACCTCCGGCGAAACGGCGAAAGTGCCGCGCCACCTGCGGCGTGAAATACACGCCCTGTTCGAACTGGCGCAAGACCAGGGCCAGCTGGCGCACGGCGTCGCCCAGCACGCACAAGGCTGGCAAGGCCAGCGCCAGGCCCAATCCACGCTGCCACAGGGTCATGGCGGCCAGGCGCTCGAATGGCTGGCTCTGCAATTGCAGCAACAATTCATACATGCCGGCGCCGCCGACCGCTCCCTGCACGGCAGGCGCGGGCGCCAGCCAGCCCAGCACCGTCAGCAACAGGTACAGCAGAAAGAATCCCGAAACGCCGTAGCGCACGCGCCGGCTCAGCGCCGCCGGCCCCGTCTGATTTTTTTGCATATTTAAAAGTATACGAAAGCGTCAAGTATGGTTAGAATAAATTATCGTAAAACAATAATTAAATCATGTTTTGCGACTATTTTAACATATTCACCCTACCCTATCGACTGGAGACACCATGAAAACCCTGCTTGCCTCGCTCGTTTGCAGCACCGCCTTTTTGCTCAGCGGCGCCGCCCGCGCCCATGACTTGCATGCCATGCTGCAGCAGGCGCTGGCCGACAAGAGCGTGCCGGCCATGGCCATACTCGTGATCCGCGATGGCAAGATCGATGCGCAGGCGCAGGCGGGCGTGCGCGCCAATGACGGCCACGATGCCGTACGCGCCGATGACGTGTGGAATATCGGCTCCGACGGCAAGGCCATGACGGTGACCCTGATCGCGCGGCTGGTGGAACGTGGCGTGCTGTCGTGGGATGCGCCGCTGTCCAGCATGCTGCCCGCGCTGGCCGGCGGCATGCGCGCCGAGTACCGCGACGTCAACCTGATGGATCTGCTGTCGCACCGCGCCGGCCTGCCGCCCAATCCCGATGAGGCATGGATCAATTCCACCTACACGGACACGCGTCCCTTGCCCGTGCTGCGCCTGGAATACGCGCAGCGCGCGCTGGCCGACGCGCCGGTGGCCGCGCCACGCGGCGAATCGCACTACTCGAACAGCGGCGCCATGATCGCCGCGACCATCGCCGAGCGGGTCACGGGCAAGACGTATGAAGAGCTGATGCAGGCGGAAGTGTTCGGCCCGCTGGGCATGCGGGCCGCCTTCGGCCCCACCGTGCGGGGACAGAACCTGGGCCACAAGGAAAACAAGCCGATCGCCGGTTTGATGGCCAGCAATCCGCTGATGATGGCGCCCGATGGGGAAATTCACCTGAGCATGCAAGACTGGGCCAAGTTTGCGCTCGATCAACTGCACGGCGAGCAGGGCAAGGGCAAGCTGCTGAAACAGGAAACGTATGTGTTGCTGCATACGGCGCAGGGCGACACGAATGCGGCATTGGGCTGGGGCGTGATGCACTTTCCACCACAAGCGCCCCAGCGCGTGCTCACGCACCTGGGGTCGAACGGCTATTGGCATGCGCTGATCGCGCTGGCGCCCGGCAGCGGCGACGGCTTGCTGATCGCCGCCAACGCGGGCGAAGGCAGCAGCGCCCAGGCCAGCCAGCAGCAGATGGCGAAAACCATCATGGCCGGCTTCGGCAAGGCGGGGAAATAACTAGGCGGTGTGCAATTTCATGGTGGCCGCCTCGAACTTGCCCTCGACGATCTGCGGCATGACCTGCAAGGATTTTTCTATCGCTTGCTCGATCAGTTCCTGCTCTTCGCGGCGCGGACGGTGCAGCACGAAGTCAGCCACCTGCTGCTGCAGGCTGAGGGTGCGCGGGTGGCCGATGCCCAGGCGCAAGCGCCAGTAATCCTGCGTGCCCAGCGCGGCCGTGATGTCTTTCAAGCCATTGTGGCCACCGGCCGAGCCGCCCTTTTTCAGGCGCGCGATGCCGGGCATCAGATCGAGTTCGTCGTGCACGACGAGCACCTCATCGGCGGCGATCTTGAAGAAACGCGCCAGCGCGCCCACGGACTGCCCCGAGCGGTTCATGAAGGTCAGCGGTTCGAGCAGCCAGACTTCGTTGCCGCCGATGGAAGTCTTGGCCAGCATGGCGTTGTAGCGCGAATCACGCTGCAAGCGCGTGCCGGGCAAGCTGTTGGCAAGGTTGTCCACCAGCCAGAAGCCGGCGTTGTGGCGGGTTTGTTCGTATTCGGGTCCCGGGTTGCCGAGGCCGACGATCAGGCGTATGGGCATGGCTGTGTCTGCAATGTAAAAGAAAGCATTATCGGTGAAAACAGGCGGAAAAAAACCCGCGCGGCGAACCTGGCGGGTTTTTCCTTGCGACTACCGCATTGCTGCGGCGCCAAAATTACTTCTTGTCAGCAGCAACTTCAGCAGCAGCGGCTTCAGCGGCAACGTGGCCAGCCGGTACCGAAGCGGTAGCGATGGTCAGGTTGGCGCCGTGGGTGACAGCGGTCACGCCAGCTGGCAGGACCAGGTCGCCGACGTGCAGCGAGTGACCGACGTCGATGTTCGACAGGTCAACGTTGATGAATTCTGGCAGTTGGCCTGGCAGGCACGATACTTCGATTTCGTTGGCTACATGGCTGATGGTCGCGCCATGCAGTTTGACTGCCGGGGAAACGTCAGCGTTCGTGAAGTGCAGCGCCACTTTCACGTGGATAGCTTGCTTAGCGTCAACGCGTTGGAAGTCAGCGTGCAGAACCAGTTGTTTGTATGCGTGGACTTGGAAGTCGCGCAACAGAACTTGCTGGGAAACGCCGTCGATTTCCAGGTCCAGGATCGACGAGTGGAACACTTCTTTTTTCAACGCATGGTACAGGGCGTTGTGATCCAGCGAGATCAGCACCGGGGCTTCAGCGCCACCGTAGACGATACCAGGGGTTTGGCCGGAAATGCGCAGGCGGCGGCTCGCTCCGGAACCTTGCAATTCGCGTTTAAATGCGATAACTTTCATGTGAAACTCCAAGAAGAACAAGGCTTGCGCCTTGTGTTATGAGGATGCCCGCGACCAGGCATCCTCGAAAATGGGGTGCAAAACACCCCGAAAATTAAAACACTGCGGCGCAACAGGCAAAAAGCCGGTCGCGCCGCAGGCAGTACGTCTGTTACTGCTGATCGAATCAGTCGATGAACAGCGAGATGACGGAGTCACCCTTGATGATGCGTTTGAACGTCTCGGCCAGCAGTGGCGCGCACGTCAATTGACGAATCTTGCCGCAGGCCAGGGCCGCTTCGGACAGGGGGATCGTGTCGGTCACGACCAGCTCATCGAGTGACGACGCCGAAATACGGTCGATCGCCGGGCCCGACAGCACCGCGTGCGTGCAATACGCCACGACTTTCTTCGCGCCGCGCTCCTTGAGCACTTCGGCAGCCTTGGTCAGCGTGCCTGCCGTGTCGACCATGTCATCCATGATCACGCAGTTGCGGCCTTCGACTTCACCGATGATGTTCATCACTTCGGACACGTTCGCTTTTGGACGACGCTTGTCGATGATGGCCAGGTCGCAGCCCAGGCGTTTAGCCAGGGCGCGCGCACGTACCACACCGCCGACGTCCGGCGACACCACCAGCAGATCCTGGTAGTTTTTCTTTTGCAGGTCACCCAGCAAAATTGGCGAAGCGTAAATATTGTCGACTGGGATATCGAAGAAACCTTGAATCTGGTCAGCGTGCAAGTCCATGATCAGGACGCGCTCGACACCGGCTTCTTCCAGCATGTTCGCCACCACCTTGGCCGAAATCGCCACACGCGCGGAGCGTGGACGACGGTCTTGGCGGGCGTAGCCGAAGTAAGGAATCGCGGCGGTGATGCGGCCAGCGGAAGCACGTTTCAAGGCATCAACCATCAGCATGATTTCCATCAGGCTGTCGTTGGTTGGAGCACAGGTGGATTGCAAAACAAAAACATCCTTGCCGCGCACGTTTTCGTTAATCTCGACCATTACTTCGCCGTCGGAGAATTTCGAAACGTTTGCTTTACCGAGAGGGATGCCGAGGTTTTTTGCGACCCCCTCTGCCAACGCTGGATTCGCGTTGCCGGTAAAAACCATCAGGTTTTCGTAAGCCATGGGAGTCCCAAGAGGTGATATAGAAGTCTTGAAAAGCACTAACCGGGCATAGGCCCGGTCAGTCATTGTTTAGAATATGCCGCGTGGCGACATATCTGCTTTTTCCCGTACTGGACGCTAACTTCGCATCGACAGACTACGGTGAAATGGTGGCAGGGGAAGAAGGATTCGAACCTTCGCATGCTGGAATCAAAATCCAGTGCCTTAACCAGCTTGGCGATTCCCCTACGTTACTGACTGCTTGCCGTCATGTTGGCCAGCATTATACCGACTTTTTGACGTTAAGCAAAATATTTTTTGCTGCCTGCTTTGCTTCACAACATGGCGAGCATCGGGTGGCGATTCAGCGCTTTTGCCTTCCAGGCGTTCCAGACTGGTGGCACATTGCTGAGCACCGCATCCGCTTCTTCCTGACTGCCAAACGCACTAAACACACAAGCACCGGAACCAGTCATCCTGGCCTCACCGTAAGCACCCAGCCATTCTACCGCATCTGCTACCGGCTTGAAAAGACTGCATGCCACTTGCTGTAAATCATTCTTACCAAACCCGCCCGCATCGTTTCCTGCTGCGAGGTACCTGGAAAAGTCCGCTATTGTGACGGGTTCGGAATTCCTCGTCAAGCCTTCCGCGCAAAAAATTGCGGCGGTGGGCACTTGTACGCCCGGCTCGATCACCACGTACCAGCACTCGGGCGTGGCGACGGGCTGCAAGGCCTCGCCCACGCCTTCGGCAAAGGCGTTTTCGCCAAAGATGAAAAACGGGATATCGGCGCCCAGCGGCAAGCCCAGCGCCATCAATTCCTCGCGCGTCAACCCTGCCTGCCACAGGCGGTTCAAGGCCATCAGGGCCGTGGCAGCGTCGGACGAACCGCCACCGAGACCGCCGCCCATGGGCAGCACCTTGTCGATGGCGATATCGACGCCGCGCGGCAAGACGCCCGTGCGGCGCAGGACTTCGGCCTGCAGCAACGTCGCGGCGCGGATGATCAGGTCCTGCTCTTGCGGCACGCCGGCCAATTCCGTCACGCGGCGAATCAGCGTGTCGTCGCGCAGCGCGAAGTGCAGGGTGTCGCCATGGTCGAGCAACTGGAACACCGTCTGCAGCAGATGGTAGCCATCGGCGCGGCGGCCGTTGACGTGCAGAAAGAGGTTCAGCTTGGCCGGTGCCGGGCAGTTATTCAAAGTCGTCAGTGTCATGGTGCAGGTGCGGATGGGGCGGCATCGAGCACGATGCGCAGCGCCACGGCATCGGCCTGCGCGCTGGCATTGCGATCGGCATCGATACGCCGCGGTTGGGGCAAGGCGCCCGGTGTCTTGTCGCCCGCATTTTGCCCTACTTCCTGCCACGACACATAGCGCAAACGCCAGCCGTCCCTGGTCGTCACGCTGTCGTTGGCCGGCGACGCGACGAAACGCTTGCCATCGGCGCCCACGGCATAGCCCTGCAGCCAGTCGCGCAAGCCCGATACGGGCAAGGACCAGCCCAGCATCTGCGCGCTCAGGGTATCGACATCGGGCGCGCTGCGCGGCGCCTTGCCGCTTTGCGTCAGCACGGCCTGCTGCGGCGTGACGGCGATCGTCGCCAGGGTGCTGCCGACGGGCGAATACAGGGTCACGTCCGTGCGCTGCGCCGTCTGCTGCCAGTGGAAATTGACGGTGGCCGATTCGGGCTTGTCATCCTTCTGGTACACCACGTTCAAACGGCCCGTCAGCTCCACCTGCTCGCGGTAAGGCGCCACCGCTTGCGACGATGGCGCGGCGCCGGAGGAAAAGGGGGAAGTCATGGTCGAGCAGGCCGACAGGGCAAAGCACAGTGCAGCCAGGGGCAAGAGATGTTTAGACATGGGCAAAAGGAAAAACCAGCGCCGCGACGCTGGTTTGGATAGTGGAGTTAATCGGTTCAATCACAAACTGACATTCAAGCGCGCCAGAGTGCTTTTCAGCGCGTCGTTCTTCGGGTCCTTGCCTTGCGCCTCGCGCCACAGTTTTTGCGCTTCGGCCTTGTCGCCCTTCTGCCACAGCACTTCGCCCAGGTGGACGGCGATTTCCGGGTCGCTGCGCACGGCGTAGGCGCGGCGCAGCGCGGTTTCCGCCGCGGCCAGGTTACCCATGCGGAACTGCACCCAGCCCATGCTGTCCATGATGAACGGGTCGCCCGGCGCCATCTGCAGGGCTTTTTCGATCAGCGCATGGGCTTCGGGCAGGCGGATGCCCCGTTCGGCCAGCGAATATCCAAGGGCGTTATACGCGTGCTGGTTGTCGGGCGCCAGCGCCATCACGCGGCGCAGGCTGGCCTCCATCAGCTCGAATTTGTCCAGGCGCTCGGCCAGCAAGGCGTAGTCGTACAGCAGTTCCGGATTGTCGGGGAAGCGCAGCAAGGCGTTTTCCAGCACCGTGCAGGCGCTTTGCACGTAGCCGGCGTCGCGCAGGAATTGCGCGTCGACCAGCAGCACCTGCGCCTGGCTTGCCGGATCGTCCGTGTCGATTTCCGTCAGCGCCTTGCGCGCCGCATCGAGATTGCCGCCACGGGCGATCAGCTGGGCGCGGCGCAAGCGCGCCTCGACATAGCCGGCGGAAGCGCTGTTGTCGACCTTGTCCAGCCAGGCGATGGCGCCGGCCGTGTCGCCGCGCGTCTCGGCGATCTGCGACAGGATCATCAGGGCCTTGAACGGATCGCGCGCGTCGCCAGGCGATTTTTCCAGCACGGTGAGGAAGCGTTTGAAGTACTGCTCCGCGCCCTTGGTGTCTTCCAGCTGCAGCGCCACGATGCCGAGCGCATACAGGCCGCCCACGTTGTCGGGCTGGCTTTTCAGCAGCAGCAGGAACTGGTCGCGCGCCGGCTCCAGCTGTTTTTGCTCGACCAGCAGGCGCGCATACGCGCCGCGCACTTCGACGGCGTCCGGATTCTTTTGCAGGAACGTGGCCAGCACCTTGCCAGCCGCCTCGGGTTCGCCCGTCACCTGTGCCAGGGTCAGCGCGGCCAGCTCGGAGTTCGGCTTGATCGCCAGCGCCTTGTTCGCTTCGCCGATGGCGCGCTCGCGCTCGCCGAGCGACAAGGCGCCCTGCGCCAGCACCAGGTGCGCCTCGAACATGTCCAGGTAGGGTTGCACCAGGCGCGTGAGCATGGCATACGCGAACAGCTTGTCATTCGAGCGCGACAGAATCTGCTGCATCTGGAACAGGGCCACGCCGCGCGCACCCGCCGGCGCCTTGGCCAGGCGCTCGGCGAAGATCGGTTCGGCTTCGTCGATCTTGTCCGTCAGGACGACGAAGCCGAGGAAGAATTGCGTTGCCTCGTCCGATTCGGGCGCCAGCTCGCGCCACAGGCGGATGGCCGCCAGCGCTTCGCTGCCCTGCTTGGCGGCCAGCGCCATTTCGGAGGCGCGGCGCGCCAGGCGCGGGTCGCGCGTCTGCTGCGCCGCCACCATCATCGTCACGTACGGCCCTTGCCACTGGCCGCTCTTGAATTCCATTTCAGCTTTGGTCAGCTTGTACAGCAAGTCGCTGCTCAACTCGACCTTTGGCAAACCTTCCGCCTTGGACTCGGCGCCCGCTTCCTGCGACGCGGCGGGCGCGGCCGCAGAGGGGCTGGCCGCGGCATCGGCAGGGGCGACAGGCGTCTGTGCCATGGCATGCGTGGCCATCAGGGCGGACAAGGTTACAATGGCGAAAGCGTTTTTCAAAGGCTGATCCTGGCTAAACGGCAAAGTTTGATTCTACGCCCAACGCGGCTATCGCGTACTTCACGTATGTAACGAAATATATACGTCGCGGCGGCGTAGCGTGCCCGGGCCAGCCATTCGCCGGCAATCCGCCTGTTTTTACCCGGTTTTCCACCATTCGAACCCTATGCCAGAATTGCCAGAAGTCGAAGTCACACGGCGCGGTGTCGCGCCCCACATCGAAGGCCGCGCCGTGCGCGCCGTCGTGCTGCGCCGCGACGGCCTGCGCTGGCCCTTCCCCCCTGCCCTGGGCGAACAATTGTCGGGGCAAACCATCGGCTTGACGGGGCGGCGCGGCAAATACCTGCTGATCCACTTCCGCCACGGCACCCTGATCATCCACCTGGGCATGTCGGGCCATTTGCGCGTGCTGCCGCCGGGAACCGAGGCGCAAAAGCACGACCATTTCGACCTCGTCGTGGAAGACGCGGACGGCGCCAGCCAGGTGCTGCGCATGACGGATCCGCGCCGCTTCGGCGCCGTGCTGTGGCACGACGAGGCCGACGGCCCGCTCGATGGCCACGCGCTGCTGCGCGGCCTGGGCACGGAACCGCTGGAAGGCGGCTTCACGGGCCAGCTGCTGTTCGAAAAAACGCGCAACAAGGGCAGCAATATCAAGCAGGTGCTGATGGCGGGCGACATCGTCGTCGGCGTGGGCAATATCTATTGTTCCGAAAGCCTGTTCCGCGCGGGGATCAACCCGAAGACGCCGGCCCGGCGCATCGGCCTGGCCCGCTATGAGAAACTGGCGCAGGCGATCCGCGACGTGCTGGCCGAAGCCATCGTGCAAGGCGGCAGCACCCTGCGCGACTTCATCGGCGTGAACGGCCAGTCCGGCTACTTCCAGCAGACGTATTTCACGTACAACCGCGCGGGCAAGCCATGCCGCGTCTGCGGCGCGCCGATCCGCCAGATCGTGCAGGGACAGCGTTCCACGTTTTACTGCGTGAATTGTCAAAAGTAAGCCATACGCAAAGGGAGCCAGATGGTCAGGGACTTGGAACAATACAGCGCATGGCGGCAGGACGTGCAGGCCGCCTTGCAGGCATACCGGCAAGCCGCCAGCGCGGCCGGCCTGGTCGACGGCGCCTCCGCGCTGCGCCTGGCGCGCTGTGGCTCCCGCCTGGCCGATGACCGTTTATCGGTGGCCTTCGTGGCGGAGTTCTCGCGCGGCAAATCCGAGCTGATCAACGCCATCTTCTTTGCCGGCTACGGCCAGCGCATCCTCCCCTCCGGCGCGGGCCGTACCACCATGTGCCCCACCGAGCTGCTGTACGACGCGGCCTGGCCGCCATCGATCCGCCTGCTGCCCATCGAGACGCGCGCGCAGAACCTGTCGACCAGCGACTACCGCGACCTGCCCGCCGCCTGGACCGTCCTGCCCCTGAACATCGAGGCGGGTGGCGACATGCAGGAAGCCATCCGCCAGGTCAGCCTGACGAAAAAAGTCAGCGTGGAAGAAGCGGCGCGCTACGGCCTGTACGACGCCGGCGACGCGGACGCTCCCGCCATGCTCGACGAGGACGGCCAGGTGGAAATTTCCATGTGGCGCCACGCCATCATCAACTTCCCCCATCCGTTGCTGAAGCAGGGCCTCGTCATCCTCGACACGCCGGGCCTGAACGCCATCGGCACGGAACCGGAACTGACCCTGAACCTGATCCCGAATGCGCACGCGGTGCTGTTCATCCTGGCGGCCGACACGGGCGTCACGCGCAGCGACATCGAGGTATGGCGCAACCATATCGGCGCCGGCGCGGGGCGCCTGGTGGTGCTCAACAAGATCGACAGCATGTGGGATGAATTGCGCGGCGATGCCGAAGTGGCGCAGGCGATCGAACGCCAGCAGGCCAGCGTGGCGCATCTGTTGACGCTGGACGCCGGCCAGGTGTTTCCCGTCTCGGCGCAAAAAGCCCTGGTGGGCAAGATCAACCACGATGCGGCGCTGCTGGACAAGAGCCGTTTGCTGCCGCTGGAGACGGCCCTGTTCGAGGAGCTGATCCCCGCGCGCAAGGACATCATCCGGCGCCAGCTGGCGTTCGACCTGGACGCCATCGAAGCGGCGCAGCAGGTGCAGGCGGCGGCGCGCGCGCGCGGCATCGCCGAGCAGCTGCACGAGCTGCACAGCCTGCGCGGCAAGAACCAGAGCGTGATCGCGCACATGATGCGGCGCATCGATATCGAGAAGAAGGAATTCGACAGCAGCCTGTTCAAGCTGCAGGCGACGCGCGCCGTGTTCACCCGCCTGTCGACGGAGCTGTACACGAGCCTGGGCATGGACATCGTGCGCGACGATATCGATGGCGTGCGCGCGGCCATGCAGCGCAGCCGCTTTTTCACGGGCCTGCGCGAAGCCGTGCGCCAGTACTTCGAGCGCATCGCCAGCAACCTGGACCGCTCGGAAGGCAAGACGGCCGAGATCACGGAAATGATGAACGTGATGTACCGCAAATTCGCCGCCGAACATGGCCTGGCGCTGGCCCTGCCGATGCCGTTCTCGCTGGCCCGCTATCGCCAGGAAATCGCCGACATCGAAGCCGTGTATCACAAGCAGTTCGGCACGGCGACCCTGCTCACCACCAGCCGCGTCGTGCTGATGGAAAAATTCTTCGACACCATCGCTTCGCGCGTGCGCCGCAGTTTCACCAACGCCAACGACGACGCCAGCGCCTGGCTGAAAGTCATCATGGCGCCGCTCGAAGCGCAGATCGTCGAATACAAGGAACAGCTGAAACTGCGCTTTGCCTCGATCCAGCGCATCCACGACGCCACGGGCAGCCTGGAACAGAAAATCGCCGGCTTCGAAGCGAGCCTGGCGGCGCTCGAACGCGACAAGGCGCAGCTGGCGCAATTGCTGGCCGCCTTGCGCGCCGCCAGCGCAAGCTGAGCCACATCACACCACCGAACACTGGAACCCTGCATGAAACGTCTGCTGCATCCGCTCTCGCCCGCCACGGGCGCGGCACCTTTGGAAGACTATATCGACCCGAGTTTTTCCGCCACCGTCATCGCCTGGCAAAAGCAGCATGGCCGCCACGCGCTGCCGTGGCAAAACACGCGCGACGCCTACCTGATCTGGCTGTCCGAAATCATGCTGCAGCAAACGCAGGTCACCGCCGTGCTGGGCTATTACGCGCGCTTCCTCGAACGCTTTCCCACCTTGCGCGACCTCGCCAGCGCCCCGGTGGAAGACGTGATGGCCCAATGGAGCGGCCTTGGCTACTACACGCGGGCGCGCAACCTGCACAAGTGCGCGCAGCGCGTGGTGGCCGAATACGACGGCGTCTTCCCCAGCGACCCGGCCCTGCTGGCCGACCTGCCCGGCATCGGCCGCTCGACGGCCGCCGCCATCTCCGCGTTTTCCAGCGGCACGCGCGCGGCCATCATGGACGGCAACGTCAAGCGCGTCTTCGCGCGCGCGTTCGGCATCGATGCCTATCCCGGCGAAAAACGCGTCGAGGAAGCCATGTGGCGCCGCGCCGAAGCGCTGCTGCCGGAGACGGGCATCGAAGCCTACACGCAAGGCCTGATGGACTTCGGCGCCACCCTGTGCACGCGCAGCAGCCCCGATTGCGGCCGCTGCCCGCTGCAGCCGCGCTGCGTGGCCTACGCCACCCAGCGGGTGAAAGACTTACCTGTGCGCAAACCAAAGAAAACCAGCCCGGAAAAACATGCCGTCATGCTCGTCGTCATCGACGATGGCCAGGTGCTGCTGGAACAGCGTCCCGGTTCCGGTATCTGGGGCGGCCTGCTGTCGCTGCCGGAACTCGATGGCCACGTGCTGGCCGATGCCGACTTCCCGCGCGATATCGACCAGGATGCGCTGGCGCGCGCCGTGGCGCCCTTCGGCGCCATCGAGACGCAGGAACGGCTGCTGCCCATCGTGCACGTGTTCACCCACTACAAGCTGCACATCGTCCCCTGCCGCATCACCCTGGCGCGCCGCCTGGCGCTGGCCGGAGAGTCCACGCACGTCTGGTACGACGGCGCGAACATCGCCGACGCGCCACTGCCGGCGCCCGTCAAGAAACTGCTGCTGGACCTGTTCGGCGATGCGCGTTCGGCGCAGCGCAGCATGTTCTAGTGCGGCGTTTCTTACTGTTCGCGCTGACGGCGCTGTGTTGGCACGGCGTTCAAGCGGCCGACGAACTGCCCGAGGTGAGAATAGGCGTGCTGGCCTACAAGGGCGGCGACGCCGTGCAGCAGGACTGGTCGTACGTGACGCGCCACCTGCAGGCCAGCATCCCCGGCATCCGTTTCATCCTGGCCGACTACGACCAGGCGGGATTGACGCGCGCCGTGCAGGCGCAGGCCATCGCCTTCGCCATCACCAGCAGCGGCCATTACGTGACGCTCGAACACAGCGATGGCGCCAGCCGCATCGCCACGCTCGAATCACCATGGACGGACTCGCCGCGCCTGGCCATCGGCTCGGCCATCGTCGTGCGCAGCGCGTCGCCGCTGCACGACCTGGCCGACCTGGCGGGCAAGAACGTGATGGCGGTGGCGCCCGACGCCTTTGGCGGCTACCAGATCGCCGCGCGCGAACTGCGCGAAGCGGGCGTCGACCCGGGCCACGATTTCGCCAGCCTGCGCTACAGCGGCTTTCCCTCGCAGCAGATCGTCGACGCCGTGCGCGCCGGGCGCATGGATGCGGGCATCGTGCGCACCTGCCTGCTGGAACAGATGGTGGCGCGCGGCGAAGTGCGCGCCGAGGAACTGCGCGTGATCACCACGCGCCCGATTCCCGGCTTTCGCTGCGCCAGCTCGTCGCGGCTGTATCCGGACTGGCCTTTCGTGGCGCTGCGCCAGACGCCGCCCGCGCTGGCAAAAAAAGTGGCGCAGGCTCTGCTGGCCATGCCGCGCACCGGGGAAGGCTACAGCTGGACGGTGCCCAGCGATTACCAGATCGTCGATGAACTGTTCCGCGACCTGCGCATCGGTCCCTACGCCTATCTGGACAAGCTGACGTTCGAGACGGCGCTGCGCCGCTACTGGGGCTGGATGCTGCTGGTGCTGGCCCTGCTCGTGGCCTGGGCCGTGCACACGGTGCGCGTGGAATACCTGGTCAGCCGGCGCACGGAGCAATTGCGCGCCGCCCAGCACCAGCAGCGCGCGCTGGAAGAACAGGCGCGCCAGCGCCAGGCCACGCTCGACCACACGGCGCGCCTGGCGATTCTGGGCGAGATGGCCAGCGCCATCGCGCACGAATTGAACCAGCCGCTGGCGGCCATCGGCAATTTCGCGCGCGGCATGGCGCGCCGCATCACGGCGGGCCGGCTCGACGCGGCGCCGCTGCTCGACGGCGCGCAGGAAATCGCCACGCAAAGCGAACGCGCGGGCGCCATCATCCGTCACATCCGCGCGATGGCGCAAAAGCGTCCCGCGCACAGCACGGCCTTCGCCCTGGCCGACGCCGTGGAGCAGGCGGTGTCGCTGTTCCGCGCGGCCCATCCGCAAGCCAACATCAGCTGGCGCCACGAGGCGGCCAGCGCGGCACCGCGCGTGCTGGCCGACCCGCAGCAAGTGCAGCAGGTGCTGCTCAATTTACTGAAAAATGCGCTCGATGCGCAGGTGGAAAACGGCCATCCGCAGCATGCCATCGGCGTGCTGCTGCACCGCGAAAACGGCGCCTGCACGGTGGCCGTGCGCGACGCCGGCTGCGGCCTGCAGGCGGCGCAGATGGCGCGCCTGTTCGAGCCCTTCTTCACCACCAAGGCAGAAGGCCTGGGCCTGGGCATGTCGCTCAGCAAGAGCATCATCGAATCGTTCGGCGGCAGCCTGTCGGCGCACGCCAACGCCGATGCGCCGGGCTTGACGGTCTGGTTCCGCCTGCCCGAAGATAGCGGCATGGCAGCACATCAGGAAACACAAGAGGAAACACCATGAACGAAAGCGATGCCATCATCTTTGTCGTCGACGACGATGCCGCCATGCGCCGCTCGCTGGCCTATCTGTTCGATTCGGCCGGCTGGCAAGTGCAGACGTTTGAATCGGCGCGCGATTTCCTGCAGCGCTATGCCGGCCATGCGCCCGGCTGTCTGCTGCTCGACGTGCGCATGCCCATGATGAGCGGGCTGGAACTGCAACAGGAGCTGTCGCGCCATGCGATCTCCTTGCCCGTGATTTTTCTCAGCGGCCACGGCGACCTGGCCATGGCCGTGCAGACGATGAAGGCGGGCGCCTGCGATTTTCTGGAAAAACCGTGCAAGGACCAGGTCTTGCTGGACGCCGTCTCGCGCGCCGTGGCGCGCAGCGTGGAAGATAGCCGCAGCGCCGCCAGCGCGAACACGGCGCAAGCGGCGCTGGCCAGGCTCACCGCGCGCGAGCGCGAAGTGGCGCTCCTGATGGCCGAAGGCAAAGCGTCGAAAGTCATCGCCCGCGAGCTGGGCATCAGCGACAAGACGGTGCAGGTGCACCGCCATAACACGATGGAAAAACTGGGCCTGCATTCAGCAGCCGAGGTGGCCCGGCTGCTGATGGCGGGGGGACAAATCTAGGCCCGCACGATGCGCGCCGGCAGTCCCTGCCGCACCGACGTGCCCGAGACGGGATCGACAAACACGTTCTTGTCGCCGCGGCTCGGGTCCGTCAGCCCCAGGTCGTTCAGGTTGACGCCCGCGCCGATGGCCGGCTCGTCGGGCTGGCGCGACTTGCCGATGCGGTGGGCGCGCGCGCCGTGCTCCTTGTGGCCGAAACCGTGTTCGACGGCGATCACGCCGCGCTGCACGCCATGGCGCAGCATCACCGTGGCCCTGGCCCTGCCGCCCGGCGTTTCCAGGTAAATGGCATCGCCATTTTCCAGCTTCAGGCGCGCCGCATCGTCGGGATGCACGGCGACCGGGTTGTCCGGATGGATGCCGCGCAAGCGCCGCGCGCCGATACTGTAGGAGTTCTGCAGCGCCGATTTAAAGCTGATCAACTCGAATGGCCATTCGCTGGCCGGATAGGTTTTGCGCACCGGCGTGCCGTCGGCAAACGCCGCCACGCGCCAGGCGGGCGTGCCGGGGAAGCGCTTGCCGCTCAAGCTGTTCTTGCTCACGCCCAGGCCCTCGTTGTACAGCATCATCGGTTTCAGATAGCGGTGCGTGGACCAGTCCTGCGGATACGGCGTGTCGTCGGCCACCGGCACAGGAGATGCCGGCGCCTTGGGATTCGCCGGCGGCGGCAGACGCAGGCCGAACATCTCGCCATAGCTCTGGTAGCGCCCTCCCCGCGCCAGCATGAAGGCCACCTTGCGCCACTCTTCCGGCTTCAGGGTGCGTTCCAGTTCGGGGCGGATGCGCGCTACGCCGGAGAGCGCGATGTCGTCGTCGCTGGCCTCCGGCACCGCCGTTTTTCCCTGCCAGGCGATGTTGGCGCCGCCGCGCAGATACCAGTCTTCCGCGCGCTGCAAGGGGAAGCGCTGGCCATCCATGTCTTGCAGGGCGTCCGGGCCGAAGCCGGGCAAGGCCATCGTTTTCGCCAGCGCGATGAAGAACGATTCCATGCAGATCGTCTGACCGTCCGGCGTTTTCTGCACGCGCGGCTCGACCACGGGCCAGCGCGCCGTGCTCATCTTGACGGGCATGCCGCCCCACGCGCCAGCCCAGCCCCAGCTTTCGTACAGCAGGGTATCGGGCAGCAGGTAGTCGGCAAACGCCGAGCTTTCATTGATGAAGGGGTCGATGGCGACGATCAGGGGGATCTTCTTCGGATCGGCCAGCTCCTTGCCGATCTGCGCGCGCAAGCCCGTGATGCCGTAGACGGGATTGCAGCTCCACAGGATCAGCGCCTTCAGGGTGTACGGGTAGCCGTTCATGGCGCTGGTGAGCCATTCGGTCGCCAACGCGGGCGCGTTCGGATACCACGGCGCCCTGGCAGGATACGCCTTGCCCGCTTCCTTCTTCAGCTTGAATTCCGAGGTTTTTTCATATGGCACATTGCGCCCGATCGGCATGCCCGTCGCCTTGATCTCGCCGTCGAAACTTTCGAGGTTGTAGCGCGGACCGGGACCCGCATCCTTGAAGCTGCCGCCGTTGACGAGGGTGCCGCCCTTGCGGTTCAAATTGCCGATCAGGGTGTTGAGCATGACGAGCGCATACGCGTTATAGAAGCCCGCGCCCGACATCATGCCGCCATGCGCATTCACGGCGGCGCGCTTGCCGTGGCTGGTGAGTTCCTGCGCCAGGCCCTCGATGATGTCGCGCGCGATGCCGCAGGCGGCCGAATACTCATCCATGCTGTGGCGCTGCGCTTCCTCGTTGAGCATCGTCATGGCCGTCTTCAGGTGCAGCGGCGCGCCCGCCACGTCCAGCGGGCCGTCGAAGAACAGCCGCGCCTCGCCCTTGGCGGCATGGTGCGGCACGATCGCTTGCGTGGCGGCGTCGATCACGCAGAAGGCGTCGCCATCCTTGTAGCGCTCTTCTTCCGCCAGTTCCACCGCGCCGATGTCCGACGCGCGCAGGTAGCGGCCATCGCGCGGATGGCCCTTCTCGCTGATGATCAGGTGCGTGGCGTTGCACCAGGCGGCTTCGCCCGCCGCTTCCGCCACCTTCAGATTCGGCTGCACGAGGAAGTTGCGGTCATAGCGTTCATGTTCGATGATCCAGCGGATCATCGCCATGGCCAGCGCGCCGTCCGTGCCCGGCTTGATCGGCACCCAGCGGCTGCGGTCTCCCGCGGCCAGGCTGTCCGCGTTCGTCAGCACGGGGTCGACGACGACGTAGCTGAACTCGCGCTTGCCCGAGCGGGCCTTGGCGATCAAGGTGCCCTGGCGCTTGAACGGATTGCCCGCATTGCCGGGCGCCGTACCCACAAAGATGCAAAATTCCGTATTTTCCAGGTCCACTTTCGCGTGCGGCATTTTCTTCATGTCGCCGAACATGGCGCCCGAGCCGCTGCGGTAGGCGCCGCCGCAATACGAACCGTGGTTGACCAGGTTCAGACTGCCGTACGACTGCTTGAAAAAGCGCGTGCCGAACGCCAGGCGGCCATCGTCGGTGCTGCACATCAGGCCCACCTGGTTCACTTGCGGTCCCAGTTCCGGCTGCGCCGGATCGATCGGTTTTTCCAGCTCGCGCAAGGCGCGCAAGCCCTGCACGTGGCCTTCGCCAAACAGGTCGCCGCCCTCCGTCACTTCCTTCACCAGCTGGTCGAAGGCGATCGGTTCCCACTGGCCGCCGCCGCGCGGTCCCACGCGCTTCATGGGCGCCAGCACGCGGAACGGCGACTCCATCTGTTCCAGCACGCCGTTGCCGCGGCCGCAAGCGGTGGAACGCCCTTTCAAGCCCTTTTCCTGGAAGCGCGACAGCGACACGAAACTGTCGCGTATCGAGGTCTGGTAAGGCAGCGCCGGATCGGCCGACAGGGGGCTGTACGGGTTGCCCGCCACGCGCAGCACCTTGCCGCTTTTTTTATCGAGGCGCACGCGCACGCCGCAAAACGTGGTGCAGCCCATGCACATGGTGTAGCTGACCTGCTGGTCCGGGTTGACCGTCAGCTTGCCCGTGGCCGTGTCGACGGAAAACTCGGGCGCCAGCGAATTGCCGTGCAGTTTCTGCACGGGCTTGTCCTTGCCCAGCGCATGGTCGACCATGCGGCCGGCCGTGGTGGAAAAGCTGGCGGCAAACGCGGCCAGCCCGCCGCCGATGGCGCCGTAGCGCAGCAGCTTGCGGCGTTTTTCGCTTTC
The DNA here is from genome assembly GCF_018682595.1 of Janthinobacterium sp. JC611. NCBI lineage: Bacteria > Pseudomonadati > Pseudomonadota > Betaproteobacteria > Burkholderiales > Oxalobacteraceae > Janthinobacterium > Janthinobacterium sp. JC611. Next base: position 35,185 of record NZ_JAFLJN010000006.1, read on the forward strand.
GTCGTCAGGGACGTCGTTGTTTTTTTGTTCGTTCATTATTCTCTCCTCAGTGCGTGGCCATGGCGGGACGGCTGCGTGCGGCGACGACGCGTCCGGCCCATGGCAAAAATTCCAGCATCAGCAACAGCAGCGCGATCCACAGGCCGGCCGTGCCGATGATCCCCATCAAGCCATCGTTCCCCATCGGCAGGTGGTAGTCGTACAGGCCCGCGCCCGTTTTCGGGATCGTCTGGCCGCCGATGAAAATCGTCCAGCGCATCATCCAGGCGCTGTGCAGCGCGATCAGGCCGTTGACCAGGCCACTCGTGGCCGGGCGCCAGATGGCCAGGGCCATCGGCACGATGGACGACAGCACGGCCCACACGGCCGTGAACTGCCATTGCGGCATGCCGGCCACCTGGGTGAAAGCCATGCTGTGGCTGGCGCTCACGCCGGACAGGCTGACGAACAGCCAGCCGCCGCCCAGCGCCAGCACCAGCGCCAGCGACAGGGCCAGCGCGCGGTTCAAGGACACTTCCAGCGCCTGGTCGCGGCCCGGCAGGAAGCGGTTGAACAGCAGCGCCATGCCCACCGCCCCGACAAAGGCCGTGGCGGCAAATTGCGCCGGCAGGAAAGGCGTGAACCACAGGGGACGGGCGCGCACCACCATCACTTCCATGCCCGTGTACAGACCGACGACAAAGGCGGCCAGCAAGGTGAAGGCGGCGGCGATGCGGATGGCCCGCAAGGAAGCGGCGCCGCCGCGCCCCAGCAGGCGGTAGGCGAAGGCCAGACGGTCCTGGCCCTGCCCCCGCGCGGCGAAGTCCACGCGCAGCGCCAGCCACGCGTACAGCATCAGACAGCCCAGATACAGGGGGATGAAGAACGAGCCCCACGACATCCACGACTGCGGCTGGAAGTAAATATAGAAATGGTAGAAGCGGCCCGGCCCGTGCAAGTCGGCCAGCAGCGCCACGGGCGCCGTCACGCCGCAGACGAGGGACGCCAGCAGCGCGATGCGTCCCAGGCGCTCATACGCCTTGCGGCCGAAGACGAAGTACGGCAGGGTCAGCATGAAGCTGCCGTAACTGAGGCCGATGAGGAAAAAATACTGCACCGCCCACGGCAGCCATGCCGCTTCGCGCGTGACGTTGAGAAGCTCGGTGATGTGGCTGTCCATGGTTTATTTCCCGTGTTTGCTCGGTTGCCAAAGTGTCGCTTCGCCCTCGACGTGGCCGGCGAAGCGCGTATCGAGTCCCAGGTAGAACACGTGGGGCTGGGTGCCCTGCTCGGGTTTGAGCACCTTCACCTTGTTCTCGGTGAGCAGCTGATGCACCATGCTGTCCGGGTCATTGAGGTCGCCGAAGATGCGCGCGCCGCCCACGCAGGTTTCCACGCAGGCCGGCAGCAAGCCTTCGTCGACGCGGTGCGCGCAGAACGTGCATTTGTCGGCCTTGCCCGTCTCGTGGTTGATGAAGCGCGCATCGTACGGACAGGCTTGCACGCAGTAGGCGCAGCCCACGCAGCGGTCGCCGTCGACGACGACGACGCCATCCTTGCGCTGGAAAGTGGCGCCCACGGGACAGACGGGGATGCAGGGAGGATTGGCGCAGTGGTTGCACAGGCGCGGCAGCATGTAGGTGCCGCAGCGGTTCTCTTCCTTGACTTCATAGGTCGAGACGACGGTGCGGAAGCTGTTTTCCGGCACGGCGTTTTCCATGATGCAGGAGACGGTACAGGCCTGGCAGCCTATGCATTTCTGCACGTCGACCACCATCGCCCAGCGCTGGCCGCCTTCGCCCTTGGTGGCGGCCTTGCCCGGCAGCGGCGCGATGGCCGCCCCGATGGTTACGGCAGGCAAGGCGCGCAAGAAACTGCGGCGCGATTCGATCATGACACTCTCCTTGACGATGGGCGGCAAGCCCTTGTTGACTTGCTGCCATGATAGAAAAGAAGGTGCTGCGGGGATATTGGGGTGATCGGGTGGAGACCTAGATGATCATGCCAATTGACAGGCGGAATGAATGGGGGTAGTGCGCTTACAGCTCGTCGAGCGAATACAGCCGGCGGTGCTCGCGGATCGCGTAGCGGTCCGTCATGCCGGCGATGTAGTCGGCGATCTTGCGCGCCTGCTTGGTCACATCATCGCCATTGACCTGATAGTCGGGCGGCAGCAGGGCCGGTTCGGCCATGAAGCTGTCATACAGTTCGCGCACGATGCGGCTCGCCTTCACGCGCATGCGGTTGACCTGATAGTGGCGGTACAGGTTCGCCCTTAAAAAGCGTTTCAGCTCCGTCGCGTCGCGGCGCATGGCGTCCGAAAAACGGATCAATGGCGGGCTGGCGCGCACTTCGCTGACGTCGCGGGGAGCGGCGTCGAGGATCAGGGCATTCGACGTGACGATCAGATCGTCGGCCAGGGCCGTGATCAGGCGGCGCAGGGTTTCGTAGATGGCGCGCCGGCCCGACAGGCCGGGAAACGCCTGCTGCACGTCGCGCCACAGGCGGCCGAAGAACTCCACCTCTTCCAGCTGCGCGATGGTGATCAGGCCGGAGCGCAGACCGTCGTCGATATCGTGGCTGTTGTAGGCGATTTCGTCGGCCAGGTTGGTCAGCTGCGCTTCCAGGGTCGGTTGCGTGCGGTCGATGAAGCGCTGGGCCACGGGGCCCAGTTCGCGCGCATGCGCCAGCGAACAGTGTTTCAAGATGCCTTCGCGCGTCTCGAACATCAGGTTCAAGCCATCGAAGGCGCCGTAGTGCTCTTCCAGGGTGTCGACCACGCGCAGGCTTTGCAGGTTGTGCTCGAAGCCGCCGTGCGCCCGCATGCATTCGTTGAGCACGTCCTGGCCCACGTGGCCGAACGGCGTGTGGCCCAGGTCGTGCGCGAGCGCGATGGCTTCCACCAGGTCTTCGTTCAGGCGCAGGTTGCGCGCGATGGAGCGGCCCACCTGCGCCACTTCCAGGCTGTGCGTCAATCGCGTGCGGAACAGGTCTCCTTCGTGGTTGAGGAAAACCTGGGTCTTGTATTCGAGGCGGCGGAAGGCCGAGGAATGGATGATGCGGTCGCGGTCGCGCTGGAACTGGCTGCGCGAGGCGTGCGGCGCCTCGGCAAAGCGACGTCCCTGCCCCTGCGCCGAATGGGCCGCATACGGGGCGAGGAAGTCTTCGGGCAGCATGTTACTGCACTCCGGCGGCCAGGGTGGCCAGCACCAGTTCATGCGGCGCGGACGTGATGCACGGGCTGCCCAACGGTTTCAACAGGATGAACTTGATGGCGCCGCCCTCGTTCTTCTTGTCCACTTCCATCAATTCCAGCCAGCGCTCGACACCGAGGTCAGGCGCCTTGACGGGCAGGCCGGCGGCGGCGACGAGCTTGCGCACGCGCTCGACGGCTGCCTGGTCGATATAGCCCATGCGGCAGGACAGGTCGGCCGCCATCACCATGCCGCAGCCGACGGCTTCGCCATGCAGCCAGTGGCCGTAGCCCAGGCCCGCCTCGATGGCGTGGCCGAAGGTGTGGCCGAAGTTCAGGATGGCGCGCAAGCCGCCTTCGCGCTCGTCCTGGCGCACCACGTCGGCCTTGATTTCGCACGAGCGGGCAATCGCGTAAGCCAGCGCGCCCTTGTCGCGCGCCATCAGCTTGGCGATGTTCGCCTCGATCCAGTCGAAAAACGCCGCGTCGATGATGGCGCCATGCTTGATCACTTCGGCCAGGCCGGCCGACAGCTCGCGCGCCGGCAGGGTTTCCAGGGTCGAGGTGTCGGCGATCACGGCGCGCGGCTGGTAGAAGGCGCCGATCATGTTCTTGCCCAGCGGGTGGTTGATGCCCGTCTTGCCGCCGACGGAGGAATCGACCTGCGCCAGCAGGGTGGTGGGCACCTGCACGAAGCCGATGCCGCGCATGTAGCTGGCCGCCGCATAGCCGGTCAGGTCGCCGATCACGCCGCCGCCCAACGCCACCAGGGTGGTCTTGCGGTCGCATTTGTTGGCCAGCAGCGCGTCGAAGATCTGCATCAGGCTGGCCCAGTTCTTATATTCTTCGCCGTCCGGCAGGACGATGCTGATCACCTCGCGTCCATCGCTGGCCAGCGCCGCCTGCAGGCGCTCCAGGTACAGCGGGGCGACGGTGGTATTGGTGACGATGGCCACCTTGTGGCCGCTGATATGGCGCAGCAGTGCATCGGCGTCGGCCAGGAGGCCAGGCCCGATGGCGATCGGATAACTGCGCTCGTCGAGGTCTACGCTCAACAACATTTTGGATTGCTCGTTCATCGAAGGCTCTGCATGAATGACGCAGTTGGGCGAAGCCTCACATTCGAGGCTGGCCAGCTGCATCAGGATGGTCTGAACCATCGATTGTACGTTAGGACGGCCCGTGTCGATCACAATGTCGGCCACTTCCATGTAGTGGGGCTCGCGCTGCGCCGTCAATTCTTCCAGCTTGCGGCGCGGGTCAGCCGTCTGCAGCAGCGGGCGGTTCTTGTCATGGCTGGTGCGCGCAAGGATGTTGCTGACGCTGGCGCGCAGGTAGACGACCGTGCCCCGCTCCTTCAGGTAGGCGCGGCTGTCGGCGTTGAGGATGGCCCCGCCGCCGGTGGCCATGACGATGCCTTCCTGGGCGCTCAGGTCGCGGATCACCTCGGCCTCGCGCCGGCGAAAGCTGGCCTCGCCCTCGATTTCAAAGATCCACGGGATGGTCGCTCCCGTGCGTGCCTCGATTTCGTGGTCGGAATCGACAAAGCGCAAGCCCAACTTGCGGGCCAGGATGCGCCCGATCGTGGTTTTGCCTGCGCCCATGAGGCCTACTAAAAACAGATTTTGCATGTGCTGCGACAGTTAATTTGGATTACGACAATCAGTGGCTTGACCATACGGACTCAGGACACCTGGAGGTGAAACATCCACGCGGTTAAAGTCCGTAGCCAGCCCCGGAAGCAAAGTGTAACCGACATAAGTTGCCTCCGTCCCGGAACTATTGCCACGAATCGTCAATTCGACGTCCAGCCAGTTGGCCCTGTCGCGCGGATAAGTCAGGGTAACGATCGCCGTTCCCGAGCTGTCGGTCTTGCCGCCGGTCGACAAATTGAGCGGAATGCCCGGGTCCAGACGGCCATTGAGGTTGAAGTCGTTATTCGGATTGAAGGTGCCGCTGCGGTCCCGGTCTTCATTGTCACAGGCGTTCGCTGTCCTCACGACTATCCACGACTGGGCAGCCTGCGAATATTGCAGATAGCCCTTGTAATAGTAGCGGGGCCAGGCCGCGGCCGTGATGATCACGTCCGGCACGGGGTTACCGGCGGCGTCCGTCACAAACACGCTATACGTCTTGCGATAGGTGCTGCTGTCGGAGGCGTCGAGCGCATTGCCGCTGCCGGCGCTGATGAACAGCGCCTTTTTCGTCACCGTCAGCTTGACCGTGGCGGCATTGCTCGACACGCCCTGCAGTTGCGCCTTGACAACGACGCCATCGACACCGGTGGTGCCCTGCCCCGCGATGTAGCTGACCGTGGCCACGCCGTCGCTGTCGGTGACGACCAGCGAAGGCGAACTCAGGGAACCATTGCTGGCATCGGTCTGGATCGAAAAGCTCACCTGGGCATTCTTGACCAAGTTGTTTTCCGCCGTGCCATCGCGCACGATGGCGCGTAAAGCACTGCGCTGCGCCGTGCTGCCGGCCGTATTGGCGCCGATGACCGCCGGGTCGGCTTGCAGGCTGATCGTGGCCTGGGCCGTCAATGGCGCAACGAACTCCACTTCCGATTGTACCGAGGCGCCGCTGCCTTCGTACTGCGCCGTCAGGGCGGTCAGGCCGGCGCCGCTGGCCTGTACGTAGGCGATGGCATTGCCTCCCACCAGTGCCAGCGGCGCCTGCAATGGCGTGCCGCAGGCGGCATCCTGGTAGATGGCGCCGCGCGACGTACTGAAACGCACATTGCCCGTTTGTGGCACGCCAGCCACATCGCTATGCACCGTCACCGCATAACAGGTGTTCGTGTTCAGCGTGGTCAACGCCACATTGCTGCCCGACACGGCATTGATCGTGAAGTTCGATGCATTAATTGCAATTGGCAATACGACGCTGTCGCCCTGCGCCTTGACGCTGATGCTGTCGCCGCTGCCCGCTTGGGCGTTGTAGCTCAACACCAACTGGCCGTTGTTGTCGGTCAGCGCGGGACTGGCGCCGCCGCCCTTGACCGTGATGGCATTGCTGCGGGCGCTGAAGGTCACCGGCTTGCCGACGAGGGGATTGCCGCTCGAGTCGACCAGCTTGACCACCATGTCGGTGCTCGTCTTCAGGTTCACCGTCGAAAAGGCGCTGATGACCAGCCGTGTGCCGCTGACGCCGATGTCCGTGCTGGCCGTTTGCGCGCCTGCGCTGGCCGTGACCTTGATCGTGCGCAAGCTGGCATCGCCCCCCGTATTCAGGCTGACCTGTGCCTGTCCCTGCGCATTGGTATTGACCTTGGTCGCACCCAGCGCGCCCGAATCGGCACTGAACGTCACGCTGGCGTTGGGCACGACGGCATTGTTGGCATCCTTCACAAAAGCGATGACATTGACGGCGGTACCGCCGGACGAAGCGAGGGTGCCACCGGAAGACGTCAGCAGCAAGCTGGCAATGCCGGAGGTGACGGGCACTACTTTCACTACCACGGGAGCCGATTCAACGCCGCCGCTGCTGGCCCTGATGGTAATGTCGCGCAAGCTCGCATCGCCTTTCACGCTGAGTTTCTCCGTCACCGTGCCATTGGCATCCGTCACGCGGTTGGTATTGCTAATGATGCCGGAACTGGCGGTGAAGGTCACCGTCTGGCCTGTCATGGCATTATTGCCAGGATTTTTCACCACGGCCGTCAGCACGACTTCCGTGCCATCCACGCCCGAGGCAACAATTGTAGTTGCGCCAGCAACCAGTACCACACTGCCAACGCCGGCATTGGCGCCATCCTTGACGCCCAGGGTCGGATCGCCGCCACCGCCGCCACACGCGGCCAGCAAGACGCCCAGCGCCAGCAAGACCAGCCAATTCGCTATCCGACTCCAATAAGTGTTGCCCCAAGATACATTCCGCATAGTCGCCATCAGTCCGCTTTCGTTTGCATTGTTACTTAAACGTAAAGATGTGACATTAACGTGTTGCTGGCCGATCTGCCACTATTTTCGGCGTAATAAACACCATCAGTTCCGTTTTTTCTTGACTGCGGCCCGTGCTGCGGAAAAAAACACCTAGCACGGGGATGTCGCCGAGAATCGGCACCTTGCTGTCCGTGCCCCGCTCGGACAGCTGATAGATGCCGCCCAGCACCACCGTGCCGCCGTCCTCCACCATCACCTGCGTGCGCACGTGCTTGGTGTCGATGGCGAAGCCGGAACGGGTTTCCTGGCCCACGCTGTCCTTGTTGACGTCCACTTCCAGCACCACATTGCCATCCGGCGTGATCTGCGGCGTCACTTCCAGGCGCAGGTTCGCCTTGCGGAACGTGATCGACGTGGCGCCGCTGCTGGTGGCCACCTGGTACGGCAGCTCGATGCCCTGCTCGATCAGCGCCAGCACCTTGTCGGCCGTCACCACGCGGGGGCTGGAAATGATCTTGCCCCTGCCGTCCGCTTCCAGCGCGGACAGTTCCAGGTTCAAAAAGCGGTTGGCGGCCGCCGAAAACAGGCTCAGGGCGAAACTGGCCGGCGGCAAGCCATTGATGCTGGCGGCCGGCAAGTTGACGAATTGCGTGTTCGGCACGAAGGCGCCGCTGCCTGCCACCGTTTGCCCCGTCGCCTCGCCCACGCCCAGATAACTGCCGCCGATTGCCGCGCGGCGCCCCCCGCCGCCCACGGAAAAGCCTGGCAGCTGGCCCGCCGCCAGGCGCTGGTCCGTAAAGCCCAGGCGCGCGCCCAGGTTGCGGCTGAAACTGTCGTTCGCCTCGACGATGCGCGCCTCGATCATCACTTGTCGCGTAGCAATATCTGTCTTGGCGATCAGCTGCCGGATCTGCTCCAGGCGCGCCGGCACATCGGTGACGAACAGCTGGTTGGTGCGCGGCTCGATCAGCACGCTGCCACGGCGCGACAGCAGCCGGCTGCGCCCTTCCCCCGCATCGAGACCGAACACGGTGCGGAATGCTTCGGCCTTCTGGTAATTGAGCTGGAAGATGGCCGATTGCAAGGGTTCCAGCTCGGCGATCTGCGCGCGCGTTTCGAGCTCCAGCTTTTCGCGCGCCAGCATTTCCTCGCGCGGCGCGATCCACAGCACGTTGCCGTTGCGCCGCATGTCGAGGCCCTTGGCCTGCAGCAGCACGTCGAGCGCCTGGTCCCACGGCAAGTCGCGCAGGCGCAAGGTCACATTGCCCGCCACGCTGTCGCTGGCGATGATGTTTTGCCCCGACGCATCGGCCAGGATGTGCAGGGCGGCGCGCACCCCCACGTTCTGGAAATCGACGGAAATCTTCTCGCCCGCGTACAAGCGCGGGGCCGACACGTGCACCACCGCCTCCTGGGCCAGGCCGCCGGCATGCAGACACAGCATGGCAGCCACGAGCATGCGGCGCGGCCTCATGGCGCCGCCTCGGGCAGGCTGGCCTTCGCCCCCGTCACTTGCAAGGCCAGGCTGCCGCGCCGCTCGCGCCAGGGACCATCCGCCTCGCGCAACAGTTCACGGTACTGCACGGCCTGTTGACTGACGTCCGTCACCACGCCGTGGTCTTGCCCCAGATATTGGCCCACCGCCACCCGGTACACGCGCTGGCCCACCAGCAGCAGCGCGCTCAGGCGACCGTCCTGTTGCACGCTGCCGACCATGCTGATGGCCGGCAATGCCACGCTTTCCAGCGGTTCGCGCGCGCGCCGCGGGTCTGGCCCCGCCACAGCGCCCCGCTGCCCCGGCGCACCGGCCGACGGCAAGGCAGCAAAAGGATCGGCCAGGGCGGCGGCCGCGTAAGGATGCGGCGCGACAGCGGCAAGCGGACGCCATGCCGGCGCGGGAGCGGCCGCCTGGGGCGCCAGAGCCGCTTGCGCCGCCAGCTCCCCCGCTTCGGGCAAGCGATACGCCTGCAGCACGGCGTCGAGGGTCAGCAGACGATCCTTGCCGAGGGTCAAGACCAGTTCGTGCACCGTGACGATGCGCGGCAGGCGCGCCAGGTCCGCCAGCAGCGCGCCCATGGCGTGGTAGCCGCCGCGCAACTGTAGCGCGATCGGCAAGGCGACATACGGCGCCTGCGGCCGGGCCGCGCCCGGCTTGAACAGGGAAAATTGCAGCCCGCGCGCCTGGCCTGCGGTATTAATATCCGTCAACAGCAACGCCATCGCTTGCTGGTCGGGCAGTTGCTGCTCCAGCAAGGCCAGCTCGGCGCCGGCCTGGCGCTGCTGTGCGCGCCATTGCGGCAACTGCTTCGCCCTGGCCTGCGCCGACAGATGGGCGGCGCGCAAGCGTACCTGCTCGCCTTGCGCCACCTGCAGGGCCGCACCCAGTCCATCGAGCCACGCCAGGTGCAGCAGGACCGCCACCAGCGTACCGGCCAGGGCGGCGCAAGCGAGGCGCGCGGGTAGCGGCCACAGCGACGCGGTCTTCAAGCTCAGCATGATCAACCTCCAGGACTAGGGTGCCAAAGCCAGCCGTACCGTCCATTCCACGGCGCCATCGGCCGCGCCGCGCACTTCCAGCCGCACTTCCAACAATTCCGGCCGGGACCAGGGCGCCGCCTGCTCCAGCGCCAGCAGCAACGCCGCGACCTTGTCCTGCGACACGGCCTGCCCCTGCAGGCGCACCATCGCCGTTTCCTGGCGCACGCTATGCAAGGTCACGCCGGCCGGCATCGCCCGGGCCAGCGCGTCCAGCATGCGCACCCAGGCATTGCGCTGCGCTTGCAAACGGGCCATGGCCTGCTGGCGCAGCAGCAGCGCCGCCGTCTCGCCCCGCACCCGCTTGCCGCTGGCGAGGACGGCATCGACTTGCTGCATGGCACTGCGCCAGCCCTCCTGGCGGCGCAGCTGCACGTCGAGCTGATATCGCAGCCAGGCGCCCGTCGCCAGGGCCAGCAGCAGTCCCAGCAACGCCCCGCCCGCCAGTTGGCACAGCAACAGCTGAATATGCCTGCGTCGTGCCGCCTGGCGATATGGCAACAGGTTGATGCGTTGCGCTTGCGCCCGGCGCATCATCGGGCGTACCGGTGCAAGGCCAGGCCCCAGGCCAGCTGGTAGGCCACGCCACCGTCAGGCAAGACTTGCCAGCCCCCCTGCGCGAGCGCCGCCTGCAAGGCCAACGCCTCGCTATCCATGACGACGGCCAGCAAGCCCGCCGCCGTCGCCGCCTCGATACGCCGCTGCACGCTGGCGCGCCGCGCCGCCACCAGCAACACCTCGACCTCCTTGCCTGGCGCTCCGGCCAGCGACGGCGCGGGGCCGAGAATGAAGAAATCCAGGCTGGCGTCTTCCAGCGCAAACGGCATGTATTGCGCCGCCTCCAGTTCCACGAGGATTTCCAGCTGTTCCTCCGGCAATCCGACGGGCAGGCGGATCGCATGCGTGATGAGGGCCGTGGCCGGCATGGCCAGCGCCACCCGCGTGCAGGCGCTGCCACTGTCGCGGTGGGCCTGGCGCAAGGCATCGGCCAGGCCCGCCATGTCCTCGACATTGCCCTCCAGCATCACGCCGGGCGCCAGCGCGGCGGCGCCGCAATGCCGGCACGACAGTTTTCCCCGCCGGCGCCTCAGTTCGACCATGCGCACGGCATCGTCCGCGATATCGACGCCCAGCAAGCCGATGCCAAGAAAATTGCTGATGGACATGTTTTTCATGGAGAAACGTGAGCGTGGGAGGAGTGAGCGCCATCCGAAAGCCTAGTCCCGGCAGCGCTGGCTTGTAAATGGATTTCACGCCGCAGCCTGCGGCGCGCGGCGCCTATCTGGCGGGGCCGTGATCTGGCGCAGAATAATTGTTACCAAATCCTGGTTGCCAGCGGGCCAATACACGCTTATATAGAGTATCGGCAAGTTCCGACTGTCCCCCCGGCAAGCGCCACAGCGCGCTGCCACCCCGGCAAGCTCGCTTATAATTGGCCGGCATAATTAACCGAAAGACATACGACGCATGACATCTTCAAAATCCGCCGCCCCCGCTGGCTCGAAGCCGCCCGCCAAGGGCAGCAAACCCAAACGTTTCCTGCTGATGGCCCTGGTATCGCTGCTGGGCCTGGGCATCGTCGGCGTCTTGCTGGTGGTCTTTGGCCTGGCCATGGCCTATCCGAACCTGCCGGCGCTCGATACCTTGACCGATTACAAGCCAAAGATGCCGCTGCGCGTGTTCACGTCCGACAGTGTGCTGATCGGCGAGTTCGGCGAGGAGCGGCGCAACATGGTGCACATCAAGGATATTCCCGATGTCATGAAGAAAGCCGTGCTGGCCATCGAAGATGACCGCTTCTATGAACATGGCGGCGTCGATTACCTGGGCATCACGCGCGCGGCGCTGCACAACCTGACGGGCGGCGCCAAGCAAGGCGCCTCGACCATCACGCAGCAGGTGGCGCGCAACTTCTTCCTGTCCAGCGAACAGACCTTGAAACGCAAGGCGTATGAAGTCTTGCTGGCCTGGAAAATCGAGAAAAACCTCAGCAAGGACCAGATCCTCGAAGTGTATATGAACCAGATTTATCTGGGACAACGCGCCTACGGCTTCGCCTCGGCCGCGCAAATCTATTTCGGCAAGAACATCCAGGACCTGACCGTGGCCGAAGCGGCCATGCTGGCCGGCTTGCCGAAGGCGCCGTCCGCCTACAATCCCGTCGTCAATCCGAAACGCGCGCGCATGCGCCAGCAATACATCCTGCAGCGCATGGCACAGCTGGGCTACATCACGCCGGCGCAGTACGAAGAAGCGAAAAATGAAGAGCTGAAAGTGAAAACCGACAGCAGCGCCTTCGGCGTGCATGCGGAATACGTGTCGGAAATGGCGCGCCAGCTGGTCTACGAGCAATTCAAGGAAGATACCTATACGCGCGGCCTGAACGTCTACACCACCATCACCAAGGCCGACCAGGACGCCGCCTACATCGCCTTGCGCAAGGGCGTGATGGATTACGAGAAACGCCACGGTTACCGCGGCCCGGAAGCCTACATCGAGATTCCAAAAACCAAGGCCGAAGCCGATGACGCGATCGAGACGGAACTGGCCGACCACCCGGACAGCGACGACATCATCGCCGCCATGGTGCTGCAAGCGTCGCCCAAGTCCATCCAGGCAGTCACCTCGGCCGGCGAGGAAATCACGATCACCGGCCCCGGCCTGACCTTTGGCACGGCCTGGCTGTCGGAAAAAGCGGCGCCGAACCGCCGCATCAAGCGCGGCGCCGTGATCCGCGTCATGCAAGAAGGCAATGCCTGGGTCTTGACGCAAATGCCGGAAGTGCAATCGGCGTTCGTCTCGGCCAGCACCACGGACGGCGCCATCCGCGCCATGGTGGGCGGCTTCGATTACAACCGCAACAAGTTCAACCACGTCACGCAGGCGTGGCGCCAGCCCGGTTCGGCCTTCAAGCCCTTCATCTATTCCGCCTCGCTGGAACGGGGCCTGTCGCCGGCCACCATCATCAACGATGCGCCGATCTCGTTCGACGCGGGCCAGACGGGCGGCCAGGCGTGGGAACCGAAGAACTACGACAGCAAGTACGATGGCCCGATGACCATGCGCAAGGGCTTGATGAAATCGAAGAACATGATTTCCATCCGCATCCTGCACAAGATCGGCGCCAAGTATGGCCAGGAATACGCGACGCGCTTCGGCTTTGACGCGGACAAGAACCCGCCCTACCTGACCCTGGCCCTGGGCGCCGGCAACGTGACGCCGCTGCAGATGGCGGGCGCGTATGCCGTGTTCGCCAACGGCGGCTACAAGATCAACCCGTATCTGATCGCCAAGGTGACCGATAGCGACGGCAATATCCTGTCGCAAGCCAAGCCAGACCTGGCGGGCGAGGAAGCCAACCGCGTCATCGACGAGCGCAACGCCTTCATGATGAACAGCATGCTCAACGACGTCGTGCGCTTCGGCACGGCGAACAAGGCCATGGCCTTGAAGCGCCCTGACCTGGCCGGCAAGACGGGCACGACCAACGATTCCATCGACGCATGGTTCGCCGGCTACCAGGCCAAGCTGGTGGGCATCGCCTGGATCGGCTACGACCAGCCGCGCAACCTGGGCAACCGGGAAACGGGCGGTGGCCTGGCCTTGCCGATCTGGATCAGCTACATGGCGAAAGCCCTGAAAAGCATTCCCGTCGAGGAACGCGCCGTGCCGGAAGGCCTGATCCATGTGGGCGACGAGTATTACTATGCGGAAAATCCACCGGGCACGGGCGTGGGCAGCCTGGAAGGCGCCGCGCGCGGCACGCCGGAGGAAGAAAAAGCGAAAGAAGCCGTGAAAAATGAATTGTTTTAAACGGTAATCATGCAAAAGGGCAGCCCATGCAGGCTGCCCTTTTTATTGCGCGCGGCTAAAACAATTACTTCAGCACGACAGGCGCACCCGCCTGCTCGCTGGCCATGGCCGACAGGGCCGCAAACAGTTCGGAGCCGTCGCGCGTATTGATCCACTCGTCGCCAACGCGCTTGTAGTGAAAGCCGCCGGAACGGGCCGCCACCCACATTTCGCGCATGGGGGCCTGGCTGTTGACGATGATTTTCGTGCCGTTATCGATGAATTCGATTTCCAGCACATTGCCGCTGCGGCTGCATTCGACGTCGAGCACGTCTTCATCGTTCAGCCGGTCCAGCGCCGCCTCGATCTGGGTCAGGGTGGCTTCGGCCAGGGCCAGGAATTCCGATTCGCTCATGCTACACTCCAAAGATCTTAATCAAACCGTGATTCTAATCGTGAAGTCATCCTCAGCGTTTTATATCGGCATTGCCATTGTGGTCTCTAGCGTCCTGGCCGGCTGCGGCCAGCCAGGTCCCCTGTACCTGCCCAAGCCGCCAGCGGCCAAGGGCGCACCGGCCAAAGGCCCCGTCGAACCGGCGCCCGTGCCGCCGCCGCCCGTGATCGTGCCGGCCACCTAAACGGAACGCACCGGGGTGGCGACATGCGCCGCCCTGGCGCTTTTGACTCGCTTGCTCCAGGCGAAATAAACACGGATTAACAGCAGTACGGCGACGATGGCGCCGAACAGTATCGGTTGCGCGAAATTGTGCTTGCCCGCCTTCATCCACCAGAAGTGCAGGATGCCCAGCGGCGCAATGACATAGATCAGCCGGTGCAACCACTGCCAGCGCTTGCCACCCAGGCGTTTCACCATGCCGTTCGTGCTCGTCACGGCCAGCGGAATGAGCAACACGAAGGCGATAAAACCCACCGTGATGAACGGGCGCTTGAGTACATCCTTCCACATTTCCTGCACATCGAAGAAGTGATCGAACCATAAGAAAGTGGTGAAGTGCAATGTCGCGTAGAAAAACGCGAACAGGCCCAGCATGCGCCGCAGCTTGATCAGCCAATTCCACTGCGTGAAGCGCCGCAAGGGCGTGACCGCCAGGCTGATGCACAGGAAATACAGGGTCCAGTCGCCCGTGCCGCGCGTGATGAATTCCAGCGGCTCCACCAGCTGCCCCGTGTACGTCAGCCAGACCATGCGCACGAATGGAAGCAGCGCCAGCAAAAAAATCAGGCCTTTGAATAGCGACAATTGTCTCGGCGTGGGGTTGAGGGCCATGGTCTTTCCTTAAAAGAACTTCTTCAAGTCCATGCCAGCATACAGCGAGGCCACATCGTTGTAGCCATTGAACATCAGGGTCTTGCGCTTGCGCGTGAGAAAACCGTCTTCGCCGATGCGCCGCTCGGAAGCTTGCGACCAGCGCGGATGATCGACGTTCGGGTTCACGTTCGAGTAAAAACCGTATTCGGATGGGGCCGACAGGTTCCACGACGTGCGCGGCTGTTCCTTGACGAAACGGATCTTGACGATGGATTTGGCGGACTTGAAACCATATTTCCACGGCAACACCATGCGCACGGGCGCGCCGTTCTGGTTCGGCAAGGTTTCGCCATACATGCCCAGGGTCAGCAATGCCAGCGGGTGGTTCGCTTCATCGATGCGCAAGCCTTCCGTATAGGGCCATTGCAGCACGCGGCTGCCCACGCCCGGCATTTGCTTCTTGTCGGCCAGGGTGATGAATTCCACATACTTGGCATTGCCCGTCGGCTCGACCTTCTTGATGATTTCCGAGAAGGAATAACCGACCCACGGGATGACCATCGACCAGCCTTCCACGCAACGCAGCCGGTACACGCGCTCTTCCAGCGGCGCCAGCTTCAGCAAGGCATCGAGGTCCAGGGTCATCGGCTTTTTCACTTCGCCTTCGATGCTGACCGTCCACGGCCGCGTGCGCAAGGTGCCCGCGTTTTGCGCCGGGTCGCTCTTGTCCGTGCCGAATTCGTAGAAATTGTTGTAGCTGGTGGCGTCTTTATAGGCCGTCTGCTTTTCCAGCGCCGAATAGGCGGGATTCAATTTGGCAGCCAGCTTGGGATTCGTGCCTTGCGCGAAGGCTTCGCGGCTGGCCATTTCCAGCAAGGCCGCGCTGGACATCGAGCCCAGCGCCACTTGCTTGATGAAGCTGCGGCGCGATTCGAATACGGCGCGCGGCGTGATTTCGGAAGAATACGGCAACTCAATGCCGTTGGGACTGCGCTTGATCAACATGGCGGCTCCGGGAAAAGGTGATTGAATGTACCTTACACCAGTTTTCCCGGGCCGTTCATGACGCTTCTGTCATTAAAGCTTTCCGTAAGAGTGCAGGCCGGAAAGGAACATATTCACACCCAAAAACGCGAACGTCGTCACCAGCAAGCCCACCAGCGCCCACCACGAGGCGACGCGGCCGCGCAAGCCCGTCATCAATCGCATGTGCAGCCAGGCCGCATAGTTGAGCCAGACGATCAGCGCCCACGTTTCCTTCGGGTCCCACGACCAGTAGCCGCCCCACGCCTCGGCCGCCCACAGGGCGCCCAGGATGGTCGCTACCGTGAAGAAAGCGAAGCCGACGGAAATGGCCTTGTACATGACGTCGTCGAGCACTTCCAGCGACGGCAGGCGGTCGACCAGATAGCCGCTCGATTTGAGCAGGTAGGCCGCCGCCACCATGGCCGACAGGGCGAACGTGCCGTAGCCGATGAAATTGGCCGGCACGTGGATCTTCATCCACCAGCTTTGCAGGGCCGGCACCAGCGGCTGAATTTCGGCCGCGTCGCGCGTGACCGTGTACCACATCAGGAACACCACGGCCGCCGAGATGACCAGCATGACGAAGGCGCCCAGCTGGCGCGTCGCGTAATGCTGCTCGTAATACAGGTAGAACATGGCCGTGATCAAGGAAAACAGGATGAACACTTCATACAGGTTCGACACGGGGATGTGGCCCACGTCGGCGCCGATCAGGTACGACTCGTACCAGCGCACCAGCATGCCCGTCAGGCCCAGCACCACGCCGGCCCAGCACAGCAGGGAACCGACGGAGGAGCCGAATTCCGAGCGCGCCACCAAGCCGATCCAGTAGAACAGGGTCGACAGCACGAACAGGGTGCCCATCCACAGGATGGCGGACTGGCTCGACAAGATGTATTTCAGGAAGAATTTCTGGTTCGCCATCTCCAGGTGGCCCGCGTACAGCTCGATGGCGAACAGCGACAGCACGGCCGCCAGGGGGATCAGCCAGCGCACGGGCTTCCAGTGCCAGCCCAGCCACGCGAAGGTGGGCGCCGCGGCCAGCAAGATGGCTTTTTCATAGATATCCATGAAGGCGCCAAAGCGCATCAGGCCGAACAGGGAGGCGGCCAGCAAGCCGGCGCCATACAGCCAATCGATCAGGCTCAGGCGCTTGAAAAATCCTGGTTCCTGCGTATATATTTGCTTGTTTGCCAATTCCATCATTTTCTCCATTCCCGGCGACGCGCAAGCGTCCCGAAACTCAGCTCATCCAAGTCAGCGCAGCTTACGCCGATTGCGGCAGCTTTGCCTTCAAAGTCTCAAATTCTTTTTCAAAATCCAGCGTCTTGCGTTGCGTGCTCATGGCCATCAGGGCCTCGCTGCCGCCGTCCGCATCCTTGAGCCACACCCACAAGCGGCGCTCGCGGATATAAAACATGGAAAATACGCCGATCACGAGGAACAGGCAACCGAGGTAGACCACGCTCTTGCCCGGCGAACGCGTCACCTGCAATACGGACGCCTTGATTTCCGTAAAGTCGTCCAGTTGCAGATACACGGGCGCGCCATAGAAGAAGCTGTCGGACAGCGCGTTCGTGGCCAGTTGCAGGAAGCGGCCGTGCTTGTCATCGGCCTCGATGGCCTTCAAGCCATCCTGGGCGCGCGCCGCCTGCCACAAGTCCCACAGGCTGCCATTCAGGATTTTCATGAAGATATCGGCCGCTTTTTCTTGCTCGGCGGCAGGAATTTTCTCCAGGAAACGCGAAATGGCGAGGAAACCGCCCTCTTGCCCATTGCCGGCAAAGATGCCCAGGCTTTTCGCCGCCGACTCCTGCAGCTGGCTGCGCAAGGCTTCCGCCCCCGCCTGCGGCATGGCGCGCGCCGCATAGCGCGTGGCGGCCTGCTGGCGCAAGGCGGGATCTTGCAGCGCGGCACGCAGGCGCATCCATTCGTTCACGCTGACATTGTCATCGGCGGGAATGCGCAGATAGCTGAACGGGTCGCTGGGGTTGACGCGCATGCCGGCCAGAAACACCGTCGTGCCATCGACGGTGACGGGCTGCATGTAGTTCTGGTACTCGCGCGCCTGGCCCGTCTTGTCGCGCAATTTGTATTGCACCGACGGTCCCACGTTCTTGAGATCCTTGTTATGCGCGTTCTTCGCGGCCGAACCGAGGCGCTTGTCCAGGCCGACGGCGAATTGATCGTTAAAACTTTCCGCCTTGCTGACGGCGCGCACGTCCTGGCCGGCGCTGAGGTTTTCCACGTTGAAGGGGCGGAAACCCGACCATTCCACCGTGTAGGAATTGCCGTCGCTGCGCTCGAGCGGCGTGCTGCCGCCCACTTCGCCGCCGATATCGAAGCGTTTCGTCGTCTTGCCCGTCATCGGATAGCCAGTCAACTTGAGCTTGCTGCCGCCATCCTCAAAACTGGACTGGTACAGGGCCAGGCCCTTGTACAGCAGCGGCTGGTTGACTTTGATAGTCGCAGGGAAACTTTCACCCGTTGCATGGTCCGTGATGACGACATCGCTGGCGAACAGCTTGGGCATGCCCGTGCTGTAGAAATCGATATGGAATTTTTTCAGCAGGATGGTGATCGGCAGATCCTGGATCAGCACGCCATCGGCCTGGGGAATGATGGCCGTGTTGCTCGACGAGCCTTCCGGGATCATGGTATTGCCGCGGAACGTGGGGTTCGACAGGCTCAGGCGGTGCTGGGCGGGAATGTCGGCGATCACGCCGCTGCCGGAAAACGGCGTCTTGCCAAAGAGCCATTGCTGTACGCGGATAGGCATTTCCGAGTCGAGCAAGCCGCCCACGCAGATGATGACGATGGCGCCGTGGGCAAAGATATAGCCCCATTTATTGGCGGCGCCCCGCTTGGCGGCCACCAGGGTGGCGCCCTCCTTCTCGACCACCTTGGCGCCGTAGCCGGCGTCTTTCAGGCGCATCACCATCTGCTGCGCCAGCACGGCGCGCGGCAGCGGCGCCTGCCATTCCAGCTTGTGATGGAAGTTGCGCAACGATTGCTCGCGCACATTGTCGCGCCAGCTGCGCATATCCTTGAGCATCTTTGGCGCATTGCGCACGATGCACAGCGAGGTCGAGGCGACGAGGAAACCCATGATCACGAGGAACCACCAGGCCGAATACACGGAATACAGGCTCAGCTTGTCGAAGACGGCGAACCAGAACGGCCCGAACTGGTTGACGTAATTGGGCATGGGCTCGTTTTGCTTGAGCACGGTGCCGATGATGGACGCGACGGCGATCAGGGTCAGCAGGCTGATGGCAAAGCGCATCGACGAGACCAGCTCGACAAATTCAGCCAGGCTGCGGCGTTGGGTCTTTAACTCGATTCCGGTCGTGCCTGTGCTCATACGTGGATACTCATACGGGATATGCAATCTTGAAGAAAAGGTGGCATGGAGCAGATGGTTTCTCCGCGCAAGGCGGCAGCATACTCCTGTTTGGCCCTTGCCATAAAAAAGGGCAGCCTGTTGACACGGCCGCCCTCGTTCATGCGCATTGATGCGCCTGGCAATCTCTTGCCACTATGAAAACTTACTTCAGGCCGGCGATGTAATCGGCCACGGCGGCGATCTCGTCATCCGACATGCGGGCGGCGATGGTGTGCATTTGCGCGCTGTTCTTGCGGGCGTCAGCCTTGGTGCTGCGGAACATGGTCAGCTGGGCCACCGTGTAGTCCTGGTGCTGGCCGGCGATGCGCGGATACTGGACGGGAATGCCATTGCCCGTCGCGCCATGACAGCTGGCGCAGGCTGCAACTTGCTTGGAAGCAATGCCACCACGGTAAATTTTCTTGCCCAGGTCGATAGTGTCCTTGTTTTTCGCGGCGCCCGGCTTGGACAGCTGCGCGCCCAGGTAGGCGGCGATATTCTTCTTGTCGGCGTCGCTGAGCATCTTCGCGTACGTCGTCATGACGGGCTGGTTGCGCTCCGGCGTGGTGAAGTCGACCAATTGCTTGTAGATATAGCTTTCGTGCTGGCCGGCCAGCTTCGGATTGACCGTGATGGTCGAATTGCCGGCCGCGCCATGGCAGGAAACGCAGGCAGGCAAGCCGCGCGCCGCATCGCCATCGGCGTACAGGGTGGCGCCTTTTGCGGCGTCCGCCTTGACGGCCGGTTTCGGTGCTTCGACCGCGGAAGCAGTTGCCGAGACAGCCAGCAAAGCGAGCAGCATGGATTTGAACAACGGTGAAAACGCACGATTCATTCAGGCACCCTGGGACAGTGAGAAATTAGTGGTGGACATTGCCGCGCCCTGTGGATTTTTGCTTTATTTTCAGGGCCGCAAGCCGCATCGCTGCTACGCCGGCAACAATAAACAACCCCTTATTGTACAATAGCTTCTTGGCCTTATCGCTCCCTTATCGCTCCCTTTTGTTGCTTTACTATTCCCATGTCAAAACTCTGGCAAGCCCGTTTCTTTACGACCGTCAACCAATTGCGTGACCTGCCCGATACCACGGTGCCGGAAATCGCCTTTGCCGGCCGCTCCAATGCCGGTAAATCGACCGCCATCAACATCCTGTGTAATCAGAAAGGCTTGGCGTTCGCCTCCAAGACACCTGGCCGTACCCAGCACATCAACTACTTCTCCATCGGCGGCGCCCACGTGGCGCAGCACCGCAAGGACGCCACCATCGTCGAAGAGATCGAATGCCTGCTGGTCGACTTGCCGGGCTATGGCTATGCGGAAGTATCGGGCTCGGCGAAACTGCACTGGCAGCGCCTGCTGGGCGACTACGTGCAGCGCCGCGAGCAATTGGCCGGTTTGATCCTGATCATGGATTCGCGCCGTCCGTTCACCGACCTGGACATTCAAATGCTGGAATGGTTCGCGCCGACGGGTAAACCGATCCACTGCATCCTGACCAAAGTGGATAAATTGAACCGCAATGAATCCGTGAATGCCTTGCGTCAGGCGAAAGCCAAGCTCGACAGCTATGTGGATGAAGACGGCGTGGGCTTCCCGTTCACCGTGCAACTGTTCTCGGCCCTGAAAAGAGTCGGCATCGACGAAGCCAATGACAAGATCATGGAACTGGCCGGCATCAGCGAAGACGGCGCGGCCCAGATGGTCGAGCTGATCGACATGGAAGACGACGTCGAGCCGGAAGCGGGAACCGACAAGCCCGCCTGATTTTCTCCAGCGGCAAACAAAAAGGCTGCCCGTTCACACGGCGCAGCCTTTTCCTATTGCAACGCGCCTAGCGCCGTCCCGGCCCTGAGCGCTTCTCGGAAAAGAATTCCTGGCGCAGGAAAGCCATCAGCTCGGCCGTGTCTTCCACGCGGGCGCTGAGGTTGACGTTACGCCCCAGGCGCCGCGATTCCCACACGAAATCGCCGGGCTTTTCGGCACGGATCAGCTGGATCATCTTCTTGATGATGGCCGTCTCGATATCGGGCTCATTGCCCAGCTCGACTTTTTCCTGCTTCAGCCAGTTGCGTTTGAAGTTGCCATTCCAGCCCTTGAACTTGACTTCCGCACTGAACGAGGTCTGGTTGACGATGGAAAACACGCCGCCCGAATCCTCGCGGTCGCTGCCCGAATTGCGTCCCTGGGCGCCGGCGATATTTGCCTTGGCCACGCGCATGGCGCGGTCGTTTTCGCTTTCCTCGGCCGGCGGCGCGGGGTTCTGCGCCTCGCGCTGCTTGCGGCGCTGCTCGATCATCGAACTCATGTCTTCAGCCGGCGGCGGCGGCAATGGCACTTTCGACACCAGCGGCGGCGTGAAGGTTTCCAGTTTCGGCTTGTCGCGCGGCACGTCTTTCGTGACCACGCGCTTGCTCGGCGCCGGCGGCGGTTTCACCTTGGTCACTTTCGTGTCCTTCGGTTTCGGCGTGGGTTTCGGCTGCGGTTTCGGTTGCGGCTTGTCCTTCAGCGGCGCGATGTAGACCATCGCGCTTTCCTTCTTCGGCGGCGGGATCTTTTCGATCTTATCGCTGCGCAACAGGACATACGCCGCCAGCAGCACGTGCAGCAAGACGGACACGCCAAGCGCCACCTTGCGCGTGGTGCTGGTCTTGGACCCGTAGGCCGGTGGTGGCTGGATCACTTGCCCGCAGGTGGGGCAAACATCGGAATCGGCAGCCATCAAATGGGTCGTGTCATGCAAAATGAATCGTGCTTTCTGTGTAGCGACAAAAGTAATCTTACAGGGCAGCCATAGTGCCAGAGTCCCTTGCTTTTGGGAACACTTCCTCGGCCTTTCCAACCCGAAGCGTACAGGATAGCGACATTCCTTGCAGCGGCAACCAGAGTACCCGAGCCGTCCCTTGACGGTTGTTACCGTATGTATCACGGCCCATACAAAACCGGCGCCGCATTCACGCAGGAATGGGACGCCGGTCACGGATCATGGGCCGCGCACGCGCTCAGGCCTTGTTGTCGAGCGCCACCAGTTGCTCGTCCGTCAACGGCCCCGTGCCGCTGTACTTATCAAGGAATAAATAGATGACGGGAGTGATGAACAGGGTAATCACTTGCGAAAACAGCAAGCCGCCGACCACGGCCAGGCCCAGCGGCTGGCGCAGCTCGGCGCCGGCGCCCAGGCCCAGGGCGATCGGCAAGGCGCCCATCAGGGCCGCCGCCGACGTCATCATGATGGGGCGGAAACGCAGAATGCAAGCCTGGCGGATGGCCTCCGCCGGCGCCAGCCCGTCGTTGCGCTGCGCATGCAGGGCGAAGTCGATCATCATGATGGCGTTTTTCTTGACGATGCCGATCAGCATCAGGATGCCGATGATGGCGATCATGGTCAGGTCCATGCCGAACAGGCGCAGGGTCAACAGCGCGCCCACGGCCGCCGACGGCAAGCCGGCCAGGATCGTCAGCGGGTGGATATAGCTTTCGTACAGCACGCCGAGCAGCACATAGATCACGGCCAGCGCGGCAATGATGAGGATGATCTGGCTGGACTGTGAGCTCTGGAACACGGCCGCGTCGCCGCCATAGCGCGTGATGATGGAGGCCGGCAAGCTCATGTCCTTGGCCATCGCGTCGATCTTGCCCGTGGCGACGCCCAGCGGCACGTCCGGCGCCAGGTTGAAGGCGATGGTGACGGCCTGCAGTTGTCCCTGGTGATTGACGGAGGTGGGGCCGATCGTGCGTTCCACGTAGGCAATACTCGACAGTTTCACCAGTTCGCCCGTCTTGCTGCGCACGGACACGCGCGTGAGCGCATCGTCATACTGGCGGTCGGCCGTGGCCGCTTCCAGGATCACGTAATAGCTGGCTGCCGAGGAATAGATGGTCGACACTTGCCGCTCGCCAAACGCGCTGTACAGGGCCGTGCGGATGTCGGACATTTGCACACCGAGCAGGTTGGCCTTGTCGCGGTCTATCCTGAGCGATGCCTGCAAACCCTTGATCTGCGAGTCGCTGGTGACGTCGCGGAAGGCGGGATCCGTGCGCATGCCGGCAATAAACTTTTCCGCCCAGTCATTCAAGGCGTCGGGACTGACGCTTTGCAAGGTGTACTGGTAGCGGCTCTTGCTCTGGCGCCCGCCCAGCTGCAAGTTTTGCACGGGCCGGAAATACACGGCCATGCCGGGCACGGTGCTCGTCGCGCGGCGCAGGTTTTCCAGCACCACGGGCATTTTCGGCCGCTCGCTGCGCGGTTTCAGGACCATGAACATGCGGCCCGTATTGCCGCCACCGACGAACGACGTCACATCCTGCACGCTGGGGTCCGCCTTGAGCACGGCCGCCACGCGCGCCTGCAAGTCTTGCAATGCCGCCGAGGAAATGTCTTCCGACGCTTCCGTATTGACCTGGATCTGGCCCAGGTCTTCCTCGGGGAAGAAACCTTTCGGAATGGTCGCGTACAGCAGCACCGTCAGGGCAAAGGTACACACGGCAACGAACAGCACCACATTGCGGTGCGCCAGGGCCTTGTCGAGCAAATGCACATAGCCGTTGCGCAATGCCGTGAAACCCGCTTCGAAATGGCGGCCGATGAAGGTTTTTTCGCCATGCGTGGGGTCGCTGTCATTGTGTTCGCGCGAGTCGGCGGGCAGGAAGCGGCTGGCCAGCATCGGCACCAGGGTCAGCGAGACGATGGCGGACACCAGCACGGCCAGCGAGACGACGACGGCGAACTCGTGGAACAGCAAGCCGATCACGCCCGGCATGAAGAAGATGGGGATGAACACGGCCACCAGCGAGACGGAAATCGAGATGATGGTAAAGCCCATCTCTTTCGCCCCGTCCAGGGCCGCGCGTATCGGTTTCTTGCCCATCTCGATATGGCGCACGATGTTTTCCAGCACCACGATGGCATCGTCGACGACGAGGCCCACGGCCAGGGTAATGCCCAGCAGGGAAACGTTGTCGAGACTGTAGCCGAGCCAGTACAGCAGGGCCAGCGCGCCCAGCAGGGAAATCGGCATGGTGACGGCAGGAATGAAGGTGGCGGCCGCGCGGTGCAGGAACAAAAAGATCACCAGCACCACCAGCACCACCGTCAGGGCCAAGGTCAAATTCACGTCGTGGATGGCTTCGCGGATCGACAGCGAACGGTCGTTGACCAGGCTGATCTGTATCGACTGGGGCAATTGCTCCTTGAAGCCCGGCAGCAAACGGCGCACGCCGTCGACTACTTGCACAGTGTTCGCATCGGGTTGACGCTGGACCATCAGGCTGATCGAGCGCTCGCCATTGAAACTGCCGACGGCCTTGATCGATTGAAAGCTGTCTTCCACCTCGGCCACGTCTTTCAGGCGCACGGGCTGGCCGTTGCGGCTGGCGACGATCAGTTCGGCAAAATCGGCCGCTTTCATCATTTGCGGATTGCCCTGGATGGTCAGGGTCTGGCTCGGGCCGTCGAGGATGCCCAGCGGGGAATTCGTGTTCGAGGTGCGCAAGGCAACAGCCAGCTCGTCCATCGTCAGGTTGCGCGCATTCATCAGATCGGCACGGGCGCGCACGCGCACGGCAAAACGCTTCTGGCCATTGACGATGACCTGGGCGACGCCAGGCAAGGTCGACAGGCTGGGGGCGATCAGGTTTTCCGCATAATCGTTGAGGTCCGACAAGTTCAGCGAAGGCGACGTCATCTGGATGAACAACACGGGCGCGTCGGCCGGGTTGACCTTGCGGTAGGACGGCAAGTCCGTCATTTCCGTCGGCAACTGGCGCTGCGCGCGCAGCAGGGCCGCCTGCACGTCGACGGCCGCCTCGTTGACATTGATGCTGGCGTCAAATTCCAGGGTCAGCGAGGTATTGCCCAAGGTACTCGTGGAGGTGATCAGGCTCAGGCCGGAAATGGTGGAAAATTGCTTTTCCAGTGGCAAGGCCACCGACGAGGCCATGGTTTCCGGGCTGGCGCCGGCCAGGTCGGCACTGACGTTGATGACGGGCGTGTTGTAGCTCGGCAAGGCCGCCACGGGAATTTGCAGGTAGGCCAGCACGCCAGCCAGGATGATGGAGAGGGACAGCAGCACCACCATGACGGGGCGGCGAATGCTCAGTTCGGACAGATTCATGCTGGCTTGCCCTGCGGTGCGGCGGCGCCATCGGCAGCCTTGTGTTTTTCCACCAGGCGCACCTTGCTACCCGGACGCAAGTTCTGCTTGCCATCGACGATGACTTTTTCATCGCCGCTCAATCCGGTGACGACGGCGCTCGGGCCGAACGCATACACGCGCGTAATCTTGCGCATCTTGGCCGTACCGTCCGCCTCCATCGAGTACACGAAGGTGCCGGCGGTACTCGTGATGATGGCGTTTTGCGGGATCACCAGCGCCTGCTTGAGGGTGCGCACGGTCAGCTGCGTATTCACGTACTGGCCAGGCCACAGGTCGGTGCCGCCATTATTGAAGCGCGCCTTGACCTTGATCACGCCCGTCGTGGGATCGACGGCATTGTCGATGAAACTCAGTTTGCCGTCGAGCTGCTTGCCGCCCGCATCGGACAGCAGCGCCGTGACGGGAACTTCGCCCGCCTTTTGCGCCGCCAGCAAGCCCGACAGGCTGCTTTCCGGCAAGGTGAACGACACGTCGATCGGGTCGAGCTGGGTGATGCTGGTGAGCGACGTGGTCGGCTGCACCAGGCTGCCCGCGTAGACATTGATGGCGCCCACCCTGCCCGCCTGCGGCGCGCGCAGGACGGTGTAGCTGGAGTCGACCTGGGCGGCGCGCAAGGCGGCCTGGTCGGCGGCCAGCAAGGCGCGTGCCGCGTCGAGCTGGCTTTGCAGGGTATCGACGGCGCCTTGGGCGATGAAGTTCTTGCTCAGCAAATCCTGGTTGCGCTTGAGCTGGCGTTCAAAGTCCTGCACCGAGGCGCGGTCGCGCAAGACCTGTGCCTGCGCCTTGTCGACATTCGCATGCTCGCTGCGCGCGTCGAGCGTAAACATCAACTCGCCCTGCTTGACGAACTGGCCTTCGCGGATATGCACCTTGGTAATCGTGCTGGTCGTCTGCGGATGCAAGTCCACACTGCTGATCGGCATCACGCTGCCATTGGCTTGCAGCACCATCGGCACATCCTGGCGCAGCGGCGCGACCACGCTCACCGTCGTCGGCGCCGGTCCGCCCTTGCCCCCTTTGCCATCCTGCCCGCCGGTCGGCGCGCCGGACGGATGATTGAAATACCAGATGCCGCCACCGATACACAGGGCCGCACCCACGAGGATTGCCAGACTAGTCTTTTTCATTGTTCTGTCACGCTGTTGCAGCGCAGGGCCGCAGGTTGAATGTAGTTGCCAGGGAGGCTTAACGCGCAATATTGTCGCATGGAAATGCTCACTTTCCTGCGTAATACTCTGGCACGATGAGGGTGACTTCCAGTCCACCATCGACATGATTGAGCAGTGAAACCGTGGCGCCATGCTGCTCGGCGATATTGCGCGCGATGGTCAGGCCCAGGCCCGTACCGCCCGATTCACGCGAACGCGAGGTCTCGATGCGGTAAAACGGTTCGAACACCTTGGCCAGCTGATCTGGCGCAATGCCCGGCCCGCCGTCGCGGATGCGGATGCGCGCGGCGCCCGCGATGCGCTCGACGGTGACCTGCGCGTACAGACCATATTTGACGGCATTGTCGATCAGGTTCACCAGGCAGCGCCGCATGGCGATCGGGCGCGCCATCAAGGCCATGTCCGCCTGTCCGCCAAGGGTGACTTTCTGGCCGGCATCGGCCGCATCGGAGCAGACGCTATCCAACAGGGAATCGAGATCGAGCGCCTGCATCGCTTCCGTGCTATCCATCGAGCGGGCCAGGTCCAGCCCTTCCTTGACCATGCTCTGCATGGCCGACAGGTCGCCCACCAGGCGGTCATACAGTTCCGTATCCGCCACTTTTTCCAGGCGCAGGCGCAAGCGCGTCAGCGGCGTCTGCAAGTCGTGCGTGATGGCGGCCAGCATCTGTGTGCGCTGAGAAATATGCTGGCGGATGCGCGCCTGCATGGCGTTGAAGGCGGCGCTGGCCTGGCGGATCTCGCTGGCGCCGGACAGGGTCAGCGGCGGATGGTTGATGTCGTTGCCCAGGTCTTTCGCCGCCTGCGCCAGCTGCTTGAGCGGGCGCATGGTCATGCGCGTGACCAGGTAGGCGAGGATGGCGATGCTGATCAGGAAAGGCAGCAGTGTCATCCAGTCGTTATGTTCGTTGAACGGCGGCTGCTGGCGCGGCGGCAAGACCATCAGGCGCAGCACGTGGCCATCCTGCATGCGCACGTCGAGATTTTCGCAGGTGCCGCCCCATGGCTTGGCGGCAAACATGCCCGGCGTCTGGCGCGGCTTGACGCAGGCAGCCGGGCGTTCGGCCAGCGCGCTGACCTTGAAGCCTTCGCCCAGCTTGGCTTGCAGGGCGGTGGAAAACTCCGTCGGCGCGCCGGGCTTGTGTTCCGTGTCGGGACGCAATTCCAGGCGCACGCTGCCCTTGTTGGCCACTTTCAGGTAGGCGGCGCGCGAAGCCAGCGGCACCACGTCGGCCGCCATCACCAGCTGCTCGGCCCGCTCCACGGCGTGGTAGTCGCGGTATTGCTCGATGGCCCGCTGGCGTTCCCCCACGGCCAGCCACTGCGTCAGCGCGGCCGAAGCGACGATACCGATCAGCAGGAACATGAAGACGCGGCCCGTCATCGACCCGAGGAAGGCCTTCACGCGTGCGGCTCCACATTGACCTGGCCGGCCAGCACGTAGCCGCCGTTGCGCACGGTCTTGATGATTTGCGGCAAGCGGGCATCCTCGCCGAGCTTTTGCCGCAGGCGGCTGATCTGGATATCGATCGAGCGGTCGAACGGGTCGGCGTCGCGGCCCTGCGTCAGGTTCAGCAGCTGGTCGCGGTTCAGCACGCGGTTCGGGTGTTCCAGGAACACGCGCAGCAAGCGGAATTCCGCGCCCGACAGCATGATCACCAGACCGCTGGGATTGAGCAGGTGGCGCGCCGTCAAGTCCAGGGTCCAGCCGGAAAAGCGGATTTGCTGCGCCTTGTCCGAGGGCACGTTCGACGGCATGGCATGGCTGCGGCGCAGCACGCTGCGTATGCGCGCCAGCAATTCGCGGGGCTCGAACGGCTTCGGCAAATAATCGTCGGCGCCCATTTCCAGGCCCAGGATGCGGTCCAGCGGCTCATTGCGCGCCGTCAACATGATCACCGGCACGGTCGACTGCGCACGCAGCTTGCGGCACAAGGTCAGGCCGTCGTCGCCGGGCAGGTTCAAGTCGAGCACGATCAGGTCGGGCCGCGTTTCATCGAGGATTTTCCACATGGCCGTGCCATCTGCCGCGCCCAGGGTGCGGTAGGCGTTCGTTTCCAGGTAGTCCGCCAGCAAACTGCGGATGTCGCGGTCGTCGTCGACGATGAGAATTGTAGAAGTGGGTTCCATGGTACGAATTATCCCCACTTCCCCCGGCCTTGCACAACGCATTTGTATCGTCTTGTATATAGAAGACCCGAAGAAACATATAGATACAAACTGTCTGGCAGCGGACACTTCGGGGAAACATGGAGAGTCCACCATGGATTCATGTGCAGCAGCATGTACATCCCTCACTTTGACAAAGGAATCCAGATGAACGCCTCAATGACAACCTTGCGCAAGAACTTGATCATCGCCATGAGCGTACTCGGCATGGGTGCGGCATCGCTGACCGTCCACGCCCAGGAAGCGGCCGCCAGCGCGCCTGCCGCCAGCACCAAGATGCAACATGAAGGCCAGCGCGGCCAGCACCGCGCAGGCAACCCGGCCGAGCGCATGGCCAGGTACCAGGCCCGCCTGCACGACAAGCTGAAGCTGACGGCCGCGCAGGAACCGGCCTGGGCCACATTTACGGCCGCCAATGCGCCGAAAAAACCGATGGGAGACTGGAAAGCCAGGCACGAAGCGATGGCCAAGCTGTCGGCGCCGGAACGCATGGAGCAATGGATCGCCATGTCGAAGGAACGCATCGCGGACCAGGAAAGCCGTCTGGCTTCGTTGAAAACCTTCTACGCCGTGCTGACGCCGGAGCAAAAGAAAGTGTTTGACGACAGCGTGCCTGGCGGCAAGCACGGCGGCCATCGCGGTGGCCACCACGGTATGCAGGAGCATCCCAAAGCCGGCTAAGTTTTAGCTGCCGCAGAAACAGAAAAAGCCTGCGATGCAGTAATGCCGTTCAGTTAAGACTGAACGGCATTTTCATTTTGGGCTTGTAAACGTCAGGGGCTG